>NZ_JAMYNN010000017.1:0-118595 GCF_040319055.1 Mesorhizobium sp. M0960 | reverse complement strand
GCCTTCATGCCGGCTTCGGCGTCCTTGGCCCGGTAGATCGCGCGCAGCGCCGGCACGACGGACTTGCGGTCCTTCCAGGACACGAACTCCAGGGAATGACGGATCAGGTGCACGATGCAGGTCTGGACGACAGTCTGGGGAAAGACGGCGTTGATCGCCTCGGGGAAGCCCTTGAGGCCGTCGACGACGGCGATCAGGACGTCGGCGACGCCACGGCTCTTCAACTCGTTCATGACGCGCAGCCAGAACTTGGCGCCCTCGGTCTGCTCGATCCAGATGCCGAGAATCTCCTTCGTGCCGTCCGGCAGGATGCCGAGCGCGATGTAGACGGCCTTGTTCCTGACGAAGCCCTCGTCCCTGATCTTGACCCGTATGGCATCGAAGAAGACGAGCGGATATACCGCGTCCAGCGGCCGGTTCTGCCACTCGGCCACTTCCTCCAGGACCGCATCGGTAACCGCCGAGATCAGGTCCGGCGACACGTCGATGCCGTAGAGCTCCTCCAGATGGCCGCGGATCTCGCGCACTGTCATGCCGCGCGCGTACATGGAGATGATCTTGTCATCGAAATCGGGAAAACGGCGCTGGTATTTGGCGATCAGCTTCGGATCGAAGGTCCCGGCCCGGTCGCGCGGGATCGACAGCGTCATCTTCGACGTGCCCGTCAGCACCGACTTCCGCGAATGGCCGTTGCGGCGATTGACGCTGCCGTCGGTGCGTTCGTCCTCAAGGTGCTCGTCGAGTTCAGCGTTCAGAATCCGTTCCGAAAGCGCCTTCTTCAGGTCGTCGAGCAATCCGTCCTTGGCAAACACCTCATTCGGATCGCGGCCGGCAAGCAGTTGGTCCAGAAGTTCCTTCTCAATAGCCATGCGATGATTCTCTCCTTTCCATCATCATGGCCTCGCGCACAGAATTCCCGACAGTCCCGTCGGCTCGTAGACGATCCGGGTGACCCCGGAGCCGATCCAGCGCATCAGCGCCTTGTGGCCCTTGGCCGTGTTGTCGAAGCGGCAGCTCTCGCCGCTTGGGAAGCGATAGGCGTCCAGCGCCTCTTTCGAGATGTCGACGCCAATGGTAATGTCTGTCATCTTTTGCCGTGCCTCTGCTTGTCATGCGCAGCTCAAACTGCGTGTATCCGTTCAGGCCTTCGGGAAAAGACGAGGGTGATCAAACTTTAGCTCGGCCCTCAAATGGCCAGCGCGTCGACGATCCATCCTTCGCCGCTGACGAGAGAGCTGCTACTCTCTCCCAGCGGTTCATTCTCGCCTCTTCGCAATGAATGTCATAAGACAAGCGAGACCGGTCGAACGCGACGCGCTTTAGGGCTGCGACTCAGGCCGAGCCGGACCGCTTATTCGCCGCACACCTTCACCAGCATCACGGGCGCCGCGCATGTAACCGCGTGGCGAGGCTCCCAGCATGCGCTTGAACATGGTGATGAACGCCGGCACGCTGTCATAGCCGAGATCGAGCGCCACCCTTGTGATCGGCTCACCGTCGGCCAGCCGTGGCAGCGCCGCGAACAGACAGGCCTGCTGGCGCCAAGTCGACAGCGACAATCCGGTCTGGCGATGAAAGGCGCGGGTGAAAGAGCGGCGGCTCATGCCGACGATAGCGGCCCATTCATCGATCGTCGCGTGCGGTGACGGTGCCGAGACGAAGCGCCGGCACAGCGCTGCCAGCCTTGCGTCGGACGGGAACGGCAGTCCGAGTGGCCGTTGCGGCAGGTTCGGGATTTCGTGCAGCAGGAGCTTCATGATCAGCCCGCCCCGCCCCTCCAGCTCGGCGCCCTGCGGCAGCTTTTCCGATTCCACGATCAGGCTGTGCATCAGGTCGGTGATGCCGACGACGCGCAACCCGTCCGGCAGGCCGGGAATGGCCTCCGGCATCACATAGACGGAGCGCATGCTGACGTCGCCCAGCATCTCAACCGAGTGTTCGGTGCCGGCTGGGATCCACATCGCGTGGTCGGGGGGCACCATCCAGCGCCCATGCCGCGTCGTCACCAGCACGACACCGACCAGCGCGTGCAGCAACTGGCTGCGGCTGTGATGGTGCCGCGGCACGTGATAGCCGTCCGGATATTCGGTCGGCAGCGCCACCGCCGGCCCGACGGCCTGCTCCAGCCATTGCCAGCGACGCTCATGCAACAGCCCAAGATCGGTATCGCCCGCTCTGAACATTTCCCTGCCATGCGGCATCAGCTATGGCCCACTTGCGAAACTATTGGACCAAACCACGAAAGAAGTCGCGTGACAAGCAACGTATAAGGCAGCCGGCCCATAAGACCGCCTGCGGGAGCGCCCGCCAAAAAGACCACGGAGCCTGCCTTGACCGATACCACAGCAACCGCCGACGCCAAGCCGGCAGCGGCCAGCCACATTTCAGCTCAGGCGACGGCCTTCACCGTCATCCTGGCGGTGAGCTTCTGCCATTGCATCAACGACATCATGCAGTCGCTGCTGTCGGCGATCTATCCGCTGCTGAAGGACAATTACGGTCTCGATTTCTGGCAGATCGGCCTTTTGACTTTCACCTTCCAGGTGACGGCATCCTTGCTGCAGCCGGTGATCGGCATGATTACCGACAAGCGGCCGATGCCGTATTCGCTGCCCTACGGCATGGCCTCTTCGTTGATCGGCCTGGTCGTGCTGGCCTATGCTGGACATTACTCGCTGCTCCTCATCGGCGCCTCGCTGATTGGCATTGGCTCGGCGATCTTCCACCCGGAATCCTCGCGCATCGCGCGCTTCGCCTCTGGTGGCAGGTTCGGCCTGGCACAGTCGCTGTTCCAGGTCGGCGGCAATTTCGGCCAGGCCATGGGGCCGCTGCTGGCAGCCTTCATCGTCGTGCCCTTCGGCCAGACCAGCATCGCCTGGTTCGCCGGCGGCTCGCTGATCGGCATCATCGTGCTGTGGCAGGTCGGCGGCTGGTACAGCCGCCTGCGTGCCGCGCAGAGCACCCGCAAGGCGGCAGGCTTCGTCTCGCCCTTCCCGCGCCGCAAGGTGATGGGAGCGCTGCTGGTGCTGACGCTGCTGGTACTGACCAAGAACGCCTATATTTCCAGCCTTGCCAGCTATTATACCTTCTATTCCATCCATAAATTCGGCGTTTCAGTCCAGATGTCGCAAGTCATGCTGTTCCTGTTCCTCGGCGCCTCGGCCCTGGGCATCCTGCTCGGCGGCCCGTTCGGCGACCGCTACGGGCAGAAGGCGATGATCTGGTTCTCGATCGTCGGCGTGCTGCCCTTCACCCTGGCCCTGCCCTATGCCAATTTCGAGTGGACGATGGTTCTCACCGTGCTGATTGGCCTGATCCTGTCCTCGGCCTTCTCGAACATCGTCGTCTTCGCGCAGGAACTCGTGCCCGGCCGGGTCGGCATGATCGCCGGCATCTTTTTCGGCTTCGCCTTCGGCATGGGCGGCATCGCGGCCGCCGTGCTTGGCGTCGTCGCCGACATGAAAGGCATCGATTTCGTCTTCCAGGTCTGCTCGTATTTGCCGCTACTCGGGCTGCTGACGGTTTTTCTGCCTAACATGAAGGAAGCGAGGAAGGTGACCACGGTCGGATGAAGCCCGGGTTCGGTTTCTAAGCGAATCCCCTCTTCCGACGCGCCCGTCCAGCCGCCGTGCCATCGCCCGCTGCGGTTATTTGGGCCAGGCCCGGCGACGCTGATTTGGCGGCCGTCAGCCGCTTTCGTAGTTCGTTCCCTCTACACCCAGGCCTGCAGCTGCCCACTCGGGCAAGCCGCCTTCGAACCGGCGCGAGGCCCAGCCTCGTGCCCTCAGGATTGCCAAAGCGTCGGCCGACAGAACGCACTGGACCCCACGACAATAGGCGACAACGACCTTCTCTCGTGGAAGCTCCGCAAGCCGCTGCTCCAGCTCATCAGCGGGAATGTTGATCGCACCCGGCAAATGCCCCGTCGCGAATTCGTTCTGCGGCCTGACATCGAGCAGCACGACTTCGTCGTTTCGCATGCGGCGCACGAGTTCCTCGCGCGAGATGTTTTCCAGCCTGTCCGGCTGGCTAATGCTGTCGTTGATAAACTCACGGATCTGCTCGCGTCTATGGTTTGCAAGGCTTCGCAGCGCCGCGAACACGTTTTCGATTGGGCCATCTGCAAGCCGGTACAGAACGCGTTTTCCGTCTCGCCGGGTCTGCACCAGGCCCGCTCGCTTGAGATGTTGAAGATGCTGCGACGTATTCGCCAATGCGATCCCCGAAAGCTGCGTCAGCTGCTCGACGGCCAGTTCGCCATCGGCAATGTGACGCAACAGAACCAGCCGGTGGGCATGCCCCAAGGTGCGGGCGAGATCCGCTACTTCGTCGAAGATCGGGTGGTGAACGTCCGTCCTTTTCATATGACTTGGCTAGCATTAATCAATCAATCAATCAATATGTTGAATGATTGATTCTAATTGGTTAATGTCTGACGGGTGAAACAGGAGAGCAAAAATGTTGGAGTTCGTTGTCCGTGCGGCCGTCATTGGTATCGGCGCGACAGCCCTGATGGACCTTTGGGGATGGTTTCTGAAGCGAATGCTCGCGATTCCATCGCTTGATTACGCCTGGGTCGGCCGCTGGATCGGACACTTTCCGCGTGGCCGTTTCGCGCACGCGAATATCGCGCAAGCTGCTCGCGTTCGCGGCGAAACCGCCATTGGATGGAGCGCACATTACGCGACCGGCATCGTATTTGCCGCGGCGCTGATTGGAGTGTGGAGCCTCGACTGGGCACGGCACCCGACAGTGCTTCCGGCCCTGTTGGTCGGCGTCTGCACCATCGTCGCCCCGTTCTTCGTGATGCAACCGGCTTTTGGGATCGGCATCGCGGCTTCGAAAGTTCCCAATCCGCGCACTGCGCGCCTGCGCAGCCTTATGACCCATCTGTCCTTTGGCGTCGGACTGTACATTGCAGCATTGCTTTCGGCACTGCCGTTTCCGGCCTGACATTGATGGGACACGGTCCGTCCCTGGGCACCTTCCGCCCCGCTTGCACCTCGCGCCGCCTTCCGCTATAGAGCCGCCACCCGCGTAGACACCCTTGGAGGCAACGCGGCGGAAGGCCGCCTTCCCGCATGATCCCGAAAAGTGGATTCCGGTTTTCGGACCAGGTCATGCGTTAGCTATGTCGGCTTTCGACGTTTACGGCCCCGGCACGTTGCCGGCCGCGAACGCTCCAGAACAACGCGAAAGGAAATGCCATGAGCCACGATACTTACGAGCTCAAGGCCGAAGCGCGCGAACAGGTCGGTAAGGGGTCCGCCCGTGCAGTTCGCCGCAACGGTAAAGTGCCTGCAGTGATTTACGGCGACAAGCAGCCTCCCCTGGCGATTGCGCTGACCTATAAGGACATCTACTACAAGATCCATGGCGGCGGGTTTCTGACCACGGTCGCCACGATCGATGTCGACGGCAACAAGATCCAGGTTCTGCCCAAGGACTTCCAGCTCGACCCGGTCAAGGATTTCCCGGTCCATGTCGATTTCCTGCGCATCGGCAAGGACACCGAAGTCAATGTCGACGTGCCCGTGCACTTCATCAATGAAGACAAGTCGCCCGGCATCAAGCGCGGCGGCGTGCTCAACATCGTGCGCCACGAGGTCGAATTCCACTGCCCGGCCAATGCGATCCCGGATTTCATCACCATCGATCTCACCGGCACCGATATTGGCGATTCGATCCACATTTCGGCCGTCACCTTGCCGGCCGGCGTCAAGCCGGTGATCTCCGACCGTGACTTCACCATCGCGACCATTGCCGGCTCCTCGGCGATGAAGCCGGAGGCCGTAGAAGAGACGACTGAAGCGGCTGCGCCCGAAGCGGCTCCTGCCGCCGAAGAGAAGTAACCCCTTCCCGCCCGGAGGCGACGATGCTTGTCTTTGCAGGCCTCGGCAATCCGGGCGCGAAATACGCCAACAACCGGCACAATGTCGGCTTCATGGCGGCGGACGCGATCGCCCGCCGCCATTCCTTTTCGCCCTGGTCGAAGAAATTCCAGGGGCTGATCGCCGAAGGCACGCTTGCCGGCGACAAGGTGATCCTGATCAAGCCGCAGACCTTCATGAACCTGTCCGGCCAATCGGTCGGCGAAGCCTTGCGCTTCTATAAGCTCGGCCCTTCGGCGCTGACTGTCTTTTATGACGAGATCGACCTTGCCGCCGGCAAGGTGCGGGTCAAGGTCGGTGGCGGCTCCGGCGGCCACAACGGTATCCGCTCGCTCGACCAGCACGTCGGCAAGGATTTTCGCCGTGTGCGCATCGGCGTCGGCCACCCCGGCGTCAAGGAAATGGTGCATGGCCATGTGCTCGGCGATTTCGCCAAGGCCGACCGCGAATGGCTGGACGTGCTGCTCGACGCAATCGCCGATGGTGCCGGATTGCTTGCCAAGGGCGACGACAATTCGTTCATGAATCGCGTGACGCTGGCGCTGCGCGACAAGCTCACGCCGACGGACGACGACGACCGCCCGCCACCCAAGGCGCCAAAGGCACAAAGCCACGTCCGTCAGGCACGGCCGCAGCAACCGGCGGCCAAGCTGCCCAAAACCGGCCCGATGGCGGCGATGCTGAAGAAGCTTTTTGGCGGCAAGGACTGAGCCATGAATATGGATGACGTCCAGCAATTGGTTCGCCGCGTAAGGCAGAAGTATGTTGATTATTTCGTCGCCGCTGCCGGCGAACTTGCTCGCAACGGCCAAGGATCGCATGCGACCGAGGTCAAGTTTTCGAACGTCGATTCCTTCTATCGAAATCTCATCGCGGTTGATTTCGTCGGCAATGACGGACAGCCAAATCCGCAGTTCATCAATAGCGATACCTATGTGAAATTCTCTCCGGATATTCATGCCGGGATCGGTGGAATGGATGTCCTCATCTCACCGTTCAAGTGGGACGAGGTTCATTTCAAATTCCCCGTAAATGAGCTTGACGGCGATCTCTTCGACGAATGGTTTCGCGGCTGGTTCGATATCGATGGCGAGCGTGAAACATCGGAGACCGTAGGAAGCATCATTCACAGTGCGCAATTGCTCGAGGGGCAACTGACGATCGATTTCGGAACCGCGGATGTCGACGCGTTCTGGCATCTTCTGCAAATACTGAGCAGGTCCGGCGTTCACGCGTTGGCGATAGGCACCGATGACATCGCGCAGCGTCTGAATTGAATTGCGCCTTGACGATCGTCGGCGCTTTCGCCCATAGCCCTGATCAAATTTCGATTTCCCGATAGGACCAGACAAAAATGGGTTTCAAATGCGGCATCGTTGGCTTGCCCAATGTCGGCAAGTCGACGCTCTTCAATGCGTTGACCAGGACGGCGGCGGCACAGGCCGCCAATTATCCGTTCTGCACCATCGAGCCGAACACCGGCGAGGTGGCGGTGCCCGACCCGCGCCTGCAGAAGATCGCCGCGATCGGCAAGTCGAAGGAGATCATCCCGACGCGCATCTCGTTCGTCGACATTGCCGGCCTGGTGCGCGGCGCCTCGAAGGGTGAAGGGCTGGGCAACCAGTTCCTCGCCAACATCCGCGAGGTCGACGCCATCGTCCATGTGCTGCGCTGTTTCGAGGATGACGACATCACCCATGTCGAGGGCCGCATCGATCCTGTCGCCGATGCCGAGACCGTCGAAACCGAATTGATGCTTGCCGACCTCGACAGCCTCGAGCGCCGCATCGTGCAGATCCGCAAGCGTGCCGCCGGCAAGGACAAGGAGGCAGCGACCGTACTTCCCATGATGGAAGCGGCGCTTGAACTACTGCAGGCCGGCAAGCCCGCCCGCATCCTGCTCAACGGCATCTCGGCTGAGGATCTGCGCATCCTGCAGGGACTGAACCTTTTGACGTCGCACCCGGTGCTTTACGTGTGCAACGTCGCCGAAGCCGATGCCGCCATCGGCAACGCCCATACCAGGGCGGTCGAGCAGATGGCGGCCGCGCAAGGTGCCCGCACCGTTGTGATTTCGGCGGCGATCGAGGCCGAGGTCGCCCAGCTCTCGGACGAAGAGGAAATGGAATTCCTGGCAACGCTCGGCCTGGACGAACCCGGCTTGAACAAGGTCATCCGCGCCGGCTACGAGCTGCTGCAGCTCATCACCTACTTTACCGTCGGGCCGAAGGAGACACGCGCCTGGACCGTGAACAAGGGCGCCAGGGCGCCGCAGGCGGCAGGCGTTATCCACACCGATTTCGAGCGCGGCTTCATCCGCGCCCAGACCATCGCCTATGACGACTTCGTCAGGCTGGGCGGCGAAGTGGCGGCTAAGGATGCTGGCAAGGCGCGCGACGAAGGCAAGGAGTATGTCGTCCAGGACGGCGACATCATGCTGTTCAAGTTCAACACCTGACCAGGCGAGGGAGCCCAGCGGCCACCATTGCCGCCGCTCGATGCCAAACTTCAAAGCAGGGGTCGCAGTGCCTCTTGCGCTGCTTGACGGGCCGTCGTGCGGGGTCTAAGGGGCCTTTGCACCGGCCTCGCGCCTCACCTGCCCGTGTCCGTGCGATCTGACTGACGCGCCCCTCCAACGAACGCTCTTTGGCAACAGCAAGGGAGACCCGGCGATGATCAAGGCCTTCGTCGTCGACAATGATCGCCTGCGCCTGGTCGACGATCTCCTGCAGAACAGCGACACTGTGGTCTGGGTCGACCTCTTCAACCCGACAAAGGAAGAAGAGACGACAATTGAGACCTGGCTCGGCATCGCCGTTCCGACCCGCGAAGAGATGGAAGAGATCGAGATCTCGAGCCGTCTCTACGTCGAGGACGGCGCCTACTTCATGACCGCCATTCTGCCTGCGCAGACCGAGGTGGACGATCCGTTGATGTCGCCGGTTACCTTCGTGCTCGCCGGCAGCAGGCTGATCACCGTGCGGTACCACGAACCGAAGGCGTTTAAGACCTTTCCGCAGCGCGCCGAGAAGGTGGCGACCGGTTGCACCAGCGGCGACACCATCCTGATCGGACTACTGGAGGCGATCGTCGACCGCCTCGCCGACATTCTGGAGCGCGCCGGCCGCGACGTCGAGGCGATCTCGCGCGACATCTTCGAGGCACGCTCGACCAAGGTTTCCAAGCGCAACCGCGACTTCCAGGAGCTGTTGAAAGGCATTGGCCGCAAGGAGGATCTCGCCTCCTCGGTCCGCGACAGCCTGATCTCGCTGCAGCGCCTTGCCGGCTTCCTCGCCCATGCCTCCACGCAGACCAGGATGAGCAAGGATACCCGCGCCCGCATCAAGACCTTGTCGCGCGATGTGCTGTCGCTCGCCGACCACGCCACGTTCCTGTCGCAGAAGATCAGCTTCCTGCTCGACGCGACGCTCGGCATGATCTCGATCGAGCAGAACGCCATCATCAAGATCTTCTCCGTCGCCGCTGTCATCTTCCTGCCGCCGACGCTTGTCGCTTCAATCTACGGCATGAATTTCGACATCATCCCCGAGCTCAAATGGCACTTTGGTTATCCCTTCGCCATCGGCATGATGGTGCTTTCGGCAATCCTGCCCTTCTGGTATTTCCGCCGCCGCGGCTGGCTGTAGGGTCATCAATACCTCCGCTGCGGCTTGGGCGCCGCAGGCTGGCGCACTAGAAATTGCTTGACCAAATGCCGCGCTGCCTGCATCCGGGACCCCGACCCGCAGCGATCGTACAATCCTGAACAGGATTTCCAGACCATGACCGCAAAGACCTGGGCTTATGAGGATTTTGTCGAGGGCGCTTCGCTCGACCTCGGCACCAAGCTGGTAAGCGCCGCCGAAATCATAGAATTCGCCGGCGAGTTCGATGCCCAGGCGATGCATCTCGACGAGGCTGCGGGTAAGGCCAGCATCCTCGGCGGGCTGGCGGCTTCGGGTTGGCACACCTGCGCCATGTTCATGCGCATGCTGTGCGATGCCTTCCTGCTCGACTCGACCTCCCAGGGCGCGCCAGGCGTCGACCAGGTCAAATGGAAACGGCCGGTCCTGGCCGGCGACCTGTTGAGCGGCAGCACCACCGTCCTTGCCAAGCGCCTGTCTAGATCGAAGCCCCGGCTTGGCCTGGTGACCATGCGCAGCGAGTTGTTCAACCAGCGCGGCGAAGGTGTTTTCGAGCTCGAAAACACCGTCATGTTCCTCACCCGCGAGGGCAGTGCGTGAGCCTCGACGAATTCTTCTGCATCGGTATCACCGTCACGCTCGGTTCGCATCGATTCGAACCGGAGGCGATCAAGGCGTTCGCCCGCAAATACGATCCGCAAGTTTTCCACATCGATGAAGAGGCGGCGAGGAACAGCATATTCGGCGGGCTCTGTGCCTCGGGCTGGCACACCGCCGCCACCTGGATGAAATTGAACCTCCAGGCTGGCATAGAGGCAGAGGTCGCCCGCTGGCCCGGCCCCGGGCCGGTGCCGGAATTCGGCCCCTCGCCCGGCTTCAAGAACCTCAAATGGCCCAAACCTGTCTATGCCGGGGAAACCGTGACTTTCACCCGCACGGCGCTGGCCCACCGCCCCATTTCCTCGCGACCGGGCTGGCGGCTGCTGACGCTCCGCTCAGAGGCCTTCGATTCGACGGGCGACAAAGTCATCGAATTCGAAAGTGCCGTGCTGGTGAAGGTGGGGTGAGCGGAATTCTTCCCTTCTGCCACGGGGGAGAAGGAAGAAACGCTCAATGCCCCTCAAACCCGATCAGCGTCCTCACCGGCACGCCGAGCCCCTCTAACCTCTCGCGGCCGCCAAGGTCCGGCAGGTCGATGACGAAGCAGGCGGCGAGAATGTCGGCGCCGATCTGCCGCAATAGCTTGACGGCCGCCTCCGCCGTGCCGCCGGTGGCGATCAAATCGTCGACGAGGATTACCTTCTCGCCCGGAGAAACACCGTCCTTGTGCATCTCCATCTCGTCCAGCCCGTATTCCAGGCTGTAGGCGACGCGCACCGTCTCGTAAGGCAACTTGCCCTTCTTGCGGATCGGCACGAAGCCGGCTGAGAGCTGGTGGGCGATGGCGCCGCCGAGGATGAAGCCGCGCGCCTCGATGCCGGCGATCTTGTCGATCTTCAGGCCGGCATAGGGGTGCACCAGTTCGTCGATCGCGCGGCGGAAGGCCCGCGCATTGCCGAGCAGCGTGGTGATGTCGCGAAACAGGATGCCCGGCTTGGGATAATCCGGAATGGTGCGGATCGCGGCAAGCAGCGTCTCTTCGAGCGAGGACTTCATCAAGCGGCTCTCCGGGCCATTCAGATTCGGCTAAAGACGTGAAAGGAATTGGCCAATCGTAACCCGGTGCAGCCAAGTCCGGCTACCGCCATGTGACGCCTGACGGAAAATTGTCCGGCAAAGGGCCTTGTTCAGCGCCGGCTGCGATGAATCGACATGCCTGCAATGAAAAGGGCGCCTTTCGACGCCCTCGCATTCTCTTATATCGTAGGGCTCAGTGCGCCACGCCGGCCCACACCTTGCGCTTGGTCAGGTAGACCAGTGCGCCGAACAGCAGCAGGAAGACCAGTACGCGAAAGCCGGTCTTCTTGCGGTCCTCGAGGTGCGGTTCTGCCGCCCACATCAGGAAGGCCGACACGTCGCGAGAATACTGGTCGACCGTCTGCGGCGCCCCGTCATCATAGGTAACCTGGCCGTCGGAGAGCGGCTTCGGCATCTTCAGCGACACGCCGGACAGGAAGTACGGATTGTAGTGCGTGCCTTCTGGTATGACCATGCCCGCCGGCGGCTGTTGGTCGTACCCGGTCAGCAGCGAGTGGATGTAGTCGGGGCCGCCCTGGGCATATTGCGTAAAGATGTCGAACACGAAGCGCGGGAAGCCGCGCTCGACGCCGCGCGCCTTGGCCAGCAGCGACATGTCGGGCGGTGCTGCACCGCCATTGGCCGCCGCCGCCGCTTCCTCGTTGGGGAACGGCGGCGGAAAATGGTCGGACGGCTTGCCGGGACGATCGAACATGTCGCCGGCATCGTTCGGGCCGTCATGGATCGTATATTCGGCCGCCAGCGTCTTGATCTGCGCATCCGAATAGCCAAGGCCTTCCAGCGTACGGAACGCCACCAAATTCATCGAATGGCAGGCCGAGCAGACTTCCTTGTAGACCTTGAGCCCGCGCTGCAGCTGGGCCTTGTCGTAGGTGCCGAATGGCCCGGCGAAGCTCCAGTCCATTTCCTTCGGTTCGTCAATCGGGAAATGCGTCGGCGCCGCCTCATTGTGCGCCTCTTCCTGGGCGCTCGCTCCAGTGCCTGTGGCCCCAATGCCCGCGGCCACAAGGCCAAGCAGCGCCAACGAGGCGAGAATCTTCTTCATGCCATATCCCCTTGAGATTCTCTGACGCGCGGTCATCGTCCCGAGCATGATCTTGTCCGAAAACCGGTTTCCACTTTTCGGGATCATGTCAGCCTTTGGTTTCCGGCGCGGCCGTGGCGCCGGCAGGATGTCCACCGCCACCCTTGTTCTTCTCGAGCACCGCCTCGGTGATCGAATTCGGCAGCCGCCGCGGCGTCTCGATCAGTCCAAGCACCGGCAGCGCTACCAGGAAGAAGGCGAAGTAGAACAGCGTCGCCATCTGCGCCATGAACACATAGCTGCCCTCGGCCGGCTGCGAGCCCAGCCAGCCGAGCAGGATGGCGTCGGCCATGAACAGCCAGAAGAACAGCTTGTACCAGGGCCGGTAGACAGCCGAGCGCACCTTCGAGGTGTCGAGCCACGGCACCAGGAACAGCATTACAATCGCGCCGAACATGCAGAGCACGCCGCCGAGTTTGGAGTTGATGGGCCCGATATTGAAGGTGATGGCGCGCAGGATCGCGTAGAACGGCAGGAAGTACCATTCCGGCACGATGTGGGCCGGCGTCTTCAGCGGGTTGGCCACGGTGTAATTGTCCGGATGGCCGAGATAGTTCGGCAGGTAGAAGACGAAATAGGCGAAGAAGAACAGGAACACGATCATGCCGAACCCGTCCTTGATGGTCGCGTAAGGCGTGAAGGCGAGCGTGTCGGTCTTCGATTTGACCTCGATGCCGGTCGGATTGTTCTGGCCAACGACATGAAGCGCCCAGATATGCAGCACGACGACGCCGGCGATCATGAACGGCAGCAGGTAATGCAGCGCAAAGAAGCGGTTCAGCGTCGGATTGTCGACCGCGAAGCCGCCAAGGAGAAGCTGCTGGATCCAGTCGCCAACCAGCGGTATGGCGGTGAAGAAGCCGGTGATGACGGTGGCGCCCCAGAAGCTCATCTGGCCCCAGGGCAGCACATAGCCCATGAACCCGGTCGCCATCATCAGCAGGTAGATGATGCAGCCGAGGATCCACAGCAGCTCGCGCGGCGCCTTGTAGGAGCCGTAGTAGAGGCCACGGAAAATATGGATGTAGACGGCGACGAAGAAGAACGACGCGCCGTTCGAATGCAGGTAGCGCAGCAGCCAGCCCGAATTCACGTCGCGCATGATCTTCTCGACCGAATCGAAGGCGAGAGTGCTGTCGGCCGCGTAGTGCATGGCCAGCACGATACCCGTCAGGATCTGCGCCGCCAGCATGAGCGCGAGGATGCCGCCGAAGGTCCAGGCATAATTCAAATTGCGCGGCACCGGATAGGCGATGAAGCTGTCATAGACCAGCCGCGGCAGGGGCATGCGCGAATCGAACCAGCGTCCGATGCCGGTCTTGGGCGTATAGGTCGAGTGTCCCTCGCTCATCGAAATATCCCTTGCCTCAGCCGATACGGATCTTGGTGTCGGAAATAAACTGGAACACCGGTACCGCCATGTTCTCGGGTGCCGGCCCCTTCCGGATGCGGCCAGCGGTGTCGTATACGGAACCGTGGCACGGGCAGAACCAGCCGCCGAAATCGCCTTCCTGGCCGAGCGGGATGCAGCCGAGATGGGTGCAGACCTGGACCATCACCATCCACGCTTCCTTGCCCGGCGTGGTGCGGTTGGCGTCGGTCGCCGGCGCGTCGGCCGGCAAATTGGCGTTGCGGGCAATTGGATCCTTGAGCTCGGCGAGATTGACCGCCTCGCCGTCCTTCATCTCTTGCTCAGTGCGGTTGCGCACGACCACCGGCTTGCCCCGCCACTTCACAACGAGCGACATTCCTGGCGTCAGCGAAGAGACGTCGACCTCAACCGAGGCAAGGGCCAGCGTCGAGGCATCCGGACGCATCTGATCGATGAACGGCCAAGCGACGGCGCCCGCGCCGACCACCGCGGCCATGCCGGTGGCGACGTAGAGAAAATCACGACGGTTGGGATCCTGGGTGTCGGTTGCGCTCACGGGTGCCTGATCCTTTCGCCTCTTCCATGCCGGCGGCCGAGCCTTGTTCCCGCTCAATCGCGCCGGCCCGACAGCGCATGGCGAACAGGCTAGCGAATTCCTCCGGCATTTGGGACTTGGGTTTATGCGTGAAGCCTGTTTTTGTCCAGACGGGTGAAGGCACAAGGGCAGATTGTCGCGGGGACGTAATTTGCCCGATGGAATGATTGGAAAATCGCAGGAAAACCAAACGACTGCGTTCGCCTCGATAGCGGGCGCTGGCGCGGTTTATCCTCGCCCTATGGCGCATGTTATAGACCGCGACAAATGGGCCGAAGCGCCCGACCACTGGCAGGGCGAGTTGCAGTGCGGCGCCTACGGCTCCAACAGCTGCCTGATCTTCAACTACCTGCCTGAGATCGGCGGCGGCCCCAGGCTGCACAGCCATCCCTATTGCGAGATTTTTATCATCCGGACCGGGACCGGCCTGTTCACCGTCGGCGACCGGCAGATCGAGGCCACATCCGGCCAGATCCTGATCGTACCGCCGGACACGCCACACAAATTCACCAATCTCGGGCCAGGCCCGCTGGAAACCACCGACATACACGAGAACGGCAGCTTCATCACCGAGTGGCTGGAATAACGCCTCCCAAACCGATTCCGGTTCGGATCATACGCTGGCGCCGAGCCTGGCCAGCACGGCCTTGGGAATATTGTATTCCCGGATCACCGCGTCGTGCTTGCGCAGGCCGCAGAGTTCGCGCTGGATGAAATAGCCGTGCACCGCTTCGGCTGCGTCCTTGAGCAGCTGGGCTCGATCGTCGCTGTCGCCATTCTCGCGCAGCCTCGTCAGTGTTTCCTCGACGCGCCGGCCGGCGCGGCCGAGCGCTGCCGCCTTTTCGCCGAGGATTTCGTGGCCAAGCAGATCCAACGCGCTCTCCTGCGCGCCGGACCGTCCGAAATTCGATGGCATTCTCACCGCCATGGCTCACTCCGGTTTATGGAAAACTACTCCGCCGGCCGGGTCTCGGCCAACGCGCTCTCTTCGTTGAACAGGAAGCCGCCGGACTGCCGTTTCCACAGCCGTGCATAGAGCCCGTCGAGCGCAACCAGTTCGTCATGCGTGCCTTGTTCGACGATGCGGCCCTCGTCGAGCACCACCAGCCGGTCGAGTGCCGCGATGGTCGACAGCCGGTGCGCGATGGCGATGACTGTCTTGCCTTCCATCAGCCTTGCCAGATTCTCCTGGATTGCCGCCTCGATGTCGGAATCGAGCGCCGAGGTCGCCTCATCGAGCACCAGGATCGGTGCGTCCTTGAGGAAGACGCGGGCGATCGCCACGCGCTGGCGCTGGCCGCCCGAGAGCTTGACGCCGCGCTCGCCGACAAAGGCTTCATAGCCAGTACGATCGCGACTGTCGCGCAGGCCGAGGATGAACTCCTGCGCCTCGGCCTTCTCCGCTGCCGCGATCACCTCGGCGTCGGTTGCTTCCGACATGCCGAGCTTGATGTTGTCGCGCAAGGAACGGTGGAAAAGTGCCGTATCCTGGCTGACGACGCCGATATTAGCGCGCAGCGAATTCTGCGTGACCCTGGAGACGTCCTGCCCGTCAATGGTGATCTTGCCGCTCTCGAGGTCGTAGAGGCGCAGGATCAGGTTGACCAGCGTCGTCTTGCCTGCGCCGGACGGCCCGACCAGTCCGACCTTTTCACCCGGCCGCACCACGAGGTCGATGCCGTTGAGCACGCCGGACCCCTTGCCGTAATGGAACTCGACGTTTCTGACGTCGATGCGCCCACCGCCAACGAGAAGCTCTTTCGCGTCGGGCGCATCGGTCAGGCCGAGCGGCTTCGAGATCAGCGCCTTCGAGTTTTCCAGCACGCCGAGGTTCCGCAAAATACTGTTGAGCTGCATCATCAGCCGGCCGAGCAGCATGTTCAGCCGCAGCACCAAGGACAGCGTGAAGGCGACGGCGCCGACGGTGATCGAGCCTTCGACCCAGAGATAGACGGCAAAGCAGGCGATCGCCGTGATCATGATCCCCGACAGCATGGTTAGCGCCATGCGCACGCCGGTCAGCCGGCGGGTGAACGGGCGCAGCGCGTCGAGATAGATGTCGAAGCCGTTCCTGATATAGCGGTCGTCGCCATCGGGCGAGAACAGCTTCAGCGTCTGCACGTTCGAATAGGAATCGACGATGCGGCCGGTGATCATCGAGCCGGCTTCGGCGGTGGCCTCGGCATGCTTGCGGATCGCCGGCAAATAGCGTCTGGCCAGCAGGCCGAAGGCTGAGATCCAGATCACCACCAGCACCGCCAGCCTGAGATCGAGCCCGGCGACCAGCGCCAGCGTCGTCACCGTATAGACGACCATGAACCAGACGACCTCGATGAAGCTTTCCATCAGATCGCCGGTCGCCTGCCCCGCCTGCCAGACCTTGGTCGCGATACGTCCGGCAAAATCGTTCTGGAAGAAGGCGTAGGACTGGCGCGACACATGGCGATGCGCCTGCCAGCGCACCAGATTATAGAAACCCGGCGTGATCGTCTGCTCGTCGACCAGCGCCGACAGGCCGACGACGATGGTGCGGATGACCAGCACCACGGCGATCATGAAGACAAGTTCGGGGCCGGCGGCAGTCCACAAGGCATGCCAGCTACGTTCGCCAGGAAGCTGGTCGAGGATGTCGACCAGCCGCCCGACGAAGTAGAACAGTCCGGCCTCGACCAACGGCGCGATGCCGCCGATCACCAGCATGGCGAAGAAAGCGATCTTCGCCTGCCCGACATAGTGCCAGAGGAAACCCCTGACGCCGGCAGGTGGCCGAAGGTCCGCGGGCTCCCGGAACGGATAGACCCAGTTCTCGAACCAGCGGTAGATGGCAGTCATCATTCGGCGGCTTCACCCTTGGCGAGTGCATCGTTGGCGGCTGCATCGTTGGCAGAGGGGCCGTCGTCGAGCAGGAAGCCGCCCGACTGGCGCTGCCAGAGCTGGGCGTAGAGCCCGCCGCTGGCAACGAGTTCCTCATGCGAACCTTCTTCGATGACGCGGCCCTTGTCCATGACGACGAGCCGGTCCATGGCGGCGATCGTCGACAGCCGGTGCGCGATGGCGATGACGGTCTTGCCTTGCATCAGTTTGTAGAGGTTCTCCTGGATGGCCGCCTCGGCCTCGGAATCGAGCGCGGACGTCGCCTCGTCGAGAATGAGGATCGGCGCGTCCTTCAGCATAACGCGGGCAATGGCAATGCGTTGCCGCTGGCCGCCGGACAATTTGACGCCGCGATCGCCGACATGCGCGTCGAAATTCTTGCGGCCACCGGCGTCCGAAAGCCCTGATATGAAATCAAGCGCTTCGGCGCGGCGTGCCGCCTCGACCAGCATCTCGTCACTGGCGTCCGGCCGGCCATAGAGGATGTTCTCGCGCACCGAACGATGCAGCAGCGAGGTGTCCTGCGTGACCATGCCGATCTGGGCGCGCAGCGAGTCCTGCGTCACCGCCGCGATGTCCTGGCCGTCGATCAGGATCTTGCCGCTTTCAAGGTCGTAGAAGCGCAACAGAAGATTGACCAGCGTCGACTTGCCGGCACCCGAACGGCCGACGATGCCGACCTTCTCGCCCGGCTTCACCGTCAGCGACAGGCTTTCGATCACGCCCTTCTGCTTGCCGTAGTGGAAGCGGATGTCCTCAAAACGGATCTCGCCCTTGGTCACGGCAATATCCTTGGCCCCAGGCCTGTCTTCGACGAGGCGGGGCAGCGAGATCGAGCTGATGCCGTCTTGCACCGTGCCGATATTCTCGAACAGCGTGGACATCTCCCACATGATCCATTGCGACATGCCCCACAGCCGAAGCACGAGGCCGATGACTAGGGCGACGGCGCCGATCGTCACGGCCTGGCCGAGCCACAGCCACAGCGAGATCGCCGTGACCGAAAACAACAGCAGCGAATTCAGGATGTAGAGCAGGCCGTAGAGCTGCGTCACCAGCCGCATCGACCGATAGACGGTATCGAGAAAGCCGGCCATGCCTTCCCG
This sequence comes from Mesorhizobium sp. M0960, assembly GCF_040319055.1. NCBI lineage: Bacteria > Pseudomonadati > Pseudomonadota > Alphaproteobacteria > Hyphomicrobiales > Phyllobacteriaceae > Mesorhizobium > Mesorhizobium sp. M0960. Next base: position 100,331 of record NZ_JAMYNN010000017.1, on the reverse strand, counting down.
GGCGAAGGACGCTTCGCGCCGCGCATGCGAGAACAGCTTGACCGTCTGGATGTTGGAGTAGCTGTCGACGACACGGCCGGTCATGGTCGAGCGCGCATTGGCCTGCTCCTCACCGACCTTGCCCAGCCGCGGGATAAAATAGCGCAAGAGCAGGACATAGCCGGCAAGCCAGACGGCAAGCGGCGCCGCCAGCCGCCAGTCTGCCGAGCCGACGATGAACAGCATGCCGAGAAAATAGACGACGATATAATTGAGCACGTCGATGAGCTTGATGACGCATTCGCGCACCGCGAGCGCAGTCTGCATCAGCTTGGTCGCGATGCGTCCGGCGAACTCGTCCTGATAGAAGCTCATCGACTGCTTGAGCAGATAGCGATGCACCTGCCAGCGGATACGCATCGGATAGTTGCCCATCAGCGTCTGCTGGTTGAGGAGCGAATGGAACCAGACCGTCGCCGGCAGCGCGAAAACCACGATGAAGGCCATGCCGGCCAGCTTCAAGCCTTCGGTCTGCAGGAACGTCTCGCGATTCTGCGCCGACAGCCAGTCGACAATCCGGCCCATGAAGCCGAACATCCACACCTCAGCCAGCGCGATGGCCGTCACCAGCACCGCATCGAGAGCGATGTAGGGCCACGCGCCGCGCGTATAATGCACGCAGAAGGCGATCAGCGTCCTCGGCGGCTCGACCGGTTCCGCAGCCGGAAACGGATCGAGTCTTTTTTCAAACCAGCTAAACATAGTGATGCTCACAATATTGTTTCCGCTCACGCGGCACGGGAACGGACGACGTGCCCAGACCGCATGGCGTCAAGGACCGGCGATACGGAATCGTCCGCCTCGCCGGTCCTGCTTCGGGCTATATAGGTTGTCGCGGGCCTTTCGCCGACAGTTTCGTTTGACGATGCTGACGACGTTTTGACGATCCGGATTTTCGCGCCGGTTTTTGCACCAGGCCGGATGAGCCTGATGATCCGGCGCACCAGCGACGGCCGGCTATAGTCCGGAACGGCATGCGAGAAATCGACGTCCGGCAGCATGCCGCGATGCGGACGCTGGCGGGTCTCGGCGTGAACCGCCGACGAGTAGGTCTCGCCGATTAAAAGCGCCCAAGTCGCGGTTTTGCGCTCGTGCAGGCTTCTTGAGCCGGGTATTCTACAGGGATCGAACATCGGTCCGTCCTCCAGTTGAAGATGCAGATAGAAGGGTGAACCAACCCGGACCGTGGGCACGCGCCGCGCGGCAAGGGTGATATCGGTCGAAGCACGTTCAGGTGGGGCGTTCAGCCCCTTCGACAGCTTGAAAAACATCGCCGGATTCCTTCGAAGGCCGAAAAAGGTTTCGGCGGGAATCGGTGCGATTGAAGTCTAGAAGTTCAGGAGAATCGTCGTACCGAAACCGCCGTCGGGCTGGTAAGCCCACGAGAGGGGTGGTGGATGTGCATGGCCATCATGAATTACCCCTTCATCGGTTCGGGTTGACAATGCTGGCCGTATAACCGACTTCGCAGAAAATGACCACCCGCCAGTCCAGGAATTTCCAAAACCGCGAGAGCTCTGTGGCTGATCTGCCACTTATTAGAAAGACGCGGAAATGAACGACCGTCTCCGCATTGCGCTCTACCAGCCGGATATCGCCGGCAATACCGGGACTATCCTGCGCTTCGCCGCTTGCCTCGGCCTTGGGGTCGACATCATCGAACCGACCGGCTTCCCGCTCTCCGACCGGGCGCTGAAACGGGCCGGCATGGACTATCTCGAAATGGCGGCGCTGACCCGGCATGTCGACTGGCACGCCTTCGAGGACTGGCGCAAAGGCGAAGCGCGGCGGCTGGTGCTGCTGTCGACCAAAGCCGCGAGCGCCTATACGGATTTCGTCTTCACCGGCGCCGACGTTCTTCTGTTCGGCCGCGAATCCGCAGGCGTTCCGGATCATGTCCACGAGGCGGCGGATGCGCGACTTACCATCCCGATGCAGGGCACCGCGCGCAGCATCAACGTCGCGCTTTCCGTCGCCATGGTGGCCGGCGAGGCGATGCGGCAGCTTGGATAGGATTTGCAGACCGTCGGCGCGCGCGGCGAGTACGGCCGCTTTCTGGTCGACGACTGCGCCCTCGCTTGTCATTCTAACCCAGGCGCACATCGCCTTCTCCTGCGGTTTGCCTATCCAGAATTTCTTCGTTACAAGCTCAACTTAACTTGAGGTCAAGCGGAAAATCGGAGATGGCTGCGGCAACGGAATTAACAGTCGGCCAGGTGGCGATGCGCAGCGGCGTCGCGGTGTCGGCGCTGCATTTCTACGAAGCGCGCGGGCTGATCCGCAGCCACCGTACCGCCGGTAATCAGCGGCGCTACGGCCGCGACGTGCTGAGGCGTGTGGCGATCATAAAGGTGGCGCAGGAGGTCGGCATTTCGTTGGCCGAGATCGGCACAGCACTTCGATCACTGCCTGAAGGCCGAACGCCGACGCGCGAGGACTGGAATCTGCTGTCGACGGCTTGGCGCGACGAACTCGACCAGAAGATTGCCCAGCTCAAGAAGCTGCGCGACGGGCTGACGGACTGCATCGGCTGCGGCTGCATGTCGATTGACAAATGCCCGCTGCGGAACAAGGGCGATCGGCTGAGCACCCGGGGGCCGGGAGCGAGACGGCTGTTGATCGAGCGTTAATCCGCCGCCGGCAGCCGCCTGATGGTGAATTCGATGACGTCGCCCGGCCGCTCGAACCAGCTTTCGATCTCTGTCCAATAGGCCTGCTTGGGAAAACGCTCGAACCACTCTTTCGCCTTGAGGCGCGCGTCGGAGCGCGGCAGCACGAAGGTCTCGCGCAGGAAGCCGTCGCGCGGCATGCGCGCGTTCTCGGCGCGTGAACGGTCGAGCCTCTTCTTCAGGCCATCCAGCGGCGGTCTTGCCGGGGTGCGCACGAAAGAACTCCATTAACACTTGACCCTTGCACCTAAGAGATTAGGGATCGCGGCCGGAAAAGACGAGTCATTTGTCGGGGTACGCCCCGCAACCGGAGACAGGATTTGCAACGACCCGAGATACCGGCGGGGCTGCCAGCCGACATCGAACAGAAGAAGATGAAGGCACGGCTGTGGTTCGAGACGTTGCGCGAGCGCATCTGCGCCAGCTTCGAGCAGATCGAGCAGGACCTGCAGGGGCCGCAGGCCAGCTGGTCGCCCGGTCGCTTCGAAAAGACGCCGTGGCAACGCGATGCCGGCAAGGGCGGCGGCGGCATCATGTCGATGATGCACGGCCGCGTCTTCGAGAAGGTCGGCGTCCACACCTCGACCGTCCATGGCGAGTTCTCGCCCAAATTCAGGAAGCAGATGCCGGGCGCCGAAGAGGACCCGTCCTTCTGGGCGAGCGGCATTTCGCTGATCGCCCATCCGTGGAACCCCAACGTGCCGGCCGTGCATATGAACACGCGCATGGTCGTCACCTCGCGCCAGTGGTTCGGCGGCGGCGCCGACCTGACACCGGTGCTCGACCGCCGCCGCAGCCAGGACGACCCCGACACGATCGCCTTCCACAGGGCGATGCAATTTGCCTGCGAGAAGAACGCGGCGATCGCCGACTACGCGAAATTCAAGGCCTGGTGCGACGAGTACTTCTACCTGCCGCACCGCGACGAGCCACGCGGCACCGGCGGTATCTTCTTCGACTGGCTGCATTCGGGCGAGGACAAAGGCGGCTGGGACGCCGATTTCAACTTCGTCCAGGACGTTGGGCGATCTTTTCTCGTCGTCTACAGACATCTGGTGCGCGCCAACTTCAATGATAACTGGACCGATGGCGACCGTGACGAGCAGCTCATCCGTCGCGGCCGCTATGTCGAATTCAACTTGCTTCACGATCGCGGCACCATCTTCGGGCTGAAGACCGGCGGCAATGTCGCGTCGATCCTGTCCAGCCTGCCGCCTGAGGTGAAATGGCCGTAAAATCTCGGTGAGCGCAACGTGAGCCGCAATCGGGTCCAAATCCCCAGAATTTGACGGCGAATGTGGCGCAACGCGCACCAGAAAATATCTTTTTCGTCTAATATTCTATTGAAAAGATTGGGCTATTTGTCGCGTCGGGCCGGGAAACGCCGGCGGTTCTTACCCCCCGAGAGCTGCGACCCGACGTGACCGGACGGCCCATGATTAAGTGGGGTACCTCTCCCAAGCAGGTGCCCGCATTTTCCAGGAGAGCATGCCATGCGCAAGCTTATTATGACCGCAGCCGCTGCTGCCGTTCTCGCCTCTGGTACCGCCGCATTCGCCGCGGTCAAGCACACCACCGGCACGATCAAAAGCTTTGATGGAACGGCGATGAGCCTAGTTCTGGATAACGGAGCCACCTTTACGTTGCCCCAGACCTTCAAGGATCCTGGCCTGAAGGTCGGCGAAAAGGTCCGCGTCACGTGGGATATGAGCGGCAAGGACAAAATTGCCGAGGCAGTCAAGATCGTGAAGTGATGGCCTGCCCGCTGGAGCAAGACAACGTCTTGCCTCGGAGGTAGCGTAGAGGGCGGAGCAGCGATGCTCCGCCTTTTCGCAAACCCGTACACTAGAACGCCGCTTGTCGGCTTGGACGCGCGGCGCTCTAAGGCAACCAAAACCGTTCGATCGTGTTATGCTTAGCTGGCCAGCGTATAACCCGAATGCCGGAACCCGGTTTCGAGATCATGCGCGAGATCAAAGGTCTGGAGCTTCCGTGTCAGTGCGCTGCGCGGCGCTCCAAGGAGGAAATGAGGAGAAGCCGATGAAGGAATTCCATTGCGGGTCGCTCGTACCCGGCTGCGAGTGGCACACACGCGCCGAGGAGGAGGCAGAGGTCATGCGTCGTGCCGTCGAGCATCTGCGCGAGACGCATGGCGAGACGGTGATCCGCGAGACGATGATCGAGGCGATCCGCTCGCGCATCGAAAAGGTCCGCGACGCAGCGTGATGGTTAGGATTGGAGTGCCTCTGCGGCGCGCTTGAGCAGCGCGCCGCGATCAAGCGCAAAACCGGACTCGACCCATTCCTTTTCAAGATTCTTCAACGTTGCACCAAGCTTCGGCCCCGGTGAGGCGCCAAGTGTCGTCAGATCGGCGCCCTTGATCGGAAAAACAGGGCTTTGCCATTTTGCGGCGAAGGCAAGCAGGCGCGAGAAGCCGCCGGCTTCGAGCAGTGCGTCATTGTCTTCGACCGCGCGGGCTCGAGCGGAAGCGAGCGACAGCCGCAACCGATCGACAAAGCCTTGGCGGTCGCCAGAATAGAGCTTTTTCGCCAACTCTCCTTCGGTTGTTTTCGGATCGATGGCAGCTGTCATCGCCCAGTACCGCAGGCGGCTTGCCTCGCTCACGGAAAGCCTCAATCTCTCGGCAAGCGTTTTCATGCGCGCGGCATCCGGCGGCACGATGGCTTCCAGCCTGAGCAGCGGGTCCGGCGCCCAGGCCAGATCCTTCTCGGTCTTGGTCAGCCCGTGGATGGCATCAATGCCCCATTTCTCGCTTTCCGGCAAAACGCCGGTCAGAACGCCGGCCTGGCGCATCCACAGCAGCGCCCGCGACGGATCTGGCGCTGACAGCAATTTCTTCAACTCCCACCAGACGCGCTCGACCGAGAGCTGGTCGAGCCCCTGCTTCAGCCGGGCGCAAGCCTTCAACCCTTCGGCATCCGGCCTGCCGTCCCCATACCAGGCGAAAAAGCGGAAGAAACGCAGGATGCGCAGATAATCCTCGCGGATGCGCGCTTCCGGATCGCCGATGAAGCGCAGCCGCCGCGCTTCGATATCGGCGATACCGCCGACCAGATCGACGACAGTTCCGTCAGCTTCGGCGTAGAGTGCATTGATGGTGAAATCGCGCCGCTCCGCGTCGGCTTTCCAGTCGCGGCCGAACGACACTTTGGCGCGGCGGCCGTCGGTTTCGATATCGGCACGAAGCGTGGTGATTTCATAGGCCTTGCCGTGGGCGACCGCGGTGACGGTGCCATGCTCGATGCCGGTCGGCACCGTCTTGAAGCCTGCCGCCTCGGCGCGCCGGATGGTTTCCTCGGGCACTGTGGTGGTGGCGATGTCGATGTCGGCAACCGGCTGTCCGATAAGCGCATTGCGCACGGCACCGCCGGCGACACGCGCCTCCTCGCCACCGTCGGTCAGCGCGGCGAGGAGGCGCTGCAAGTGGCTTTCGTCGAGCCAGCCGGCCTTGCCCGCGATCGACACCGGATCGCTCACGAATAGAGCCTTTCATAAAGCGTTCGGATGATGCCCGCAGTAACGCCCCAGATGCGCTGGCCGCCATAGGGCATCTCGTAAAAGAACCATTCGAGGTCGTTCCACATGCGGCTGTCCCTGGTGTGGTTGGCGGGGTCCATCAGAAAGCCCAGCGGCACCTCGAAGACGGCATCGACTTCGTCGGAATTCAGCGTCAGGCTGAAACCGGGCCGCACAATCCCGAGCACCGGGGCGATGCGATAGCCGCTGCCGGAGACGTAGTCCGGCATGCGGCCGAGGATCTCGATATGATCCCCATCGAGACCGATCTCCTCGAACGTCTCGCGCAATGCCGCCGCTTCCGGGCTCACATCGGTTGGATCGATGGTTCCGCCGGGGAAAGCCACCTGCCCCGAATGGTTGCGCAGCTTTTCCGCCCGCCGGGTCAAAAGGACCGTGGCCTCGTGGCCATGGTCGACCACCGGGATCAGCACGGCGGCATCGCGCAGCGCCTTGGCCAGTTTCAGCCTGGGATGACCCGGATTGAAGCGGTGGTCGCCAAAATCGTCACCGGCATGCGCCTGCGGCTGCGCCACGACGCGCTGGCGAAACTCGGCGGCGGAAAATGGCACCGGCGTCACCTGATCCATCATAGGCGGTCCATCATGCGCTCAGCCGTTTCAGTTTCTCAGCCGGCATGATCGGATAGACCTCGCCTTTGGAACGGACGGCAAACATCGTCTTGCCGCCGATGTCGATCTCTTCGCCGTGCTCGACCAGCTCGTACATCACTGGCCGCGCCACCAGCGCTTCCAGCCGCCCGCGCACCAGCACATAGGGCTTCAGGCCACCTGTCTCGTCCTCGTCGACGAATCGCAGCGGATGCTCCGCCCCAGCCTCGACCACATCGCCGACATTGGTACGAAAGGTGATGATTTGCCCGTCGCCGGCGCCCGACACATCCATCTCGACGGCGATGAAGGGCGCGTCGGCGACGCGGATGCCGACCTTTTCCACCGGCGTCACCAGATAGGTCTTGCCGTCGTCGTCCTTGCGCAGCACCGAGGAGAAAAGCTGCACCAGCGGCATCCGGCCGATCGGCGTTCCCAGATAGAACCAGGTGCCGTCCTGCTTGATCTCCATGTCGAGATCGCCGCAAAATGCCGGATTCCAGCGTTCCACCGGCGCCGGCCCCTTGCCGGCGCGCGTCGCGCGCGAGACCAGCGCCTCTAGCCCACGCGCCTCGGTCGCGGCCGTCAGGCTCTCTTCACGATGCTCGGCGGCTTCTGTCATGGTCACGAAATAGTCACTGTTGTTCCGCTTGTCAGCCTAAGTCTGTGATTTAAGTTCTTTGCAGGCGCCATGCGAGGCCGAATCGCGGCATTCTGCGGCCCCCAAGGTGCCAAGCGGTATTTCCAACCAGAAGGATCGATGCTGCATGAGCGTTATGATCAAGGAAAGCCCGATCAGCGAAAAGGACATGGTGGCGCAGGCCGAGAAGGCGCTGGCTGACATTTCGAGGGTCCGCGACGGCGTCGGCCGGGTCATCTTCGGCCAGGAAAGCGTCGTCGAGCGCACGCTCGTCGCATTGCTGGCAGGCGGCCATGCACTGCTGGTCGGGGTGCCCGGCCTTGCCAAGACCAAGCTGGTCGAAACGCTGGGCATCGTGCTCGGCCTCGATTCGCGCCGCATCCAGTTCACGCCCGACCTGATGCCATCCGACATTCTCGGCTCAGAGGTGATGGAGCAGGATGAATTCGGCAAGCGTTCGTTCCGCTTCATTTCCGGACCGATCTTCGCGCAACTGCTGATGGCCGACGAGATCAACCGCGCCTCGCCGCGCACCCAGTCGGCGCTGCTGCAGTCGATGCAGGAATACCACGTCACCATTGCCGGCGTGCGCCATGACCTGCCGGCGCCGTTCCATGTTCTGGCGACGCAGAACCCGCTGGAGCAGGAGGGCACCTATCCGCTGCCCGAGGCTCAGCTCGACCGCTTCCTGATGCAGGTCGACATCCTTTACCCCGAGATCGAGGCGGAGCGCCGCATCCTGCTGGAAACCACCGGCATCGAGGATGCCAAGGCCGAAAACGTGCTGCAGCCGACGCGGCTGAAGGACATCCAGACGCTCATCCGCCGCATGCCGGTGCCTGAAAGCGTCGTCGAGGCGATCCTCAAGCTGGTGCGCTCGGCGCGTCCCGGCCAGGGCAACGCCGATACCGACAAGCACGTCGCCTGGGGCCCGGGCCCGCGCGCCAGTCAGGCGCTGACGCTGTGCGCCCGCGCCCGCGCCCTCTATGACGGCCGGCTGGCGCCGTCGGTCGACGATGTCCGCGCACTGGCCGAGCCGGTGCTGCAGCACCGCATGGCGCTGACCTTCGCCGCCCGCGCCGAGGGCACCACGGTACGCGACGTCGTGGCGAAGCTCGCGAAAGGGATTTGATGGCGCGCATCGGTGAAGCGCAGGCACCGACAGCGACGCGCGATGCGCTCGCCAGAGGCCGGTTGCGGGCTTCCCTGGTGCCGGACCTGCTGGTCGAGGCGCGCCGCATCGTCAACACGGTGATTGCCGGCTGGCATGGCCGTCGCAAGCGCGGCATCGGCGAGAATTTTTGGCAGTTCCGGCCCTATGTCGAAGGCGATTCCTCGCGCATCGACTGGCGCCGCTCGGCGCGCGACGACCACACCTATGTCCGCGACCGCGAATGGGAGGCCGCCCATACGGTGTGGCTGTGGGCCGACCCCTCGCCTTCCATGCTCTACAAATCGACCGGAGCCAGCGTTTCCAAGGAGTCGCGCGCTCTGGTGCTGGCGCTGGCCATGGCCGAGCTTTTGTCGCGCAGCGGCGAGCGCATTGCCTGGCCGGGCCTGACCGACCCGTTCACCGCCCGCAATGGCGCCGAGCGCATCGCGGCGCAACTGATGCACGCCGCCGACCTGCCGGCAAAGCCCGACCTGTCCGGCATCCGCCGCTTCTGCGACATCGTCATCGTCAGCGATTTCCTCGACCCGGTTGAGGACACCATAGTCTGGCTGGACGTGCTCGCCCGCCACGGCGTGCGCGCCCATCTGATCGAGGTCGCCGATCCGGCCGAGGAAAGCTTCCCCTATGCGGGGCGCACCGAATTCACCGATCCTGAGACCGGCGACAAGCTGACCGCCGGCCGCGCCGAAATGCTGGGCGAAGAATATCGCCTGCTTTATGCCGCCCGCCGCCAGGAACTGGCCGCGTGGTGCAAACGGCTTGGCTGGAGCTTTACCGTCAATCATACCGACCGCCTTGCCTCCGAGGCGCTGGTGCGCATCCACATGGCGATGACCGCCGAGGGCGCCTTTGCCGGGAGGGCTCGCGCATGAGTTGGCTGCCGCTCTCCTTCGGGGCGCCGATGGTGCTGTGGGGCCTGCTGGCGCTGCCGGTGATCTGGTGGCTTCTGCGGCTGACCCCGCCCAGGCCGCAAACCGAGGTGTTTCCGCCGCTCAGGATTCTCGCCCGCGTGCTGAGGCGCGAAGAAACGCCGCAGCAGAGCCCGTGGTGGCTGACGTTGCTCAGGCTGCTGATGGCCGCGCTTATCGTGGCAGCACTTGCCGAGCCCGTCTTCAACCCGCGCGAAAAGCTGCCGGCCGAGGGCGCTGCCCTGGCGCTGGTGATCGACAATGACTGGGCAAGTGCCGCCGACTGGGGTAAGCGCGTCGCCACCGCCGAGCGGCTGATCGCCGATGCCAATTCGAACGGTGTGCCGGTGCTCATCGCTTTCACCGCCGAGAAGCCGAATGCCGAGATCGGTCCCTTCGATGCCGCTGCCGCGCTCAACCGGCTGCGCGCGGCAAAGCCGCGCCCGATCCCGACCGACCGCCCCGCCGTCTATGCCCGCGTCGCATCAGCCCTGGAGTCGCTGCCGGGCACCAGCGTTGCCGTGCTCGCCGATGGCCTGGCGGCGCAAGGCGACGAAGCCGCCTTCAACACGCTGTTGTCGAAGAACGCAGCACGCGTCGTCTGGGCCGTCTCCGACCGACTGTCGCTGACCGGCCTGACCGGCGCCGATAACCAGGTCGACGGCTTCGCCCTGACCGCCATCCGCGCACCGGGCGATCCGGCACCTGCACAGGTGACGGCCGGCGCCTTCGACGACAAGGGCCTCCGCATCGCCGACGCGACGCTGACCTTTGCCCCGGGCATAACCACCGCCACCGCCACGATGGCGGTGCCGTTCGAACTCCGCAACGACTTCGCCTACATCGCGCTCGATGGCGAACGCCAGGCCGGTGCCGTCCGCGTGCTCGATGAGAGCTCGAAACGCCGCCGCGTCGGGCTGCTGTCGCAGGCCGAGGCCGACCAGGCGCAACCGCTGCTGTCGCCGCTCTACTACATCCGCCGCGCCCTGCAGCCCTTCGCCGATCTCGTCGAGCCGTCCAGCGTCGATCTCGCCGATGCCATCCCGCAACTGCTCGATCAGAAACCGGCGATGATCGTCATGGCCGATGTCGGCACCATTCCGGAACAGGCCCGGGAAAGGCTGGTCGACTGGGTCGACAAGGGCGGCACGCTGGTGCGTTTTGCCGGTTCGCGGCTCGCCGCTGCCGGCAATGACGACGACCTGCTGCCGGTCCGGCTCCGCACAGGCGAGCGCTCGCTGGGCGGCGCGCTGTCATGGACGGCGCCGCAGCCGGTCACCGAATTCCCGAAAACCGGCCCCTTCGCCGACCTCGCGCCGCCCACCGAGGTCACCGTCACCAGGCAGGTGCTGGCCGAACCGACGCCCGATATCGTCGAGCGCACCTGGGCCACCCTTGCCGACGGTACGCCGCTGGTGACCGGGATGAAGAAGGACAAGGGTACGCTCGTGCTGTTCCACGTCACCCCCGAGGCGACATGGTCCAACCTGCCGATCTCCGGCAGCTTCGTCGAGATGCTGCGGCGCATCGTGCAACTGTCGCGCAACCAGGGAGCGGCGGTCGCCAATGCCGAAGCCGCCGCCACGTCGCTGGCACCTTATCGCATGATCGCCGCCGACGGCACGCTGGTGCCGCCGACGCCGGACGCCAGGCCGCTGGTGCCCGGCGCCGGCCCGCTGCCGGTGACGCTGGAAAACCCGCCCGGCCTCTACGGCTCCGAGACGGGGGTATTCGCTCACAATCTGCTCGGTGGCGACAGCGCATTCACGCCGCTGGCCCGGCCTGAGATCACCGTGCCGGTCACCACCGTCCAGTATGCCTTCGACGAGCAGCGCAACCTCAAAGGTCCGCTTGTCACGGCCACCCTGGTGCTGATGGTGCTCGACACGCTTGCCGTATTCTGGATGGGCGGCCTGTTGTCGCGCCGCCCGCGCCGTCCCGGTGCTGCGGCGACGGCAGCCGTCCTGCTGATTGCGCTCGGCGCCTTGATTGGCCACGCGGACGTCGCGCGTGCCGACGACGCCAAACCGGGAGATACGGAGGCGATCGGGGACATTTCAAAGACCCGGATCGCCTATGTGCTGACCGGCGAGCCGGGTGTCGACTCGATCAGCCGCGCCGGGCTCGAAGGCCTGACCCGCTTTCTCATCGAAAAAACCGCGCTCGAACCCGGAGCACCGGCCGGCGTCGACATCTCGAAGGACGAACTGTCCTTCTACCCGCTGATCTACTGGCCGATCGATCCCGCCGCCCCGATGCCGAGCGAGGCCGCCATCGCCCGTATCGACGCCTATATGCAGCAGGGCGGAACGGTCTTGTTCGACACCCGCGACCAGTTCGCCAACGGCATTGGTGCGGATTCGACCAGCCCCGCAACGGAGCGGCTGCGCGACATCCTCGGCAACCTCAACGTGCCACCGCTGGAACCGGTGCCTTCGGACCACGTGCTGACCAAATCCTTCTACATCCTTCCAGAGTTTCCCGGCCGCTTTGCCGGCAGCCCGCTTTGGGTCGAGGCATCGCTCGAAGCCAGCAACACCGAGCACCGCCCGGTGCGCACCGGCGACGGCGTTTCCCCGATCATGATCACCGCCAATGATTTCGCCGGCGCCTGGGCGGTCGACGAGAATGGCGACCCGCTATTGCCGACCGTGCCGTCGGATCCGATGCAGCGCATCTATGCGCTGCGCGCCGGCGTCAACATCATGATGTACATGCTGACCGGCAACTACAAATCCGACCAGGTGCACGTCCCGGTGCTGCTCGAACGGCTGGGGCAATAGACCATGAATTGGTCGCTCGCCTTCGAACCGCTCATCACTTGGCCGCTGCTCGCCGTGGTTCTGTTGCCGCTGCTGCTGCTGGCGCTGGTCGGCCTTTGGTTTCGCCAGCGCGGCGCGATCTTCCGCCTGGCAGCCCTGATTGCGCTGGCTGCGGCGTTGCTCAATCCGGTATTCCTCGACGAAGAGCGCGAGCCGCTGAAAAGTATCGTCGCCGTCGTCGTCGATCGCAGCCAGAGCCAGGATATAGGCAACCGCACCAAGCAGACCGACGCGGCCTTGGCCGGGCTTCAGCAGCGTCTCGGCCGCTTCAAGCAGTTCGACGTCCGTGTCGTCGAAGCCGGCAAGTCCGAAGCCGCCGACGAGCGCACCGAGACGCGGTTGTTTTCCTCGCTCGAAAATGCTTTCCGAGACGTGCCGCCGTCGCGCATTGGCGGCGCCATCATGATCACCGACGGCGAGGTGCATGACGCGCCGCTTGGCGCACCCGACTTCAATGCCCCTCTGCATGCGCTGATTACCGGCAACGACCATGAAAAGGACCGTCGCATCCGCTTCGAGAATGCGCCGCGCTTCGGCCTCGTCGGCAAGCCGCTCGACATGACCTATCGCGTCATCGCCACCAACAACGAAACCGGCCCGGTCGATGTCCGCGTATCGGTCAACGGCGAGCAGGTATCGGTCGAGCACGCCAACATCGGCCAGGCGATGCCGCTGCAGGTGACCATTCCCAGCGCCGGGCGCAACATCGTCGAACTCGCCATCGACCACGAACCGGGCGAACTCACCGATACCAACAACCGCGCCATCGCGCTGATCGACGGCATCCGCGAAAATCTGCGCGTGCTGCTCGTGTCCGGCGAACCACATGCCGGCGAGCGCACCTGGCGCAATTTGCTGAAATCCGACGCTTCGGTCGACCTCGTGCACTTCACCATCCTGCGCCCACCGGAAAAGCAGGACGGCACGCCGATCAACGAGTTGTCGCTGATCGCCTTCCCGACACGCGAGCTGTTCGTCGAGAAGATCAAGGATTTCGACCTGATCATCTTCGACCGCTATCAGCACCGCGACGTGCTGCCGATCCTCTATTACGACTACATTTCCGAATATGTCGAAAAAGGCGGCGCGCTGCTAATCGCGGCAGGCCCCGAATATGCCGGCGAAAGCTCGATCGCCCGCACGCCGCTGATGTCGGCGCTGCCGGCAATGCCGACCGGCGAGGTCATCGACAAGGCCTTCTACCCACGTCTCACCGATACCGGCCAGCGCCATCCGGTCACGCGCGGGCTCGACGGCTCCGCAACCGAGCCGCCGCACTGGAGCCGCTGGTTCCGCACCATCGGCGTCGAGAACCCCGAGGGCGAGGTGGTGATGAAGGGCGCCGACAACCGGCCGCTGCTGCTGCTCGACCGCAAGGGCGAAGGCCGCGTCGGCATGCTTTTGTCCGATCAGGGCTGGCTATGGGCGCGCGGCTTCGAGGGCGGCGGCCCGCATGTCCAGCTCTACCGACGCATCGCCCACTGGCTGATGAAGGAGCCCGAACTCGAGGAGGAGCGGCTGACCGCCGACGGCCGCGGCATGGTGCTTGAAATTCGCCGCCAGACGATGAGCGACGACCCCGGCCCGGCGCAGGTCATCACGCCGTCCGGCAAGGCACTGATCGTCAGGCTCGAGAAATCCGAGCCAGGCGTCTTCCTCGGCAGCGTCGAGACCAGCGAAATCGGTCTCTATCAGGTCGGCAATGGCGACCTGACGGCATTGGCCCATGTCGGGCCTGTCAACGCGCCGGAATTCACCGACGTCGTCTCCACCGAGAACCGGCTGAAACCGCCGGCTGAGGCAACCGGCGGCAGCGTTCGCCGGCTGGCGCCGGCCTCGGCGATTGGCAATCTCACCAGCACTGTCACGCTGCCCTCCATCGTCCCGGTTCGTGCCTCGGGCGCTGCCTCCGGCAACGACTGGATCGGCCTGCGCACCACCGACGACAGCGTGCTCAAGGCCGTCTCGCGCGTGCCGCTGTTCGGCGGCTTCCTCGGCCTCGGCCTGCTGCTTCTGGCGATGGGCTCGATGTGGTACCGCGAAGGACGGTAGTTCCCTTCTCTCTCCCTGCAAACGGGGCGAGGGAGGAGCTCTATTCCTCCGGCTCCGTCGTGAACATCAGCGGGTAGCCCTTAGCCTTGCCGGCATCGGTTGCCCGCGCCGCCTTGGTCTCGGCGACATCCCTGGTGAAGACGGCGACGACACAGACGCCGCGCCGGTGAGCGGTGATCATAACCCTATGTGCCTGGTCTTCACTGAGCTTGAACTCGGCCTTGAGCACCGTCACGACGAATTCGCGCGGCGTGAAGTCGTCATTGACCAGGATGACCTTGTAGAGCTTCGGCCGTTCGACCTTCGGCTTCGTGCTGGTACGGGGTTTTGTCGTGATTTCAGGCATTGGACCGGCAATTGCGTACGACAGCTTTGCGGTCATTTTGACATGGGCAAAAGCGGTCGTCCATTCAACCGCGCGCGATCGGCTTCCCGGCGAGCGCAGTTCACAAATCCATGCCTATGTGGGAACTGCCGTTTGGCGTTCAACCGGCGGTGTGGGCCGGGACCGGCCGTACTGTCTGCACGCAACAAAAGATGACCGCTCCAGGCAAATCGCAACTGGAGCGGTCTTCTCATACGGCAGAAGATGTCGCTTGATCAGGCCTTCGGAGCTGCCTTGACCGCGTGCTTCTTGTGCTTCTTGACGGTCTTCTTGGCAGCGACCTTCTTCACGGCCTTGGCCGGCGCAGCGGTCGTCGTTGTCGTCGCAGCCGGGGTGGTGGTCGCGGCATTGGCGCTGCTGGCGCCGAGAACCGGCATCGAGAGGGCCAGCGCGATGGCGAGACCGAGGGCGGAGAGGAGGGACTTTTTCATGGCTTCACTTCCTTTTTGTGCAGATCGGATTGAGTGTCACTGAACGGGATCGATCGGTGTCACTCCAAGCAGCTTCAAAGCGTTCGCGAGCATCCGGATTCCCTGTGCCTGTTTCTTGTTGGCGCAGAACCGGTTTCCCTTTCTTTGAAGTGCTTTCGCCGCGGTGACCTGCGTTGCCGCGGCATGGGTTTCGAGGGCTTCGTCAAACTGGCGGTTCAGATCGATGCAACGCTCGCTGCGGGTGGTCGCCACCTTTGCATCGGCCGCCTTTGAATTGGCCGCCTTTGCATCGGCCAGCTTTGCATCGGCATGTTCGACCGCAGCCGTGACGAGCGAAATGGAAAGCAACGCACCCATCAGACTGATCGAGAACCTTTGCATTGGTCTGTCCGTAATCCCGTAACGCGTGTCGCAGCCGATGACCTGACCGCCACGGCACCACTTATGCCTTTGTTTTTTTTCGGCAGTTTTTCCGGATTGTAGAATTTTGTTTCTGGATTGTTTCTGGGCGGCCCGGATCGAGCTGCCGATCTCCACTGGCCAACTTATGGCCTGAATTCTATCGTCTGGCTGACGGCCGAAGCACCGCTTGGGCGATCCACAAATGACAGGTTTCCTGTGAAATCCGACCCCCACATACTGATCGTCGACGACGACAAGGGCATTCGCGACCTGCTTCAGGAATTTTTCCAGAAGCGAGGGCTGCATACATCGGTCGCCGCCGACGGCACCGAGATGGAGACCGTGCTGCGCCGCGCCCAGGTCGACCTGATCGTTCTGGACGTCATGCTGCCCGGCAAGAGCGGCCTGGAGCTCTGCCGCGAGTTGCGCGCCAATTATTCGACACCGATCATCATGCTGACCGCGGTCACCGAGACCACCGACCGCGTCGTCGGCCTGGAGATGGGCGCCGACGACTACGTGCCGAAACCCTTCGATCCGCGCGAGCTGCTCGCACGCATTCGTGCCGTCTTGAGGCGTAATGGCACCGCCGAACCGCGACGTGCCGCTTCGCGGCAGATCTACCATTTCGCCGGCTGGACGATGGACTGTTCGCGCCGCCGGTTGATGGCGCCCGGCGACGTCAGGATCGAGCTAACGATGGCCGAATTCAATCTCCTGCAGACCTTCGTCAAGAGCGCGCAACGCGTACTGAGCCGCGAGCAGCTCATCGAGCTGTCCGGCGGCGACAGCGGCTACAGCTTCGACCGCAGCGTCGACATTCTGGTCAGCCGGCTGCGGCGCAAGATGGAGGACGACCCGAAAACGCCGAAGCTGATCCTGACGGTGCGCAGCGGCGGCTATCAGTTCCTGCCTGAGACGACCTCCGAATGAGACGCATTCTGCCGCAAACGCTGCCGGCCTGGGTGCTGCTCATCGTCATCGCCGGCCTGCTGATCAGCCAGATCGCGACCCTCTACATCGTTTCGCGCGACCGTGCCGCCGCCAATGAAGTCGTCGATCTCTACCGGCTCAACGACCGCGCCTTCTCGCTGGTACAGCTGATGCATGATGCTACGCCGGAACAGCGCAAGGCGACGGCCTCCGGCCTGTTCAACGCCACTTACGCGCTCACCGTCTCCGGCACGCCCGCCGTCACTTCGTCGATAGCCGGCGACGACGAGCTGGCCGAATTGGAGGACATATTGGTCGGTCGGCTATCGAAGTTCGGCATCACCGACGCGCGGGTCCGCCGCGACCCGGCAACGCACGAAGCCGACGCTCCCGGTGGGACGGTCGCCGGTCCCGATGTTGGCCAGGTCGAGCGCGACCTGCTGGTGCTGGCCGCCGATTTCGCCCAGAGCGACAAGCTGACCGCTTCGCTTCGCTTTGCCGACGGCCAATGGCTGAACTTCACCGAACCGAACACGCCGGCCGGGCCGATACTGAGCTTCGATAGCCTGCCGCTCTATGCCTTGATCGCCGGGCTGGTGGTGGCTTCCTCGATCTGGTCGCTGCGCCGGCTGACGGCGCCCTACCGGATGATGGAGACCGCGGTGAAGCGGATCGGCGAGGACCTGAAGAGCCCGCCGATCGCCGAGAGCGGCAGCCGCGAGGTGCGTACCGCGGCGAAGGCGGTCAATGCCATGCAGGCAAGGCTGCGCGCCTATGTCGAGGACCGCGAGCACCTCGCTGCGGCGCTCGCGCACGACCTGCGCACGCCACTGACCAGGATGCGGCTGCGCCTCGAACTGCTCAGGAATTCGACCATTCGCGCCGCACTGGGGCACGACCTCGCCGACATCGAAGGCATTGCCAGCTCGGTCATCGACTTCGCCACTTTCGAGGTGACCGAGGAGAAGAGCGAGAGGATCGATTTCTGGTCGCTCGTCGAATCGGTCGCCGACGGCTACAAAGAGGTTTCGTTCGACAATGACGATGCGCGCTCGCGCGGCCTGATCTGCATAGCGCGGCCGGTCGCGCTGCGGCGCTGCGTCACCAACCTCGTCCAGAATGCGGTGACGTACGGCAAGAAGGCGCATCTCAGCCTGCGCCAATCGGACAGGACCATCACGCTGGCGATCCGCGACGAGGGGCCGGGCATACCGCAGGCCGAGCTCGACGCCGTGTTCGGCTCGTTCGTGCGCCTGGAACAGTCGCGCAACCGCCAGACCGGCGGCCTCGGCCTCGGCCTGACCATAGCCCGCAATATCGCCCGCGGCGCCGGCGGCGAAGTCAGCCTGTCCAACCATCCCGATGGCGGCCTGTTGACGGAGCTGCGCCTGCCGCTGGCGGTTTAGCTTGCGGTATCGGGCTAAGCTGGCGTTCCTTCGCGCCCCCCTCTGTCCTGCCGGACATCTCCTCCACAGGTGAGGAAATTGGCTGTCGTCGCCGATTTCGCCAACTACAAACGTTGGAGTGTGAGAGCCGTCTGCGAAACCGCCGATCTCCCCCAAGTGGGGGAGATGTCCGGCAGGACAGAGGGGGGCGCGACAGAACTCGGCGTTGGTCTTGGTTCTCTCCCCAAGGAGAAAAACTACCTTCGAAGCACCGCGCTCAGCACATCCCTGACGCCGATGGCACCGACGAAGCGCGACTGATCGTCGAACAGCGCCACCGGTGCAGTCTGCGAGCGATGCATGGCCAGCATCACGGTCTTCAGCGAGGTGCCGGGATTGGCCCAGAACACCTGCGCCGTCTCTTCCGCCTGGGCTTCGACATCGGCGCAGGACACCCATACCGCCGGCTTGCCGTCGCGCTCGGCCGCCGCCACCAGCCCATGCTCGTCGATCTTGAAGCGCGTCGTCTTGCGCCGGTCGAGCCACACCCAGCCGTTCTCGCCGTGCTCGAGGTCGCGGCGGTCGCGCATGACGTTCCAGGCGGTCAGCACCGAGAGCGGGTTCACATTGGCGATGAAGTCGCGGACATAGTCGTTGGCGGGCCGCAGCACGATGTCTTCCGGCGCACCGGTCTGCACGATGCGCCCGCCCTCCATGATGGTGATGTGGGTGCCGATCTTCAGCGCCTCCTCGAGGTCGTGGCTGACGAAGATGATGGTCTTCTTCAGCTCGGCCTGAAGCTGCAACAGCTCGTCCTGCAGCTTGGTCCGGATCAGCGGGTCGAGTGCCGAGAACGGCTCGTCCATCAGTAGGATCGGCGCCTCGGTGGCAAAGGCGCGCGCCAGGCCGACGCGCTGCTGCATGCCGCCGGAAAGCTCATGCGCGTATTTCTTCGACCACTGGTCGAGATGAACCAGCTTCAGCTGTTTGCTCACCCGCTCCTTGCGCTCGGCTTCCGGTACGCCGGCGAGCTCAAGGCCAAGGCCGACATTTTCCTCCACTGTGCGCCAAGGCAGCAGGCCGAACTGCTGGAACACCATTGCCACCTGCTTTTGCCGCAACCGCCGAAGCGTCGCCTCGTCGCAGGTGACGACGTCGACCGTACCATCGCCGTCCTTGACCAGCACCTGGCCGCGCGAGACGACGTTCAGCCGGTTGACGGCCCTGAGCAGCGTCGACTTGCCGGAGCCGGACAGGCCCATCAGCACCGAAATCTCACCCTCGTGCACGGTGAGGCTGGCACCGGCACAGCCCAGCACGTTACCGGTCTGTTCGAGGATCTCGGCACGGGTGGCGCCGCTGTCGATCAGCGCCAGCGAACCGGCCTGGTCGGCGCCAAAGACGATGTCGACATTCCTGAAATCGACGGCGACGGTCATTTCTTGCCTCCCACGCCGATGCGCGTCATTCGATCAAGCACGATGGCGAGCACGACGATGGCCAGACCTGCCTCAAGCCCGAGGTCGATCCGGCGCGACCCGAGCGCCCGGTTGATCTCTGTGCCGAGGCCGCCGGCGCCGATCAGGGCGGCGAACACCACCATCGACAGCGACAACATGATCGATTGGGTCAGCCCAGCCATGATGGTCGGCAGTGCCGAAGGCAGCTCGACCTTCCACAGCAGCTGGCGCTTGGTGGCGCCGAACGCTTCGCCCGCCTCGACGATCGATTTCGGCACCGAGGTGACGCCGAGATGGGTGAGCCGAACCGAGGTCGGGATGACGAAGATGATGGTGACGATCAGGCCGGGCGCGTTGCCGAGGCCGAACAGGGTCAGCACCGGGATCAGGTAGACGAAGGTCGGCAGCGTCTGCATCAGGTCGAGCACCGGCAGCATGACGCGATAGATCTTCGGCTTGTGCGCGGCCCAGATGCCGAGCGGCACGCCAATGGCCATCGAGACGGCGGCGGCGGCAACGACCAGCACCAGCGTCTCCACTGTCTGCTTCCACAGGTTCTGGTTGAGGATGAACAGCAACCCGATGAACACCGCCAAAGCAAGGCCTTTCGAACGCTGCAGGAAATAGGCGAGCAAAGCGATCAGGGCGATCAGCAGAACCGGCGGCAGCAACAGCAACCCGTCGACGATGCCATCGAGCAGGAAGTTGAGGCTGTTGGAGAAAGCCCTGAAGACGGTGTCGAAATTGTCGGTGAGAAAGCCGAAAAACGCCTTCCCCCACGCGCCTATGGGGATCTTGTAGCTGACCAGGAATTTGGAGATCGGATCCATCTAGCCCCTCTTCTGCCGGCGCCGTCCTTTGCCGGACGGTCATCTTGTCACAGGATATGAAAAAGGGCAGCCATTTCTACCGTGGCTGCCCCTTGTCTCGTCATGCCAGATGGTCGGGTCAGCTTCCGAGCGCTGTTTTCACCGCTGCCGCCGCGTCGCCGCCGTCGAAGGTGGTGACGCCGGCGATCCAGGGAGCAACCGCGTCCGGGTGCTTCTTCAGCCAGTCGGTCGCGACCGTATTGGCGTCGCCGCCCTTCAGGATCGCGTCCATCATCTCGCCTTCCATGTCCAGGTTGAACTTCAGGTTGGTGATGAACTTGCCGGCGTTCGGGCACTCGGTCGTATAGCCCTTGCGCACGATCGTATGCACGGTGGCGGCGCCGAAGCCAGTGTCGCCCATGCCGTCGAGATAGGTGATCTTCATGGCGCCCATCACCGGATGCGGCGTCCAGCCGAGGAAGGCGATCCATTCATTGTTTTTGATCGACTGCTCGGCCTGGGTGAGCATGCCGGCTTCGGACGATTCGACCAGCTCGAAGCCTTCGAGATTGTCGGCCGGGTTCTTGATCATGTCGAGGATGATACGATTGCCGTCATTGCCGGCCTCGATGCCGTAGATCTTGCCGTCGAACTTGTCCTTGAACTTGCCGAGATCGGTCAGCGTCTTGACGCCGGCGTCGGCGACATAGGTCGGCACGACGATGCCGTAGCCGGCACCGCTCAAATTCTCGCTCACGGTCTCGATGGAGCCTTCTGCGGTGTAGTCCTTGATGTCGTTGGTCATCGACGGCATCCAGTTGCCGAGGAAGACATCGAGGTCCTTGTTCTTCAGCGACGCCATCGTCACCGGCACCGAAAGCTGGATTACCTGCGGCTCGTAGCCGAGCGCGGTGAGCAGCACCGAGGCTATACCGGTTGTCGCCTGGATGTCGGTCCAGCCGACATCCGACAGACGAACCGCCTTGCAGCTTTCCGGATCGCCGGCGAAGGCCGCAGTCGTGGATAGAAAAGCCGCCAGGCCGAGACCGGCGACGAATGAATTCATGCGCGACATAGAAATTCTCCCATTTCAGTTCTCGGTGAAGCGAAGTGGCGGTTTTATCTCCACCTTTGTTCCGTCAGCCAAACACCATTCTGCTGCGGTTTCAAGCACTAAGGCAACCACGATCAACGGCGCAGGCTGGTCGATCAACGACACGCCCGCCGCTTTCCGGATGGAAGTCGTCTTTTCCCGGTGGAATGTAGGCGCTCCCCCTCCCCGCTTTGTTGCAACTCGGCTTAAAAGGACGGCATGGCCAAGCTGTACTTCCACTATGCGACGATGAATGCCGGCAAGACGACGATGTTGTTGCAGGCCTCGTATAATTACCGCGAGCGCGGCATGACGACGATGCTGTTCATCGCCGGCCACTATCGCAAGGGCGATACCGGGCTGATCTCGTCGCGTATCGGCCTGGAGACGGAAGCCGAGATGTTCCGCGACGGCGACGACCTATTCGCCCGGGTCGCCGAGCATCATGACCACGCCACGGTCCATTGTGTCTTTATCGATGAGGCGCAGTTCCTCGAAGAGGAGCAGGTCTGGCAACTCGCCCGCATCGCCGACCGGCTGAACATCCCGGTCATGTGCTACGGCCTGCGCACCGATTTCCAAGGCAAGCTGTTTTCCGGCTCGCGCGCCCTGCTGGCGATCGCCGACGACCTGCGCGAGGTGCGCACCATCTGCCGCTGCGGCCGCAAGGCGACGATGGTGGTGCGCCTCGGCGCCGACGGCAAGGTGGCCAAACAGGGCGAACAGGTGGCGATCGGCAAGGACGTCTATGTCTCGCTCTGCCGCCGCCATTGGGAAGAGGAAATGGGCCGCGCCGCCCCAGACGATTTCATCGGCTTCACCAAAGCCTAAACCAGCGCTATTGCTTTCATCCGACCTCCCGGCTGACATTCGTTCCGCAATCGCGCCATTGCGGCCTTTGTTGAGCGTGCTGCCTATTTTGATCCACTGCCAGAGCCGTCGGGAGTTCCCATGCTTCGAGTAATTTCGTCTGCAACTGCTTTCCTCATTGCCGGCATCGTTGCCGCGCATGCCGACGGCGATGCTGCTCTCGGCAAGAAGGTCTTCAACAGATGCATGGTCTGTCACGAGGCAACGAGCGACCGCGACAAGGTCGGCCCGCATCTGCTTGGTGTCGTCGGCCGCACCGCCGGCACCGCGGACAGTTATCTCAGCCGTTACTCGCAGGCGATGAAGGATGCCGGCGCCGCCGGTTTGGTCTGGGACGAAACAAACCTTGCCGAATACCTGCGCGCGCCCCGGCAGAAGGTCCCCGGTAACAAAATGGCCTTCTCCGGCCTGACCAGCGACGATGACATCGCCAACGTCATCGCCTACCTCAAAGCCGATCCCAAGCCCTGAGCGTCGCTCCCGAGCAAAAGTCCAGCCGAGGTCGAAGCGGTGCCTGACCGGCCGGCAGTTACAGCGTAATCATGGCTTGATTATCCTGCAGTCGCCTCCTGAAATTCTTTGTTTTCCTGTAATCCCATGTCTTCCGTCTTTCATTCGCCAAACCCGGCACATATATTCGCGGCGGTTTGCGAAACGAAACCGATGCCGAAGCGGGAGGCCCCAATGGCGACATTGCAGAATTTCGATGCCGAGATTGCCAAGACCAAGCAGGTCGTGCAGGACATGCGCACCAAGATTGAGCAGTCCGGTGCCGTGCTCGACACGCTCGCCACCGCCGACAAGAAGATCGGCGACGCCAATTTCGACATCGAGAATGCCCGCATCGAGGATGTGCTGAAGCAGCAGAAGGTGATGGAAGGCAATATCGCCGACCTGATCATCGGCCTCGAGGACGCCACCAACGTCTTCGGCGCCGAATTCGAGAGCATGAAGAACTACACCGGCTGGGAAAGTTTCGTCGGCGTCTTCTCCAGCCAGCGCAAGCAGCGCATGCGCACCGACCGCGTCCGCAACATGTCGCTGGCCGGCAATTTGCAGGAGCTGCTGGCGAAGTCCGACACCATCGTCGGCATCCTCAAGGCGCAGAAGCAGGTTCTCGACACGCGCTACAAAACCTCCGAGGCCAGCCTGTCGCAGGTGATCGAGCGCCGCAAGACCACGATATCCAATCTCGAGACCGTGCAGAAGCGCATCGAGGAGCTCAACCCGATGCTGCTCGACATCGAGAACAAGATCGCCGCCTCGACCAGCCAGAAGGAGCGCACGCAGCTTGAAGGCGAGCGTTCGAAACTGGCCACGGAATACAACGAGAAGCAGGCCAAGGAGCAGGAATTGCTGGCCGAAAGCCAGACGCTGGAGCGCTACACCTCGATGTTCCAGACCTTCGTCGATTCGCTCAACAACCAGATCGCGGCGCAATCGACGCTGATCAACAAGCTGACCATCGATACCGAGCAGCGCATCGTGCTGTACAAGGCGCTGGAAGATTCGCTGAAGACCGCCGCCCAACAGGATGTCGCCCACAAGATCAACACGCTGGGCAGCCAGGTCGACAACACCGCCGAAGAGACCATGGCCGGCATTGGTGCTGCCTCGCAGAAGCACATTGGCGATCTGCTTGAAATGCACGAGAAGAACATGGTCGCCACCGCCGACATCCAGCGCCGCAAGAAGCTCGCCGACGATGCCTTCGCCCGCCGCTTCGACGACGTGATGAAGAAGCACAATTCGGCAAATTACGTGCAGTCGTAATTGCTGCACGTGCACTGCTCCCAAGGGCTGGCAGCATGACCCCCGAAAACGAAGCGGCGGCGCGCTATTTCTCGGCGATCGCGGCGGCACTTGGCGGCCTCGAAGTGTTCATGCGCGACGATCGCTCGCCGCTCTACCGGCACGGCATCGTCGCCAAGATCGTCGCCGAATATATTGCGCGGCTCGACAAGTCGTTCTCATGCTGGCGCAACCGGCTGGGCTTCACCGAGACGTTCCGCATCTCGCGCGCCGAAAGCGGTTTTCCGGTCTTTCAGAACCTGCTCGAGCTGGAAAACGACCGCCTCCAGGCCGATGCGCGCCTCGCCAACCTCCCGCTGGCCGGCGAGCTGCGCGAGGAAATGGCGGACTTCATCCTGCGCCACAAGGAATTTCCCGAAGCGCTGCAGAAATCGATGGCCGAGCGGCTCTACCTCGAAGACGTCAAGAGCGAGACCACCTTTGGCCCGTTCACGCTGGCCCAGACGGCCAAGGTTTCGGTCAATCCGAAGACGTTGCGGCCCTATTATCTGGTCCACTGGGCCTGCTTCGATGGCAGCGCCAACCTGCCGCTGGTCTATATGGTGACGGTCGAGGATTCCTCGGATGACATGATCCGGCAACTGGTCGACTCCGGCGGCAAGCTTAATGAGAGGGTCGACATTCCGCTGCCGGTCGACGGCCTGCTCAATCCCGAGCTCGCCCACCGTTTCGACGATTTCACCGAGAAGAATTCCGCCTACACGCTGTCGCCGGCGACCATCGCGGTCAACCTCGACAAGGATTTCGAACCGCTGCATCCCAAGCAGCTGCGTCGCGTCGTGCTCGGCCCGTTCTATTCTGCAGGGATTACCGACAACAATTCGACGGTAAGCGAAGTGCTGGCCAAGGTGCGCAAGCCGGAAAACGCCTGGCTGCTGACCTGGACCATCCAGGAGGTCTTTTCCAAGGCCGAGAAGCCAGGCCGCAAGGGGCTGTTCTCGAGCGAAAAGACGACGCAGGAATTCTTCATCAATACCGACGATCTCGAGGCCGCGCGCCAGGGCGTGTCGAGCTATGAGAACCATGCGCTGATCCCGCACGAGGCCTATCAGGCGCTCTATGCCGCCGGCGAGGCGCAGAAGATCTTTTCGGGCTACAAGGTCCACATCCTGTCCAAAGGGCAGGTCATCTCAGATGTCTGACAACGAGACGGCAGCACCAGCACCCACATCACACCGCGGCACTGCCGTGGTCATCGTAAATTTGGCGGCGTGGCTCATCGCCGCTTTGTTGCAATATCTAGTTCCAGAACGAGTCTCTACCGCCATCGCTGGCGCAGCTGTCTTATCCGGAGCAATTGGCGGCGCGTTGGCATCAACGAATTCCCTCAAAAATGCCAGTCTCACCGGCTTCGCCGGAGTTGCCTCTACGATCCTCATATTGTCCTTGTATGTGCCCTTCACAGGGTTTCGAATTGGTGTAGCTGTTGGCGGAATAGGGACTGCTTTCGATGCTATCGTTGCTTTTACTTCCTTCTATGCATTGATGTTTTTGTTGATCTTCGCGATCGAGTATGCGGCCAGCCTGTTCGGACGGAAATAGCAGAAGGCACGAGGCGGAGTGCGATTGACATGAGGTACCCATGGACACCGGCCTGACAACGATTTCGGAAGCGGCAATTGAAAAGCACCGCGCCACGGCGCAGAGCTTCCTCACCCGCATCGTCGTACTGGAGGACCCTTCGCGCGAATCCGGTACCGCTCTTGCCGGCACCAACCGCCGCTTCGTCTCGACCGTCTCGGTCGGCTCGGTCAGGCGCACGCGCGAGGTCGAGCTTTCCAAGACCGTCGCCGCCGTCCATCCCGACGACCAGTTGCTGAGCATTGCGCAGCACATGCTGCTGTTTCGCACCCGGCGCGGCGCGGCAATCGCGTTGGCCATATCGGACGTCTTTGCCGAAGGCTCCGACCTCGAAAGCCTGCAGGCGAAAAACGCCCGCGCGCCGCTCGAAGGCGACGAAGCTGCCACCTTCAAGAAGCTGCTGTCGGCCTCTGCCTACATCTCCGCCTTCAGCCTCGCCTCCTATTTGTTCCAGCTGATCGACAGCGACGGCGAGGCGCCGAACGACACGCCCGAGCCGGACTTTCTGTTCGACACCCCGCAGGATGCGGTGAAGTCGATCGTGGCCGGGCTCGACAGGGCGATAGCAGGTTCGAAGGACGACGCCGACCTGATGACCCGCGCCCGCGCCTTTGCCCGCGTAGCCATCGACGGGCTGTTGGCGCGAAAGGGCCGCTTCGACGGCATCGGCCCGTTCGAGAACGCCCATATCCGCATCGACGTCGACGATTTTACCCTCGATGGTTTCGACGTCGCCCCTGGCAAGCGGGCAAAACCGCTGGTGATGACCTTCAAGAAACCGGAAGAGGTCGTCGGCAACCACATCGCCAAGTACCAGTCGGTAAAGCTCGCCAAGATGCTGATGGCGTACGACTTCGAGCGCGAGCTGAACCCGTTCGTCGAGCTTGGCGGCTTCCTGTTCACGTTTATCGGCGACGGCGCGCCCGGCACCGGCAAGACGACGCTGATCCAGATGATCGCCGGCCTCGTCAACGGTTACTGCCAGGTCGCCGGCTATCCCTTCGCCTACGAAAATTTCGGCGTCGACCAGATCTCCTCCTACCAGGGCAAGTCCGGCCAGAACTGCCGCCAGTTCATCAACAATGTGCTGAACCCGCGCGTCATCGGCTTCGGCACCATCGACGATATCGACCAGGTCGCCGCACGCCGCTCAGACGACCGCGCCTCGGCCGGCCAGCAGGAAATCACCGGTGTGCTGATGGACGCATTTGCCGGTGCGGCAACCGTGGTGCGCGGCAATTGCTCGTTCGGCATGTTTTCCAACTACCCCGAAAACGTCGACGACGCGTTGCGCCAGCGCGCCGGCGCCCGCTGGCTGGTCGACGGCCCGCAGAGCCGCGACGACTACATCGACATCTTCGTCCTGCTCGCCGGCAAGAACCACAAGATCCCGCTCGGCGACCACAAGCTCTATGCCGCTCAGGAAATCCAGCGCGCGGTGATGGAGGCTTACGAGGAGCATGAGAAGCCGCAGGAAGACGGGCTGATGGAGGTCTATGAGCGCTACATGAAGGAGAACGGCGCGCCGAAGTCGATGGCCGATATCGGCACCTATCTGCACTTGATCAAGGATGCCGAGCCGCGTTTCACCGGCCGCGCCATCAAGAACGTCACCGACGCGATCAAGATGCGCGCCATGGACATCGAATTGCCCGACGAGTGGTTCGAAAAGCCGGAAGCCTTCATGCACAAAAGCTACGACGACAAGAAGGCGATGATCGAGGAACTGCGCGGGCCGTTCTCGATGGACATGGTCATGCAGGAGATCAACCGCTACGCGGATTCCGAATTCCGCTATTCCGACAAGTCGGACGATGCGGCGGTGACCAAGATGATCCGCGACACCCGTCTGCGGGAGCGTGCCGTCCGCGAGATCGAGGAGTTGAAGAAGAAGGGAATGTGGAATGCGTGATCTTCCTTCTCACCGGATAGCACTGTTTCCGGTGCGATGCATAAGCTCCCACAGCAACGCTGAAAGACGTGGCTCAAACGCTGACGCCCCCCTCTCCCCGTTCTTCACGGGGAGAGGGTAAGGGTGAGGGGCAGCGCATGCGTGGGCCAGAAATAGACACAACCAAGCGCGCAAGGCGCCTGCGTCAATCCGACAACGATGCAGAAACCGCGCTCTGGCTGGAATTGCGCGACCGCAGACTGAACGGCCATAAATTCGTACGGCAGTTGCCGATAGGCTCTTACTTCGTCGATTTCGCCTGCAGAGACTGCCAGCTCGTCGTCGAAGTCGATGGCAGTCAGCATGTCGGCAGCCAATATGATCGAATCCGAGATCGCTTCATCGTCTCCGATGGCTGGTCTATCCTTCGCTTTTGGAACGTAGACGTATTGAAGGAGCGGGAAGCAGTCCTTGAAACAGTGGTGGCTGCGATCGAAGGGCGCCTCGAACGCCATATCGAAACGCGGGATCTTCGATTTGTCGCCGCCAAAGGCTATGGAGAGACATGTCCTTGACCGTTTGTGCTGCCCCTCACCCTTACCCTCTCCCCGTGAAGAACGGGGAGAGGGGGGCGTCAGCGTTGGAGCTCGGTCATCCAGCGCAAGATCCGTTGGGACTACGCGCATGAGTCCTGCCAAGAAACCCGACCTGCTACGCGACAACGAGCTGATCTACGGCCGGCTGCTGACGGTCGACGAGCCGCATCTGATCCAGCGCTACAACAAGGCGATGGTCGCCTTCGGGCTGAAGCCGACCAAGCTGAAAAGCTTCGAGATCGACCGTACCGGCTTTTCGCCGCAGGTCGCCGAGGAATGCGGCGACTACAGCTACCTCGATCCGAACGAGGTCAACCGCCGCTTCATCATCCTGACGCCGTCGCAGATCGACCTGCCGGTGGTGCACACGGCTTTCTCCAACACCTCGCTGCTGATGTACGAGTTCATGTCGAAGAACCAGCGCGCCATCGATGCGCTGACAATCAAGGACGTCATCTACGGCGAGATCGAGGATTCAGTCCCCAAGGTCGACGACATCGAGGATCTGCTGTCGATCAATCAGGTCGAGTTCAAGGTGCTGTCGGCCGAGGACGTGCTGGGCAAGGCCGCCGAGCTCGGCAAGCTGGTCGACCGGCTGAAGCAGGAACCGGATGCCTGGCGCGACAATGCCATGCTTGCACACATGGTCGAGCTGGCGAAGGTCTGCGGCGACATCCGCGAGAATGCGCTGGTGCCGGACCAGGTGATCTTCCGCCACAACGCCTATTGGACCAGCCATTTCGGCGGGCTCTATGTGTTCGTCGATCCCGACGTGACGACGGTGATCAGCGACCCGGCAGCGCCCGGCTTCCGCCGCTCGCGGCCGTGGCAGGTGAGCTATCTCTCGATCCATGACGCCGACAAGGTGTTCAAGTTCCTCGCTTCGACCGGCCGCATCGAGCTGCCTCGCGCCTCATGGATCGAAACCTCCGGCTATCTCGAGCATCGCGCCGAAATGGTGGTGCGCGCCCTGATCCGCGACGCCGAGCCCGACCGCAATCTGACCGACGTCGATAAGGTCTGGCTGCAGACCTGGATCCACGGCCACGCCGATCTGATCACCAGGGACGGCAATTTTCCCTTCCTCAACGCCGCCAAGCGCGAGATCGCCCAACTTGGCCATCTCAAGATAGAGGATGTGTTCCCGCAGCAGCGCTTCCTGGTGATCCGCGCCAAGCCGGACCATCAAGACGCCTGGCTGACCAACCAGCTGATCTCGGACTTCGTGCCGCAGGACTTCGTCTCGCGTTACGTCTTCAACAAGCCGGGCTTCTACAGGGATTATGACGGCTTCAGCGACGCTTGGCGATCGCATGTTGTGGACGTTCTGAAAACCACATATTTGAAGGACAAGGTGGCGTTTCGCACACGCCTCTACGGCTTGACTGACTGAGGGGGTGACATCGCCATGCTTGATCCGATCGTGAATTTCTTCACCCGGATTTTCCAGTGGATTGGCCGCGGCATCGGCTTGCTCATCGGCGCGATCCTGTGGCCGTTCCTGTGGGCGGGGCGCTGGTACACGCAACGCGGCTGGATCCTGAAGGCGGTGCTCGGCCTGGCTGTCGTCGTGCTGATCGGCCTCTACATTAATTTCTTCTACGCCACCCAGTGGTGGAACAATTTCGACCCGAATTACGTCGACAAATACACGTTCGAAAAGCGCAACAGCTCCGCCGGTGAACAGGTCTCTGCAGGCGCCGGCACCGACACGGCCAAGACCTGCGGAAATTCAGCCATTGCCCAGGTTGCGGCCGACCTGACCGACTTCAACGTCAACCAGAATGCCTGGGTGTCGTCGATGATCCTCTACAAGCTCGGCCTGTTCGGCATCGACTGGGACCACACGCCGTTCATGGACAACAAGGCTTCGTTCCAGCGCGGCATCAACCAGGCGGTGCGGCGCACGGCGACCGAGCTTGCCGACAATCTCGGCCGCGTCCGCACCACCTCGCAGATCGACGCCGACCTGCAGGACGCCCGCGGCAATCTGCAGTTCGATGAGGAAACCTGGTACTTCGGCTTGAACCCGTTTGGTCCCAAGACGCCGACGCCGAGCTATTATCGCGACGCGGTGCGCAAGCTGCGTTCCTTCAACGCCCGTCTGGCAGCCTGCCAGGCCACGTTCGATGCCCGCGCCGACAATCTCAAGCAGTATATCGACCGCATCTCGTCCGACATCGGCTCGACCTCGGCGATCCTCAAGGAGCGTGCCGAAAACCACAACAATGGCTGGTTCGACACCCGTGCCGACGACCGCTTCTGGTTCGCCTATGGCCAGCTTTATGCCTATTACGGGCTGATGAAGGGCGCGCAGGCCGACTTCGAGGACGTCATCAAGGAAAAGCACCTGCAGAACCTGTGGGATACGATGGACGCGCAATTCGTCTCGGCGCTGCGCATCCAGCCCTTCATCATCGCCAATGGCCGCGAGGACGGCTGGCTGTTGCCGACACATCTGACGACGATGGGGTTTTACATACTCAGGGTCCGCTCGAACATGGTCGAGATCAGCAACGTGCTGACGCAGTAGCGGATTGTTCCGCGCAGCCGGCGCTGGTGAATTTGCGCCGTTGCTTCTGTCGCTTTTCGCGTATTACGCGGCTGTTTTGAGACGGCGGAACCGCGCCTGCTCTGGCTTCTATACGGCGCGGCGACCGGCGCGAAAAAAGAACCTGTAGCAGGGCAGCCGACCGCAGAGGCACTTTCTTCGTAGGAAACATAGTTGCATGAAAGTTGACGCCGCGGCAGCGACAGGGGTAGAACATGCCCGCGCCTGCAGTGCCGGGCTTGCGACCACAGTAATCGAATCCGTTCAATTCAGAGGGAAGCCGTCATGGCCGAAGTGAAGTCCGACATCGAGATCGCGCGCGGCGCCAGGAAGAAGCAGATCCAGGAGATCGGCCAGAAGATCGGCATTCCGAGCGAACATCTTCTGCCCTACGGCCACGACAAGGCGAAGATCTCGGCCGAGTTCATCAAGTCGGTGAAGGGCAACAAGGACGGCAAGCTGATCCTCGTCACCGCCATCAACCCGACACCGGCCGGCGAAGGCAAGACGACGACGACGGTGGGCTTGGGCGATGGCCTCAACCGCATCGGCAAGAAGGCCATCGTCTGCATCCGCGAGGCTTCGCTCGGACCGAATTTCGGCGTCAAGGGCGGTGCCGCCGGTGGCGGCTACGCGCAGGTCGTGCCTATGGAGGACATGAACCTCCACTTCACGGGCGATTTCCATGCCATCACCACCGCCCATAATCTGCTGTCGGCGCTGATCGACAACCATATCTATTGGGGCAACGAGCTCGGCATCGACACCCGCCGTGTCGTCTGGCGCCGCGTCATGGACATGAACGACCGGTCGCTGCGCGAGATCATCTGTTCGCTCGGCGGCGTCGCCAACGGTTTCCCGCGCGAGGGCGGTTTCGACATCACAGTCGCCTCGGAAGTCATGGCCATCCTGTGCCTGTCGACCGACCTGAAGGACCTCGAAAAGCGCCTCGGCGACATCATCGTTGCCTATCGCCGCGACAAGTCGGCCGTCTATGCACGCGACCTCAAGGCCGACGGCGCGATGGCCGTACTCTTGAAGGACGCCATGCAGCCCAATCTCGTGCAGACGCTGGAGAACAACCCGGCTTTCGTCCATGGCGGCCCCTTCGCCAACATCGCGCATGGCTGCAACTCCGTCGTTGCCACCACGACGGCGCTGAAGCTTGCCGATTACGTCGTCACCGAAGCCGGTTTCGGCGCCGATCTCGGTGCCGAAAAGTTCTTCGACATCAAATGCCGCAAGGCCGGCCTGAGGCCGGCAGCGGCGGTCATCGTCGCCACGGTTCGCGCCATGAAGATGAATGGCGGCGTCAAGAAGGAGGAACTCGGCAAGGAGAACGTCGAGGCGGTCAAGAAGGGATGTGCGAATCTCGGCCGCCACATCGAGAACATCCGCCAGTTCGGTGTGCCGGCCGTGGTCGCCATCAACCATTTCTACTCCGACACCGAGGCAGAGATCCAGGCGATGAAGGATTATGTCGCCTCGATGGGCGAAGAGGCGATCCTGTGCAAGCACTGGGCTCAGGGATCGGCCGGCATCGAGGAACTGGCCAAAAGAGTCGTGGCGTTGGCCGAATCCGGCGCGTCGCAATTTGCCCCGCTCTATCCCGACGCCATGCCGCTGTTCGAGAAGATCAACACCATCGTCCAGCGCATCTATCGCGGTTCCGAAGCGATCGCCGACAAATCGGTGCGCGACCAGCTCCACGCCTGGGAGCACGCCGGCTACGGTCATTTGCCGGTCTGCATGGCCAAGACGCAATATTCCTTCTCCACCGATCCGAATCTGCGCGGCGCGCCGACCGGCCACACCGTGCCGGTGCGCGAGGTCAGGCTGTCTGCCGGCGCCGGCTTCGTCGTCATCATCTGCGGCGAGGTGATGACCATGCCCGGTCTGCCCAAAGCGCCATCCTCGGAAAAGATCTTCCTGAACGAAATGGGCCAGATCGAGGGCCTGTTCTAAGGATATCAACGCTCGAACGGCAAAGGGCGCCGCAACGCTGCGGCGCCCTTCTGCCTGCTCGCAATAGTCTCCTACGCCGCGCTTCGCGCCAGCGCGCGCTGGTTGGAGGCATAGGGTGTGTCGTGCTGGGGGACCACGCCGGTCTTCAGGCAATCGATCCATTCGGCGGTTTTGAGAACGGCCGCGAAGCGCGACTGCAATACGATCGTCACGACGCGATGGATTTCCTCGCCCGAAGCGTAGCCGGCGCTGTTGGCGTAGGGCAACGACCCCGTCGCGTCCGACAGGAACTCGACCTCAAAACCCATATGCACGGCATGGATGACCGTGGACAGATCGCAATTATGCGTCATGTAGCCGATGACCGTGATCGTATCGATAGAGTTGGCGCGCAGCCACTCCTCTAAATCCGTGCCGGTGAAGGCGCTGGGCAAGTTCTTTTCGATGTAGTGGTCGCGGTTTCGCCTGGCGATTTCCGGGTGCAACTCGGCGCCATGGCTGCCCTTGGCGAAGACCGATGAGGTTTCCGGTGCCAACTGCTTGATGACCACCACCTTGACGCCTGCCTCGGTGGCCGCGTCCATCGCTCGCGCAACATTGACGACGCTCTCGCGGAACGGCGGATGCTGGATGGCGAGGTTGCCGCCGTCATAGTCGTTCTGAACATCGATGACGATGAGGGCGCGGCGTGGAGCTTTGCCTTTGGCTGGGTCCGACATGGGGTTTTCCTTTCCCGTTTGGCATTGATGGGTGGACGATAAGCGCGGCGCCGGATCGCAAAAAGTGTCCCGATTGACATTGTTCGAAAGAATTGGGACAATCGGTGTCACCCTTTGCTGGAGCTCCCATGGCCGATCCTGTCGTTGCCGCCATCGCCTTCGATGGCATCAGCCCGTTTCATCTCTCCGTGCCGTGTCTCGTGTTCGGCGCGGATCGCACGACGCTCGGCCTGCCGCGCTTCGACTTCCGGGTCTGCGCGATTGAGAACGGGCCGATCCGCACTGATGCCGGGCTGACCATCAGCGTCCCGCACGGGCTTTCAGCGCTCGATGATGCCGACATCGTCATCGTGCCGAGTTGGAAGAATCTCGGGATCTCACCGCCGACGACACTGATCGAGGCGTTGCTTGGCGCGCACGAGCGCGGCGCGCTGATTGTCGGACTGTGCTTGGGAACGTTCGCTGTCGCGGCGACCGGATTGCTTTCGGGGCGGCGAGCCGCGACGCACTGGGCCTACGCGGATCAGCTGCAGGAACTCTATCCCGACATTCTCGTCGAACCAGAAGTGCTCTACATCGACGATGGCGATGTCGTGACATCCGCCGGCGTCGCCGCCGGGC
Organism: Mesorhizobium sp. M0960; assembly: GCF_040319055.1. Lineage (NCBI taxonomy): Bacteria > Pseudomonadati > Pseudomonadota > Alphaproteobacteria > Hyphomicrobiales > Phyllobacteriaceae > Mesorhizobium > Mesorhizobium sp. M0960. The sequence continues at coordinate 66,375 of NZ_JAMYNN010000017.1, read as the reverse complement.
TTGACTGCTGCCTGCACGTCGTACGGGCTCGTTACGGCGCGGAGGCAGCGCTTCGCCTTGCCCGGCAGATTGTGCTTTCTCCGCATCGGCAGGGCGGGCAGGCGCAATTCATCGAACGTCCCATCGCCAGAACCGGCAATGCGGACCGCTTCACCCAGGCTCTCGAAACGGTGCGCAAAACCCTGGGTGATCCGCACAGTCTGGACAGCGTTGCCGGTCTCGCCGGCCTCACCCGCCGGACGTTCACGCGCCGTTTCCAGAAAACGATCGGCACCAGTTTCGGCGACTGGCTGACCGACCAGCGTGTGCAACTCGCACAGCGGCTGCTGGAAGCAACGGAAAAATCGATGGATACGGTTGCCTTCGAGGCCGGCTTCGGCAGCGCCACCTCGCTGCGCCAGCATTTCGCAGCGCGGCTCAGAACCTCGCCCGTGCAATACCGGCGCGAATTCTCGAGGAGTGTCGATTTGGATAGACGCGGCGCTTCACGCTGATCCGGCTCACCCGCTCCTGATTACCCGTGCCGGATTGCCGACCACCGTGGTGTTCGCCGCCACGTCGCGCGTCACCACGGCACCGGCGCCGACGATGGCGCCATCGCCGATCCTGACCCCGCCGAGGATGATGGCACCACCGCCGATCCAGGCATTGTCGCCGATCTCGACCGGCCTGGCGATCTCCAGCCCTGCCCGTCGCCCCGCAGCCTGCTTGTGGTGCTCGGCGCAATAGATCTGCACATTCGGGCCGAGCAGCGTTCCCTTGCCGATGCGCACTGGCGCCGTATCGAGAATAGTGCAGCCGGCATTGAGGAAGACGCGGTCGCCGAGAAAGATGTTGAAGCCATAAGCGCAGTGGGACGGCGCTTCGATCCGGGCGCCCTCGCCTGCAGCGCCGAGCAGCGCCCGCAAGGCAGGCCCGATATCGCCGCGCTGTCGTGGTGGCAGGCTGTTGTGCTCGAACACCGCGTCGCGTGCCGTGATCCGCAGCGCCTCCAGTTCCGGGTCGAGGCAGCAATACCACTCGCCCGCCGCCATTTTCGTGCGTTCGCTCCCCGTCATGGCCGCAACTCCAGTCTCAATCTTTGCCAAGCACAACTGGTGAAAATACGGAAGCGCCGGCGGCGACACCACCTCTGGTCAAATACCGGACCTATGGTAGCTTGCTCTCTCGGACCTGTCCCAAGCCGGCCATCGAGGGATCAATCATGCTGTACATTCTTGCACTCCTGATTGGCATCGTTGCCGGGCTTCGCGCCATGACTGCGCCCGCCGCGGTCGCCTGGGGCGCCTGGCTAGGCTGGTTGCCGGTCACCGGCACCTGGGCGAGTTTCATGGGTCACTGGATCGCCGTCGGCATCTTCACCATCCTGGCCATCGCCGAACTGGTCACCGACCAGCTGCCATCGGCGCCGAGCCGCAAGGTGCCGCAGCAATTCGGCACGCGCATCGTCTTGGGCGCTTTCACCGGCGCGGTGATCGGCGCCACCGGCGGCGCCACCATCGGCGGCCTGATCGCCGGCGCCGTCGGCGCGGTGATCGGCACGTTGGGCGGCGCCGAGGCGCGTAAACGCCTGGCCACCGCCTTCGGCAAGGACCCGCCCGCCGCCTTCATCGAGGACGCGGTGGCGATCGTCGGCGGGCTTCTGATCGTGGCGGCGGTGGCATGACGGCAAAGACATTCGACGCCATCATCGTCGGTGCCGGGCAGGCCGGCCCACCGCTCGCCGGCCGGCTGAATGCGGCCGGCATGAGCGTGGCGCTGATCGAGCGAAAGCTGGTCGGCGGCACTTGCGTCAATACCGGCTGCACGCCGACCAAAACGATGGTGGCAAGCGCCTATGCCGCGCATCTCGCCCGCTGCGCCGCGGACTACGGTGTGACGCTCTCCGGTCCCGTCGGCGTCAACTACAAGGCGATCAAGGCGCGCAAGGACAAAGTCTCGAACGATGCCCGCGGCAATCTCGAAGACTGGATTGCCGGCATGGACAAATGCACGCTCTATCGCGGCCATGCGCGCTTCGTGACCGCCAATACGGTGCGCGTCGGCGACGATCTGCTGAGCGCCGAAAAGATCTTCCTCAACACCGGCGGCCGCGCCTCGGTGCCCGACCTGCCCGGCATCGACGGCATTTCTTACCTGACCAATTCGTCGATGATGGATCTCGACGTGCTGCCGCGCCATCTCATCGTCGTCGGCGGCAGCTATGTCTCGCTCGAATTCGCGCAGATGTTCCGCCGCTTCGGTTCCGAAGTCACGGTCATCGAAAAGAGCCCGCGCCTGATCGGCCGCGAGGACGATGACGTCTCGGACGCCATTTTGTCGATCCTCGAAAACGAAGCCATTGCCGTCCATCTCGGCGCCGACGATATCCGCTTCGCCAGGCGAGGCAACGAAATCGCCGTGACCTTCTCGCCAGGCAAGGCGGCTGCGGTCGGCTCGCATGTGCTGCTGGCCCTGGGCCGCACGCCAAACACCGACGATCTCGGCCTCGACAAAGCCGGCGTCGAGGTCGACAAACGCGGCTTCATCGTCGTCGACGACCAGCTGCGCACCAGCGTGCCCGGCATCTGGGCGATGGGCGACTGCAACGGCAAGGGCGCCTTCACCCACACCTCGTACAATGACTACGAGATTGTCGCCGCCAACCTGCTCGACAACGATCCGCGCAAGGTCAGCGACCGCATCGAGGCCTATGCGCTCTATATCGACCCACCACTCGGCCGCTGCGGCATGACCGAAGCCGCGGTAAGGAAATCCGGCCGCCGCGCCCTTGTCGGCCAGCGGCCAATGACCCGCGTCAGCCGTGCCGTCGAAAAAGGTGAGACGCAAGGCTTCATGAAGATCCTGGTCGATGCCGACACCAAGGAAATCCTCGGCTGTTCGGTGCTCGGCCCGGGTGGCGACGAGGCAGTGCACTGCGTGCTCGATCTGATGTATGCCAAGGCGCCGGTCAGTACGCTGGCGCGCGCGGTGCACATCCACCCGAACGTCTCGGAGCTTCTGCCGACCATCGCCCAGGAATTGAAGCCGCTGGCATAGGCCGGGCGCAGGCGTTATCTCGCGATCCTTTGAGCGCCAGGCCCGGATAGAGCCGTGCGCCCATAGCGCGAAAAGCTGGACCAATCGACAGTGTATTGGCGAAAGGGCATGTGTTCGGTCTCGTTTCCTGGAGACAGTCCATGCAGAAATCCATCGAACGCATCGCCGGCGACAGCGAGGGCGTTTCCTACGAATTCCCCGTCTTCCGCTTCACCGGAACGGACAAGACAGCGCCTTCGGCCTATCTGCAGGCGGCACTTCATGCCGGCGAATTGCCGGGCGTCGTTGCCATCGATGCGCTGATGCCGATGCTCAGCAGGGCGGAAGCCGAAGGCCGCATCAGCGGCAATATGACCATCGTGCCCTGGGCCAATCCGATCGGCCGCGCGCAATATCTCTATGGCGACCATCAGGGCCGCTTCCATCTGGGGACGCGCACCAATTTCAATCGCGGCTTTCCGCGGCTCGCCGCGCCCGACCTCACGCTCCTGCCGGCGCACGGCACGGTCGATCAGCGGCTGAAGACGCGGCTGCTGCAGCTCTCCATCGGCCACGACATCGTGCTCGACCTGCACTGCGACGATGAAGGCCTCGCCTACCTCTACGTCCACACCAGCCTGTGGCCGGCCATGGCGGATTGTGCGGCGGCTATGGGCGTCGATGCGGTGATGCTGTGGCACGAAGATCCCGACGGCACCTTCGAAGGCGCCTCGATCATGCCGTATCAGAACGTTCCCGCCGACGTCGCGCGCCTCGATCGGCGCGTCGCCACCACCGTCGAACATCGCGGCATACTCGACGTCGACGGCGCCCTCGCCAGCGCCGACGCCGAAGGGCTTTACCGGCTGCTGGTGGCGCGCGGCGTCATCCGGGATCAGGCGCTGCCCGCGTCTGGCAGCTTCGGAGGACTCGTCGCGCCGATCGAAAATATCGAGATGATGCCGGCGCCCCGTTCGGGCGCGATCCTCTACCACGTGAAGCCGAGCGACCGCGTCACCAAGGGTGCGCGCCTTGCCACCATCGTCCACGCGCCGGGTGAGCCCGACGGCCGCACGGAAGTGTTGGCGCCTCAGGCCGGCCTCATCCTGACACGGCGTTCCCGCCGCATCATCCGCGCCGGCGAAGACCTCTTGAAGCTGGTCGGCGACAGGAAGAGTGCCGATGCAAGGTCGGGGACGCTGGAGGACTGATGCAACCCGCCAGGCTACCCCGAAATCGCCTGTCGCGCCTTGGTCTCCAGCCATTCGGCCATCTGCCGGTAAGGCACCGGACCATGGCTCACGCGGGCGACGCCGAGTTCGGCCAGCCTCTGGCGCGGCGGCACATGCGCCAGTGCAATGATGTTGACCGGCAATGCCGTTGCCTGGCAGAGCGCCTCGATCAGGCCTTCATCGGCAAGCCCCGGCGCAAAGAAGCCATGCGCTCCGGCCCTTTCGTAGGCGTGCGCCCGCTCGATCGCCTGATCGAGGAGAGCCTTGTCGTGCGCACCCGGTTTCGCCTTCAGGAAAATGTCGGTTCGGGCGTTGATGAAGGCCGGAATACCCGAGGTCTTCACGGCCGCTGCGGCGGCTTCGATCCGCCTCACCTGTATGGCGATGTCGTGCAGCCCACTGCCGCCGACAATCTGATCCTCGAAATTAAAGCCGACGGCTCCAGCCTGCACGGCGAGCGCCACGCTGCGGGCGACAACCTCCGGAGCGACCCCGTAACCGCCCTCGAGGTCCATGGTTACCGGCAGATCCACCGCCGCAACGATGCGTTTGATGTTTTCGAGCGCCAGTTCCAACGGGATTTTCTCGCCATCGGCGAATCCGAAAGCGGCCGCGACCGGCCAGCTTCCGGTGGCGATGGCCTTGGCCCCTGCTTGCTCGATGATCTTGGCGGAGCCCGGGTCCCAGGCATTGTAGAGGACAATCGGGTTTCCCTTGACATGGAGGGAATGGAACGTCCGTGCGCGGTCGATCTGCTCGGTCATCGATGTTTTCCCGTCTTCCTGCTGTTTAATGCAGAGTCTAGGCAGGACTGCCGGTCTTGGCCATGTGCCATGGGTTGCGAAAGCAGCAGCCACCCCACAGATTTTCAAACCTGTTGCGCATACCGCTTTTCGCGGCTATGGATTTCGCCATGAATATGCGTTCGATCAAGACCATTTGGTGGTGGGCTCGCTGACAGCGGCCTGTTCGAACGCGTTCGCGTGACAATAGAAGGTGGCCGCAGCGGAATGTCCGGGCGGCCATTTGTTTTTTTCAAGCCATTCCCGGGTCCGTTGCCCCAAAGACGCTGATGGAGACGGCAATGACGACGAAAATTCTGGAGAATGGCGCCGAGCGCTTCGTCACCGCGGGTGGCGTGGCGATTACCCGCCAGCGCCATGACCGGCCTTACGAGGGCGCGATCGACGGCTATGTCGATGGCCTGAATTCGCGCCGCGGCGCCGTGTTCTCCTCGAATTACGAATATCCCGGCCGCTATACGCGCTGGGATACCGCCATCATCGATCCGCCGCTGGTGATCTCGGCACGCGGCCGCGCCATGCGCATCGAGGCACTGAACCGCCGTGGCGAGGTGCTTTTGCCGGTGATCGGTACGGTGCTTGCCGGCCTTGACGACGTCACGATCGCCGAGACGTCGAACAAACTCATCCGCCTCGAGGTCGCCAAGCCCGGCCGTGTCTTCACCGAAGAGGAACGCAGCCGCGTTCCCTCCGTGTTCACCGTGCTGCGCGCCATCACCGCTTTGTTCAAAACCGAGGAAGACGCCAATCTCGGCCTCTATGGCGCCTTCGGCTACGACCTCGCCTTCCAGTTCGATCCGGTCGACTACAAGCTCGAGCGCAAGCCAAGCCAGCGCGATCTCGTGCTGTTCCTGCCCGACGAGATCCTCGTCGTCGACCATTATTCGACCAAGGCCTGGACCGACCGCTACGACTATTCCGGCGACGGCTTTTCGACCGAAGGCCTGCCGCGCGACGAAATCGTCGAGCCGTTCAGGACCGCCGACCGCATCCCGCCGCGCGGTGACCACGAGCCCGGCGAATATGCCAAGCTGGTGCGCAAGGCGATGACGAGCTTTGAGCGCGGCGACCTGTTCGAAGTGGTGCCGGGGCAGATGTTCTACGAACGCTGCGAAACCCAGCCCTCCGAGATTTCCCGCAAGCTGAAGAGCATCAATCCCTCGCCCTATTCCTTCTTCATCAATCTCGGCGAGGGCGAATATCTGATCGGCGCCTCGCCGGAAATGTTCGTTCGCGTCAACGGCCGCCGCGTCGAGACCTGCCCGATCTCCGGCACTATCAAGCGCGGCGACGATGCCATTTCCGATAGCGAGCAGATCCTCAAGCTGCTCAATTCCAAGAAGGACGAGTCCGAACTCACCATGTGCTCGGATGTCGACCGCAATGACAAGTCGAGGGTCTGCGAGCCGGGCTCGGTGCGCGTCATCGGCCGTCGCCAGATCGAGATGTATTCGCGCCTGATCCACACCGTCGACCACATTGAGGGACGACTGCGCGAAGGCATGGACGCCTTCGACGCCTTCCTGTCGCATGCCTGGGCCGTGACCGTCACCGGCGCGCCGAAATTATGGGCCATGCGCTTCATCGAGCAGAACGAGAAGAGCCCGCGCGCCTGGTATGGCGGGGCGATCGGCATGGTCAATTTCAACGGTGACATGAACACCGGCCTGACGCTTCGCACCATCCGCATCAAGGACGGCATTGCCGAGGTGCGCGCCGGCGCCACGCTGCTCTTCGACAGCATACCCGAGGAAGAAGAAGCCGAAACCGAACTGAAGGCATCCGCCATGATCTCCGCCATCCGCGACGCCAAGTCAGGCAATGCCGCCAGCACCGAACGCAGCACCGCGCGCGTCGGCGATGGCGTCAACATCCTGCTGGTCGACCACGAGGACTCCTTCGTCCATACGCTGGCCAACTATTTCCGCCAGACCGGCGCCAATGTCTCGACGGTGCGCACGCCGGTGCCGGACGAGGTCTTCGACCGGCTGAAGCCAAACCTGGTCGTGCTGTCGCCCGGCCCCGGCACGCCGAAGGACTTCGACTGCGCCGCCACCATCAAGCGAGCCCGTGCGCGCGACCTGCCGATCTTCGGCGTCTGCCTCGGGCTGCAGGCGCTGGCCGAGGCCTATGGCGGCGAGCTGCGGCAATTGCACATCCCGATGCATGGCAAGCCGTCGCGCATCCGCGTGTCGAAGCCGGGCATCATCTTCTCCGGCCTGCCCAAGGAGGTGACGGTCGGCCGCTATCATTCTATCTTCGCCGATCCGGTGCGGCTGCCCGATGGTTTTGTCGTTACCGCCGAGACCGAGGACGGCATCATCATGGCCTTCGAGCACCGCAAGGAGCCGATCGCCGCTGTGCAGTTCCACCCGGAATCGATCATGACGCTCGGCCACAATGCCGGCATGCGCATCATCGAGAACATCGTCGCGCACCTGCCGCGCAAGGCCAAGGAAAAGGCCGCTTAATTCGAGGGCTCAGTGTTGGGATTTCTTCCCCAGTGACCGCGGCAGAAATCAAAGCAGCCGCCAGGCAGAAGGTCGCCAGCCTCGCTTTCTGGTCGATCGTCGTCGCCTTCGTCGTGCTCGGCCTCAAGCTGGTGGCCTGGTACGTCACCGGTTCGGTTGCGCTTTATTCGGACGCGCTGGAATCGATCGTCAACGTCATTGCCTCGGCCGCCGCCTATTGGGCGATCCAGGTCAGCTACAAGCCAGCCGACCAGGACCATCCGTTCGGCCACCACAAGGCCGAGTATTTCTCGGCCGTCCTGGAAGGCGTGCTGATCGTGCTTGCCGCCCTGCTCATCCTCAACGAGGTCTGGTGGTCGTGGCAGCATCCGGCCCCGCTCGAACAGCCATGGACCGGCCTTGCCGTCAACGGCGTCGCAACCGTCATCAACGCCGTCTGGGCCTTGACGCTGATCCGCACCGGACGGAGTGAAAAATCACCGGCGCTGGTTGCCGACGGCAGGCATATCATGACCGACGTAGCGACCTCGGTCGGTGTGTTCATTGGCCTGGTCGGCGCCGTGCTGACCGGCTGGCAGGTTCTCGATCCGGCTCTTGCGGTGATCGTGGCGCTGAACATCCTGTGGCAGGGCTGGCACGTCATCGGCTCGTCGATGAACGGGCTGATGGACCGCGCCGTCGACACCCAGGAACATATCCGTATCCGCGACATCATCTCTGCCAATTGCAAGGGCGCGCTCGAGGTCCACGACCTGAAGACGCGCATCGCCGGCCGCGCCACCTTCATCGAGTTCCATCTGGTCGTCGACGCCGACATGTCGGTCGGCGCCAGCCACGTCATCTGCGACCGCATCGAGGACGCGCTGCGGGCAGAGATTCCTTCGGTTCGCGTCATCATCCATGTCGAGCCCGACGACGAAGCGAAACTGCCCAAGGGCACGACGGCCGTGCCGTTCGCGTGAAGCAATTCGCGCAGAAAAATCGCTCAGTCGTGATCCTTCGCGCCCCCCTCTGTCCTGCCGGACATCTCCCCCACAAGTGGGGAGATTGGCCGTCACCGCGGCTTTTGCCAATAGCCATAGTCGCAGGAGTGAGTGACGCGAGGAAGCTGCCGATCTCCCCCCAAGTGGGGGAGATGTCCGGCAGGACAGAGGGGGGCGCGAAGGATCGCTGTAGCCCTCATTCCGAGCCGCTGCGCGCCATGGATTCGAGGATCTGATCCGACGGACTTTCCAGAGCCGCCTCCGCGAAATCGTCATCAAGCGGACCGATCACTCTGTCCAGCCAAGCCCAATCCTGCGCAAGAGGCTCGATAATGACGCTCTGGCCGTGGCGGCTGATGAAAACCTCTTTGGTGTCGAAACGGTACTCCTTCGGCAAGCGCACCGCCTGCGAGCGGCCGGACCAAAACACCCTTGTCTTGCGCATGGCATCCACCTCCTCGTCACATGATCAAGGCCCGCAGGCGGCCTGCGGCATCGGCTCCAGCCGGTAGACCTTGTCGTCGGAGCTGGTGTCGCCTTCCGCCGCCTTCGAGCACAGATCGACGATCGGCAGGCCGCTGTTTGGGTTGGCCAGCATCATCGTGCCGTTGGCGCCGCGGCGGAGGAAAATCTCCTTTTGCGCGATATCGCAGGAGACACCACCCGTCTTCGCGCTCGCCGCGCAGCGCCACTGGTCGCCCTCGCCCTGGCAGTTATAGACCTGCGTGACCTTGGCCGATTTCTGCCGCGTGGTAACCGAAACGGCGATGTCTGCGCCGCTCGGCCAATTGGCGAGGTCGCCGCCCTTGGCGAAGGATGCCAGCTCGACCGGTCCGCGGAAAACCCGGATCGTCTGGGTCAGCTGATCGGGATGCGAGCCGAGATGCGCGGCATCATAGTCACGCCCGTAGCAGAAGGCCTGGTCCGGCTTCAGCCGCTCGCGCAATGGCGGGCCAAGTGCCGGATCGATCGGGTCGATGCGGGCGAACTCCGCCTTGCAGGTCGCGGCCGGCATCGGATCGAGCCTGAAGCCGTTGTCGTCCTTGCCCAGCGCCTGCCGTTCGTACTCCGCCTTGCCGAGCTCGTCTTCCGATCCGGCGTCGAGATAGAGGTCGGGCTGCACGTCCGAGACGATCAGCCGGCCCTTGTCGTCGACCTTCAGCGAAGCCATGGTGCGATCGCAGTCCATGCCGCAGCGGATCGGGCCGGTCTTGCCGTCCTCCGACTCATGACTGCACCAGCCGCCGAGCCATTCCGGCGCCTCGGCGCCGCGTACCGTCGTCGCCATGAAGCCATTGTAGGAGGAATCGATGCCGGTGCTTGGCTCCTCGTTTGGCCGGCTGACCGGATCGCGGCCGTAATAGAAGAAGATGCGCGCCACCTTCTGGTGCGGATGCGACTTGAGATGCGCGGCGTCGTAGACGCGGCCGAAACAGGCGTCCTTGCCGTCGGGGCTGAGCTCGGTGAGTTTGAGCGTGTCGTCGGCGAAAGCAGTGCCGGCGACGGCGGCAAGCAAGGCAACCCCAAGCCCGGCGCCCACAATGGTCCCCATTATGGTCCTCGACGTCATGCTACCCCTCCATTGCCCCGACAAGACGTGGCTTCAATTTATGCTAGGATCGAGGCCGAGGCCACGCAATTTGCGCGGGCCGGCTAAATGGGAGATGAAGCCATGCGACGCCGCGATATTTTCCGCGTCGGTCTTGCCGGGGCCGCCGGGCTTTTCGGGCTGCGCCCCACCAAGGCGGCAGCCATTGAAGTCAAGCCCGTCGAAGAGGAAAGGCAAAAGGTCGCCTATCACCTCAGCGATCTCGACAAGGTCAATTTCGTGCTCGGCAACATCAAGAACCACTTCGAAGGTACCGACGGCAAGGTCGACATCGCGCTTGTCGTGCACGGCCCAGCACTTGCTGCCTTCAAGTCGAAGGGCATATCCGCCGCCATTTCCGGGCGTTTCGCCGGCCTTGTCCAGGACGGGCTCAGCCCGCACGCCTGCGCCAATACCATGCACGGCATGGATATCGGCCTGGCCGACCTGCTCGACGGCTTCCATGCAGCCGACAGAGGCGGTGTCGTCAAGCTCGCCGAATTGCAGCGCCAGGGCTACGCCTATCTCAGGCCATAGGCTTTTACGGACTTGAACGCGAGGACTGCGAGGGCCTACGAAGAGCAGGCCGAGTCCCCCGGAGGAATAGACGTGCCAGCCACCACCACCCTTGTCAGCCCCTCTCTGGTCATCCCCGACCTTGCCGGAAAGGCGGTGCTGGTCACCGGCGCGTCGACCGGCATCGGCGCGGCGCTTGCACTTGCCTATGCCGCGCAGAAATGTCGCGTCGCACTGCACTACAATTCGAGCCGGGTGGCTGCCGAAAACTTGGCGGCGACCATTCGCAACGGTGGCGGCGACGTGTTCCTGACCCAGGGCGATTTCTCGATCCCCGCCGATGTCGAGCGCGTCGTCGAGGACAGTGCGCAACATTTCGGCCGGCTCGACGGCCTCGTCAACAATGCCGGCGGCATGCTCGGCCGCGTGCCCTATGCCGAGCAGACCGAGGCGCATTACGACGCGGTGATGGACCTCAACGCGCGTTCCGTGCTGACAGCTTCGCGCAAGGCGATCCCATGGCTGAAGCGGCAGGGCGGCTTCATCGTCAACACCTCCTCGATCGCCGCGCGCAACGGCGCCGGTGGCGGCGCCGGCCTTTACGGCTCCGCCAAGGCCTTCGTCTCCAACGTCACGCGCGGCATGGCCAAGGAGCTGATCGGTTTCAACATCCGCGTCAACGCGGTGGCGCCCGGCACGATCGCGACACCTTTCCACGAGCGCTACTCGACCGACGACCAGATGAAAGGCATGATCGCCACCATCCCGCAGGGCCGCGCCGGCACCGCCGAGGACTGCGTTGGCGCCTATCTGTTCCTCTCCTCCGATCTGTTGAGCGGCTACATCACCGGCCAGGTGATCGAGGTGAATGGCGGCCAGTTGATGCCGTAGACGGCGAACTGCATACTCCTGGTTGCGTAATCTCAACGGAGCAAAGCGAATGTACGGACTGATCGGCAAGATGCGGGCGACGCGCGGCCAGCGCGACGCGGTCATGGAGGTCCTGCTCGCCAGCACCGGCGCCATGCCCGGCTGCCTGAACTACATCATCGCCACCGACCCGGTCGACGCCGACGCGATCTGGGTGACCGAAGTGTGGACCGACGCCGAAAGCCACAAGGCTTCGCTGCAGCTGCCCGAAGTCCAGGCGGCAATCGCCAAGGCACGGCCGATCATCGCCGGCTTCGAGTTCCAGGTGGAAACGCGTCCGGTTGGTGGGTTTGGGTTGCCGGCGGTGAAGGCGGGATAGAGGAGAGGCCGGCGGGACAGCGCCCCCCTCTGGCCTGCCGGCCATCTCCCCCTCAAGTGGGGAGATTGGCAGCTTCGCCGACAGCTCTCTTTTTGGAGATTGGCGAAGGCCGACGTGACATCCAATCTCCCCACTAGAGGGGGAGATGTCCGGCAGGACAGAGGGGGGCGCGAAGGATCGCTACGGATGGCTGGTGCCATTACCACCCAAGCCCTTTTCCCCCGCAAAAAGGTTCGCATTTTTTCGCGACCGGTCTAAGAGCCGATCTATGGATTCTTCCCCGAACCCGCCGGCCATCGAGCATCTGGCGCGGATCCACAAGGGCTGGCAGTGGCCGGTCCTGGTGGTGGTCTCGGTGCTGTTTGCCGGCGCGCTGGAACTCGCCGCCCTTCCCGCCGCGCTCTTGATCGGACCGATGCTGGCGGCCATCGCTGCCGGCACCAACGGCGCCACGGTGCGCGTGCCGCGGGTTCTGTTCGGCTCCGCCCAGGCGGTCGTCGGCTGCCTGGTCGCCAGTTCCATCTCGGCCGATATCTTTCCCGTCTTCTACAAGGAATGGCCGCTGTTCCTCGGCGTCGTGATGGCGACGGTCGCGGCATCCAGCCTGCTTGGCTGGCTGATCAGCCGCTGGCGCATCCTGCCCGGCACCACCGCCGTCTGGGGCTCGTCGCCGGGCGCCGCCACCGCCATGGTGCTGATGGCCGGTGCCTTCGGGGCCGACCAGCGCCTCGTCGCCTTCATGCTCTATCTGCGCGTCATCTGCGTCTCGATGACGGCAGCCCTGGTGGCCAAGCTTTGGGTCGACACCTCAGGCATCGAGGTGCCGGCCATCGTCTGGTTCCCGCCGGTCGATCCGCAAGGCTTGGCCGCGACGTTCGGCGTGGCGCTGGTCGGCGGCCTCGCGGGAAAGCTTTTCCGGCTGCCGTCGCCGTTTTTCCTCGGCACCTTCATTTTCGGCACCGTGATCCATCTCGGGCTCGGCGTGACCATGCAGCTGCCGCCCTGGCTGCTCGCCTTGAGCTATACGATAATCGGCTGGAGCATCGGCCTGAATTTCACCAGGGCCATCTTGCGCCACGCGGCCCGCGCGCTGCCGCAGATCGTCGGCTCGATCATTGCCCTGATCGTCTTTTGCGGCGGCCTCGCCTTCCTGATCAGCCGCCTGCTCGGCATCGATCCGCTGACCGCCTATCTGGCGACCAGCCCCGGCGGCATGGACAGCGTCGCTATCATCGCCGCCGCCGCGCAGCATGTCGACATCTCCTTCGTCATGGCGCTGCAATCGGCACGCTTCCTGATTGTGCTTCTGGTCGGCCCAAGCGTGGCGCGGCTGGTGGCGAGAAGCCTTCGGGAGTAAAGACCAGCCGGGCAGCGCGTCAGCTGATCACCAGGCTGGAGATGCGCTCGCCGTCCAGGGTGAACGCCATGTCGCCCTCGCCGTTGAAGCCGTTGCCTGTGACGGCAATGCGCACGTGATAGCTCTCGCCCGCCGGAGCAACGCGAACGATGCGGAGCCTGGATTGCACGCCGATATTGTCCGACTGGTTCCAGCGCGCAATCTGCTCGCGGCCCCGGAACGACCGGCCCCAGTCGCTCAGGAAGGCGTCGGGCGTGAAACTGTCCAGGAAGGCTTCGCTATCGCCGGCATTGGTGGCTTCGACAAAGCGGCGGATCGGATCGGGTGCGGTCATGTTTCCTCCTGGGAGGTGCCGGAAATAAAAAACCCGCCTCGACGGCGGGTCCTCGGCGCCAATCAGCACCATAGCCAGATTAGTAGCATAGCTGCCGGCACAAAGCAAGAACAAAGTTGCCCCACCCTCAACTTTGAATGTTGGCGAAAACCAAGGCGACATCCAATCTCCCCCTTGCGGGGGGAGATCGGCAGCTTCTGCGACGGCGAGGCTCCCACTTGCCTCGCTTTGCCCGCTCCTGTATGAAATCCGCCATGAGCCCGCGCGCCACCTCTTTTGCGTCCCGCCCGACCGGCATTGCCGGCCAGACCGTTCGCGCGCTTGCCTCCACCCTGCTGCTTCTCGGCCTTATCGGCGATCGCCGGGTTCGCTGAAGGAGCGCCCGGCGGTCGAATTGCCGCTCACGCGCACGCTCCTTGGCCAGTCACAAATTGGCACGTCACATCAAGCGAACGAAATTCTGGTAAAGGCGCCGCTCGCCACCAATCCGCCTGAAGCTGGATCCGCGAGCCGCCGGGAGAAACGACGATGAACGCACGAGAAGATATCCGCCTGAATGTAGAGGAAATCAGCAAGCCTGCGGTAAAGGGCATGCCGGACGCCGCCCGCAAATACCAGCCCTATCCGACCGTCGGCCTTGCCGATCGCACCTGGCCTTCGAGAGTGATCGACAAGGCGCCGATCTGGTGCTCGGTCGACCTGCGCGACGGCAACCAGGCGCTGATCGATCCGATGGGCCAGGAACGCAAGGCGCGCATGTTCGCCCTGCTGCTCGACATGGGCTTCAAGGAGATCGAGATCGGCTTCCCGTCGGCCTCGCAGACCGACTTCGATTTCGCCCGCTGGTGCATCGAACAAGGCAACGTGCCCGCCGACGTCTCGCTGCAGGTGCTGGTGCAGTGCCGGCCGGAACTGATCACCCGCACTTTCGAGGCGCTCAAGGGTGCCACCAACCCGATCGTCCATTTCTACAACTCGACCAGCGAGCTGCAGCGCCGCGTCGTCTTCGAGAAGGACGTCGCCGGCATCAAGCGCATCGCCACCGATGCGGCCAAGATGATCACCGACATGGCGGCGAAGGCCGGCGGCGGCTACCGTTTCGAATATTCGCCGGAGAGCTTTACCGGCACCGAGCTCGACGTGGCGCTGGAGATCTGCAACGCCGTCACCGAGATCGTCACGCCGACGGCTGAAAACAAGCTGATCATCAACCTGCCCTCCACGGTCGAGATGTCGACGCCCAACATCTATGCCGACCGCATCGAATGGATGTGCCGCAATCTCGACAACCGCGAGAACCTGTTGATCTCGCTGCATCCGCACAATGACCGCGGCACCGGCATCGCCACCACCGAGCTCGGCCTGATGGCGGGCGCCGACCGCGTCGAAGGCACGTTGTTCGGCAATGGCGAGCGCACCGGCAATGTCGACATCGTCACGCTGGCGCTCAACATGTACACGCAAGGCGTCGATCCCGGGCTCGACTGCTCCGACATCAACCGCATGAAGGACGTCTACGAATACTCCAACCAGCTGAAGATCCCCGAGCGCCATCCCTATGTTGGCGAGCTCGTCTACACCGCCTTTTCCGGCTCGCACCAGGACGCCATCAACAAGGGCATGAAGGCGCTGCGCAAGGCCAACACGCCGCACTGGGAGGTGCCCTACCTGCCGATCGACCCGGCCGATGTCGGCCGCAGCTACGAAGCCATCATCCGCATCAACTCGCAGTCCGGCAAGGGCGGTATCGCCTATGTGCTGCATGCGGATTACGGCCTCAACCTGCCGCGCAACCTGCAGATCGAGTTCAGCCAGGCCATCCAGGCGATCACCGACGCCGAAGGCAAGGAGGTGCCGGCCAAGCGCATCTACGAGCGCTTTCTCGACACCTATGTCGACCAGCCCGGCGCGCGGCTGAAGTTCCTCGACCACCACACCTACCCCGACACCGAGGTCAAGGGCCGGCGCGTGGTCGAAGCGGTGATCCTCGACGGGGGCAAGGAGGTGACCATATCCGGCACCGGTACTGGCCCGATCGACGGCTTCGTCGATGCGCTGTCGCGCCATGTCGGGGTGCCGATGTCGGTGCTCGATTATTCCGAGCATTCCATGCAGCGCGGCTCGAATGCCTCGGCCATTTCCTATGTCGAGATGGAACATCCGGGCGGCAAGCTGTTCGGCGCCGGCATCAACACCAATATCGTCGCCGCCTCGCTCGAAGCCGTGGTTTCGGCCGCCAACCGCATCGTCGGCCGGAAGGGCGGCTAGCCGAAACTGCCAGGCCCGCGCCATCAGCCACCGGATATTTATCCGGTGGGTACGCTATCGCACCATAAGCACATGCTTGTAAGGCGGCGCCAGCGCTATATGATCGTACCTCAACCTGTGCCGAATTCGAAGGGATCGACACTTGCAGCATACCACGCCTGCCGCCCCCGCAGTGCGCGAAACGTTGGAGCGATTGCTGGCCAGCGAAACGTTCGGACGATCCGAGCGCGCGCGCAAGCTGCTCCGCTACCTGGTCGAGCGCGAGCAGGCAGGCGAAGCCGACCGGCTCAAGGGCTTCTCCATAGCGATGGACGTTTTTGGCAAGGACGGCGATTTCGATCCGTCGACCGATGCGGTGGTGCGGGTGCAGGCCGGCAGGCTGCGCGAGCTTCTACAGCAGTACTTCGCCAACGAGGGCGTTGCCGAACCGGTCCGCATCGCCATTCCGCGCGGCGGCTATGTTCCATCCTACGAACTCAATGCCATTCGCTTGCCGGCGGAGGCCGAGGCAGAGAGCAAGCCGCAGCCGGCGACAGAGGACGCGGCGACGAGCGCCCCGCCCGGATCCTCGGAGGATGCCCGCAACCGGGCACATCCGGCTGCATTGCTGAGCGTTCCAGCGCTCAGCCCCGCTGCACCGTCGCTGCAGCGCCATTTGCAGTTCTTCTGGCTGGCGATCGCGCTGGTCATCCTCATGCTGGGTGTGCTGATCCTTCGCCAGGGCAGCGTGGTGTTGCTGACCGGCGGCGACACGGCGGTCGAGACCGCGGTGGCGACCGGCAGCATAGCGGCGCCTCCGGTTGAAACCCTCCCCCAGGTTTACATTGCCATCAAGGCCGACAGCGACGTGGCTCGCCGTGTCGCTGCATCACTGCGCGCCGGCCTTAGCGGCTTCGATACCATCAACTTCATCGGTCGTGATGCCGACAGCCCGCCCGATCCACTTACCGACGCCGCCAGCTTCGTGTTCGATGTCCTGCCCGGGCCGCGCAGCGGCGACACTATGCTCGAGCTGCAGAGCGTGGCGACCGGCCGCGTGCTGCTGTCACGCAACCTGACCGCCGGCGACAGCGCAAACACCGCTATCGAGGACCAAATCTCCGGCATTTTGAGCTCGGCTCTTCCCGCCTCGGGCACGATCTACAATTACATCGAGCAGAGCGGCATCCAGACCGGGCTGACGGCGTGTCTGGTGCTCAACGGCAAATATTATCTCGACCAGAACGCGCAGACGCACGAAGCCGCCTACCGCTGCCTCGAAGATCTTGCCAACCGGGAGGCGAAGTCATCGCTCGTCTATTCGGAACTCGCGTCCTTGCATCTGGAGGCGGTCACCGACCATTATCCCTACCCCGCCGACGCGACGATGGAAAAGGCGATGATGTTTGCCCATCGCGCCATTCAGATGGGCCCCACCAGCCCCTATGCGCACCGCGCCCTTGGTTATCTCAACTCGCGCATCGGCAATTCCGAGGAATCGATCCGCTGGATGCGCAAGGCCTACGAACTCAATCCCTACGATCTCGCAATGGCCGCCGCCTATGGCTACGGGCTCGTTTTCGCCGGCAGGTACAGCGAGGGCACCCCGATCCTTGCTCACGCGGTGGATATCGCCAGCGCCCATCCGACATGGTGGGATTACGGGCTGTTCGCAGGAGAGTTCATGATGGGCGACATGAACAAGGCGACGCTTGCCAGCGACGGCTTGCGAACGACGGAAATGAAATCGCATTATCTGGCGGCGCGGCTGATCGGTGCCAACACTGCCGGCCGCGAAAAGCTGGCAAGCAGGCTGCTGCAGGAACTGACCACCAAATTCCCGAAATTCGCAGCCGATCCGCGTGCAACGTTCGTCGAGCGAAGATATCCCGCCGATCTGACCAACCGGCTGGTAGAGGCCCTGCGCGCCGCCGGGCTTGGCGGTGCCAGCTGACGTCTTCCGGCGCGTGCACGACGTCAGCTGATCGCGAAAATTTTACTGGCCATCCGCACGGCCAAAGCGCAATTCAGACACGATTGAACCGGCCCAAACCCATCGCGGCATAAAGACCAATCGCGGCACAAAGACTGATCCCCCCGGCATCCGGACTGATCCCGGCACAAACCCATTAAGTTTGCATGACCCGATCCCTTTACGCTGCCGAACGGGGCACCGGCCCGACGACGATTGTCTTCCTGCATGGCTTCGGTGGCTGCCACGACGACTGGCGCGATGTGGTCGCGCCTCTGGCTCCGGGCGCGCGGACCTTGGCCTATGATCTGCCGGGTCATGGCTTGTCGTTCGATTTTCCGGGCGGCGGTCCGGCCAGGATCGCAGCCAGTGCCGTCCTTGCGGACCTTTCCGCACGCGGGATAAAGCGGGCCCATCTCGTCGGCCATTCGATGGGCGGCGCCGTGGCCGCCCTGATGGCATTGAGCGAGCCCGAAAGAATGGCCTCGCTGACGCTGCTGGCACCGGGCGGTCTTGGTCCTGAGATCAATGGCCCGCTGCTGCGCCGCTACGCCGCCGCTGCCGGCACCGACGAAATCCGCGCCTGCCTTGCCGCCATGTCGGGACCGCAAAGCCAGCCCCCGCAGCACCGGGTCGATCTCCTCAACGAGATGCGCCAGCGTCCCGGCCAGTTGGGGACACTTGTCGAGCTCGCAGCCGCAATGACCAGGGATGATCGGCAAGGTGTCATCCCGAGCGAACGGCTTGAAACGCTGAACATGCCGGTGATGGTGGTTTGGGGGACGGACGACGCGGTGCTGCCTGTCAGCCAAGCGGACGGCCTGCCGAAGCGTTTTCATCTGCACCACGTGCTGGAAGCCGGCCATATGCTGGTCGAGGAAGCGCCCGGCCTGATCGCCGCGGCCATCCGTCGCAATATGCGACGCCGCAGCAGGCGGCTTCGTCCGGGATTCGCCGCTGCGGCGAGCTAATCGGTCTTCGCACAGGCACGGCGGCGGCGCTGGTGCTGCTCCAGCGAACCCTTGCCCACCCATCGATCTCGCAAGTGCATTTTGCCGGCGGCTGTGTTAATTCGGTGTTAACCAACCCGCGAGGCAACGCCGATGAAGGATGCAGGCGAGAACATCACCCAGATCGATCAGTCGCGAAAACTGTCCGATGCCATTCGCGACGTCAAGAACGCCTTCGCCGACCGCGACGACGTCGTCGTTGACATGCGCGAAGCGCATCGCATGCGGCTCGATTTGCTTGCCGCCGAACTCGCCCCGGTGTTCGGCGACGTACCCACCGACATGGACAGTTTCGACTTCGCCGTCTCGTCCGGCCTGCAGCCAAGGCTGTGGATCGACGCCGTCAGCCATGTCGCCATGGGACGCGACCGCCGCACCTACCGCTTTCTCAAGGACACGCGCATCGGCCGCGTCGTGCTCGCCGAGTCGACCGAGATGAAGGTCGTTGCCGATCAGGTGACGCGCTATGTCGCCGAGCGCGTCGTCGAACGCCAAAGGATGATGGAAGGCGGCATCGAGCAGGCCGTCGCCGGCCTGAAACGCGCCCTAGTGGTGGAAGCCGAGCCGCCGCTGCATGTCCCTGCGCGCAGCAACGGCTGGTCGGCCTTCTTCTCGGGCCTGGGCCTGATCGCCGCCGGCGCCCTGGTCGGCCTGGCGATTTCGCTCGTGCTGTTCTGGGACCGTATTGTCGCAATGAAAATCAGCTTCTAGAGCCGTTCAGCGTTTCACGGAAACGCTGAACCGCTCTATCTCTTTGTTTTGACGCAATTCCGGACGGAAAACCGTTTCACACTTTTCCTGGAATTGCTCCAGCCATCGACGCCTCGGCTTCGACGCCAAGCTCCATTGTCTGCAGGTCGCTGGGCGGCAATGCCGGCCCGGTCAGGCCGCGGCGCGTCAGCCTGATCCGCCAATTGTCCTTTTCACCGTCGATGTCGAGCAGATTATATTGCGCCGGTGCATGCGAACTGCCGGGGGCCTGCCCGGCGGCGGCGACCCCGACCACCGGGATTTTGGCCTTGCGGGCGCCGATGAAGAAGAGCGACGGCACATGCGAATGGCCGTGCAGCACAAGCTCGGCGCCGTGCCGGTGAAGAACCTTGTGGAAGCGCGAGATGCCAAACAGCCGCTTGTTCTGCGAAACGGCGCCGCGCACCGGCGGGTGGTGGATCATGATCACCCGGAACAGGCCGCGCTTGCCTGTGGCGTCGAGCATGTCGCGCAGCCTTTCCGCCTGGCCTTCCAGAAAGAAGCCGTTGGCCATGAACGGAGCCGTGGCGCGCGCCGTGGAGACGCCGATCAGCGCAGCATCGCCGCGCACGCGCAGATAGGGAAAGGTGTTGCGGTCGACCGGCGTATTGACGCCGTCGCCGGTCATCCATGCTGCCCAGGACCGGCAGGTCTTGTCGAAGGCGCCCGGCACATAGGCATCATGATTTCCTGGCACGACCGACACGTCATTCGGCGAGCCCAGCGTCTCCAGCCAGTGCTTGGCCATCTCGATCTCTCCGTCGAGCGCCAGATTGACCAGGTCACCGGTGATGGCGAGATGGTCCGGCCCGCTGGCCTTCATGTCGGCGACGATCGTGTCGATGACGGCGTCGTGCATGTGGCGGCGGCGGTTACGCTGCCAATTGACGTAACCGACCACGCGCTTGGAGGCGAGATCGCGATAGGTTACATCGGGAAGCGGCCCCAGATGGACATCGGAAATATGCGCGAGCCTGAACATCTTTTCTTCATAGGCGAGGCGCGCGCGGCTTTCCACTCACGGTTTCGCGGACGATGACGCCGGATCCGGAGCAAGCCCTGCGCCAGACCGGCTGGCCAGGCTTCAGGGCAAGGCTGTTTCACCTGTACTTCGTACTGCGGCGGCCGATGACGCTCGGCGTGCGCGGCTTGATCCACGACCGCCCCTCCAATTCCATCTTCCTCATCCGCCACACCTATGTCCCTGGCTGGCACCTGCCCGGCGGTGGCGTCGAGTTGGGCGAGACGATGATCGAAGCGCTGACGCGCGAAGTCTTCGAGGAAGGCAACATCGCGCTGACCGGACCGCCGGTGCTGAAGTCCCTGCATTTCAACCGCCGCGCCAGCCGCCGCGATCATGTCGGTCTCTATCTGGTCGAGGAGTTCGACCAGCCAGCACCCAAGCTGCCCGACCGCGAGATCGCCGAAGCCGGCTTCTTTCCGCTCGACCGCTTGCCGGAAGGCACGACACCGGCGACGCTGCGGCGGATTGCCGAAGTTTTTGAGGGGAATTCGGCATCGCCTTACTGGTAGATCATCTCTCCAACAGCTTTGGCTGCTTCGGTTTAGGCCGGCAACATCCATTGTTCTCCGAGAGAACTATATATATTAGGCGATAAGAGAAAAATGAAACATAGCCAAAACGACAGGTTTAGAATCGTACTATATATCTCACTTTACACGGTAATTACTGTGACAACAATTCTTGCTACAGCCTTAATTTCGACAATGGTCCTTGGGATAGATCCATCAAGGTTGGAAAAAAGTGGAAGAGGCATCCAGTTCGCAATACAACTTTTTGCGGCATTCGTGACATATTTTGTTTTTATAAAGCGACATGCTCGGCTTTTTACTCGCACTGAATTCTGGAAAATGGTCGGCTTCTCAAGCCTGATAGAAATGGGTTTGGGAATGGCCGTGCTTCTGCTGTCGGGATCGTTTCGCGCAATCCCGCTCCAGATGTCGGTCCAGATCGTCATGATCGGCGGCATCGTGGCGTTCCTGGCAACGTCGCTCGGCTACTCCAATCGATTTGGAAATACCACATTGAAAGCTGATCTCGTCAGAAGGGCAAAGATGGACTCAGAAACCTTCCGCTAGGGCGCCGGTCTCACGCCGCCTTCCTGAACCTGTCGCGGTCGTGCAGCGCGCCATAGTCGAGCTCAGGCCCGACCGGCACGATGCGTGTCGGGTTGATGGTCTCGTGGCTGCCGTAATAGTGCGACTTGATGTGGTGCAAATTCACCGTGCCGGCGACGCCTGGCACCTGGTGGAGGTCGCGCAGATAATTCGACAGGTTCGGATAGTCGGCGATGCGGCGCAGATTGCACTTGAAATGGCCGACATAGACCGGGTCGAAGCGGACCAGTGTCGTGAACAGCCGCCAATCCGCCTCGGTGATGCGGCCGCCGACGAGATAGCGCTGCCTTGACAGACGGTCCTCCAGCATGTCGAGCGTCGAGAACAATTCGCCGAACGCCTCCTCGTAGGCTGGCTGCGTGGTGGCGAAGCCGGCACGATAAACGCCGTTGTTGACCGCGGGATAGACCAGCGCATTGACCGCATCGATCTCGCCGCGCAGCGGTTGCGGATAGAAATCGAGCTTGGCATCGCCCCATTCGTCGAAGGCCGAATTGAGCATGCGGATAATCTCGGAGGATTCGTTGGAAACGATGGTCTGCTCGCGTTTGTCCCACAGCACGGGAACGGTGACCCGGCCCGAATAGCCGGGATCGGCCCTGGTGTAGATCTGGTGCAGGAAATCGAGGCCGTAGAGCGTGTCGCCGGTCGCGCCGTCCTCGGCCAGGAACGTCCAGCCGTCGGCGCCCATGAAATGATGGACGACCGAGACGGAAATCACGTCCTCGAGTTTTTTGAGCACGCGAAAGATCAGCGTCCGATGCGCCCACGGGCAGGCGAGCGAGACATAGAGGTGATAGCGGCCGGGCTCGGCCTTGAAGCCACGTTTTCGCCCTTCGGCCGGGAAGCCGTGGCGGGTCACCCAGTCGCGCCACTGCGACTGCGCCCGCACGAATTTGCCGCCGCTCTCCCCGGTATCGTACCAGCGGTCCTGCCATTGGCCTTCGACTAGCAATCCCATGAAATGTCCTTTCGCGTTCCTGCCTGATGTAGGGCATGAAATGGACCTGCCGAAATCGCCAGCGCTGAACAGATCGTCAACAGCTGCGTCGTCGAGCGCAACCGGCCGATTGCGGCGGCTGAAAATTGGTGCTAGCGGACAATCCGCATGTTCGACTTTGCCCTGATCCGGTTCGACCGACGACGAAAGAGCGCCCGCGCTTGATGAAGCGCTGACTGGCGAACGCTGCCGCTTGCAGCAAACCTTTCCTCGCATACCGGAACGCAAAGACCATGAGCCTTGCCGACGTGAAATACCTGCCGGAAACTCCGGCGCATGATCCTGAAATCGAAGCCATCAATGACGAAGCCTTCGGGCCGGGCCGTTTCGTGCTTGCTGCCTACAGGATCCGCCAAGGTGGCCCGCATGAACGGGCTTTGTCCTTCGTGGCCGTCGACGGCGCAACCGTCGTCGCCTCGGTACGGATGACACGCATCGCCGCGGGCGCCGGCCGCGCGCTGATGCTAGGGCCGCTCGCCGTGCAGCCGGCCTTCAAGAACCTCGGCATCGGCCGCCGGCTGGTGGCAATCGCGCTCGAAGCCGCTGCCAAAGCCGGCGCGCCGGCCGTGATGCTGGTCGGCGACGAACCCTATTACGGTCCGCTCGGTTTCAAGAGGCTGCCGCGTGGGCAGATCTCGATGCCGCGTCCGGTCGACCTCGACCGGCTTTTGGCGCACGAGATCGTGCCGGGCGCAGTGGCAAGGCTGGTGGGCGAGGTTTGCCACGCCGACCAGGCGAGGATTGGCGAGCACATCGCGGCGATGGCGTGACCATGCCGGCGCTGTCGCACGGTGGCTTGGCAGAATAGTCTGGGCTCGGAGGAGGACGTCGAGATGAACCCGAACGGCCAGATTGCGATCGTCACCGGTGGCGGCTCCGGCCTTGGCGAGGCGACGGCGCGCGCTCTTGCCGCCGGCGGCGCCAGGGTTGCCGTCCTCGATCTCGGCATCGAGCGGGCGGCCAAGGTGGCGGCCGACATCGGCGGCATTGCCGTCCGATGCGATGTGAGCGACGCGGAAAGCGGTGCCGCTGCTGTCGCGGAAGTGGCTGAGACGCTCGGCGAGCCGCGCATCCTGGTCAATTGCGCCGGCATCGTTATCGGCATGAAGACGATCGGCAAGGACGGACCACATCCGCTCGACCAATACCGCAAGGTGATCGAGGTCAATCTGATCGGCACCTTCAACATGATCCGCCTGGTTGCCGACCGGACCGCGAAGCTCGAGCCGCTGCAGGGCGGCGAGCGCGGCGTCATCGTCAACACCGCATCGGTCGCCGCCTATGACGGCCAGATCGGCCAGGCGGCCTATTCGGCATCCAAAAGCGGCGTCGTCGGCATGACGCTGCCGGTGGCGCGCGATCTCGCCCGCTCCGGCATTCGCGTCTGCACCATCGCGCCCGGCATCTTCAGGACGCCGATGATGGCCGGCATGCCGCAGGAGGTGCAGGATTCGCTCGGTGCGGCAGTGCCCTTCCCTTCCCGTTTGGGCGAGCCTTCGGAATATGCCGCACTTGCCTTGCACATCATCGAGAACCAGATGCTCAACGGCGAGACCATTCGCCTCGATGGCGCCATCCGCATGGCGCCGAAGTAAACGCGACGGTGGTGCTTTGGACGAACCCAGGAAAGACGTGATCCGCGCGACCGACGCCGAGGCGATCAGGCTGGCAAAGACGCTGATCCGCAGCGCCCGTTTCGGCGCGCTGGCAGTGCTCGAGCCAGGAACCGGTTCGCCGCTGGCCAGCAGGGTCGGTGTCGCCACCGACATCGACGGCACGCCATTGATCCTGGTGTCGATGCTGTCCGCCCATACCGGCGCTATCCTTGCCGACCCGCGCTGCTCGCTGCTCGTCGGCGAACCCGGCAAGGGCGATCCGCTGGCGCATCCGCGATTGACGCTCGTCTGCCGCGCCGTACGGCTCGAACGCGGATCGAACGAACACGCCCGCGCCGAGCGGCGCTACCTCAACCGCAATCCCAAGGCGAAGCTCTATGCCGGGCTCGGCGACTTCTCGATCTTCCGGCTGGAACCGGAGCGCGCCAGCCTGAACGGCGGCTTCGGCAAGGCCTATCTGCTCGAACGCGCCGATCTGGTCGCGACGGGAGCAATCGTTGAAGAGCTTGCCGCCGGCGAGCAATCGGCACTCGACCACATGAACGCCGACCATCTCGATGCGATTGCCCTCTACGCAAGTCATTTCGGCGGGGCCGAGCGCGACGGCTGGATCGTCACCGGCTTCGACGCCGACGGGATGGATCTCGTATCCGGCGACAATGTCTGCCGGGTCTTTTTTCCCAATCCGCTGCAGGCGGCACGCGACCTCAGGCCTGTCCTGGTCGACATGGCAAAGGCTGCCCGATCGGCAAATTGATCACAGCCGCACAGTTAATCGGCTTGCATGGAAAGCAAGCCTTGAGATTTGAGCGAAATGTTCTACCTTTGCGAGTGACGCTGAATCGCTGGCGTGCATCTATAGGGAAAGTCTATGGAATCCGACGCTATTGCCCCCATAGCGGCGGATGAGCAGGAAGGCATGGGGGATCTATGGTCTCGAACAAGCTAGTCGCCAACGCCGGAGCCGCGGCCGCGTTTCTGACGCTGATGGGCAACGAAAAACGTTTGTTGATCATGAGCTATCTGGCCGAGGGCGAAATGTCGGTCGGCGCCATAGCCGAGAAAGTGTCGCTCAGCCAATCCGCTTTGTCGCAGCATCTGGCCAAGCTCAGGGCTTCCGACCTTGTCGAGACCCGTCGCGACCGGCAAATGATCTATTATTCCTGCAAATCCGGCGCGGTACGCGAACTGCTGCACATGCTGGACGGCATTTTCGGCGAAGGTGAACTGTCGCAGATGGCTCACCGGCTGCGTCGCGCCGGGACCTGATTGGCCGGGGCGGAGAACGCCCCGCCAAGTCCGTTTGGTCGCCAAGTCCGTTTGGCCGGCAAGTCCGTTTGGCCGGCAAGTCCGCTTTGCTGCCAAGTCCGCCTGCTACTGAGCGCGCTCTTCGGCGGCCTGCGCAATCTCGTCCTTGAACTCGACCTTCGTGCCAGGCTGCACCATGGAGGCGAGGTCTTCGGCATCCCAATTGGTCAACCGGATGCAGCCATGGGAAAAGGTCGTGCCGATCTTGCCCGGTTCCGGCGTGCCGTGGATGCCGTAGCTTTCGATGGAAAGATCGATCCAGACCGATCCCACCGGATTATTCGGCCCGGCAGCGATAGTGAAGGGCCGCTTGGTCTTGACCCCCTTGAAAGCGAAGTCCGGATCATAGTGATAGGTAGGGTTGTGCACCACGCGCTTGACCTCTGCCGTGCCGCTTGGCGCCGGTTTCTCGTCGCTCCCAATCGAGGCGGGGTAGACCGCCAGCCATTTGCCGGCACGGTCGAGCACACGCACCAGGCGAGCGCCCTTGTCGATCTCGACGGCGGCAACCCCGGCGGCAGGGTCGCCCCTGCCGACATCAGGCACCACCAACGTCCTGCCTGGTTTCCTGAGACTGGTGCCAGGATTAAGCATTCTCAACAATTGTTCGCTGATATGGAAGCGCTCGGCCAACTTCTCCACCGCATTGCGGTAACCGAGCCGCCGCAAGCGGGCCATCCTCTCCAAGCGGGCCGGAATACGCTTGGTGAAAGGTCCGCGCACGTCCTTGCGCATCACCTCATAGGTCACCAGCACCGGCCTGGCGGAGGTTGCGATGAGTTTGCTCCAGGTCTGTGGATCGAGCTTGCCGTCGGGCGGAAGTCCGTTTGCCGCCTGAAACGCGGCGACGGCCTTGGCGAAGTTCTGGGAAAGACGACCGTCGATCAGGCCCGGCGAGAAGCGGGCGCGATCCAGAAGGATCTGCGCCTTCAGCAGCATCGGATCGACACCCTTCGGTTCGCCGATAGTGAATTGGGCCTGATTGACGGTGGCTGGATCGAGCTTGGCTGCGCGAGCCACGCCGCATGCGAGGGCAAGCGTGGCGGCGAAGACGAGGAGGAGCCTGATCATCGATGTCCTCCCAGGACTGCAGCAGGAGCCCGCTTCTATGACGCGGCATGGCCCTGTGTGGTTCCTTCGCCCGATCGAAATTCTGAATTGAAGCGGCTTGGCCGAAGGGCTGTGCCGCGGGAATCAAGTATTTCTCGTCGTCGGGGGGCTCGGCCCGGCGTCCAGTGATTGAGCTTGACCGTTCGAACGGCGTGCATCCATTTGGACGCTGAGATACGGTGCGAGCTTCGGATCCGGCATCATGCCTTCCGAAACCGAATCCCGATTCGCGGCCGATGCCATGGTCGGCCGAGGAAGCCATGAATCCGATCCGCATAGACGACCCGCAGGATCCCCGCGTCGCTGCCTATGTCGACATCCGGGAGCGAGATCTTGCCGGCCGGCAAGGCCGTTTCGTCGCCGAAGGCAAGGTGGTGCTCGACACGCTGCTCGCCGCCCGGCGCTTCGAGGCAGAATCGGTGCTGGTACTCGAAAACCGGCTGGCCGGCCTCGATGACGTCCTGCGCAAGGCGCCTGCCGGGCTCCCGATCTATGTCGCATCCAGCGAAATCATGGACAGGATCGCCGGATTCCACATGCATCGCGGCATATTGGCGATCGGCCGCAAAGGTGCGGCCATCTCCGCTGAGGCCTTGCTCGGCGCGCTGCCCGCCCGCGCGCTGATCGTTGTGCTGGTCGGCATCGCCAATCATGACAATATGGGCTCGATCTTCCGCAATGCCGCCGCCTTTGGCGCGGATGCCGTGCTTCTCGATCCGACCTGCTGCGATCCGCTGTACCGCAAGGCAATCCGCGTCTCGGTGGGCGCCGCCTTGAAAGTCCCCTTCGCCTCCTTTGCCGACGCCGCCGGCTGCATCGCCATACTCGACCAGCAAGGCTTCAGCCAATTCGCGTTGTCGCCGCACGGGCAAATCGACATTCGCGATGCCAAGAGAAACGAGCGGCTGGCTCTCTATCTCGGCACCGAGGGCGAAGGCCTGCCGGAAAGCCTGCTTGCTCGCCTGCAGACGCTGCGGATCGGTATGGCGCAGGATTTCGACAGCCTGAATGTCGCAGCGGCGTCAGCCATCGCACTTCATCATTTTTCCGGGGCCTGATGCATGTCGCGCAAAAGTGTGCAGCGGTTTTGCGGTAACGACATGCATCAAAACAAGAACATAAAGCGCGTCGCATGAGGCCGGTCGAACACGACGCGCTTTAGAGCCGGGCGTCTCGCTCTTGCGCTTGCGGCGTCTCAGTTGGTCGATGCGGCCTTCTGCAGCGCCCGCACGCGATCGGCAAGGCTGCGTCCGCCGCTCTCCGGCCGCGCATCCTCAGGCGCTGCAAGCGCCTGGGCGATCGGCGAATCCGGGCCGTCGAGCTTGGCCGTCAAGGCGACGACTTGCGCTGCCAGATCGTTCATCTCTTCGCGCAATGCCGCGCTGGCGCTGCCGGTATCGTCTCCGGCGTGTGATTTCGATGTTTCGACGGCAGCAAGATCTGTCTTCAGCCTCCTGTTCTCGCGTGCCAGCGATGTCAGCCTGGCCTCCAGCCGCTCGCGGTCGGCATCGAGCTTGGCGCTTGCCTTTTCGATGTCGCCGTTGGCGGTCGCATTGACCTGGCTTCCTGGCATGCCGGCAAGGGCCGCCGCAGGCGGGCTTTCAGCGCCTTTCGCCCTTTCGCGAAGGCGCACCAGTTCCTTTTCGCGGCGCTCCAGCCTGTCCTCGCGATCGGCCAACGTGGCGAGCAGGCGTTCGACCTTCTTTTCCAAGTCGCCGGTTCTTTTCTTCTCGGCCTTCAGCGCGTCCCGCAAAACCTTGCTTTCGGCTGTCAATTCCTGGCTGCGCCTGTCCGCCTCCTTGCGCTGGCCGCGCAGCAGCGAAATGTCGCTTGCCAGCTTCTGCAGCTCGGATTCGCGCGCCACCAACTCGATCTGCCGGCTGCTGGACGAAAAACTGGCGTCGTCATACATGTGCTCCAGTTTTCGCAGTTCGAGCCCGCGCTTTTCGAGCGCGCGCTCGGTCTCCGCAAGCCTCTCCGACAGCTGCTGCAGCTGCTCATCGCGCTTGCGAAGCTCCTCGCTCCTGGTTGTGAGATCGGCGACGACCCGGTTCTTGTCCTGCCGCTCGGCCGCCAATTCCTTCAGGGCTTCGCGGTCGCGGCCGATCTCGACCAGCTGTTCGGCGGCTTTCTCGCGCAATGACTTGATGGTCATTTCGAGCCGGCGCGCCGAAACGGCGAACTCGGCGCGGACGCGATCCTTGTCCGCCTGGATCTCGGCCAGCGTCAGCGGCATCGAACCCTCGACGCGCCTGCGCGTCAGCGCCACCGCCCGCCGCCAGACGGCCGGGGCAATCATCAGCGCCAGAAAGCCCGCGCAGAGAAAGCCGAGGACAAAGAACAGGATCGACTGGACCAAGATGACTATCCGTTATGCATGGCCGGCCGTTATGGGCGGCAGGCAATGGTCAAAGTTCGACTTTGCCATCTTCGCATGACGGAAATCCGGCGCCGCGGCAAGGGTCTGCCGCGGCAAAGCTCAGACCGTGGGATCACAGGGCCAACCGCAGTGGCGCCATCGTGCAGGTCAGAACGGATTCCAGGTCGCGCGTTGGGTGAGCTTGAGGTAGCCGAGATTGACGCCAAGACGGGCGCCGACGCCGGTACGGATCGGCACGAGCAGCACATTGTTGTTCTTCAGCACGTTGAAACCGACGCCGGCGATGACATAGGCAGAGCCGGCGACGCCGCCAAAGCGGTTATAGAGGCTGCTCACATCGTCGAGATTGTAGACCAGCATCATCACGCGCGAGCCCTCGCCGCCGAAATCCCAGCCGAGCGACGGGCCTTGCCAGAACACTTTGTGATCGCCGGCATTCTTGGTGTAGAGCGTGCCTTCGCCATAGGTCAGGCCACCGATCAGCGCCCCGGACCCCTCTTCGCCGAGCAGATAGCCGTTCGGCAGGCCATAGGTGGCGAAAATCTTCTCGACGACCGTGGCCAGCCCACCCGATGTCGCGCCGAAGAATTTATGACCGGAATCAACGATCTCCTGGGCGGTGTACTCTTGCGCCCGCGCGGCCGATGTCGAAAAGGCGACAAGGCCGATGAGCGCGATCGTCATTGAGATGACACGGAAAAAAGTCCGGTCGTAGAATCGGGAAACCATGCTTCCAATCTCCGTCAGGGAGCACTTTCGCCGACGCCTCGCACCCGTACGGCTCTTTGGCGGCCGTTAAGGATGACTGTTAGGGGCAAACTATGCCGTAATCCTTTTTCAACCATTAAACTCTCACATGAACATGGCGGTTCGAAGGCTGTTTTCGCATGCCCGCGCAGCAGCCAGGCTGCGTGAACACACCATTTTCGACAATGATAATTTTGGATTTGTTGCTGCACGCACAAGCGCTGTGTATTCACAATGCTTGGGAGAGAGGGTGATTCGTGTGGACAGGCGTGATCATGATCGCCCGGTCATTTTGTTGTGAAATTTGCAGGGATTTTTGCCGATGGCCGAGCTTTTCACCCTTTCCGCACCCGACCTGGCAGCGCTGCTGTGCAGCCGGGTCTGCCACGACATCATTTCGCCGGTCGGCGCCATAAACAACGGGCTTGAGCTGCTCGACGAAGGCGGCGCCGACGAAGACGCCATGAAGCTGATCCGCCAAAGCGCCAAAAACGCCTCCGCCCGCCTGCAATTCGCCCGCATCGCCTTCGGCGCCGCCGGTTCGGCCGGCATGCTGATCGACACCGGGGACGCCGAGGCCGTGGCCATCGCCTTCCTGAAGAACGAGAAGCCGGAACTGGTCTGGAACGGAACCCGCGCCCTATTGCCCAAGAACAAGGTCAAGCTGCTGCTCAACCTCATCCTCGTCGCCAACGCCGCCATTCCGCGCGGCGGCAGGCTGGTGGTCACGCTGGAGAACCTCGAGACCGAGCCGCGCTTTGCGCTCGCGGCGAGCGGCCCGATGCTGCGCGTGCCGCCCAAATTCCTGGAATTGCATTCCGGCCACAGACCGGAAGAGCCGATCGACGCGCATTCGGTGCAACCCTATTACACGCTGCTTTTGGCCCGCGAAGCCAACATGACGATATCGATCCATGCGACCGCCGACGAGATCGTCCTTTCCGTAGCCTGAAGTTCTCCAAAAGAGCGCGAAGTATTTCTCCAGGTCATATTTGCGGCACTGTCTTAACATCTGCGAGACGGGCTTGCGGATTGATTGGATGAAGCATTGCGAAAGAAGATTTCGCTTACAACACCTTCAGGAAAATTTTACCTAACGGCTTTTCGGCTTCTTTACCAGATCGGCCTATGTTCCCCGGCAGATGCCACGACGCTGCCGGTTCGCCGCATGGCAAAGAGGGTCCGGGAATGAAACGCTGCATGTTCGTCGACAATTCGAGCGTCATCAGGAAGGTTGCAAAGCGTATCCTGGGCGGCTCCGGCATGATGGTGATCGAAGCCGCCAGCGGCCATGAGGCGATCGAGATGTGCACTGCCGACATGCCGGACATCATCGTCGTCGACGGCGCCTTGCCGGACATGCAGGCGCAGGACCTCATCCGCCGCGTGCGCTCCATGGAAAGCCCGGTATTGCCGCAAGTTCTGATTTCGCTGGTCGAGGTCGACGTCGGGGCGATCATGCGGGCAAAACGCGCCGGCGCCCAGGGTTACCTGCTGAAGCCGTTCAACCGGCCGCAATTGCTCGAGTGCTTCCGCGCCTTGAAGATTGCCGCCTGATCAGGGGTCGTTCCATTCCGATGAAATCGGGATGAGGCTCTATCCTATTGTTTTACTGTGTTCTTTTCCGAAAACCGGCATCCACTTTTCGGGATCAGGCGCTGACGCGGATATCTTCCGGCTCACGCAGCACATAGCCGCGGCCCCAGACGGTCTCGATGTAATTCTGCCCGCCCGATGCGGCGTCGAGCTTCTTGCGCAGCTTGCAGATGAAGACGTCGATGATCTTCAGCTCCGGTTCGTCCATGCCGCCATAGAGATGATTGAGGAACATTTCCTTGGTCAGCGTGGTACCCTTGCGCAGCGAGAGCAGCTCCAGCATCTGATATTCCTTGCCGGTCAGATGCACGCGCTGGCCACCGACTTCAACGGTCTTGGCATCGAGATTGACCACCAGGTCGCCGGTGGTGATGACCGACTGGGCATGGCCCTTGGAACGCCGCACGATGGCATGGATGCGGGCGACCAGTTCGTCCTTGTGGAAGGGCTTGGTCATGTAATCGTCGGCGCCGAAGCCAAGGCCGCGCACCTTGTCCTCGATACCGGCCATGCCGGAGAGGATGAGGATCGGCGTCTTCACCTTGGACAGGCGAAGTGTCCTCAAAACTTCATAACCCGACATGTCGGGGAGATTGAGATCGAGGAGAATGATGTCGTAATCGTAAAGCTTGCCTAGATCGACACCCTCTTCACCAAGGTCGGTCGTATAGACATTGAAACTTTCCGACTTCAGCATCAGCTCGATGCTTTGTGCGGTTGCACTGTCGTCTTCTATCAGCAGAACGCGCATTTCATTCCCCTTTTCTGCCGCCGGACCATTTCACGACCCGTCCAGGACCGGAGCAGTGATTGCCTGAGCAGAGGCTGCCATCGAATGGTTAATAAAACCTAATTCCCCGTCCATGACGGTATCAGATTTTTTAACCCCTTTCTACACCTTGTTGAATCCAATAATGAATCACAGACCAAAACCGTTAATGCAGCACATTAATAAGCCAGACTAAGTGACTCTTCGGACTCGTTGGCCGGGTTTCGCGACGAGTAGCAGAATTTTTACCCGCCCTTAAGTCCTGAGCCGTATGATTAACAATGCCCGTAAACGAATGGTTACCGCCGGCAAAAAACTTTAGGAGTTTGTTTCCCATAGTTCCGGGAAAGCCGGTGGAAACGGGTGAAGCCTGGGCCTTGCCGGGTGAATTGGACGATATGTGCAGGTGTGCGTTTCCGGGAGTACCGAATCATGAAGTCACGTGAAAACCTCGTTCGGCTGAAGCAATTTCAGGTGAGCGAGAAGCGGCGGCAGCTGCTGCAGCTCGACATGATGATCGCCGAGTTCGAGCGCATGGCCGTCGAGCTGGAACTTCAGATCGCGGCCGAAGAGAAGAAGGCCGGCATCACCGACATCAATCATTTTGCCTATCCGACCTTCGCCAAGGCGGCACGCCTGCGCCGCGACAACCTCAGAAATTCGCAAAGCGACCTCGCCCAGCAGCGAAATGTCGCCGAATCATTGCTGAGCGAAGCCGAAGCGGAGCTTTCCAAGGCCGAGATGCTCGAATCGCGCGACACCAAGGCGCGCGACACGGAAGCCGGCGGCCGCAGCGCCATGATCGGCTGAAAACAAGGCTTTAACGCGCGTCGCGCTTGAGCGCTATTGCTGTGCACCGAACGGTGCCGGCCTCAGGCATCCAGATCTTCTTGCTGTTCGGCCGCCCGCGCGCGGGCGTCCTTGATGTCGGGCACATGCTGCTCCGACCAGGCCCTGATCTGATTGAGCAGTCCTGCCAGGTTCTGGCCAAGTTCGGTCAGCTCGTATTCGACCCGCGGGGGAATGACCGGGAACACCTCGCGCCGCACCAGGCCGTCGCGTTCCAGGATACGCAGCGTCTGCGTCAGCATTTTCGGGGTGATGCCTTCGAGCTTGCGCGCCAATTCGCCGTTGCGGAGCCGGCCCCGGCGCAACGCACAAATCACCAGGTGGACCCATTTGCTGGCGAGCGTCTCAAGCACCGCGTGCGAGGGGCACGTCCGTCGGAACGCGTCATAACCGGAAGGGAAACAATCTTCGCTATCCATGAGGTGCGTATATATCAAAAAGGTACATACTAGACAAGAGAATATTACTATCCAAATGATAGTGGCATATCAAACCAGCAGGAGAGAGCCTCCCATGCGTGCCATTATCCAGAATTCCTTCGGCGCACCCAACGTCCTCGTCATTGCCGATCGTCCCGCGCCATCACCCGAGGCCGGCGAAGTGCTGGTCCGCATCGAGGCGGCCGGCATCAATCCGGTCGACGGCGCAGTGCGCGGCGGCCACTATCCGCTGCTTGGCGAGCCGCCCTTCATCCTTGGTTGGGACGTTTCGGGAACTGTCGAGGCGCTGGGCTCCGGCCTGTCCGGCCTTAAGGTCGGCGATGCCGTCTTTGGCATGTCGCGCTTTCCCAAACAGGCGGCAGCTTACGCCGAACTCGCCACTGTCCCGGCTGATGAGCTTGCGCCGAAACCTGAAGGCATAGACCACGCCCAAGCCGCCGCGCTGCCGCTGGCCGGCCTGACGGCCTGGCAAGGCCTTGTCCGCCATGGCCGGCTCAATCCTGGCCAGCGCGTGCTGATCCACGCCGGAGCCGGCGGCGTCGGCCATCTGGCGGTGCAGATCGCCAAGGCGCGCGGTGCTTACGTCGTCGCGACCGCCAGCCCGGAAAAGCTCGATTTCGTCCGCTCGCTCGGCGCCGACGAGGTGATCGACTACACAGAGGATGATTTCACCGGAAAGGCTCGCGACATCGATCTCGTTCTGGAGCCGTTCGGCGGCGAGCATGCGGAGCAATCGCTAAAAGTGCTCAAGGCCGGCGGTGTTCTGGTGTCGCTGCTCGATGTCAGCGATGCCACCAAGGCAAAGGCCAGGACGCAAGGCATCCGCGTCGAGCGCATGTCCGTGGTGCCCGACCGTGCCGCTCTGGTGGAACTCGGCAAATTGATCGACGCGAAAAAGCTGGCCGTCCACGTGGCAAAGGCGTTTCCGCTCGAACAGGCCGGTGCCGCCCATGCCTTTCTCGCCACCAGGCCGATCGGCAAGGTGGTGCTGACGGTCTGAAATCCCAGATCGTCGCTCCGGCAAACTTTAAGGGCGCGGATCAGCGCCCTTATCGGACTAATGCCGGTATTGCTGGATGCGCGTGGTGCGCAGCCCGGCAAGGCCGTATTCGTCGATCGACGCCTGCCAGGACAGGAATTCCTCGGTGGTGAGCTTGTAGCGCTGGCACGCCTCTTCCAGGCTCAAAAGCCCGCCACGCACCGCCGCCACCACTTCCGCCTTGCGCCGGATAACCCAGCGACGTGTGTTCGTCGGCGGCAGATCGGCGATGGTAAGTGGGCTGCCGTCAGGCCCGATAACGTATTTGACTCGCGGTCTAATTAGATCGGTCATCGTACTCTCTACAAAAAACTCAAAGACCCAATCCCCACCACATTACCGCCACAGCTTTAAAATTTGGCTAAGCAGACCCTAATGGATAGGTAAGGATCATGAACGCCGCGTTAGTCTTTTCATCGGCATTTGAGATATCTGCCGGCACGCGCATTGAACCCGGCTGGAAAAATGAGCCGGCCTGCAAAGCTGGCGCGGCCGGGACGCTTGACCTATATTCCGGCCATTGGCATTGAAGCGCCGCGCAGAACGAAAGAACCATGAACAGCCTCGATCTTCCTGGACGCCCCGAAAACACCCGTGTCGTCGTCGCCATGTCGGGCGGTGTCGATTCGTCGGTTGTTGCCGGTCTCTTAAAGCACGAGGGCTACGACGTCGTCGGCGTCACGCTGCAGCTTTACGACCACGGCGCGGCAACGCACCGGGCCGGCTCATGCTGCGCCGGCCAGGACATCGACGATGCCCGCCGCGTCTCCGAGACGCTCGCCATCCCGCATTACGTGCTCGATTACGAGGAGCGCTTCCGCAAGGCGGTGATTGACCCGTTCGCCGAGAGCTATGTCGCCGGCGAAACGCCGATCCCTTGCGTCTCCTGCAATCAGACGGTGAAATTCGCCGATCTTCTCGCGACCGCCAAGGAACTCGGCGCCGACGCGCTGGCCACCGGTCACTACATCCGTTCCGGCGCCAATGGCGCCCACCGCGCGCTTTACCGGCCGGTCGACGCCGACCGCGACCAGAGCTACTTCCTGTTCGCCACCACCCAGGCGCAGATCGACTATCTGCGTTTTCCGCTCGGCGGCCTGTCGAAGCCTGAGGTTCGCGCCATCGCCGAGGAGATGGGACTGACGGTCGCCGCCAAGCAGGACAGCCAGGACATCTGTTTCGTGCCGCAGGGCAAATATTCCGACATCATCGCCAAGCTGAAGCCGGCTGCCGCCAATCCGGGCGACATCGTCCATATAGACGGGCGCGTGCTTGGCCGCCACGAGGGCATTTTGCGCTATACCGTCGGTCAGCGCCGTGGCATCGGCATCGCCTCCGGTGAGCCGCTCTACGTCGTCCATCTCGACGCCGACCGGGCCCGCGTCATCGTCGGCCCGCGCGAGGCGCTGGAAACCCACAAGATCTTCTTGCGCAATATGAACTGGCTGGGCGATGGCCCGCTAACCGATATCCCGGCGGCCGGGCTTGAGCTTTTCGCCAAGGTGCGCTCGACGCGGCCGCCGCGCCCGGCGGTGCTGCATCACCGCGCCGGCGTCACTTCGGTGGAGCTGGTCGACGGCGAGTCCGGCATCGCCCCCGGTCAGGCCTGCGTGCTCTATTCCGACGACGGCAACGAGGCGCGCGTGTTCGGCGGCGGCTTCATCGAGCGCTCCGAGCGCGGCGCCGAAGCCGAGGCGATGCTGACGCGGCTTGCCGTCCAGCCGGCGCGGGTTCCCGCCGAATAGACGGCGTTTTTCGCTTAGGGCCTGGTGTGGGCGACGGTGCCGGCGGTCAGGATGCGCAGCACCCTGATGGCTTCCTCGCCACTGGTGCGCGGTTCGGCCCGCGTCTCGATGCAGTGGATGAAATGCTCCAGCTCGCGCGTCAGCGGCATGCCCTCGCCGACCGCCACATAGGACGGCTCGTTGGCGGTGAACGCCCATTGGCCGCTGTCCTGCCACACCGCGTGGCGGTAGACGGCAAGCTTGCGCTCCCACGGCTCGACATCGTCGAACACCGCCATCGCCTTGGTGCCGACCACGGTCAGCCGCCGTTCGCGGTAAGGGTTGAGCCGCGAGGCGAACAGATGGCCGCGCAGGCCGTTGGGAAAGCGCATGTGCAGATGCGCAAAGTCGCTGAGATTGTCGAGAAGGGCAGCGCCTTCGCCGCGCACCTCGACCGGCTCGGTGCCGGTGATGGCGAGGATCATCGACAGATCGTGCGGCGCCAGATCCCACAACGCGTCGTTTTCGGTGTGGAACTTGCCGAGGCCGAGCCGATGCGAATGGATGTAGCGGACCTCGCCGAGCTCGCCATTGTCGATCAGCGCCTTCAGCGTCTCGAAGGCGGGATGGAAGCGCAGCACATGGCCGACCATGAAGACACGGCCATTGTCGGCGGCAGCCTGCACCGAGCGCTCGGCGTCGGGCACCGTCAGCGCGATCGGCTTCTCCACCAGCACGTCCTTGCCGCCGAGCACGGCGCGCACCGCCATGTCGGCATGGAACTGCGGCGGCAGCGCCATGACGATGGCGTCGACATCGTCGCGGGCAAACAGCGCCTCCGGCTCGATCGCCAGGCAATCCTGCTCACTGGCAAAACCTTCCGCACGCGCAGGGTTGACGTCCGAAACCGCGTGCAGCGCGCCGAGCGCCTTGAGGGTGCGGATGTGGTTGCTGCCCCAGTATCCGCAACCGAGGACTGCAATGCGCGGTTTCATCAATTTCTGACCATGGCTTTCGTGGGCGAGACATAGCGACGTGCCTCGCCGAACTCAACCCCGGCCTGTGCGCCCAAATGTCTGCCCGGCAAAGCTTTAGGCGCCAGCAATATGCCGGCGCGGCAGCCACTTCGATGCTTGACAGGCTTGGCCTCGCAACCTTATATCCGCGCGACCTTGGCGAACGCGCCGATATGCCTGCCGATTTAAGCTGGATTTCGGGCCTTCGCCGCCCTGGCGGGGTAGCTCAGTTGGTTAGAGCACGGGAATCATAATCCTGGGGTCGGGGGTTCAAGTCCCTCTCCCGCTACCATCGCTCCCCCCCGAACGGAGACGCGGTGGCTCAGGCCCTGGTCGACCATGTTGGACAGATATCCATCGATCAGGATCGACGGCTGCTCACCCGCCTTTGGCGGGTAGACCGTCACTGTGGTCACGACGTCGCGGACGATCTTCTTGGCCTCTTCAGAGACGAAACCGTTGTCGCCGATCGCCGCGGCGAGCGCTTCGAGATCTCTGATATAGCGGGTGACCAGCGCCGGCTTCAGCGTAACGACCTTGGGCGGCTGCGGCGTCACCGCGAGCTCGCCCTCGAGGCGCTGGCGCTCAGCGCGCAGCTCGGGCAGGCGCTGCTCGGCCTCGGCTTCGGAGATCATACCTTTGACGTAGGCGTTCAGCACCCGGTCATATTCGCGCTTGGCAGCGTCAAGCCGTTGCGCTGCCTTTTCGCGCGAGGCGCCCTGCCCCGAATAGAGCTTTTGATGCTCATCATTGTAGGCGGCGACATAGTGGTCGATCAGCGCCTTGTCGTTCAGCCTGGCGCGCAAACCGTCCAGCACCGTCGCCTCGATATGATCGACGGCATAGGGCCGCGTGTTGGTGCACGAGCGCGATTCCTTGGCGCGCGTGCAGACGATGCGGGTCAGCCGTCCCATCTTGTCCTTCACCGACATGCCCGAGCCGCAGGCGCCACAGCGAAGCAGACCTGAAAGCAGCCGCGTGTTCTTGCGCTGCGGCGTCTCGCAACGATTGCGCGGCTTGCGGTTGTTGACCGCGGCGAACAGCTCGGCCGGCACGATGCGCAGATGCTCGGCGGCATGCTCCTGCCACTCGGACTTCGGATTGACGCGCGACTGGCGCCGGCCGCTATCCGGATCCTTGACCATGTGGACAAGGTTCCAGACGATGCGGCCGTCATAGATGGCATTCTGCAGAATGCCGTAGCCTCGCTTTGGGTTGCCGTTGATAGTCCCACCCGACCAGTAGCGACCGCGCGGCGGGGCAATGTTGTCATCGTTCAACCCGCCGGCGATGTCGCGCGGCGTTCGGCCGGCCGCATACTCCTCGAAGATGCGCAGCACGATCGCCGCTTCTTCCGGCAAGATCGACAGTTCGCCAAGCTTTCCCGGCACCGGCGCATAGCCATAGGCCTTGCCGCCGGCGCTGCGGCCGTCGCGCACCACGCCGGCCATGCCGCGCCGCACCTTCTGCGCAAGATCCTGTAGATATAGCGCGCCGACCAGGCCGCGGATGCCGATCTGCACGATGTCTGCCCGGCCGTCATGCACGGCGCGGATTTCGATGCCGAGATGGGTGAGCCGCTTGTAGATGCCGGCGAGGTCTTCCTGGTCGCGCGACAGGCGGTCAAGCGCCTCGACGATGGGGACGTCGAACAGGCCGTCGCGCGCGGCGTCCATCATCGACAGCACGCCGTCGCGGCCCATGATCGAGGCGCCGGAGCGGGCGCGGTCGTGAAAGACGGTGGCGACGGTCAGCTGCTGCTTGGCGGCATAGTCCGAGCAGAGCGCTACCTGGTCCTCAATCGACCTGTCGGTCTGCAGGTCGCTTGAATAGCGGGCATAGAGTGCCGCTCGTTTCATGGGTGTTCTCCTGGCGGCGCTCATAAGCGTCGCGCGCCGCCTGACGCGCAAGGGCCTCGACGAGGCGCGCCAGCGCCGCGGGCAGCGAGGAACCGCCGCCACAAGAGACGAGGAACCGCCGCCACAAGAGACGAGGCGGCCTTCGAGGTCGAGCGCGAGTTCACGTGCTTCATCGCCGAGACTGATAAGTACCGGTGCTGATGCCGCGACGGTTTTACAATCCCGCCGTAACCCGTTGATATCATACAAGCGACTTTCCGCCTGTTTTACAGGCAAGTCCTTGGAATCGGGTCGAAAGGGCTAGCTTCCCAAGCTGAACGCCTATCTGCCCTCAGTTTGAATTGGAAACTCGATTCTGCTATGAACCGGCAATGACCAAGACCTACTGGAAGACCATTGCAAAGCGCGCCTGGCGGGAAAGTCTCGCATCGGTCAGATGGAACAATTGGGAGCGCATTCTAGTTACTCTGGCTCCGCTTTTCGCTGTGTTTTTTGCCACTTGGTATTTCCTTGGCGATATGTCCGGAGCGCTAGTAAAGCTTGTGGCGGCCGTAGGTATGACAACGGTGCTGGCGGCGATTTTCTTTGTGTCGAAACT
The DNA here is from genome assembly GCF_040319055.1 of Mesorhizobium sp. M0960. Lineage (NCBI taxonomy): Bacteria > Pseudomonadati > Pseudomonadota > Alphaproteobacteria > Hyphomicrobiales > Phyllobacteriaceae > Mesorhizobium > Mesorhizobium sp. M0960. Next base: position 26,655 of record NZ_JAMYNN010000017.1, on the reverse strand, counting down.
TCTTACTGTGCCCGCGAAACTGCAGGCCGAAGTTGAAGAGAGATTGAGCGCGACGACGAAGGCCGTTGATAAGGATGCTGCTCAAAAGGACCTAATCGCCAATCGCGTTGAAATCGTCCGGCAATTTGCCGGACTGTACGTCCTAAGCCACGACGGCATAACTTCTCGTATGATGGCAGGACTAGAGCTTCCTCCTGCCAAGTGGCTAAACACAGAATTGGCTAATGCAGGCCACAACTGGCGAGTTCGCAACATCTCCGGCTCCAATTTTGAGATGGTCGAAGATTGATTGCCGCTAACACTGGCCTCGGTCTTTGATAGACCATGGCCTGGGGGTTCTGGTTTCAACTTTTGTCCATTTTCGTGCGAATTCGGCCTGACGAACAATCGAAACTGTCGTTGATCAGAATGGCCTTTTCACTGGCCTGTCACGCCGGCATTCTAACCGCCCCGCTCTGACACAGCCTAGTGCGGGCTAAACGGACAACCTATCAATGAGGCGAACAATCACTTCGTCGTCTACTTTCTTCTTCCGGGCTCCTAACGGTAATGATTCAAAATGTGTCGCCGCCCGTCTGCGGCCCGCCGTTTCGCCCGAAATCAGGGAACGATATCGGCCCCCATGTATTAGAAATCAATGGACACTATGGAACCCCACGGCCACGGGATGGCGGCCGATATTTTGACGTCAGAAGTTGCCAACGCCAGGCAGCGCATTCACCGGACCGAGCTCGCGCTTCAACGCACTGAAGAAATGCTGGCCGAGAATCTCGCGATGTGCAGAAGAATACAGGCCGCGCAACGGCGCGTGGTAGAGGCGAGATCGCGGCTGACGAAGATCGATCCCTGCAGCGCTGACAGAGTTCGCACGGGTCACGCAGCGGTCCCTCCGGGCTGACTGCCACGACAGGACTGCCTGATCATCTCGACTTGGACCGCAGACCAGAACGCGCTTTCTAGTTGCCTGACTTTTCTGCCGAGCGATAGGCGTTGACGAGCCGCTCGACACGTTCCCGCGTCACGGTCTTCCACTGGTCGGAAGGTTTGTCTTTGCCTTTTGCGGGCAGGTCTGCCGACTGAACCAGGTCCGGAGATTGAGCAGGTCGACTGAGCAGCATCATCGGACGATCTCGTCCCGGCCTTCCGGCCAGCCCTTTGCGAGCGTAAGGTCGGACATCGGAACGAAAGTCGGCTCCGCGAATTCTACTGCGAGATAATTGGAATCGTCGCCCATGAGGCTCGCGACCCTCCACCTTGAAACTGCGAGATACGGCGACGTATTTCGCGCAGCAAGGCTCGCGCAGCTGAGGCGGGAAATGGTGAGGCATATCCAGCGCACAGACGCCTCGGCTCAAAAAGTCGAGCAAGCGCTGGCTAGGTTGGCCGAAGCAAACGCACCCATGGACCGGCTCGCGCGGCATCAGTAGGGCCACGCTCATGTCCGCCTCCGCATCGGCACGATGTTGAGACGGCCGCGCACATAACTGATTTGCTCGAGACCTGATCGACATGGTTGGCACCGATCGTGCATCGCTGCTGCAAGAAGCCAGGATTCTGAAGGCGCATGGAGGTCTTACTTCCTGACCGAGTCCTGCCAGCCGAATGGTATTGGAACATTCGGGGGGGAAGCAGCAAAACGGGCTCTCGCTACCATAAACGTAATTTAGACCCGCCCCTTGGCGGGTTTTTCATTTCCGTCGCCGAGTTGGTGCGCGCGGTTTCGCGGCTGACGCCGCGTGCAATTGCCGCCGCAGCATCCTCCCGTTTGACCAACCGGATGGACGCGCCGAGATGATGTCCTTCATTCCACGCTTCGCTGGTCGGAGAAAACCCGAACGGGCACGAGGCGTGCTATTCGCTGTGGCGGTGAGCCTGACAACGTCGCTGTCGGCCACGGCGGAGCAGGTTTCCTCGGTGGATCTCGAACTGGTTCTTTGTGTCGATGTATCGTCTTCAACGAGCGAGACGGAACAACGGCTGCAGCGGGAGGGATATGTCAACGCACTGCTCGATGCCGAAGTGTTGCAGTCCATTAGAATCCGGCCGGCGTGGTAATGCCCATATCGGTCTCCTTCGACCAATATGAATCATAGGCCGTCCATCAAAGGAATCCTGAATCCCTTAATTCGCGACTGACTTTTAGCCCGGTGGCGGGGCAGCCACAGGGTGGACATTTCAGCCCACATGGAAAATGATCATGTTGCCATGCACAACACTGCAGTGCTCTGATCTCGACGAGAAGCCTGAGCGTAGAAGCGGATCAACCGACCTCCGGTCCAGCGAGCGAGGACGCAAATGGACACCCCAGAGAATGGGCAATTGCATCGCGACGCGGGCGGGCGACCCCGTCGATCGGCCGGCTGGCTTGCCCGCGCCGCCATGTCGACGGCATTCCTGCTCGGCATGGCTTTCAGCAGCACTGCGTTTGCGCAGGACCAGCAGCTTCCCGCGGTGACGGCGGCCAAGCCGGTGGTCCGTGAAATCGTCGAGGACGACGAGTTCGTCGGGCGCTTCGAAGCCGTCGACCAGGTCGCCATCCGTTCGCGCGTCAGCGGCTATCTGGACAAGGTCAGCTTCCAGGACGGCGCACTGGTCAACAAGGGCGACCTGCTCTTCACCATCGACCAGCGTCCGTACCAGGCGGCTTATGATGCCGCCAAATCGCAAGTGGACGTCGCCAAGAGTCTGCTCGAATTCTCCAAGATGCAGCTGGATCGCGCCGACGAACTCGCCAAGACCGGCAATATCTCAACCGCGACGGTCGACGACCGCCGGCGGGAATACCTTTCGGCGCAGGCGCAGATGCAGGGCGCGACGGCTGCGCTGACGACGGCCAGCCTGAACATGGAATTCACCGAGATCAAGGCGCCCTTGTCCGGCCGCATCGACCGCCGGCTGGTGTCGGTCGGCAACCTCGTGCAGCCGGATTCTACCTTGCTGACGACCATCGTTACGCGCGATCCGATCGACTTCTATTTCGACGTCGATGAGCGCCTGTATTTCAGCTACGCCCGCGACGCGAAGGAGCGTGGCGGCAGCATGCAGGAAGGCGCCGGCGGGCTCGAGGTGGTGGTTCGCGTCGCCGACCGCGCGGAGGCGGTATTCAAAGGCAAGCTCGATTTTGCCGAGAACCGGATCGACAACGCGACCGGCACCATGCGGGTGCGTGCAAGTTTTCCCAACGCCGACGGCATTCTCCAGCCAGGCATGTTTGGGCGCATCAACGTGCCGGGGTCGCTGCCGCATAGCGGCGTGCTGGTGCCCGACAAGGCGATCGGCGCCGATCAGGATCGCCGCATCGTGTTCCTGGTGGATGAGGCCGGGATGGTGTCGGCCAAGCCTGTGCGCACCGGCCCGCTTCTCGACGGCTACCGGGTGATCCGCGCGGGCCTGACCGGCGACGAGACGATCATCGTCAACGGGCTGATGCACGCCAGGCCCGGCACCAAGGTGAAGGTCGAGATGGTGACGTTGCCGCCCAAGGCCGAGACCGCCGAGTTGCAGCAATGAGGTTCGCACATTTCTTCGTCGACCGTCCGATCTTCGCATCGGTCGTTTCGATCGTCCTGCTGATCCTCGGCGGGATTGCTTATACCCAGCTCCCGGTCGCGCAATATCCCGAGATCGCGCCGCCGACCATCGTCGTTCGCGCGCAGTATCCGGGCGCCGACGCCGAGACGGTCGCAGCGACGGTGGCAACGCCGATCGAGCAGGAGATCAACGGCGTCGAGGGCATGCTCTACATGTCGTCCTATTCATCGGGCGACGGGGCGATGGCGCTGACCATCACCTTCAAGCTGGGCACCGATCTCGACCAGGCGCAGGTGCTGGTGCAGAACCGCGTGTCGGTCGCCGAGCCGCGCCTGCCCGAAGAAGTCCGCCGCCTCGGCATCACCACCACCAAGACCTCGCCCGACCTGATGATGGTCGTGCACATGCTGTCGCCCGACAATACCTACGACCAGCTCTACGTCTCGAACTACGCCCGCTCGCGGGTGCGCGACATACTGCTCAGACTCGACGGCGTCGGCGACCTCATCATCTTCGGCGAACGCGAATATTCGCTGCGCATCTGGCTCGATCCGGAAAAACTGTCCGCCCTGGGGATGACCTCGGGCGATGTGGTGCAGGCGCTGCGCGACCAGAACGTCCAGGTGTCGGGTGGCTCGATCGGCGCGCCGCCGACCCGCACCGGCACGGCGTTCCAGTACACGGTCACCACGCAAGGCCGCTTCAACGACGCACGCGACTTCCGATACGTGATCGTCAAATCGACCGACGACGGCCGTCTGATCTCGCTGCAGGACGTGGCGCGCATCGAGCTCGGCGCCAAGGATTACGTCACCAACTCCTATCTCAACGGCAAACCGGCCGTGGCGCTCGCCATCTTCCAGCGGCCGAGCACCAATGCGCTCGCCGCAGCCGCGGAGATCCAGGACAAGATGAAGGAGCTTTCCCGCGACTTCCCGAAGGGGTTGAGCTACGACATCGTCTACAATCCGACCGAGTTCGTCGCCGAGTCGATCCAGGAGGTATACAAGACAATCCTCGAGGCGATGCTGCTGGTCATCATCGTCATCATCGTCTTCCTGCAATCGTGGCGCATGGCGATCGTGCCGATCGTGGCGATCCCCGTGTCGCTGATCGGCACGCTGGCGGTGCTTTACGCCGCCGGCTTCTCGCTCAACATGCTGACGCTGTTCGGCCTCGTTCTGGCGATCGGCATCGTCGTCGACGATGCGATCGTCGTGGTCGAGAACGTCGAGCGCAATATCGCCAGAGGGCTGGCGCCCAATCCGGCGTCGCACCTGACCATGGACGAAGTCGGAACGGCGGTCATCGCGATCTCGCTGGTGCTGATAGCCGTGTTCGTACCGACAGCCTTCATCCCCGGCATTTCTGGGCAGTTCTACCTGCAGTTTGCGATCACCATCGCGGTGTCGACGGCGATCTCGGCATTCAATTCGCTGACGCTTTCGCCGGCGCTGGCGGCACTGCTGTTCAAGCCGCATCACGCTGCGGCGGCGCCGCCGCGCTTTTTCCTGGCGCGGTTCGGACGGGCGCTCGCCGACGGCTTCAATCGCGGCTTCGACAGGGTCGCCCACTGGTATTCGAGCATCATCCGCGTGCTAGTCGGGTCGTGGATAACGATCGCCGCCATGCTGACCGTTTTCGCGGCCCTCATCTACGCCACGGTCTACATGGTGCAGGCGGTGCCGCGCGGTTTCATTCCGTCGCTCGACCAGGGCTATGCGATCGTCGTCGTCCAGTTGCCGGACGGCGCCTCGCTGTCGAGGACCGATGCGGTCATCCAGCAGGCGTCGCAGATCATCCAGAAAACGCCAGGCGTCGACTACGCAGTCGCCTTCGCCGGCTTCTCCGGCGCGACCTTCACCAACGCCAGCAACGCGGGCGTGATCTTCGCCAGGTTCAAGCCGTTTGACGAGCGACTGAAAGCCGGCCAGTCGGCGACCCAGGTCATCGGCAATCTGTTCGGCAGCCTGCAAAGCATCAAGGAAGCCTTCATTATCGCACTGCCGCCGCCGCCGATCCGCGGCGTCGGCAATGCCGGCGGCTTCAAGCTGCAGATCCAGGAGCGCAACAGCGCCGACATGCGGCAGATCCTGGCGCTTGCCAACGAAATCGCCGGCATGGCCAACAAGACGCCGGGGCTGACGGGCGTGTTCACCACGTTCTCCGCGTCGAGCCCGCAATTCTTCCTGGCGATCGATCGCGACAAGGCGCGCATCCTGAACGTGCCGATCCCCAACATCTTCGAGACGCTGTCGATCAATTTGGGCACCGCCTACGTCAACGACTTCAACGCTTTCGGGCGCGTCTACCAGGTGCGGGCGCAGGCCGACCAGGCGTTCCGCCTCGATCGCGCCGACATCTTGAAACTGAAGGTGCGCTCGGCGACCGGCGCGCTGGTTCCGCTCGGCACGTTGATCGAGATCCGCGACGTCACCGGCCCGGCGCTGGTCCAGCGCTACAACATGTACGTCTCGGTGCCGCTGCAGGGCAACGCCGCGCCCGGCGTTTCCACGGGCGACGCGCTGGCATTGATGGAAGGGATCACGGCAAAGACGCTGCCGGCCGGTACCTCCTATGAATGGACCGAGCTCGCCTATCAGGAGCGCAACACCGGCAATGCCGCTGTCTATATCTTCGGACTGTCGGTGCTGTTCGTGTTCCTGGCGCTGGCGGCGCAATATGAAAGCTGGGTGCTGCCGTTCGCCATTGTGCTGGTGGTGCCGCTCGGCGTGCTCGCGGCGTTGCTCGGCGTGTCTTTCCGAGGGCTGGACAACAACATCCTCGTGCAGATCGGCCTCATCGTGCTGATCGGGCTTGCCGCCAAGAACGCGATCCTGATCGTCGAATTCGCGCGCCAGGCGCAGGAACGCGGCCTGTCGGCCGCCGAGGCTGCCGTCGAAGCCTGCCGGCTCAGGCTGCGGCCGATCCTGATGACCGCTTTCTCGTTCATCCTCGGCGTCGTGCCGCTGATGATCGCAACGGGCCCGGGCGCAGAAATGCGCCAGTCGCTGGGCACCGCGGTGTTCTCCGGCATGCTCGGCGTCACCTTCGTCGGCCTGTTCCTGACGCCGGTGTTCTACGTCACGCTCAGGTCGCTGTTTTCACGGCGCAAGCCCCGTGCCGAGGCCGAGCCTTCGGGGCCGGCAGAGGCGCCATCGGAGACGGCCGCCGAGTAGGGTTACGAATTCGCCGCGTCGGGCGCGGCTTATCACTCCAGAAAATCGGCGGCGCGGTAACGGCCACGATCTGCGCGACAACCGCGACCTCCGGAGTCCTCGCTTGCGATGTCTGCTTTCAGGACGCGGCGAAGCTGATCTCTATGACCGAAATCAGGCGCGAAGCTGCCTTTCAACACCGGACCAAAGCGCTGGATTTTGATTCGTTTAAGATATCTGGCACGACCGAAGAGATTAGACTGCTGACCCCCGAATTTGATTCCCAGCAGACGGCTCTACTCAACCGCAGCAACGAAGCCTGAACTGGTAAATTATAGGGTCTGGGGAAAGGCGGTAGCGCTCTCCCGCTACCATCGCTCCCCCCGAACGGAGACGAGGTGGCCAAGGCCTTGGTCGACCATGTTTGACAGGTATCCATCAATCAGGATCGATGGCTGCTCGCCTGCCTTCGGCGGGTAGACTGTCACGGTCGACACGACGTCGCGGACGATCTTCTTGGCTTCTTCCGAGACGAAGCCATTCTCTCCGATCGCGGCGGCGAGCGCTTCCAGATCGCGGATGTAGCGGGCGACAAGCGCCGGCTTCAGCGTCACGACCTTCGGCGGCTGCGGCAGCACGGCGAGCTCGGCCTCGAGGTGCTGGCGCTCCTCGCGTAGCACTGGCAAGCGCTGCTCGGCTTCGGCTTCCGAAATCATGCCTTTGACATAGGCGTTCAGCACGCGGTCGTATTCGCGCCTGGCGGCGTCGAGCCGCTGGGCGGCCTTTTCGCGAGGCGCCCTGCCCCGAATAGAGCTTTTGATGCTCGTCATTGTAGGCAGCGACATAGTGGTCGATCAGCGCCTTGTCGTTCAACCTGGCGCGCAACCCGTCGATGACCGTCGCTTCGATATGATCGAGCGCATAGGGCCTGACATTGGTGCATGAGCGCGATTCCTTGGCGCGCGTGCACATGATGCGCGTCAGGCGACCCATCCTGTCCTTGACCGATATGCCCGACCCGCAGGCGCCGCAGCGCAGCGGGGTGTGCCAGCGCAAGTGCCTCACGTCGGCGATTTCCTGCCTCGATTCTCCTCTGAGGAAATGCTAAATTAGTCATTGCTTGGGCAAAGAGAGGGAGGTCTTTATGCGTGCATTTGCAATTTTTCTGTTAGGCGGCGCTTTGACTAGTTTTGTGTGTGCGTCCGCATGGGCCGGCAAGCTGCCGAAGGACGCGGTCGAATTAACCGCAGCCGAGGTCAAGGCGATATATTCAGGCAAGACCGGTATTTATGACGTCTCTAGCATTTACTATGCATCTGACGGCACAACCAAAGGAATCTTTGGCAAACCTAAGGTAACGGCAACTTTTAAGGGCACTTGGAGCGTAAGTGGTAATGAGATGTGCGCCAAGAATAAGCCAAAGGGTGATCCAAAAATCTACAGGGACTGCAACAAATTTTGGCGTTCTGGAAAAAGGATATATGACCTTTGGTCTGTCCACTATGATGGATCAAAGCCGGATCTAAAGAGCGGGTATGTTACCACTACCGTTAAGAAGCTTAAGGACGGAGATTTAGTGGCGAAAAAATACGCTGCTGCAGGCGGGGAGTGACAAAAGCGACAGGAACACGCAAGGAAAAAGCCCGCCACCGTGAGGCGGCGGCTTAGCAGTTCCGTCTGGGTGCCGGTTCAGTGGCGCCCAGCGGGCCCTTCAAGGAACTCCATGAAGTTTTCCACCGCTCTGTCCGCTGGCGTTGACCGGGAGTTGCAAGCACTGAGAATGGCGGCGGCGATTTTCAGCATATCGGTGCGACTTCCAACAATCTTTGATACCACGGCATTTTCTGTGCCGCCGTCATAAGTCGAGCGCTGCAGGACATGCAGCGTCAGCCTGAGATTGTCGCCCATAAATTGGAGTGGGCCGGCACCAGTGACGAACGTGTCAGAGACGCAGAACGGTTCGACGGTCGGGACGGCGCTCATGATGCCGCCTTTCTGGCCTTGGCGTCGGCCATCGCGTTGTCGATACACGCTCCAGCCGCTTCGTTCAGACGTTCGGCGAGGTCGCGGGCGATCATGGCCAGCGCGCTTATTTGGTCCGCCAAAGCGACCCTCTTCCCGTCGCGCTCGAACTCCTGTTCCATGGTCTGGCCATAGAGCACTTCGAGCAAGTGGTGCAGGTTCCCAGTATCGAATTGCAGGTCGTCGAGGTCATCTGAAGGCGCGGTCATGAGGCGGCGCCCCCGAGGGTTTCGTAGTAGGCGTTCTTAACCTTCCGCGTCATCTGCTCTGCAATGGTGGCAATGAAGAAAAGGCGCTCCCCCTCGCTTGGGTCAGAACGAAATTCCCGTCAGGTACTGTGGAAAAGACCTCCAGCATGGTCAGCAAGACGTCGGCCACGTTGTCCGCGTCACAGATCAGCGGCTCCAGATCGGCGAAGGTCATCTTCTCCTTGGCGGCGCTCATTTTGGGCAGAATCTGAACTTGGAGTTGGCCAGCAGTTCTGTAGCCGAAAGTGGAGTTGCGGCTCCGTGGCTCGGAAGGTCAGAGCCAGACCTTCAAGCGCCCCGCGAGCATCGGCATGAACTATGCCCCGAACCGGACTTATCCCAAAAGTCCGAAATGCCTGCTCTCGAGCCAAATCTGGCGATCCGCTTCCTGGCACAAGTGTGCGGCTGTCGATCCGTTGCGTCATTCGATCCTGTACGCAACGCCGGATCAAAGCGCTCTCCTCTGCAGTTGTTATTTGGGATCCCGGGCTCGTGCCTTGTTGCCGAAACGGATTCCGGCGTAGGGCGAGGCCCCCGCAAAGCCGACATTGACGTCGCGGCAGACGTTCGTCGTCTGCGGGTCAGACTTTTCGTTTCGGGAACTGCGCGATTGCGCCAACTTCGGACGTTCAGCTTCCCTACTGCTACGGCAGGTGTAATCCTGGTTAGAAGCCTCAGCGCACCGTTCACGTCGAGAGGTGAGCGCATCAGCCTAGCGACTGGACCCTTGGCTAGGAACTCTCCGTCGTTCACATGTCGAGACCAGAGAAAGACGATGAACTCCGCAGACTAAATCGCAGACTAATTTCTCTCTCTAGTCTGCGATGTCCTTCTAAGTCATTGAAATGTTGGCGCGCCCGGAGAGATTCGAACTCCTGACCCCAGATTCGTAGTTTGCAGCTACGCCGCATGCCGGCGAAAATGGAAGACGCGTCTTCGATAGTGGGTATTGCGATGTAGCGGTCTCCCGCTACCAAATTCAGATATTTGTCCAGCCCGGAGACATGGGTAACAGTTTGTACCTAAGACATGGGTGACAATCTCGTGCCGAACGGATTGCCGATGGTCTGCAACGTCCTCTGTTCCAGGTCGAGATATCCCAGATCATAGTGCATGAAGCTGACGAGCCAAATGCCTCCGGCCAAAAGCCAAAAGTGTTACCCATGTGTCCGGTACAAAATGTCACCTATGTCTCGGGTCGCTCAGCCTGCCATATGCATCGAGATCGTAGCCGAATGCAGCCATATCGGGCGTGGCGCTGTAGCCGAAGGCTGGTGAGGTCGGAATCAGAAAGGCACCTGCGCTCAACGGCCATTCGCCCGGCGGACCCGCCAGATGACGTTACCGACGTCGTCGGCGACGAGCAGTGCGCCAGTCTGATCGATAGCAACGCCGACCGGACGGCCCATCGCCTCGCCATTACGCCCGATGAAGCCAGTGAGCACATCTTTCGGAGGACCGCTCGGTTTGCCGCCATGGAACGGCACGAAGATCACCTTGTAGCCGCTGTGCACGCTTCTATTCCACGAGCCGTGCTGGCCGACGAAGGCGCCGTTGCCGTAGGTCGGACCGAGCCGGGCGCCTTTGGAGAAGGTCAGTCCCAGCGAGGCGGTATGAGAGCCCAGGGCGTAATCGGGCTTGACCGCCGTCGCCACGAGATCGGGGCGCTGCGGCTTAGCGCGTTCGTCGACGTTCTGTCCGTAGTAGCTGTAGGGCCAGCCGTAGAAAGCGCCGTCACGAACCGAGGTCATGTAATCCGGCACGAGATCGTCGCCGATCTCGTCACGCTCGTTCACGGCGACCCAAAGCTCGCCAGTTTCAGGATTCCAGGAGAGCCCGTTCGGGTTGCGCAGGCCCGAGGCGAAGACCCGCGTGCGGCGGGTCGACCGATCCACTTCAAGGACAGTGGCGCGGTTCTTCTCCGCGGCTATGCCGTTTTCTCCAACGTTGCTGTTGGAACCAACGGTGACATAGAGCTTGCGTCCATCCGGACTTGCGATCACGTCCTTGGTCCAATGATGGTTGAGGTCCCCGGCCGGCAAGTCGATGATCTTTTCCGGCGACGTGCTGACTCGGGTCTGGCCATTGGAGTAGGGGAAAGCGACGAGCGCGTCGGTGTTCGCGACAAAGAGCTTGCCTTTGGACAGCGTCATGCCGAAGGGCGAATTGAGGCCTTCCGCGAACGTCGTGCCCACATCCGCAATGCCGTCGCCATCGGTGTCGCGCAGCAGCGTGATGCGATTGGCGCTTTTGGTCGCGGCGCCAGCCCGCTTCATAGCCAGGTCCATGAAGACCTTTCTAAGACTGAAGCCTTCGTCATGCTTGGCAGGGGCATTGGTTTCAGCAACCAGAACGTCGCCGTTCGGAAGCACATGCAGCCAGCGCGGATGGTCGAGGCCGGTGGCGAAGGCGTTCACTGTCAGCCCCTTCGCCGGGGTCGGCATACCTCCTTTCTGCCAGCCTTTCGCCTCGGCGATGTTAACAGTCGGGATCAGCGTCGGTCTTGGTTTCGGTAAAGTGGGGTTGGGGCCATAGCCGGTTATTGCCCCGGTTTTTTGCGCCGGGATGCCGGCGCAGCTTGCCATGACGGCGCCCAACACCGCTACGAGTACGCTCCCTCGGAAGCCGGCATGCATCGGACGTCCTCCGCATGGATATGTGTCGCGCTCTTTGTGCAAACGGAAGTCAGTGGCTTATTCTTCCAATTGCTTCGAAAAAAACAGCGGCGCTCGGATCCGAGGGCCAGGAATTCGCGACAGATCTGCTCTCGGCAGAAATATGGCGCGAGAAGATTGTGGCAACCGCGCGAATATCTGTCGCGCAATATGAATCTCAGATTCGTATCGCGCGAAATCGATACGGCTTGCGCTTTTCGGTATCGAGTTGCTCATGGGCCAACATGCGTTCGAATGGAACGAGACCGTGAACGGCGGGACCCACAATGACCCACCGATTGCACCAGCCGGTGAACCAGCTGTTGTTGCTGCTTAGCAAGACGCTGCAAATCTGCTAAAGTCTGCGATGGGAGGAGACGGATATCCAATCACTGCCGATAGCACAGCCAAATGTAGCTAAGGCGACACCCGGCGCATCACTTCCGCTCGCCTATTCCCTCGCGACGCTCTGCTGGCTCCTGTCCGCCGGCGTCTATATTGCCGCCAAGTGGGTTGCCCCCGAGATGCCGCCTTGGGCGCTCTGCTTCTGGCGGCTGACGCTCGCCTGCGCGATCCTGCTGCCTATCGTCCATCGTCATCACGGGGCGATGCTCGTGCTGATCCAATCCCGGGTGATCGAGGTGCTGGCCATCGGCGCCATCGGGCTGACCTTGTGTCAGGGCATGATCTACACGGGCCTCAACTACACCAACGCGACAACCGCCGGCATCATCATGGCGCTGTCGCCGATCATGACCATGGTGCTTGCCCGCTTCGTGCTTGGCGAGCCCCTCGGTGTCTGGAAAGCGCTTGGAGCGCCGGTCGCTCTGGCTGGGATGGTGGTGATCGTGGCGCGCGGCGACCTTGCCGCGCTGATGCAGCTACGGTTCAATCCCGGCGAGTTGTGGATCGTCGGCAGCGCGCTTTGCTGGGGCCTCTACACCGTGCTGCTGCGTCGCGCGAAATTCGGCATTGAGCTTCTGCCGATGGTGGTCCTGCTGCTGGGAGCCGGCGCGCTGGCCGCACTGCCTCTCTATCTCTGGGAACTGTTTTCCGGGGATCGTTCGGCGCTGCATGCGAACGGCCTTCTGGCCCTCGCCTATGTTGCCGGCCCGGGCGGCGCTCTGATGTACTATCTCTACAACCGCAGCGTCGAGACGCTTGGCGCCGGGCGCGCCAGCATGCTGCTCTATCTGCAGACCGCCTTCGTCGCCGTGCTCGCTTATCTGTTCCTTGGCGAAAGCTTGCACGACTACGATCTCGCCGGCGCCGCCTTCATCGTCGCCGGCCTGCTGCTCGCCACCGCGATCAAGCCGAGGCAGCGCACGGTGCGTGTCGCTTAGGCAAACATCAGTTCCGCCGCTTCGGCGAGCAGTTCGTAGAATCAAAGCACCACCCGAAGCGAAGCCGGATCATTGAAGCCGGCTCTGTACCGCGCCTTGGCCCACGCCGCCCGTTGATTAATGCCGTTCAGCCATCAAGCCAAAGGGAGACGGCGCTCGTTCCCGCCCATCCTCGAGTTCGAGCATCGAATCGAAATAAGTTTTCCAGCGCGTATCGTGAGTCACAACGCAGATCGCGACATTGCGGCTGTCCGCCAGATGCCTGAAAACCTTCATCACCATCTCCGCCCGTGTACCATCCAGTGCGGCGGTAGGTTCGTCGGCCAGAATAACGGTGGGATCGTTTGCCAAGGCCCTGGCGATTGAAACGCGCTGCTGCTCGCCGCCGGAAAGTTGGGAAGGATAATTGGAGCCGCGATGTTCAATGCCCAATGCGGCGAGAAGCCGGCTGGCTCGCGCCTGCGCCTGCTGGCGACCGACATCGTTGACCTGCATGGCGATGGCAATGTTTTCGGCGGCCGTGAGAAAGGGGATCAAGTTCGCTTTCTGGAACACAAACCCAAGATGGCTCCGCCTGAAGGCTCGTAGCTCGTTGAGCTTCGCACCGGGACGCGAAATCACCTTGCCGTCGAACAGGACCTCTCCCGTGGTCGGTGTCTCCAGCAGACCGGCGATCATCAGCAGCGTCGTCTTGCCGGAGCCGCTGGGCCCGACGATGCCGGTAACGCTGCCGGGGCTCAAGGTCAGCGAACCTGCCGCCAGCGCGGTGACCGGCGAGCCCCCGCTCTGGTAGACCTTGCTGGCGTTCCGAACCTCCAGCGTGGCGAGGCGGCGCTTCGACATCAGGCCAACACTTCCTGGGCACGGACCGCGAGCGCGCGACGAATCGCAAACCAGCTGGCCGCAAGGCTGAGTGCCATCAGCACGAACGACAACACGCCAAGATCGGATTCGGTGATCAGCACAGTTCTTGGAAACCTCGGATAGATCGTAAACGAGATGGCTATGGCCAGAACGAGGCTGCAAAAGCCGATCAACCCCGCCTGCTGCGCAATCATGCCGATGATCACCCGGTCACGCGCGCCGATCAGCTTCAGAAGTGCTATCTGCGCGACCTTCTCGATCGTCATCGTATAGATGGTCAGTGCTATGACGGCGCAGCAGATCAGCAGCGTCATCGTCGTGAAAGCCAGGATCTGGACGCGGAGCTTGCCGAGGCGGCCGTCCAGTAGAAGCGTTTCCTGGTCCTGCTGCGTGAGGACCTCGACGTCGCCCCAGCGTTTGATCGAGTCACGCACGACCTCCTTGTCCGCGCCCGGGAGAGTTTCGACGATGACGGCAGCGACACTTCCGGTCTCGTCGCCGAGACCCATGCGCGTCTTGCCCTTGGCCGCACGGTTGAGGAGGATCGCCTCGCTGGGCAGCAGTTGGTTGATGACCTGCGCGTCCGGGATGGTGACGAACAACAATCCGTCGCCACCCATGTCGACCTGCCCGGTCGACACGCCGACAATCGTATAGCTATCTCGTCCAAGCCGGATCTCGTCACCCACAACCAGGCCGAGAGTCTTGTCGGCGATGGCCTCATAGCGATTTGATTGGAAGTACCGGCCGGCGATCAACGGTATCCAGCTGCCACTGTCGCTTGGATAGTCCACACCAGTGACCGACATGCGCAGCGGAAGCCCGTCAATTTCGAACTGCTGGTTGTATTGGATGAACCGCCGCGTTGCCGCCACACCGGCCACACCGGCCACGCGGCGATCGAGATTGGCCGGAACGGCGGAAGATTCGGCGAACGGTCCGGACTTTCCCCCTTCGACGACCCAGAGGTCGGCACCAATGCCGTCGATCACGATCAAGGCTTCGTAGACGATGCCGCGATACATGCCCAGCATGCCGATCGTCGCCGCCATCAGCAGGCCGACGCCGAAAACGGTCAGGATGAACCTCAGCAGGTTATGCCTGATATCTTTGACCGCGAGATTCACCTGCCCAATGCCTGGAGGTTAACCGCCTGGTACTGGAAGCGGCCTGTCGGACCGAGCACGACATCACCTACCTTTAGGCCGCGCGTGATCTCGATATCGGTGCCGCTGGAGTAGCCCAGTGAAACAGGAGCCCAATAGGCCCGCCCGTCATGTGCAATCCATACACCCACCCGTCCCTGGTTTCTCGCCAGGAACCGCTGTGGCACCGCAATGCCTGGTGACGGCGATTCCGCTTGGATGGTGACGCTTGCACGCTGACCCACAGCCCAGTTCGCCGGCACCTCACGCAATTTAAGATCGACCGTAAACTCGCGGGTCTCTTGATCGACCTGCCGGCCGATCCGCGCAATGGAAGCAGCGTAGGGTCGTTGCGGATCCGATGAGAAGGTGACTTTGGCTACTTGCCCCGGCCGAAGCGATCCCATTGCGGATTCGTCGAAGCGTGCCATGACCAGCAATGACGTCGGGTCGACAATCTGCATCAGTTCGACGCCCGGAGAAAGCAGGTCCCCCACCGTGCGGCTGCGGGAAACCACCACCCCGTTGACAGGCGAGCGTATGGAGGTTTCGCCGAAACGGCTTCGTATCTGCTCGACCTCGGCGGAGGCGGCCGCGACCTGGGCCTTTGCGCGCTCGATGCTAGCGGTCGCTCGCGCCAATGCGGCCTCGGCTTGCTTCTGGGTACCTTCGAAGAGGTCGAACTCGGCCTGAGAAATCGATTTGCTGGCGAGCAGGCTCTTCCTGCGATCCAGATCTGCCTTTGCAGTACGGGCGGCGATAGCCAGCCGGTCACGCTCCAATTCGGCCTCGCGCACGCTCTCCGCCGCAGCCCGGTCGTTGGCGACCGCGGCGGCAAGCTGATACTCGATTTCAGTCGCGTTTAGCGTGGCGAGGATATCGCCGGTCTTCACCTCGTCATTCCGGTCGACGCGAACGTCGGCCAGGAATGCCTGGATCCGTGCCGTCACGATGACCTGGTTGGTTGCACCAAGGAGGCCGGGTCCGGCGATTTCACGCGCGATCAGCCTTCGCTGGGCGACATAGGACTCCACCTGAGCAGGCCAGATATACCAACCAGAAAAGAGCCCGACGGCCGCCAGAACGGCAAACAAAATTAAGATGAAGCGAATCACGTATCTTTACCTGCACCGGCTTCCACCGGCCCCGCTGATCCTGGATCGACGCATCGCTATATCGCCGCCTGCTCGGCGGCGTCGACCGCCGGTTGCCCGGCCAACAGCCGTTCGATGACTTCCCTTAGGATATCTTCTGCTTCCGCATGGTCATAGCCTAATTGGTCGAATATCAAGGTCAGACCGAGACCGTTCGCGGTCGGAAAGGTACGCAGATCCATCTCGCTGGTACGTGGTTTTTCTCGTCGCATGTCAGGCAGGGGCGTCACTTTGAACATGCCGAGATCAAGCTCGCCACTGGCATGGGCCCTTTGAAGCGGGGCCGACTGCGTGGCGCGTGTCCATCTGTCGACTGTTTGGGTGCCGGCGACGAAGAGGGAGGTATAGGACCCCTTGGCCACGACATCGTCATGCACGTCTCCGAAGTAGTTCGAATCCATGAAGGGCGCGAAATGGATAGCCTCTTCGATCCCTTCTCCGAGCGAACCGGCTAACGCTTCGATCGTCTCGAACCGCGACAGCCGCACGCGCACGGGCACGTCCGAGGCGACGAAATTGACATAGTTCTCCAGCCGCCGGTCGTGGCGCAAGGCTGCTGGAACCTGCATCACCATGTCGTCCACGCCGCCGCGCGCCCCGATGGTCTGCGCAAAGGCCGCGATGATCATGGCCGTTTCCGTCGTGCCGGCTGCCCTGGCACGCTTGCGCAGCGCATCCTGCTGGTCGCTGGCTATCGAGAGCGTCACGTCCTCGCTGAGGCTGCAATCGATCAGATTGACATTCGTCCGCCAGCCTTTCGCCTTGCGCCCGAGATTGGGAACCTGCGGCAAGGGCTCGACGAATACCTTGCGCAGGAATGCGTCGCGCCGCTCGAACGAACCGGGTTTTCCGACATGGTCGAAATCCCGGATGAACCGGTCGATACTCATTTCCACCGGATCAAGAGGCAGCCCGAGATAAGCCTTGACTGTCTCCTCGACGATGAGGCCGAGGGAATAGCCGTCAACGACGAGATGATGTGCCTTGGCGACGATAAGGTCGCTCTCGGAGCCGAACCGGATGATCGTGACACGGAACATCGGCGCCTCGATATCTATGCCTTCCTGCGCGAGTTCGGTTGCGCGCTCCATCGCTTCGGCCTCGTCGGCGACTTGCTCGACCCTGAAGAAATCGGTCGGCGTCCTTTCCAGATACGCGCCGTATCTAGCCCCCTTGCGGAAGAACCGGGTACGCATCACCTCGTGGCGCGCCATGACCGTTTCGATCGCTCGTCTGAGACGATCGGCGTCCATCTGCGGCCGGATCTTGAACTCCTTGCTTACAATGAATGCGGCACGCGCATGCGAAGTCGCGTCTGGATGTTCCTGGAAACGCAGTAACCCCAGTTGTGTGCTGGTCACAGCAATCTCTCTTTCGACGTTGGGCACGTCGTCGAGCGGCGAGCGCTCGACGTCCTGGCTTCCACTCGGCTGACCAGACCACTCGCGCAGCCTCCAGCCCGTTGCGGTGGGCAGCAGGCGGCCTGACGTTTCGAACTCGGAGGAAAGCTCGTCCAGAAACTGATCGAGTAGCAACCGCGCTGTTGCTTCTTCGACGACGTCGAGATCCACGCTCAGCCGGCAGACAACACCGGCGTCGCTTGCCGCTGCGGACAATTGAATCTCGTGCGCGGATGCGGGGATCGCATCGAGAGGATGGTCCAAGGCGGCGAGCGCCGTAACTTGGCTGCCGTCGAGAAAAGCGAAGCCGAATTGGCGCAGCGAAACATGGCGGATGCGCAGATCCTCTTCGAGCGCCAGTTCCAGGGACGACGTATCCATTGACCGATGCGCGTGGCCGTTTGCGTCGGCACGCTCGACCTTCCTCAGCAGATCGTAACCGAGTTCATTCATGGCTCGCAGGACAATCGGATAGGACCCATCCAAGGGGCCTATCAATCCGCTTGGTGCTCCCTCCCCGCGCTCGCTATACCAGCGGTCGACGACGATTGATTGGAGCGAGAGGCGGTTTGCCAAGGCCTTGGCATAGGCGGTCAGAAAGCGCGCGGACGGCAACTCCGATCTCGACGCGAATGCTGCTGCGGGAAGCGTAATTTCCAGCAACCCGACACGGCCCCTGTTCGTTCCCATACCGGCGGGAGACGAGGCACGACTGCGGCCGGGGATCGGTGTGATCGCAGGCGCGTGGTGAAGGATCTCCTTCCAGTAGGCGAAATCGCGACGATACTCGCTCGATCCGGGCACTGGATGAACTGCGCGCGCATAGTCGGCAAAACTAGGCGCTGCTTCGACCGCTTCCGCTTCGTCTTGCACAAGCTGCGCGAGCAAAAGGTGAACCGACAACATGTCGGCAGCCGCGCGATGAGCCCGGATTTGCAGGTCGTGACCGCCATCCTGCCGCTGCCACGCGCCGATCCGCCATAGCGGACCAGGCAGTGCCACATCGCCCAAACGACCGCCCGGCGAAAGCACTTCAACAACAGGTTGAGCCTCGAAGCCGATCTCTACGGCGCCGGACGCCGATATCGCACCCGTCATCCGGAGCGCATCGTGTCTCTCGACCAGTCGCGCCAATCTTGTCGCAAGCGCAGCCAGCGACACGCCGGGCTCAATACTCGTCTCGACCAGGATCTGATTGTCGGCCTTTGCGACGGCCGACGACATAGGCCGTCCATCCAGCATCATCGCATCGACCTGGCGGCCCAGAGGCCGGAAGGCTTCCTGCGCTGTAACGCCATCGGAACTCGATTGTGCGGCCAGGACCTGCAAGGCGGACGCCTTCAGCTTCGCCTCGAAAGCGGAAGCGACGAGGCGCGACAGTCCCGCGATCGTCGGCGCTTGCAGGAACTTGGCGACAGGGATGTCGACTTCGACCTGAGCCTCGACGCGGTTTTTCAGCTCGAATGATGAGAGGGAGTCGAGACCTAGCTCACTGAGCTTGCGGTCATCCGCCAAGGCGCTTGCCTCGACCTTGAGGACTTTCGCCACTTCGCGCCGGATCATGTCGGCGAGCAGGTCGTCCCACGCCTCGCGTGGCGCGGCTGCAAGCTCGGCCTGAATGCGAGAGCGCCCTCCGGTTCTGTCTCCAAGCAGCGGCGAAATCCTCGGATTCGTCGCTGCGCCGGGGTTCGTGCGCGCGATCGCAGCCCAGTCGATATTGGCAAAGCCGAGATTCTCCGATCTGGCGCGCACGAGATAGGACAGGGCCGCCGCCGCTTCAGAATCCTGAACCGGCTTGATGCCGACACTATCGAGATAGTTGGTCATTGCTTCCGACCTGGCAACGAATCCACTGCCGGCGATCATGCCCCAAGCGGTCGACGAGCCGGCCAGGTTGCGACCCCTGCGGTACGTAGCGATTGCGTTCAAAACAGAGTTGGCCGCTGTGTAGTTGGCCTGCCCAGACGAACCGATAACCTGCGCGATCGAAGAGAAATTCACGAAGAAATCCAGTGGGATATCGTGTTCGACGACGGCGACATGCAAGTTCCACCCGCCGGCTATCTTCGGCCTCAGCACGCGGTCGATCTTGCCTGCATCGAGCTGCGAGACGAAAGCGTCCTCGATCACTGCGGCGCCATGCACGATGCCGCGCAGAGGAGCGTCACCCCCAGCATATTCGCCGATCAGCCTGGCAACGGCGGTAGCATCGGTCACGTCCAGCGCCGCGCGAACGATGCGCGTGCCGCGTTGCTCCATGATCTCGATAGCCACAGCCGCTTCGGCATCTGGAACACCGCTTCGATTGGCAAGGATGATAGTCCCCGCGCCTTTCTGACTGAGCCAATCGGCGATCGCAACGCCAAAGCCTTTGAGCCCACCCGTGACGAGGTAGGAGGCCCGAGCGGAGACGGCGAACTGTGCGCCGAGGTCAAGTTCGATGTCCACGGAAGGTTCGTCGAAAGTGACGATCACCTTGCCGATGTGCAGCGCTCGCGAAAGCATGCGCATGGCTTCCGCCGTGCGCGATGCCGGGAAGCGAGTCGCCTCCAGCGGCTTGTAGACGCCGGCGGCAACCTTTGCCTCGACCTCCGCCAGCAATTGCCTGAAGAGGCTCTCCCTCTCCACGGGGAGCGTCGAGAGGTCGATGACCGAATAGGCGTTGTTGCGATAAAGCGAGCGAAGCCCGATCGGCTTGTCGTCGGCGAGATCGCGCTTGCCGATTTCGACCATCCGGCCGAAGGGCGCCAGGCACTCCAGGCTCTTGTCGATGCCGTTGCCAGACAGCGCGTTCAGCACCACGTCCACGCCGCGGCCACGCGTCAGGGACCGCACCTCGTCGGCGAAATCGAGAGCGCGCGAATTCATGACCTCGTCCACGCCCCATTTCTTCAGGAAGGCGCGTTTTGTGTCGCTACCTGCAGTGCCGAAGACTCGAGCCCCCACATCATGCGCGACCTGGATGGCGGCGAGGCCGACACCACCCGAAGCCAGATGGATCAGCGCGATTTCGTCCTGTGCCAATCGGCCGATATGTTTGAGTGCGTAGTGAGCGGTAAGGAACGCTGTCGGGAGGGTCGCGGCCTCGATCAGATCGATGCCGTCGGGTACGCGCATGGCGAGATCCGCCCGGAGCTTGGCGAAGCGCCTGAGGTAGCCCTTGCCCATACCCATGATGCGATCGCCGGGCTTGAGGTTGGTCACCCGTTCGCCGACCCTGCGGACGGTGCCGGCGAACTCCAGCCCGAGATTGCGCCAATATGCCTCGTCACTCTCCAACTCGTCCGGCAAGATGCTGGTGGCCGCCATAATGTCGCGGAAGTTCAGTCCGACCGCGGCGACCTCGACCATGACCTCGTCCGAAGCCAATTCGGGATCAGCGATTTCGCGCAGTACGATGTTGTCGATGGTACCAGGCCCCGTCATGGTGGCGGCGAAGTTGGAAGAATCCCGCGCCGTCTCCAGCGTCCGCCGCAACGGCGCCACTTCGTGCAAAGCCAGCTGCTCCAACCGCGGGACGTAGCGTTCGGCGCCGCGCAGGACGAATTCCGTCTCTGCGGTTTCCTCCAGCACGGCACCTGAAATGCTCACCCCCGAGTGCAGCGATGTGGGATCCGCATCGATAAGACGGATGCCCAAACCTTTGAACTCGTTTGCCATTGTGCGAGCAATGCCGATTAAGGCGCTCTCACTCAGGCCTGAAAGGCTCATCGGCTGGTCACCTTGCACAAGCCGGCTGCCGGACGTGACGACAACCAGTTCGGGCCGCGGTTCGGACGAACTGTGCAGCCGGTCGATGACTTTTCCAAGCGTGATTAATTGGTGGACGATAGGCGTGATCCTGGCGAGAAGCTCGTCCCCGCCTGCTTTGTCGTCGAGTTTTTCGGGGGCGGCGGCGCTGAACAGGATGCCGCCTTTCCCACCCGATTTGGTCATGAATGCCCGGATCGTGGCGAGCGCTTCATCCGCATCGAGGTTCAGGAACGGCGCCGGGTTGGCGACCTCGACCGTCGCTCCACGGCTAACCAACTCAGCCAATGTCGTTTCGAGGCGCTGCGTTCCATCACCCACCACCAACCAGTGGGCGCAACGCAATGAGGGCGCTGCGGGTTTGGCTTCCTGCTTCTCGAAATGCTCCTCAAAAACACTGGAGCCCGAGCCGGCACCCTGCTTGGCCCTGCTGCCCCTGACCTTGCCCAGCGCCTTTGTCTGAAGGTTGTCGAGAACGATGAGCGGCTGCCCTTCCGGCGAGAATACGCTGAACCGCATTGAGTACGGGTCGAGACCCGGCTGGATGTCGACGATCACCTCGGGCGTCATCGGAGCGCCCAGCAGGATCTTGCGCGCGCCGGTTGGCAGGCGCAACTGATACTGGGCCTTGTCTTCATTAGCCGGCGGCAGCGATTCACCTGGAACCCACACGCCGTCTCGATGCGAAGCCAGGCCGATGCCGGCCTGGAGCACCGCGTCGAGCAATCCGGGGAAGGCGAAATACTGCTTCGACAAGTTGGGGTCCTTGCTCGACAGCCTGGCAACTAGGCGGTCGCCGACAATGTCGAGTGCGTTCACCGACTGGAAATAGGGACCGTATTCAAGCCCGTGCCGTTCGGCGAGACGGTAGAATTCCGTCTTTTCGACAAGGTTCGGGCGATCCAGCAGGAGGTCGGCGGGAGCTGGTGCAAGTTCATATTTGTGGCTGAAGCCATAAGCTTCGGCACGAGTCCTCCAGCCGTCGTCCGAACCCCGATGGAACGTGGAGATGCGCAGCCTGCTACCGACCGGATCGAACGTCGTCGTAAACAATATGACGTCGTCCTCTGCGATGGAAAGCGCTTCGTACAGTTTGAAATCACGCAGCTCCACGGAGTCAGATCCGAAATGGTCGCGCAGCGCGGCCCCCATGATTTCGATGTAACCGACGGCCGGGAACAGGCAATCGCCGCTGACGCGATGGTCAGCCAGGAATTTGAAGCCTCTAAGCGTGATTTCGTTCGTCCAGGACGGCCCCGCGGTGAAGTCGCGCCATCCAAGCAGTGCGTGCCGGGGTGCCTCGAACAGGAAGCTCTTGGTTTCCTCGGATGTATTCAGCAGGCGCTGGTTGTTCCAGGGTAACTTGGGAACGGCCACGTGGCCACTCGACGATTTCGGCCGGTCGAATTCGACGCCGGCAACATGCAGGCTGCCCTCGGCCCGCGCCAGCGTCCAGAAATCGTCAGTTTTGCGATCGAGCGAGTTCACCGCGGCGGCGTCTGCGCCGCGCTCCTGCGAGATGCCTCGGATGAGCGGCGTTAGCGTGCGGTGCGGACCGATTTCCAGGAAAGTATTGATGCCGAAATCGAGGGTGAAATCCAATGCCTTGGTAAAGCTGACGGGTTGGCGCAAATTGGCCCACCAGTAGTCGGCGTCGAATTTCGTCTCGAATATGCCGGTGACGGTCGAGATGATCGGCAGACGGCCTTCTTTCCAGCCGACCGGACCCAGTTCGCCGAGGAACCATTCCTTGCAGTCTTCCAGATGCGCGCTGTGCCATCCGAAATCCATGGTCATCCGGCGGGCCGTCGCATCGGGATAGGCTTCCGCGACCTTGGCCAGTACGCCAAGCACCGCGTCCTCCATGCCGGAAATCGTTTGCGCGATCGGGCCGTTGTAGGCGGCAATGACGACGCTTTCGTCACCGGGGAGCAAAGGTTCGAGTTGCTGAACCGTCAGCCCTATCGTGGCCATTGCACCGCGCCGCTCGCTCTTCAGCGGTATGAGGCCGCGTTTGGCGATGATGCGAGCCGCCGTCTCGATATCGATGATACCTGAAACGTAAGTGGCCGCGACCTCGCCGAAGCTGTGGCCGATCAGAAGCTCAGGCCGTACGCCGGCCTTTATCCAGCGTTCGTAGAGGGATATCTGCGTAGTGAAGATGGATGCCTGGGTGACGTCGGCATCGTTGATGCGGGTCTTTTTCTCGTCCCGCAGCATCTCCTCGACGGTCGACCAGCCGACCATCGGACGCAGCACTTCGTCGAACATCTCGGCGGTTCGGCGAAACGCACGGTCTTCCTTCAACAGGCGGCGCGCCATGGCCCACCACTGGCCGCCCTGGCCCGAGAAGGCGATGGCGAGCCGACGGTTGGATGCCCTGCCGGTGATGATGGTTGGCCCTTCCGCGCTTTGCTCGATGGCTCCCTTAGCCAATGCGCGCAGTTGGGTCTGGAGCGCGGCGCGCTCCGGCTCGACGATGAGCGCAGCCCGTTGGGCGAAGTTATCGCGCGCGCTGCTCAAATGGGCGGTGATGTCTTCGACCGGCGTCTCCGCAAGGGAGCCTCCCTGCTCCAGCGCATCGGCTAGACGGCCGGCCCACAGTTCCAGTCCCGCCGTGCTGCCGGCCGAGATCGGGACGGCTATCGGATGGCCGGCTATCACCGGCCTTGGCGCACGGTTGGCGTTGGCGGACAACCCCCGCCATCCTTCCACGGCGATGGAGGCATTGGTACCGCCAAAGCCGAAGGAGTTGACGACGGCCAGGATCGGCCGGCCGTGGTGGTCGATCGGCGTCGGCTTCGTTGCCACAGCGATGTTGAGCGCGTCGAACGGAATGCTCGGATTCGGGCGCTCGAAATTCCGGTTCGGCAGCACGATGCCCTTTCCCGCCGTCAGCACCGTCTTGATGAAACCCGCAATGCCGGACGCCGATTCGAGGTGGCCGAGATTGGGCTTGAACGATCCGACATAGGCCGGTTTTGGGCGTGAATTCACACCGAATACGCGGCCGATAGCAGCCGCCTCGATTGGATCGCCGACCGGCGTGCCGGTTCCATGGGCCTCGACATAGTCGACATCGGCCGGATCGATGGAGGCGCCTTCCACCAGCGCCTCCAGCATCGCTTGCTGTGCTTCCCCGCTCGGAGACGTCAGGGTCGGCGTATACCCGTCCTGATTGACCATCGAATGACGGATCACGCCATAGATCCGGTCGCCGTCGGCAATTGCCCGGTCGAGAAGCTTCAGCAACACGAACCCGCAGCCTTCGCCGCGCACGAACCCGTCCGCCCTTTCGTCGAAGGTGTAGATACCGCCGGTCGGCGAGAGCATGTTGGCGCTGGAGAATGCGATGAACGGCCCTGGATCGAGCATGCAGTTGACGCCGCCGGCGAGCGCCGTTTCACAGGTGCCGGTGCTCAGGTGGCGCACTGCCTGGTCGATGGCAACGAGCGCCGACGAGCACGCCGTGTCGACGGCGATACTCGGCCCCTTCAGATCGAAACGGTGGGATATTCGGTTGGCCGCGATCGAGAACGCCGAACCGGTGCCGGCAAAGATGTCGCCGCCGCCAACACGTCCGCGGCGCAGGTTCTGCGCGAAATCGTTGGTCGAGATGCCGATGAACACGCCGGTGCGTCCACGGCGCAGATCGGCCAATGTGAGATCGGAATCCTGCACGGCCTCGAAGGCCACTTGCAACGCCAGGCGCTGCTGCGGGTCCATCGTTGTCACCTCGCGGGGCGACATGTCGAAGAAACTCGGGTCGAAGCCGAAAACGTCGCTGGCAAGAAAACCACCCCAGCGCGTCCGCATCTTTCCCCGGGCATCGGGCTCCGGATCATAGAAAGCATCGACATTCCAGCGATCTGCCGGGATATCGACGATGCCGCAGTTCTTCTCCAGGAGAAAGTTCCAATACGAGTCCGCGTCCTGGATCCCTCCGGGGAACCGACAGCCAATCCCGATAACTGCGATTGGCTGTGTTGACTCAATGACCTGCTGAGGGGCATCGCCCCCACGATGAATGTTCATGCCCAGACCCCCGCCTAGTATACACCGTGGATTGCCCAACCCCCGGCGCATTTAAGTCACGGCGTATTTAAGTGCATGTCCCAACGGAAGGTCCAAGAGCAAAATTCACCAGCCTAGCATTTTTGTCGCAAAATGTGTCATTTAAGCCGATCTGACTACTTTTTAGGCTAATTTGACTAGTTATTAAGCCGATCTGATTGCTTTTGAAGAGGACCCGTCCGCTCGATCCTCGTCGCCAACAACAGGGGTCACCGAGATCCGGTTCCGGAGCGTCAAGGCAATCCCAAGTCGAAATCGAAGCGGCGTGCGACGGCCTGAGGACCGCGTGCACTCCAGGCGACAGCGGCCACGTGGTGCCCGCTTGGGCGGAACTCAATGAGCCTGAGGGGTTCAACCAATTCCAGCGGCGGCGAAAGGATATAGGCTTCGCCGCTCCCGTCCATCCCTATCTCGAGTCCCTCTCCGGAGAGGCCGACGCCGACAGCCTTGAGCGCGGCTTCGCGACAAGTCCAAAGCCGGCAGAACATGAGGCGGCGGGCCTCTGGCGCCAGCGACTCAAGTTGTGCGATCTCGCCAGGCGCGAACAGAGAACGGGCAATGGACATCTCCCCGCTCCTCGAGGCGACGCGTTCGACATCCACGCCGACTTGCCCGGCGGCAGCCACGGCCACAAGGGCAAGCTCCCCCGAATGCGAAAGATTGAAGGAGAGGCGCCCGTCAGCAAGGAACGGCTTTCCCTGCGGGGTCTGCCGCAGATCGAGCTCTCCCGGCGCCCGACCGGTGTAAATGGACAGCACCCCGCGTAAGCCGGCATGAGCTGCCAGATGGCGCCGCTGATCCTGCTCGAAAACAAACCGGCCGCCCCTGGTCAATTCAGCTGGATTGAGCACGGCCAGGTCCGACTGCGAAAGGGGAGCATCGAGGGCGACCCGCCACACATGGACGTCGATCCCGAGAGCCGGCACCACCCGCCCACCACCGTGCGGCAAGACAAC
Source organism: Mesorhizobium sp. M0960 (assembly GCF_040319055.1). Taxonomy (NCBI): domain Bacteria; kingdom Pseudomonadati; phylum Pseudomonadota; class Alphaproteobacteria; order Hyphomicrobiales; family Phyllobacteriaceae; genus Mesorhizobium; species Mesorhizobium sp. M0960. The sequence goes on along the minus strand of NZ_JAMYNN010000017.1, from coordinate 356 downwards.
TCCGCTCTGCTTCATCTTGCAGTTTTCCCGGCCGGGCGAGGGGTGGGGCTTGGCCTGCTGCAGCAATATGGCATTGACAACCGCTCCCAAGCTTGCCCGTTAACACCATAAACGCACGCGACCCTTATAACACCTCTCGGCACGCTCATCATCAGCCACGCTCTAACGCGCCAGAGTGAACCAGTCCAACGGCCGGAGGGACTTGGTCGTGTTGCGGGTGCGCACCGATGTGAAACAACGAGTCTCAAAGCACCGATCGATGCGAAGCCGGATCATCGCAGTCGGCTGTTGTGGCGCAGCACGAGGCCGACCGCGCCGAGCAATGCATCGTTCTCCGTGTGCTTGCCAACGATTAT
>NZ_JAMYNN010000016.1:0-126575 GCF_040319055.1 Mesorhizobium sp. M0960 | reverse complement strand
GGGCGCGCCCTCTGGGGTCTCTCCCGGGTGCTTTATTGGTTCTCCGGGGGGCGGGCGCGTCGCCTTCTCATCTCTTCTTTCCTTTCTTCCCCCCCCCGGGGGGCGGGGGGCCCCCCCCCCCCCCCCCACTTCCTGTTGCCGGACTCCAGCTTAGCAAGGGGGAATTGCCGTCATGGATCCCACCATCAAAGTCGTGCGATGCTCCGAGCCCGGCAGACTGGTGTTTGAGGAGCAGCAGGCACCAGACGCTCCGCCCGAAGGCTGGGCACTGGTCAATGTCGCCTTTGTCGGGATATGCGAAACCGACTACCACATCTTCGAGGGCAGGCATCCTTATCTCGCCTATCCGCGCATCATGGGCCATGAGGTTTCGGGAACAATCGCGGCAATCAACGCGCCCGTGGACCTGTCGGTCGGAGAGCAAATCCTCGTCAATCCCTATCTTGCCTGCGGACATTGTGCCGCCTGCCGCCAGGGCAAGCCTAACTGCTGCATGTCGATCGAGGTGCTTGGCGTGCACCGTGACGGTGCCATGAGTGAGCAGATTCTCGTGCCGGCGCAAAACTTGATTCCAGCGGCCGGCCTGTCACTGGTGGAGGCGGCCACGGTCGAGTTTCTGGCCATCGGTGCCCACGCAGTCCGCAGATGCATGGCGGGGCCGGGCATTCGCACCTTGGTTATCGGCGCCGGGCCGATCGGCCTCGGCACGGCGCTTTTTGCGCGAATCGCGCAACAGAACGTGACCGTCATGGACGTCGATACCGAGCGGCTGACCTTCGATCATCGAAACGATAGCGGCGCGAACTGCGGGAGCAGGTTTCGACGTCGTCTTCGACGCAACGGGAAACAGCCGTTCGATGCAGTCTGCCTTGCCTATGTTGCTCATGGCGGCGTCATGGTGATGGTCAGCGTCGTGCCGGACGACATAACTTTCTCCGATCCAGAGTTCCACAAACGGGAAATGATGCTGATCGGCAGTCGCAACGCGACTCGTAGCGATTTCCAGCACGTCATTGCCTCGATTCGCGCTGGAAAAATACCAATCGACCAGCTTGTCACCCACCGCACCACCCTGCGCGACAGCCCACGCGACATCGCAATCTGGGCGCAGCAGAAGTCCGGTCTGATCAAGGCCGTTATCGACGTAGGATCTGGCTGACTTCAGCAACACGATCAAGACATGTCATCGCAGCCCTGGTGCTGCATTGTGGGAGGGCGAGTTGCTCGGTGACGCCACGCTAAGCGTCGCGCTTGACACGGTATTCCGTGCGGTTTTCCTCAGATAACAATTGTCCCTGCCGAACTGGCTTGGCGTTTCGCTGATTACCGCGGGCGCAGTTTTCGTCGCATAAAGGTTGAAGCCGCGGAGCGACGATCTTTCCGGCAAAACGTGTTCCACGCAAATCCGCCGGGTATTCGCACCGCTTGAGTGTCCGACGTAGCTAGTCCACATCATGCGTGATGTTTGATGCGCGTCAGGAGAGTGATATGAGAACCACACTGGCGATTGATGACGACGTCCTGGTCGCGGCCAGGGCCATGGCCCGGCAGCAGGGTCGTAGCCTCGGCGAGGTCATTAGCGATCTCGCCCGGCGCTCGCTGCGCCGGCCTCAAGCTGGCGGCGAGCGCAACGGGATTCCTCTTCTGTCGCCTCGGCCGCATGCACCTCCTGTCACGCTTGAGACGGTCAACGCCTTGCGAAACGAACTGCCTTGACCTTCCTGCTCGGTGTCAATGTGCTGATCGCACTGATCGATCCTGGTCACGTCGCCTATGGCGACGCGCGCATGGCTGGTTCGAAGAGACGGGCAACGCGGCATGGGCTACTTGTCCGATCACCGAAAACGGCGTCCTGCGCATCGTCGGGAACCAAAGATATCCTAATTCTCCCGGCTCGCCCGCCATCGTTGCGCAAATCGTTACCAAGTTGCGGGCTCTGCACGGGCACAGCTTCTGGCCCGACGATGTGAGCCTGGTTGGCTCCGGCGACATCGATGCAGCGAAAATCCTGACTTCGGCACAGGTCACGGATACGTACCTTCTCGCGCTCGCCAAGGCGCGAGGCGGCCAACTTGCCAGCTTTGACCGCAAGCTGTCAGCGGCGCCCGTGAAGGGCGGGAAGTCTGCACTGCACCTAATTCCCACAAGGTAGACCGCCGGGCTCTTCGGTGCAGTCTGCCTTTCGATCTTCTTGGCTTTGAATTGAGGCTTGCGCAACTTGTCGCGCTCAGCGCACTCCAGTGGATCGCGAGCGGCTATCTGGCCATAGTTTGCGGGGCATTCATCTTCTCCCTTGAGCGTCCGCGCTTGGATAGTTCGGCCTTGCCGCAATTGCCCTTTCAGCTGAATCGACTAGCGCGAAACGTTGCAAGCATGGGATGCGGATTGCCTGAGGCGATTTCTTTGGCAAGCAATTCGCCGACGATCAATCCAAGCGTGGCGCCGCTGTGGCTAAAGGCGACGTGAAGCCCGGCGACGGTCTCGACGGAGCCAAGCACTGGCTCGCCGTCGCCCGGGATGGGCTTCGGGCCAACTGCATAGGTAGCGAGTTGGAGCCGCCGATTGCCCTCGAGCACCGCACTAGCCTCGTCGAGCAGTCCTTTGACGGTCTTGTCGTGCACGGTGTAAGTTCCATCAGAGTTGACCACGACTTCTTCCTCCGACCACGCCGAATCCAAAACAAGTTCGCCATCCGGCGTCGGGCGCACCGCCACGCGCGGCGTATTCAGCACGGCACGGAGCTCGGTCTTGATCGGCTTGGTTTTCAAGAGGAGTGAAATCGGCGTGGCGTCGGGGACACGAACTCCGATCTCCGCAAGCATGGCAGGCGTCGCTGGCCCAACGGCAAGGACCACTGCATCCGCCTTTAACGGCACACCGTCGGCAGTGACGACGCCACGCGCGCGACCACCTGTGGCATCTATCCGCACGCGTCCGGCGTTCTGGACGAGCTTGCCGCCGCGGGAGCGGAACTCATTGAGCAGCAGATCGATCAGGCAGGGCAGGTCAACCCATCCTTCGCCAGGATTGAAGATGGCACCCTGCGGGGTGATTGCGCTGGCGTTGACACCGGGCGTCACTGCGCCGACTTCGGCAGGGCCGAGCAGAAGCGCGTCATAACCAATATCCTGCTCCAGCTGGCAGATGGAGGCGATCTGGTTCGTCCCATCATCCGCATCCCAGGTGAGGCCGCCGTCAAAGCGAAGCCACGACGCCGTTTCCGGCCTTGTGGCCGCCAGGGTCCGATAACGGTCGATGCCCGCAAGCCTCAAGCGGTGGTAAGCAGTGTCAGCACGTCGCGCTGAGTTCAGCCAGGAAAGTGAACGGCCGGATGCACCGTTGGCCGGCGCGCCGTCGTTGACAATGGTTACATCAAAGCCAAGACGAGCGAGGTGCAGCGCGGAAGAGATGCCGAAGATGCCAGCGCCGATGACGACGACTTGGCGCGGTTTTGGGGATGCAGTCATAGAAAAATCCTTCTACGCAGAAGCCGGGCTGGGAGTTGTTGGATGGCTGCAGAGCGCGGCGGAACTAGTAGTCGGTGAGCTTCTTCATGTAGCGCCGGCCCTCGAGCATCGGCTGGCCGCGCAGACCAGCCAGCGTATAGGCAAAACGCCATAGAGTGTCGAAGAAGACCAAGGGCACGAGATAGGGTTTGATGTGTTCGGACATACCGCTGAGGTCGAGTTCCGCTCCATCGAGCACCAGGATGTTTTCCCGGCTGCCGTGCTTGAAAAGGAAATCGCGAGCGCGTTCCGTAAGGTGCCTCGTCTCGTCCAAACCCATCAAGACCACGAAGCAAGTATCCCGGTCCACCACCTCGAACGGGCCGTGAAAGAACTCGTTGGCGTGTATGGCTTGCGAGTCGTACCACTGCATCTCCATCAACACGCAGATGGCGTAGGAATACGCCGCACCGTAGCTTGCACCGCTGGCCAGTGTGTAGATCGCTTTGCGCGGCGCGAAACGGGGTACGAAGGCCTTAAACCGGTCGGCATAGGTCCGGTGCGCACGTTCGATCGCCGGCTGAAGATGGCTCAGGCTCATCAGCAGATCGGCGGTCAGCCCGGCATCCTCCCGAGCATCGATTAGGCCGGCGAGCAACATGTAGAGCACGCCGTAGTTGCTGCGCGCTGCATCGATCGGTTTGCCCGTCGTGTAGGAGGCCTGGTAGGCGACTGCGTGGTCGACCGCCTGCGCGAGGGGCGATATCTGGTCGAGCGTCATGCCGATTGTCGTCGCGCCTTGATCCTTTGCATGATTGGCCGCTCGCACGGTCTCGTGGGTGGTGCCTGTCTGCGAGCAAAGGACAACGAGCGCGTCAGGTCCCAACCGTCGCGGATCTCGGCAGACGAACTCATCCGCGTTGTAGATATCGCAGGCGAATGTGCCGCTGTGACGGTCGACAAAGTATTTGCCTGCCATCATGATCGAGAGCGAGCCGCCGCACGCCACGAGGAATAGATGCGAAAACTGCCTGCCCGCCGTAGCGGCCAGGGCGCGTTCAACGTCGGCGGGGAGGGCGAAAATCATGAGGTTCCTCTTCTCGTTGACAGAGCTTGGGCCGGCGCACAATTGACAATGGCGGGCCATTGTGCGAACGTTATCATACCCTTTAAACTGAAAGTCCTGCGATGGTCAAGATTGCCGCGATGGGCGACAACGTGGTCGATTGTTATCTCGCTCGCGGCGAGATGTATCCTGGCGGAAATTGCCCCAATGTCTCGGTCTATGTCAGCCGCTTCGGCGGGCAGTCGGCGTATGTTGGGGCGATCGGCAAAGACCGGGCAGGGGACTTGATCCACGCCGCACTCAAGTCCGAGCGCGTGGACGTCACCCGATTGCGGCGCCTTGAAGGGCCGACCGCCTATTGCCTCATAGGTCACCGAAACGCCGATCGGATCTTCCTGGACTTCGACCTCGGCGTCTCGATGTTCACGCCGACGCAAGAAGATCTGCATTTTCTCTCGGGCTTTGAGGCCGTTCACATTGGCCAATCCAGCGGGTTAGACCCATGGGTTGCTGCGGTATCGAGTAAATCACTGTTATCTTATGATTTTTCAACGCGGCGGGACCCGGGACATCGACTCGAGATTGGGCCTCATTGCTATCTGGCCTCCGTCTCGGGTGACGGTCTCGACGACAATGAATTGGCTGCAATCGCATCCGAACTTCTTGCATGTGGTTCAAGGTGGGTTTTGGTGACTCGTGGTCGAGCCGGCGCCGTGCTTCACAGCGACACCGTCTCCTACCGCACCCCGGCGCAACTGGTCGAACCCGTCGATACCCTGGGCGCGGGCGACACCTTCATCGCCAGAACGCTATTCGGCCTGCTTAAGGAAGAGGCGCCTCAGAATATTCTCCGCGATGCCGCAGAGGCGGCGGCTGCTACCTGTCAGTACTACGGCGCGATCGGCCATGCGGCAGCAATCGATATTGGAGAGATTACGGCGGAGATCCTCCGCGGAACGGCACAGGAAACCAGTCTAGCTGCGAAATTCTCCCGACCAATTGACGCGAGAAACGGACAATGCTAGACGAAGTGATAACGTTCTCATTCATCTAACTGAACGCCGCCCAAGAGCGTTTTGATGGATTAGACGTCGAGTGGGATCGCAGGCCGAGTTCGGCCAATCTTAAGAGGAGAAGACATGCAAACGAATTCAAGCAGGCGCCAACTGGTGAAATGCGGTCTGGCGCTGACGATCGCCCTGGTGACAGGACTTGGCACGTTGGCCGCATCAACTCAGGCAAAAGCGGCCGACAACCCTTACAACCTCATCGACCCGACGGTGATCAGCGTCGGAACCATGGGCGATGCGAAACCCTATGTCTTCACCGACGCCAACGGCAACTTCACCGGCTTCGACGCTGAACTTTTCCGGGACGTGGCGCGCCGGCTCGGGTTCAAGGAGGAGCAGGTCGTTTTCACCGGCCAAGAATTCTCGGCGCTGCTGCCGTCTGTCGCCAACGGCCGCTTCGACGTCGCTGTCGCCGCTATTGGCACGACCGCGGAGCGCAAGAAGACCGTGGATTTTGGCGACGGCTATCTCGCTGGCTACCTGTCGATCATTTCGGCTGATCCGGCTCTGACAAGCAATGAGAGCACCGCCGGAAAGCGCATCGGCGTGATCCAGGGGACGTTGCAGGAAATCTATGCCGAGAAGAATCTGAAGGGCGACATCGTCAAATTCCCGGACAACAACACTGCCGTGGCGGCGCTGAACAACGGGACGATCGATGGCCATTTCACTGACTATGAGTCGGCCAAGCAGTATGTGGAGCGCTATAAGAACCTGAAGATAACAATGAACGTCCCGTCCTTCGATGCGCCAGCCGGGTTCGTGGTCAAGAAGGGCAACGACGCCTTCCGAGAAGCGCTCAACAAGGCATTGCGAGAGGCCATGGACGATGGCACCTGGAAACGGCTTCACGAGAAATGGTTCCCGGGTACCCCGATGCCGGATCAATATCTGCCAAAGAAGTAAATTCGCGCGTATTCGTTAGCGTTTCCGGCCGGGCCCGTGAGCAACGGTGCCCGGCCGAGTTATAGATGGACTTGATATGAGCTGGTTCGACAACTTCGCCCGCAGCTTTCTTGATTTCCAGGCGATGGCAGAAGTTCTGCCGAACATGGTGATGGTCGGCCTCAAGAACACCCTGATCCTGGCCCTTGCCTCGACGTTTTTCGGGACGCTGATCGGTATCGTACTCGCCGTGATGGGGATTTCCGAGAACCGGCCGCTGAAACTCCTTGCCCGAGTCTACACCGATATCTTCCGCGGGCTTCCTGCCATCGTCACAATCCTAATCATTGGCCAAGGCTTCGCGCGGTTGGGCCGAGATCTGTTCGGTCCATCGCCTTATCCGCTGGGCATTCTGGCGCTCAGCCTGATCGCCGGCGCCTATATCGGGGAGATTTTCCGCGCCGGCATTCAGAGCGTCGAGCGTGGTCAGATCGACGCCACCCGCACTCTCGGCATGACCTATGGCCAAGGCATGCGCCTGGTGGTGATCCCGCAAGGCATCCGCCGCGTCCTGCCCGCACTGGTCAACCAGTTCATCGGCAACGTCAAGGACTCCAGCCTGGTCTATTTCCTTGGTCTGCTCGCCTCCGAACGCGAACTGTTCCGCGTCGGCCAGGACCAAGCCGTGCTGACCGGCAACTTGTCGCCGCTGTTGCTGGCCGGCGTGTTCTATCTCGTGATCACGGTGCCGCTAACCCACCTCGTCAATTACATCGACGCGCGCATGCGCGTCGGCAAACGTATCACCGCTGTGCAAAGTGGCCTCAAGGAAGTCGCCGAGCTTGCCGAAGCGGTCGTGCCGGGCACAGCGACGTTGCCTGCAGCAGAGCCCACACGCTTCAAGGGTGGCGGTATTGAGGTCAAGAATATCGACATGGCCTATGGCGCCGTCCAGGTCCTCCATGACGTCAGTCTGAAAGTGGAGCCGGGGACCGTCACCTGCCTCATCGGTCCATCCGGCTCGGGCAAGTCGACCTTGCTGCGTTGCCTCAACCGCCTCGTAGAGTGTCGAGCCGGTGACATTCTGCTCGATGGCGAAAGCATCTACAAACAGACCCCTGACCAACTCCGGCGGCGCGTCGGCATGGTTTTCCAGCAGTTCAATCTGTTCCCCGACCGCAGCGCGCTCGCCAACATCACCTTGGCGCTTCGCAAAGTTAAACGCATGTCGCGCGAGGAGGCTGAGGGCGCGGCCTTGGCGAGGCTGAATGAAGTCGGACTGCTGGAGCGTAAGGACCATCGGCCGGCCAATCTCTCGGGCGGGCAACAGCAGCGGGTGGCCATCGCGCGCGCCCTGGCCCTCGAACCCGAGATTATGCTGTTCGACGAAGTCACCAGCGCGCTCGATCCGGAATTGGTCAAAGGCGTCCTGAACTTGATGGCCGATCTCGGTCGGGGCGGGATGACGATGGTGGTCGTAACACACGAGATGAATTTCGCCCGCAAGGTCGCGAACCAGGTCGTATTCATGGACGAGGGGCGAATTGTCGAGGCAGGCCGACCAGAGGACCTATTTGATAACCCGCAAAGCCCGCGTCTTGGGCGCTTTTTGTCCGAGGTGCTGTGATTGCAATGGTGTGCGCAACGGCGGCTGTTCCGGTGTTCGGCCTTGCGGGGCGGGCTTAACTGCCGCTAGGTCGCCGGCACAACGCGCGCATGGCGGTAGGTTTGCCGAGTGACTCAAAGATCACCCAAAAACGCAACTATCATAGAGGTCGCTCGCCGGGCCGGGGTGAGTTCCGCCACGGCCGGGCGTGTTCTTGGTGACTACGGCTACAGCAGCCCCGAGGTTCAGGAGAAGGTGCGCGCCGCAGCAGCTGAGCTGGGCTACCGCCCCAATCGCCTTGCCAAAGGTCTGATCACCGGTAAAACGCAGACTATCGGCGTTGTGGTTGGCGACATCGAAAGCCCATTCTACGCCAGCGTGCTGCGCGGAATAGGGGATGTCGCGCGCCGTGGCGGCTTCGGGGTTATCGTTACGAACAGTGATGAAAATGCCGAACTCGAGCAAGAGGCGGTGCAACTGCTGCTGGAAAAGCAGGTCGACGGTTTAATTGTCTCATCGACCTTCGTGGACGAGCCGGATCATCTTCGTGAAGCAGTCGCGGCTCGCTGTCCCGTCGTGCAGTTCGACCGCATGGTGGCGGGCCTGGAAACCGATTCAGTCGTGGTCGACAACGTTTCTGTAACGCATAGCAGCATCGCGGCGATGATAGCGGCCGGACACAGCCGCATCGGAATATTGGCGGAACTCGGGCCGGGCCAACGCGACGATGTTGGCTCGTTTGTGGCAAACGTTGATCTCTCCAGCGCTGATCTTCGCTACCATCATCCAAGCTGGCAGAGACTATTGGGTTATCTCGAAGCCCATCGCGCCGCGGGCATTACGCCGGATCCGCAGTTGATCCGTCGCGTGGCGGTCTATTCTAGCGAGGCAGCCCGCAAGGAGGCGCTCGATCTGCTGACAATGCGCAATGCACCGTCCGCTCTGTTTACGGCCGATGGTGTGATGTCGACAGGGGTTCTGGAGGCCATTTCCGCATTGAAGCTTGCGATTCCAGGAGACGTTTCGCTGCTCTGCTTCGACGATCTCGACTGGATGCAGTTCGTGACCCAGGGTATCACAGCCATCGCGCAGCCGGCACATTTGATTGGAGCGGCGGCAGCGGAGCTTCTCTTGAAGAGGTTGGCGGAGGCCACGTTACCTTTCGAGCACCGTGTCCTTGCGGCCCGCTTGGTGGAGCGCAATTCAATTGCAGTTCATCTCAACCGCGAGGCCGTCTGACCCGGCCGCAACGGTCTATGGCTGGGGCTGAATTGCAGAGCCTCTCTATATTGAGGTCGATGCCATGCAGGATATTGACCTGCCGTATGTTTCTTCGCTTGCCTACACGCCATCGGCCATTTGCGGCTCGGCTCGGCTGAATGACAGCCCACGCGGACCGCTGGATTTCAAAGAGCAATGTGTTCGGCGTGGTTTGGCCGACTATGTCCAGGATCACGGTTTTGATCCGCTATTGCGCGCAACAGTCCTAGCATGCTGCCGGGCGCAGGCCCCTTCAGGAATTTAAGTAGTCCTAAAACGCTGGTTCGCGCCGCCTCATCCAATAGGAGTATGCTCGCCGATGGCCCAAAGGAAATCTCGTGCAACCAGGGCCACTTGCATGCTCCAAGATGCGTTCTGCTCGGGCGCCAACGACACGGATGGGGCTGCAAGGTGCCGTACCGCATTCAGGTTTTCCCGTCCCTGAGAATGTCGAAGAAAGGTGTTTCGGGACGCCTGGCTCAGCTTCTTGAAGACATTCTAGCGGAAATCGAGAGCTATCCGCCGAACTCCGCCCGTCCGGAGAAAGGATGATAACTGTGCCGCGTTCGTCTTGGAGGCGATGGGCACACGGCGAGAACCCCGACCCGCATGTACACGACCATCAATACCCTCACGCGAACGGTCAACCGCGGACGGCAGGTCTCTCTGGGACAGCAGATGTCGTTCGTCTACAGGACGAGAGGACGTTTGGGGCCGATGTCGACGACCATGATCTCCGGCGATACGCCGAAGCGCACCGGCAGCCACGATACGCCCAAACCCCCGGATACGATCATGTGCCTCCCACCCTCGACGACATGCCCATAAGCGAAGCGCTGTCCGTAGGCTGAATTGATGATGGGGGGGCCAAGGAATGGCAAGCGCACCTGTCCGCCATGTGTATGGCCGCATAACGTCAGGCTGACACGATCAGGGACAGTAATGAAGATGTCCGGTTCATGCGCAAGGAGCAATATCGGATTGCCGTCGTCGGGTATTCCGGCCATTGTTCCAGGCAGATCGTCGACGCCCTTGTACACGCCGCGAGAAAACTGCACGGCCCACTGGTCGCCAAGACCCGCGAGCCAGAATGCTGGGCCATCCTGCTGACGGATAAGCGTGGCGGTGTTCTCGAGGACCGGAATGCCATTGTCGACGAGGGCTGCGCGGACGCTATCGACACCGTGCCACCAGTCGTGGTTGCCGAGAATGGCGTGGCAGCCGAGTGGCGCGGAAAGTTTCGAAAGTGAATTGCCCCAAACAGTGTCGGGCACGATCCCGGTGGCATAGCGCGGCAGCACGCCCATCACGTAGTCGCCAAGGAGAAGGATGATGTCGGGCTGCAGGCTATTCGAAACACCGACGATCTCGTCGATCCTGGAAACCGGCATCCAAGGCTCGCAGGCGTGGATGTCAGCGACCACGACGATGCGCAGGGGCTTGGCAGTGGTCGGCCAGCGCGGCGGAAGGAGCTTGTAGTGCGTGACACGCAGTCGAAACCGAGGCTCAATCGCGATGGCATAACTCGCCAGACCGAATGCCGCGAGCGACGCGGCGCCAAAGAGCTTCAGGAATGAACGCCGCGACGTCAGCACTTGCATTTCCCAGCAGAACCAGGTCAGTTTTAGAGATCGCCACGAATTCAGCTGCGGCGGCCTGAACCACATCAACCGCGTGAGAAGCCTCGCGGGGTCAATAGTTTCCCAAATCGGCGTCACCTGCAAGCATTGGTCTCTATTGCGCATGGGAGGGAACTCGGGCTAGGACCCGCCAACTGTTCCGATTTGCCACTGATCTCGGGCGGATGGTGTAGTTCCATTCCGGATGAATGCGTCGCCTTAGATGGCGAGTGCCTCCATCTCGACATCGTTCACTTGGTCCCTTTTTTCGTCGGTCGCGGAATCGACCGCGCACCCAACTTCGGGCCCGCTTGGTTGTCGTGACTGCGATCAGCTCGACCAGGGCCACGCGATCGAGGAGGCGCGTCCGCGCCAGGTTTGCGTGATACGGCAGAACAGGGGTGTCGATGTTGCTCCACGTCGATGTGCCCGTCGGATGGTGATGCAATGTGGAGCGCGAGGCCTGTCTCGCGAGCGAGTGTTGCAGTTGGACCTTCGACAACCGGCTTTGGTCATCCAACTTCGAGCCGGCCGCTTCCCGCCTTTGACGTATCGCCTCGACAAGATTGCGGCGCTCTCGAGTTGAAACCGGAGGGCGGATGTCCATTCGGACCCGAAGCTTGGTAACTCCAGTCTCCTTCGGTTCGGTCCGAATGGACAACCTACACGAAGCTCACAGCTAGAAGCGGTTCCATCCCGATGGCATTGGGATGGAACCTCATCTCTTGCATGAGCGGATCTTCTCCGAGCACCGGGCTCCCGCCTTTGGTACACTGACTTCGGTTCGGGATCATGGCTTTGAGGTGCTGTCTATCCAGTCCTTATTTGGCCACGGCCGCCCCCCGTTCCTTCAGGTCACATAGAATGAGGCTGCGGCGAGCGAGAGATGTGGGGAAAGAGTGGCGAACTGGGTTTGAGATGCGCCGCCGGCTCCGTCGCTGTCGAAAGAGAGCGCCCCGGTTGCACTGTCGTAGATGATATGATCGGAACTGTCATGCGCGGCTGCACCAACAAAGAAAGCTTTGGATGGAAGCCCTCCCGGCTGAAGCCCGGCAAAAACGGTATCGCTGAGATGGAACGTATCCTGGGAGCGCTTGAAGTCGGTGATCTTATCGACATTGCCGGCTCCAAGAGCAGTATTGAACGAGAAGGCATCGTGGCCTCCGTAACCGGTCAAGACGTCGGCGCCGAGCCCGCCGTTGATGACATTGTTGCCGGCATTGCCCTCGATGGTCTGGGCGAACTCGTTGCCGGTGAAGCTCATCGCCTTCGTGCCGGACGGGTTGTTGGTGGCGAGATGCTCGATCTCTGAGCCGGCCGAAAGCGCATAGCCCACCGAGGCGATCACACTGTCGTTGCCGCCGCCCACTGCCTCAACCGCCTTCTCGTTGGCATTGTCGACATAGTAAGTGTCGTTGCCGCCATAGCCGATCATCGTGTGGCCGCTGGTTCCATGCAATACATCGGCGCCGCTGGTGCCGTACAAGGTGCCATCGCTGGTGTCGCCGGACGGAGGGACAGTCCCGGTTCCAGACGCAGTCTCGGTCCCGGTCGAGCCAGTGATTGGGGGAGCGACGTTCGCACCCGTGACGGTGTCGCCGCTGCCCGCCTTCTGATACAGCTGAACCCCATCGATCTGCATCTGCATCGATGAAGGGGTCGAGCTATCGAGAGCCGTGTGCCATCCGGCCGCGTTCGAATTCGCGACCTGGTTGCTCATGATCAATTCCATCGGTTCATTCGGGATCGGGACCTGTGCGCTGGTCACTTGCGCCATCTGTTTCCCGTCGAGATACCAGGTGATCGATTGACCGGGATCCCAGTTGATGCCGTACGTGTGAAAGCCCGCCGTGAGGTCCATGCCGGTGTCGAGGACGCCGCCGAAAGTCCCCGACGCACCAGCGTGAAGGTGCCAGGAGAACGTCTGGTCTGCCGGCCCCGAACCGGTAAATCCACCCTCATGCATATCGAGCTCGAAATTGTCGCCGCTGCTGCCGGCGCCTTGGCCGGGCATCAGCCAGAGGGCTGGCCATGCGCCGTCGCCGCTCGGCGCCTTCATGCTGATCTGAAGATAGCCGCCGTTGAATTCGAAGTTGCCATAGCTGCTGACGGCGCCGGACGTAATAGGGAATGTCTGTGGGGACCCCTGAGCCACGCCGTTGATGGGCTGTTTGATTGCCGTGAGATTCAACAGCCCGTTGCTCACCGTATCTTGGCTCGGCATATCGTATTCGGCATTAAACTGGTTGCCCATCCCACTTCCGCCCGATCCACTGTTGTTCCATGGCCAGCCGTTGGCGGCATTGCTGGTGAGGTATGGATGCCAGTCGCTGCCGAGCGCCGTACCGGAGAAGTTTTCCTCGAAGACGAGGTCGCTGGAGGCAAAGCCTGCGGGTGCGGAAAGAGCCATTCCGTGATCCTTATTTGGCGTTGAAAACAGGGAATTCCACTGCCGCGCATCGCCAGGCGCGCGACATATCGCATGCTCGCAGTTGGGCACCGCGAACGGATTTCAAAGTAGCGGAGCTTTGGAAGTCCTCGCCCAGACTTATTGTCGAGCGAGCTTACCGTTGAACTCGCCATCGCAGGAGAGTTTTGTCGACGGGGATACTCATCAGGCCATTCCTCGAACGGTGTCGCTGCCGACGCACGCAAGGTGTTCAACGGTTCGAGCCGCAGCGGAATGAAGTCGCGCGTCGCTATTCCGGCGCATGAGCCGCCTGCCGTTTAGTAAAAACAAAGGTTGATCCTTAGGTTATTGCGTCTTTTTGTTGTCATTTCACCCGCGCGCTAAGTAAAACGCAGGCATTGCCGCTTCCTTGCTTATCCACACGCCGTCTTGTACCCATATGAATGGATCATTCGTGGACGATGTACGCAAGCCTACTACCGTTTGCGGCGAGAATGAGGCTGGGCGAAAACTTATTAACACCTTCTAATATATTTGGTGCGTCGAACAGCCGCGACGAAACAGCCTTCCGGACGTCCTGCGAAAACCGTGTCCGTCGGCTAGTTGGGGGCCTATGATTCGAGCGGGTCGTTCGCACATGAGGTCGTCGAGGCGGACGGCCGGGTGTCTTCCGAGCTGCGTGGCGGACGAGCCCGTGGAGCTTGAGCCGCCGGTCAAACAAGGCCATCCCGGAGACTTTCCATATCGCAATAGGCCGGCGCCCAGATGAAGGATTCCGTTTCCTTGCAGCTCTCAGCCTTGCCGCCGATCCGTGCTCGGCCGCTGACCGACAATCCGAGCTTGCGGCACCCGAGATCCGGCGCGAAGCCACCGGTGCGCCCCAGCCCGTCGGCGGGTACCGACATGTTCGCCCCGATTGAAGTGCGGATGCGAGTCGCCCCTGCATGCGTGCAGCCCACGACCCTGTGGAACTCGCCGGGAAACCAGGAGGGCGCGGGCGCCTGCCACAACGGCTTGAGCCGGGCCGCCTGTTCCACGTTCGTCCAGCCTAATTGATGCTGCAAATCGATTCGCTGCCATTAAATCAAAGCGCTCACGATTGTCGCGTCATCCATTTCCATGCGTCGCGGATCTGAATTTCCAAGTCAGATCGCTCTGGTTTCCAGCCGAGCAGGGTTCGTGCTCGTTGGAGAGCACCAATCAAAACTGCGGGATCGCCAGGCCGTCTCGGCGCCAGCTCGATTCGGATTGATTTGCCCGTAACGCGCTCAGCCGTGGCCACTACTTCCAGTACCGAGTAACCCCGGTCATTAGCCAAATTGACCGCGCAGGTGGCCCCGCCGTCGATTAGATACCTGAGTGCCTTCACATGAGCATCAGCGATATCAAGCACATGGACGTAGTCGCGGATACAAGTTCCATCCGCCGTGTCGTAATCGTTCCCGAACACCTTGATCGCCGTGGCGTCACGGGCGGCGGCGAGGACGAGCGGGATTAAATGGGTTTCTGGCTCGTGAGCTTCGCCGATTTCTGCTTCGGGGTCAGCACCCCCCGCATTGAAGTAACGCAGCGAGACCGAACGAACATTGTGAGACGCGTCGAGATCCCTGAGCATCTGCTCAACAACAAGCTTCGAGTAGCCGTAAGGATTGATCGGTCGTTGTGGTTGATCCTCCGAAATCGGAAGCCAATCAGGCACGCCATAGGTCGCGCAACTTGACGAGAACACCACCGGCATTTTCTTGAAGCTGATCAAGGTTTCAAGCAGGGAGATGGTTTCGCCGATATTGTTGCGATAATAAAGCAGAGGATTTACGACCGATTCCCCGACGTAAGCATAAGCGGCAAAATGCATCAGAGCTGACGGACGGTGTTTTTCGAGTACCGAACGCACCCGAGCGGGATCACCGACGTCGCCAAATTCGAACGGGCCGAATCTCGCGGCCCAATAGTTGCCACGCGAAAGATTGTCGTAGACAACCGGCTCAAATCCGTGGCGCGCCAATACTTTGCAGGTTTGGCTGCCAATATAACCAGCGCCGCCCGTTACCAGGATCTTCGTCACGGTCTATATCACCTCAAGCTCAACACTGCGCGAAAAGAAGCTCTTCCTTAGCTGTTCGGCGACCATAGCTGGCTATGATTGGGCGAAATGAGAGCGCACAGGTCACCACGGGTTCAGCGGCTCAAAACTTAGAGGTATAGACTGTCGCGAAGCAGCTTCGGGCGCCGGAGATGCGGTCGACAGTCGGAATGGCCGAAGCTCACGATGTGCGAGGGTTATCCAGCTGGGAGGAAGTCGCCAGCAATGGAACGGACCCATCGTTTCCGCTCTTCGAAAGCGATCAGCTGTGGCTCCTCCAGCGAGCGCGATCGGCGTGCCTGGTCGCGGCGAAAAAATGCAACGGTTGGCTTCAGCCCGTCTTTGAGTCCCATGGTCGGTTGCCAGCCCAATTCGGCTTTGGCGAGGGAAACATCGGGTCGGCGTTGTCTTGGATCGTCGCAAGGTAACGGCAGATGGACGAGTTTTGACGACGAGCCGGTTTCAGTGAGCACCAGTTCCGCAAGCTCTCGAATGGTGAATTCTCCATCATTTCCCAAATTGACTGGTCCGGTGAATGAAGCTCGACTGTCCATGAGGCGTACAAGACCATCTATCAAGTCATCAACATAGCAGAATGAACGAGTCTGGTTGCCGTCGCCGTAAAGCGTTATCGGCTCGCCGCTCAGTGCCTGAATGATGAAATTAGAAACAACTCGACCGTCAGCCCGATGCATGCGCGGGCCGTATGTGTTGAAGATGCGCGCAACCTTGATTTCAAGGCCGCACTGTCGGTGATAATCGAAGAATAGCGTCTCAGCGCAGCGCTTTCCCTCATCATAGCAGGACCGAGGACCAATCGGATTCACGTTGCCCCAATAATCCTCGGTTTGAGGATGAACCGCGGGGTCGCCATAGACCTCACTTGTCGAAGCCTGCAGAATTCGACATTTGAGCCGCTTGGCGAGGCCTAACATATTGATCGCGCCTTGCACCGACGTTTTTGTGGTCTGCACCGGATCGTGCTGGTATTGGATGGGCGATGCGGGGCAGGCCAAGTTGTAAATTTCGTCGACTTCGACGTATAAGGAAAACGTGATATCGTGGCGCAGAAATTCAAAGCGCGGGTTTGCGTGTAGATGTTCAATGTTGTGCTTGGTTCCCGTGAAGAGATTGTCCACGCAGAGAACCTCATGACCGTCGGAGAGCAGTCGATCTACCAGGTGGGAGCCCAGAAAGCCGGCTCCCCCAGTGACCAAAACGCGTTTGCGACTCTCATAAATCCGTGGCATGTGAATCTCCTTGCGAATGAATCGGCTGACGCTGCATTGTGCCAGTAGCGGCGCCAGTCACGTCCTGGAGGTAACGCCCTTCTGTTCCGGGGCTATCTTTGGACCCTGCGAGATGGTGGCCCGTGCCCGTGCCTGCGTGTAAGCAATTGAAGTAGTCGCCAATCCGACAAAGATGGCGAGCGCCTGACCGATCTTCCCAGTCGCTGCGTATTCGAGTACGGAGCGCGCCAGAGTAAGAACGTAATGCCGCTCGGAATCCAGCCCATCCTTAGTCCCCGCTAAGCCTGCGAGTACCGCTTTGGAGGTCCCCTCCATGCGGCACCGATGGAGGAAATACTTCCAGGTCGTGCGTTCCGCTGTAACCACATGGCGAACGGTGGCCTGGGGTTTGTATATCCATACGCCTCCAAATGTTTTTGCGGCGCGGATACAAAATTCGGTGTCGTCGCATGTATTGGCTGAGCCTCTACCGCCGCCGATGCGTCCCATTTGACCGGCAAACCCGCCGCAGCCATGCAGCACGTCGGCGCGCACTGACATGTTCGCGCCTATCACATTACGCACTTCGCCACCGTCTTGTGCCCGCATTCCGCGATAGGTGCAGCCGATGATCCAGTCGAATTCAGGCGGGAACCACGAGGGCCGAGGTTTGCGCCATAGAGGCTCAATGCGCCCGCCGACGCCAAGCACGCGCGGATCGGCGTAGGGCACCAGCAACTCATCCAGCCAACGCTCATCGGCCATCGCATCGTCGTCGAGAAATGCCACGACCGGTGCGGTTGCCAATCCGGCACCCGTGACGCGACCGCCGCACAGTCCACGCACGTTGTTGTTAGGTGTGACGACGACACCCTCGATCTCACGCCGCGCTCGCTGCAAGAGAGCCTCATTGTTGTCGACGACGAGAATGATCTCGCGGGCGGGCCTGGTCTGGTTGCGCACCGACGCGATGGCCGCGTTCAAATCGTCCCAGCGATCGAGCGTGTAAGCACAGATGACAACCGACGCATCGATCATGGCTGCTGGTTCTTTTCGCGGGTCTGTTGCGTTGCGGCTATTACGACGATATCGCGTCTGGCGGCGCGCGGTCGGGTACGGACGGACCCCACCGCACCGCTCAACTCGTCCCAGCGGTCGAGTGTGTGCGCACAGATCACGACGGAGACGTCGCTCATGGGACTTCCCGGATGCTTCCTGAGGCCCGGTTGGCTTCTCGGGTCTGCGCCGCCCGGGCCGTCGCGGCTTTGAGGATGTTCCAAATCGCGCTTCCGTCGTTGCGAATATCGAACTGGTCGTATTCATCGACGGGATAGCGTCCGCTGTCCTGCCGCGAGGCCAGCCGCCACACGATCCAGCCAGCGCACTTGGGATCGCGGCTAAGCGTATCGAGCCATTTTTCGTAAGCATCGGCGAAGTCCCGATTGGAGCGGGCATAGCCGAATTCCTCCAAAAGGACCGGCTTATTGGCGCGGGCCGCCAGTTGGCAGAACTCGGTGATCAGGTCGTTAAATTCCTGGACCGTAAGGTTGTAGTAGAGCGGGTAGCCGTGCCAGGTTCCGAAATCGAGAGTTGGGATCATCAAGTCGGACAGTTTCTCGGAAACGTTGGCGTGCCCTGAGCTGACAAGGTGATTGCCATCGAGTGACTTCACGTAGGCCGACATTTCGGCAGTCCAGGCCAGCCGCAAAGCCTCTGGGCGCGCATTGCCTTCGTTCATCAGCTCCCAGGCCATGATGGTCGGGTCGTCCCGGTAAGCAAGTCCGGTGAGTGGGTTGACGCGCTGCACGACGTGGCGGACCCAAGTCCTGTAGTCCCGCTTCATACGTGGGTCATTGAAGAAAAACGTGGACTCGTCGCGGCTCCCATACCAGGCCCGCATCTGCTGGACCCCGCCCGTATAGGCCCAGAAATCCAGGAAGGCTATGATGAGCCTGAGGTGTCGCTTGCCGGCTTCGGCGATGAGGAAATCAATCTTCTGCATGCCGTTCGCGCCGTCATTGATCGCCATCCTGTTCTCACGAGCGTCCCAGGAGAGCAGGTACATTCCTCTCACAGCGAGATCGCTGGCATCGGCCTCAAGCCGCCAGTTCCAGATCGTAGCAGTGCTTCCGTCGAGTGACCCGATCACTGGCTGGAGAAAGATGCGAACCGCATTGGCTCCCATGGCGACCGCGTCATCAAAAAGGCGGATGACCTCGTCCTTCGACCCGAAAGTCACAGAGAAGCTGTTCACGCCGGTCAAAAAGAATGGCCTGCCGTCGACTGTAAACTCCGTGCCGGAAGTCTTGATGAAGGACGCTGGCGCTAAGTTGTCTGCGGCGCTCACGGCTGTCGGAACACACAACAGTGCCAAGACCAGCACACGCCATCCGGCATTGCGTAGCCCGTATTTCGCCCGCAGCCCGTATTTCGCCCGTTGCCAGCCGACTGTCATCCCGCCATGTGGCTCTCACCGGGCGCCGAGTGCAATGGCGCCAAGGGATTACCCCCTCTGGCCTCGCACAGCGCGGCGTCAGTTGTGCATAGTGGTGTTTGGCCGATTACGGTCCCTCGGGTATGAAACCCATGCTGTCAGACACCGCTCCCAACCAAGAGTTCGGCTCTTCGCATTGGCGAGTCCCTGCAGTAGTAGTAGGTGGGGAGCTGAACGGGCTCGGCGTGTGCCGCAGCCTTGCACTGGGCGGGATGCCCGTTTGGGTGGTCGACCGCAAGCGATCGAACCCAGCGCTGTGGTCGCGCTACGCCCACCCGATCCTGGCAGACTCCCTGCATGGCCCTAGCTTCGTGGACTTCCTCCGCGATCTTCGGAGGCGGATCGGTGAGCGGCCCTTCCTGGTCATCACGGATGAGCTGGCACTTCTTACGATCTCGGAATACCGCAAAGAGCTGGAGGGGCTTTACCACTTCCGCCTCCCAACTCACGATACCGTTAGTATGCTGCACGACAAAGCCAGGTTCCATGAGAGCGCCGGGGAGCATGGTTGGCCAGTGCCAAACGGCGTGGTCGTGCGGGACCTCGCGGGGGTTCGCGAGATCACGTCGCTCCGCTTGCCGATGATCCTGAAACCCGCCGACAAGCGCCACTTCCACGAGGGGCATGCTCCCCGCCTGATAAGCGCGGAGAGCTACGCTGATGCCTTCTCGGCCGCGGAGAGGCTGCTGGCTCAGACCGGCGAGGTCCTGGTGCAGGAGACCGTAGAGGGACCGGACGACAGCATCTATTTCTGCCTGTTCTACCGGGGACGCAACGGCGAGACGCTCGGCATGTTCACCGGGCAAAAACTCGCCAGCACCCCGCCGGGCACCGGGAGCACGGCGTTCTGTAAGGCCGCAGTAAACGAGCAGTTGGAACGCACCACTAAAGACCTTCTCGATCAGGTTAACTACTTCGGATTTGGCGGCATCGAGTACAAGCAGGACATCAGGAGCGGACGCTTTCTGATAATAGAGCCGACGGTCGGGCGCACTGACTGGCAGGAGGAGCTGGCGACGCTCGTCGGCGTCAATATCCCGCTGATAGCCTATCGGCACGAACTCGACCTGCAGCCATTGCCGGCCGGCCCGGGTGACGGTCGCGTGGTCTGGCAGGGTTCATGGATCGAGCGGATCCGCTTTGGCGCGAAGCCGATCCCGCCTCATTCTGTCGTGATCGATGGCTTCTGGCGCCGGGAGGATCCGCTGCCGGCCCTGGTGTATTACCCTTGCGATGTGGCGCGCGCTGCAGCTCTTTATCTGCCTCCCTGGCTCGCGGGCTCGCGGCGGACAGCTGGCAAGGCGCGTCGCTCGAGCTGGTTCTCGTCAAAGCTGTCGTCGTCTTGAATTCGCCGTGAGAACAACAATGCGCATTTGCTTGAGTCTCGATCCGTCGCGGCCGCTGCGCTGGCATCTGTGGCTGGCAGAGGCGCTTGCTGAAGTGCCCGGCAACGACGTCTCCTGCCTTTTCGCGACCGGCTGCCACCCGCTGCCGTTGATCTTCCGTCTGCTCCTCGAACTCGAAAGACTAGTCTATGGCTTAGGTGTCCACGGCGCCACCGACCCCGTCGAGGCGGCGCTGCGGTCCCTGCCGTCGCCTCCGGCCGACCACGTGGACGTGGTGATCGATTTGAGCGGAGAGGAGCCCCTCCTGTCGGGGCGGCGCGTACTGACGCCGCTCTTCAACGGCGTACCCGGCGAGATCGGAGTCATGGCGGCCTTGGCGAATGATCAGGATCTTCTCGTCGACCTGCACGACACCGCGCGCCCGTCGCGGCCGTGGATGGCGCGTCCGGCCAGTGTAGACCGTGAAGTGTTCGCGGCGAGCCTCGACAGCGTCCTCTCCTGCGCTGTGGTGCTGATCCTAAAAGCCTTGCGCGAGGAAACCGGTTCAGCTGCGTCCGATGTCCCCGGCCCACGCACGGCCGTGCCTTCGCTCGGCACGCTTTCGGCCCTTGCAAGAGCGACACACACAGTGACATCGAAGGCAATCAGATTCTTGGACATCCTGGCGAGAGGCGGCAGGAGGTGGGGGATTGGCTGGCGCTTCGACGAATCGGCGAGCCTGCTCGACAAAGGCGACGCAGCATTCCGGGTGCTTACCGGGGAGACCGACAGCTACCTTGCCGATCCGTTCCCCTTCCGGCACCAGGGGCAGGATTTCATCTTTGTCGAAAAGCACCTCTACTCGAAGAACCGGGGGTGCATTGCAGTCGTGGCAGCGGACCGGGACGGGACCGTCGGCGCACCCCAGATCGTCTTGGAGGAACCGCATCACCTCTCATACCCGTTCGTGTTCGAGCAGGACGGGCAGATCTGGATGATCCCCGAATCGGGGGCGGCCAGGAATGTCAGCCTCTACAGGGCAGTGGAATTCCCTTACCGGTGGACGCGGGAGGCCTGCCTCATCGAGGGGATCGAGGGCTACGATACCACGCCGCTCTGCCATGAGGGCGGCTTCTGGTTTTTCGTCAGCCCAAGGCTGTGGAGGTCCACGTCCTGGGATGTCCTCAGCCTCTACCATGCCGAGAGCCTGACTGGGTCCTGGACGCCCCACGCCGCAAACCCCGTCCTGCTCGATGCCACGCTAAGCCGCCCCGCAGGCGCCGTCATCCGACACGGTGGACGGACGCTACGCCCGGTCCAAGATTGCGCGCGCGGCTATGGCGGCGCGGTGACGTTCTGCCGGATCGATGCGCTCGGCGAGTCGGAATTTGCCCAGACACCGGTCGGTCGCATTCGGTCCGGAGCGTTCGGGTGCCACACCTACAACCGGCGGTCCGGCCTGGAGGTGATCGACTTGTTCGGTCATATCGGGGGTCTGCGAGAGGTCACGACCTCGTATCGGTTGCTTGTATCCGATACGCCGGTCTCGGGACCGCACGGGCAGCCCCTCTCTTGGCCGGTCCCGCGTCCAGGTTAGCTACCTGCAGCCAGTGGTCGAGCGCAACGTACACCGCCTGCGAAGGGCCGGGTGCGCTCGACCCTTCTCGGCGTCAGAATAAGCTCGGAAAATCAGGACCGAGTGAAGGAGCGACCCCACCTGCGTAAGTCGCCGTTCGAACCACCGGTGCGCTCTGGCAAGCTATGGGCGACGTCTGCAACCTCTTCTCGCCAACCGAATACACGAAAGCAGGGTACCGACTGACTCAAACGTCCGATGCTCTATGCCGACCGCGGGTCGATGAATGTCCTCGCTGGCGTTGAAGGTGGCCCCAGAGGTCCAAAACGGGTTTGGCAACGCTGCCGACACAGCTGCTGAAGATGATCGGTGCCGCCGCCGTACTATCCCCGAAAATGCTACGGGCTGGAAATAACCTGAAGGGATACTCCTAAAGAGCTAATCACATATTGTCTTTCCCTAACCATCTATTGTTCTTTCATTTCAGAACTGCATCAGTAATTCTAAAGTTACTAGAGCTAAAGAGGCCGTCTAGGTCCAAATCTTATTTCATATAAGCTTGATTTAAGGTCCGGGGAGTCTGCACATGGCTAGATCAAACACATCCGTGGATGTGGCGGTCATTGGAGCTGGCCCCTACGGCTTGTCGCTGGCCGCGCATTTACGTGCGCGAAATATCGAGCACCGGATTTTCGGGGAGCTCATGGGGTCATGGAAGCACAACATGCCGCCTGGTATGTTGCTCAAGTCCTATCCCTGGGCGTCGAGCCTGTCGGATCCGCGGTCTGAATTCGCACTGAAGACGTTCTGCGCCCAACGCGCCCTGACCTATCATGACGAGCTGCTTCCGCTGTCGCTCAGCCGGTTTATCGAGTACGGCGAAGCCTTCCAGAGGCGTTACGTCCCCATAGTTGAGCGCAAGACATTGATGGCGCTGGAACCCGGCGCTGGCTGCTTTCACGCCACTTTCGATGACGGCGAGATAGTCGATGCGCGCCGCGTGGTAGTGGCGGTCGGCCTCCATCCGTTCAAACGCCTGCCGCACCAGGCCGTGCATCTGCCCGCCGATCTATGCTCGCACAGTGGCGAGTACGGCTCTCTGCAGCAGCTGGACGGCAAGGAAATCATCGTGGTCGGATCCGGATCATCGGCGTCCGATCTGGCGGCGCTGCTCTACGAACGCGGGGTGTCGGTTTCGCTCGTTGTGCGCCGGCCGCAGCTGGATTTTGCCGGCTACCCGCGCCCCCGAGCCCTGTTCGAGCGCATTACCGCCCCGATGAACGGCATCGGCCACGGCTGGACCTTGGCGACCTGCGCCAAATATCCGCGATTGATCCGGCTTCTGCCGAAGGATCTGCGGGTCCGACTCGCCAACATCAGGGCGCTGGGCCCCCTTGGCGGAGCTTTCATGAAGGACCGGGTTATCGGGAAAGTGCCTGTGTGGCTCGGTCGCACCCTTCAGAGCATCGAGACTCGCGACGGCAAGGTGCTACTCGCTTTGACGGACGCCAGTCGCGCGCGCCATTCGATGCGCGCCGACCACGTCATCTTCGCGACCGGGTACAAGATTGATGTGGGCCGGCTAGGTTTCCTGGGTTCAACGCTGTTGCGCCAGATCCGCTTGGTTGAGGGCGCGCCGCAGCTATCGGCCCATTACGAGACCTCGGTGCCTGGCCTGCATTTCATCGGTCCCGCCGCCGCGAACAGCTTCGGCCCGGTGTGTCGATTCGTATACGGGACCTATCACCCGGCGCATCATCTCGCCCGACACTTAGCGGCAGTTCTTGCGCGCTTCCAGCCCGCTCCCCGGGTGCCATCGCTCGACCTGACGGCGCTGTCATGAATGCCCCTGTCTCCAGCATTCTCGCCCGGGTCGGTGCCCTATCGCCGCCTGACCCAATCAATGTCGCGCTGCGGCGATCGCTGACGCTACCCCGAGTCAGCTTCATCATCCCGACGCTCAATGAAGCCGACAACCTTCCTTGGCTTCTGCCGCGCATCCCCAACTGGGCGCATGAGATCATCATCGTGGATGGTCGCTCGACCGACGAGACGGTCGCGGTCGCGCGCCGCTTGCGTGAGGAGGTGAAGATTGTCATGGAGCCCCGCCGGGGCAAGGGTGCTGCACTGCAAGCGGGATTCCTGGCCGCCACAGGCGAAATCATCGTCATGCTGGACGCCGACGGCTCCATGGTGCCGGAGGAGGCGATCGTCTTTGTCAGTGCGCTGATGGCCGGCGCGGATCTCGTCAAGGGTTCACGCTTTATCCAGGGCGCCGGCACCGAGGACATGTCGCTGTTCCGGATGTTCGGCAACAAGGGGCTGACCCTGTTCGTGCGGCTGCTCTATGGCGGTTGGTTCTCCGATCTATGCTACGGATACATAGCCTTCTGGACGAAGCACGTCGCCACGTTGGACTGCGATTGCGATGGGTTCGAGATCGAGACCCTCATCAACGTGCGGGCCTTGAAGAACCACCTCAATATCGTCGAGGTCGCAAGTTTCGAGGCTCCGCGCATCAGCGGTGTGAGCCATCTGCGCGCCGTCCCGGACGGCTGGCGCGTCCTGAAAACTATCCTGCGCGAGAGGGTCCACCAACACCGCAGGCGGAGCGCGAAAGCCTGTGTCGTCGGTGGACAGACCTGATGCGAATTCTGATGGTTGCCGCTCGCTGCTACCCTCTCATAGGTGGCATCGAAACTCACATCCAGGAAGTCGGTCCCCGCTTGGTGGCGTGTGGCCACGCCGTCGACGTGCTCACTACCGATCCCTCGGGGGAGTTGCCGGTTGAGGAGGAGGTGCGCGGCATGCGCGTGCGGCGCGTGCCGGCCTGGCCGAGGGCGCTGGACCTCTATTATGCGCCCGGCATTTATAGCGCGATCCGGCGCGGGGCTTGGGATCTGATCCATTTCCAAGGTTACAACACCTTCGTGGCGCCGATCGGGCTGCTCGCGGCCATCCGCGGAAACCTGCCGTTCATTCTGACCTTCCACAGCGGCGGGCATTCCTCCCGGCTGCGCAAGGCCGTGCGCGGCACCCAGCAAGCGCTGCTCCGGCCGCTGGTGGCCCGGGCCGCGCGGCTGATTGGCGTCTCCGAATTCGAAGCAAGCTTCTTCAGCAGGAGGATGGGCGTGCCGCGGGAACGGTTTGTCGTCATCCCGAACGGCGCCGCGATGCCGGCCGCGAGCCCCGGTACCAAGGTCGATCCGCACTTGATCGTCTCGGGCGGCAGGCTCGAGCGCTATAAGGGCCATCACCGGGCGATTACGGCGTTGCCCGAACTGATCCGCCGGGTGCCAGACGCGCGACTGCACGTCGTCGGAACAGGCCCGTATGAGGGAGAATTGCGGCGCCTCGTAGCGACACTCGGCCTCGAGAGGCGGGTCACTATCGCGAGCATCCCCGGATCGGACCGGCAGAACATGGCTGACCTCCTGGCGAGCGCCGCGCTTTTCGTGCTGTTCAGCGAATACGAAGCCCATCCGATCGCCGTGATGGAAGCCCTGTCGCTGCGCCGTCCGGTCCTTGTCAGCGACACGTCCGGGCTGCGGGAGTTGGCAGCCAAGGGCCTGTGCCGAGCTGTCCCGCGCAACGCCGGTCCGAAAGAACTGGCCGCCGCCATGGCCGAGGAGCTGAGGGCCCATCGGGAAGTGCCGGATTTCGCGCTATCGGACTGGGAGGCCTGCGCTCAAGCGCTGAGCGATGTTTATTGTGGGGTCCTGAGCAGCCGATCCACGGTCCGATTGCCCCCCGGCGGCGTGATGTCGTGGCCTCCTGCGACGGAGGCATGACGCCGATGATGCCCGCTCATTTCACGACAGCAGCCGGGATCAACCCGCTCCGGGCCGGAATCCAATTTGTCTCGCTGGTTATCGGCCCGGACCTTCGCGGGGGCAGCGCCGATGCCCCGCCGCGACTGGCGAACTCCGGATGGATTGCGGCTCTGTGCCTGACGGTCGCTACCGCTCTGCTCCTGGTCGTGGCCGGGCACGGGGCCGGGCGCCGCGGCGATACGGTAGCGCCGCTATTGTTCTGGTCTGGTGTCGTTTTGCTTATCGTGCCGACCAGCCTTCGCATTGCGTGGCCGATGGTCGCCCGGGGTGAGCGCCTCTTCCTCCTGTTCCTGCTTGCCGAGGCCATGTTCTATTACAAGGTCGTCTATTCCCCGACGAGCTTCATCCATCACGACGAGTTCTTGCACTGGGTCGCGGCCGACGATCTCTTGACGGCACGCCGGCTATTTCTGTCCAGCCCGCTTCTGCCGGTCGGGCGAGCCTATCCGGCCCTGGAAATCCTGACGACGGCGATCGTCAATCTGACGGGATTGCCATTGTTTGTGGCGGGGACTCTATTATTGGCCGTCCTCAGGGGCACGTTCATCGGTGCCCTGTTTCTGTTCTTCGAAAGCATCACCGGATCGCCGCGCATCTCGGCCATCGCCTGTCTGACCTATATGGGCTGCTCAACCTTCGTCCAGTTCGAGTCGATGTTCTCCTACGAGAGCCTCGGCATCGTGCTGTGTGTGCTGATCTTCGCAGTCGAAGCAGCGTCCAAGGATCTTGTCGGGCGACCGAGGCTGAAGGCGCTCGGGTTGATTGCCTTGCTGTTGGCGAGCCTCGCGGTCACGCACCACCTCTCGGCCGCCTTCACCGCCATCTATTTCATTGCGCTCGCGGCCCTCGAGGCTTGGCGCCGGCACGGCCCCTTGCGGATTGGGGCCAGGACCGCCGTGAGCCTCACGGCGCTCCTTGCCCTAGCCCTGCCGCTCCTTTGGATACAGGCCCGTGGCAACCCTCTCACAAGCTATCTCGCCCCGGTGGCCGAAACCGGCTTCAAGACGTTGCTCGGAAAGATCCTGGGCGCGCCCACTCCATCGTCGGAGCACCTCGGAGGGCCTACCCAGCCACTCGGCATGCGGCTGACCACCTTAACCGCGATCCTGCTGTTGGCACTCGGGCTGGCGACGGGTTTCTTTCGGTCGCTGGCCATGGCAGCGCCGCGCGACGCGCAAGCGGGCTGGCGTCCGATCCAGGACATTCTCAACCGGCGCTGGCGCGACAGCCGCATCATGCTCCTTACCTTGCTGGCCTTCGCGTTCCCAGTCTCGGTGGCCTTCCGGCTGACCGTCGCTTGGGAAATCGGAAACCGCATGGGAACGTTCGTGTTCCTCGCCGTCGGGCTGGTCGTGGCGGTGAGCATCGTCCACTTCTGGCAGGGCCACGTGCCACGCGGGTGGCGGCTTATCGCACCGGCCCTTGCCCTGGCGGTCATCGTGCTCGGCGGGGTCACGGCCGCGTCGCTCGCACCGATACGTGGACCCTACAGGGTGGCGGCCGACCCGCAATCCGTCGAGACCATGGCGATCGAAACGGCACGCTGGACCAGGCAATGGCTCGGTGCCGGCAATCGCTTCACCGCCGACCGCACCAATCAAATGCTGCTCGCGGGCTACGGGCGCCAGGACGTCAGGATCAAAATCGTCGGAGGCGTGTTTTCCGCGCGCGTGTTCGAGGACGAAAAATTGGGGCCTGACGAATTTTGGGCCCTGGTGAGAAGCGACGTCG
Source organism: Mesorhizobium sp. M0960 (assembly GCF_040319055.1). Taxonomy (NCBI): domain Bacteria; kingdom Pseudomonadati; phylum Pseudomonadota; class Alphaproteobacteria; order Hyphomicrobiales; family Phyllobacteriaceae; genus Mesorhizobium; species Mesorhizobium sp. M0960. Next base: position 98,942 of record NZ_JAMYNN010000016.1, on the reverse strand, counting down.
ATTTCCTGTTGGTGGACCTGCGCCTGTCCACGGCCTCCCCAATGCTCGGCTTCTACTTCGAGCCGTGGGAAGCGCGGAGAAGGCCGCTGTCGCCGGCGGCACTACTCAAGTTCAACAACATCGATGGCGTCACCCGCATTTATGACAACGGCTGGATCATCATCTACGACGTGAGGGGATTGCATGGGAAATCCTAGCAAGCGGGATCTTCTGGCCGCCTGCCTATGGGCGGGAGTTACCGTTGCCGTCGTTGCGCTCAGCGACGACATGCTCCTTCGCATCATCCTGGGCTTGCCCATGGTGCTCCTCGTCTCGGGCCACACGGTGCTGCGAGCCATTGGAATAAGAACCACCTCCGTGTCGGAACACCTCGCCTACGCGGTCGGAGCAAGCCTTGCCGCCGGTATTGCCGGGGGCTTTGCGCTGAACGCCGCAGGCTTCCTGACGCCGCTCGGCTGGGCGGTCTGGTTCTGGGCCGTCACGGCCGGCGCGGCGCTGGTGGCCGCCGGCCGCCGCGACGCGTCCGATCTGCCAAGCTGGCCGTCTCCGGTGCGGGTTCGGTTCTGGCACGGAGCTGTGATCGCGCTGGCGGCGCTGGTGGCGACCGGAGCTTATGCGCTGGCCGTCCGCGACGAAGCGACCTACCGGGAATTCAAGTACACCGAGCTCTGGATGGTGCCACCGGCCAGCGGCGAGCCGGGCAGTCTTACCGTCGGCGTCCGCAGCGCCGAGACCCAGACGCTGCGGTTCGACCTGGAAATCACTCTCGACGGACGGCTGTTCGCCGTCTTCCGCTCGCTCACCATCGCGCCGAGCGATACCTGGACGCGCCGGATCCCGGTGCCCGTCCTGGCCACCCCGCAGAAAGCCGAGGCCCGGCTCTATCGGCCGGAAGATAATCGACTCTATCGGAGCGTTTCGACGCTGGTGCCACGCATCTAAGACGAGGTTCGACCATGCGCATCCTGCTGCTGTCGCAATTCTATCCGCCAGTGATCGGGGGAGAGGAGCGGCACGTCCGCAATCTCGGCGCAGCGCTGGCGCAGCGCGGCCATTGTGTGAGCGTCGGGACCTTGATGCATCCTGGATCGCCCGACACCGAACTGGACGGCGCGGTCCGGGTGCATCGCCTGCGCGGCGCGCTCCAGCGCCTGTCAGGCCTCCACACCGATTCCGAGCGCCGCCACGCGCCGCCTTTCCCGGATCCCGAACTGGTGTTGGGCCTTAAACGGCTGGTCGCAAAGGAGAGGCCGGACATCGTCCACGCCCACAACTGGATCTACGCCTCCTACCTGCCACTCAAAGCCCTCAGTGGCGCCCGCCTCGTGGTTACACTCCACGACTACGGCCTTATCTGCGCCAAGAAGAACTTCATGCACCTGGGTACCTATCTCTGCAGTGGCCCGGCATTGGCGAAATGCCTGCCCTGCGCCGCCGGACACTACGGCGCGGTGAAGGCAACCGCGACCACGTTTGGCAACTGGGCGTCGGGCTTCGCCGCCCGGCGGATGGTGGACCGCTTCATCGCGGTCAGCCACGCAGTGGCGCGTCATAGCGGACTCTCGCGAGGAGGCGCTCCCTACGAGGTCATCCCCAATTTCGTGCCCGACGATGTCGGGGTGCTTGGCCCAGAAGATCCCTGCCTGCGCGAGTTGCCCGCCGACGGATTCATCCTGTTTGTCGGTGACATGATGCGCCTGAAGGGCATCGACGTTCTCCTGAAGGCCTATGCTGGTCTCGAGCGGGCGCCTCCGCTGGTCCTGATCGGGCGCAGGGTCGCCGATACGCCAACCGAGTTTCCGCCGAACGTCCGGGTTTTTAGTACATGGCCGCATTCCGCCATCATGCATGCATGGCGCCGCTCGCTGTTCGGCGTGCTGCCATCGGTCGGGCCGGAAGCCTGCGCGACCGTCATCATGGAAGCGATGGCGTCCGGCAAGACCGTCGTCGCAACCGACGTCGGCGGCATGCCGGATCTCGTCGATCACGGCGAAACCGGGCTTCTGGTGCCGCCGGGTGATGCGCCAGCCTTGGCCGATGCGATGCAAACGCTTCTGGAAGACCGCGCTTGGCTGGCCAGACTGGAGGCGACAAGCCTAGCCCAGGTGGGGCGCCTCAAGGCCGCAGCGGTCGTGACCCGGATCGAGCAGGTCTACCGGGATGTGCTGCGCCCGGCCGCCAAGGGAGCCGCGGTGCCGGCGCACCAGGGTTCGGGAGGGCCATCATGCCGGTAGACCTCGCCCGGACCGCCATCATGCGCGTGCGCCGAGTGCTTCAGAAGAGCGCCACCCTCATTACAAATTCCGGCGCTCTGGCGATCGGCACGATAGCATCGGCCGGTCTTGGGTTTGTCTATTGGTGGCTCGCCGCCCGGACATTTCCGCCGGCGGTGATCGGCAACGCCGCCGCCCTCCTGTCCGTGATGGGCCTCATCGGTCTCTTAGGCGAGGCCGGGCTCGGGACCTTGCTGATCGGCGAAATCGTCCGGCATCCGGGCAAGGAGCGCGGTCTAGTGGCCGCAGCAGTATCCATCGGGGCGATGCTGACGGTCGGCCTGGGCCTGTTGTTTATCTTCGGGGGGGCTAACCTCGTGAACTCGCCCGGGCCGATCAATGGTTGGTTCGAGGGCGTTGCGTTCGTCCTCGGCTGCGGCCTGACCAGTCTCAGCGTGTTGGGCGATCAGGCGTTCGTCGGTGCCCTGCTTAGCAGCGGCAGGATGACCCGGCAGGTGCTGTTCTCGACGTTCAAGCTGATGCTGATCGCCGCCGCCGCGGCCGTCGGCTACGCCTCCACTACCGCGATTCTTCTGACCTGGGTCGCCGCGATCCTGGCGTCCTGGATCGGCGTCGATCTCTTGACCCGCGGCGGTGCGCGTCGCCTCGTTGGCGTCCCCGATTTCCAGCTGCTGCACAAGCACCGACGCAGGGCGTTGGGTCACTACGCGCTGGATGTTGCCTCGCAAGCCCCAACCTTCATCATGCCGTACCTTGTGCTGGTTCTCTTGTCACCGGCCACCACTGCCGCCTTCATGGCGTTGTGGATGCTGGTCTCGATTGCCTCGTTGATTCCTGCTGCCCTGGCCACCGTCCTGTTCCCCGTGGTCAGAGCAAGCTCGGAACAATCCGGGCACGACTTCGTTTTTTCTCTGACGGCGTCACTGCTCTTCTCGCTGGTTTGTGCCGTCTTCATCTTCGCCTATTCGCAGCAGATGCTTGCGATCTTCAATCCGGCCTATCCGGAGATCGCCGGGCCGAGCCTGCGCTTTCTCGGATTCAGCCTGGTGGGATCAACGCTCAAATTCCATGCCAACACACTGGCGCGGCTGCGCGACAGCATGCTCAAGGCATCTCCCTGGTTCGCGCTTGGCGGATTGCTGGAGCTTGGATGCCCGGTCGTAGGGGCGAAGCTTGGAGGGCTCGAGGGCTTGGTCCTGGGCTGGACGCTCGCCGTCAGCATCGAGGGTGCGTGCGTGGCCCTCGTTTGGACGATCGCGACGAAATCGGGTTCTCGCGCAGGCCCTTTGAACAAAGGCGGGGGCCCGTCGCCGCTCCAAATTTGAGGAGACCCCGCTCATCGCGCAAGGTTGTCGACTGCAGGAAGGCGCGTGCCGATCCCGGCCAAATCGTCCTAATCTAATCTAGTGCGATCCGCGTGTCGGAAATCGTCGTTGCCTTCGTTGCGCGCATCACCTTACTGCAACACAGGCGCGCCGGCTTCGAGGCGAGCCGGACCGAAATCACAGTTAGCGCTGGTTCGTCGAGGCGCAGTTCGGCTGGCAAGAAAAGGCAACAAGATTATGCCAAGTAGTAATCGTTAACCAGCGTCTCTACTAATTTTTCACCCTGGAACATTTCCATATAATGCCTATAGCCTGCCTCTCCCATCCTCTTCCAAGCCTCTGGTTGCTTGAGCATGTCCCGGATTGCTTTGGTTAAGCTGTCTACATCATCCGGTGTACATACGACGCCAGCTTCGCCAGCTTCTCCGTCAGACATAAGTCCTACTCGAGTCGTCACGATGGGCAACTTCAATGCCATCGCCTCCATTACTGCTATCGGACCCCCTTCCGATCGAGAGGACTGAACATAGACATCGGCTGCAGTTAAAACCTTCCAGCCTTCGTCCCGAATTCCCGCCCAATGAACATGGTAGGCTATTCCTAAATCCCTTGCCAAAGCCGGCAATTTCGATGTCTCAGAATCTACACCGATTATGATCAAGTGTACATCGGGGCAATCTCCGTGTACCTTCTGAAAAGATTTTAGCAAGATATCTAAGCCTTTGACTGGAGAATCGAAGGCGATACACGCAAGAACTTTCTCCTGGCCAGAAATTCGAAATTCACCCCTGAATTTGTCTCTTAGTTGCGCTGAGTTTACTGGAGTTAAAAACGCGCCGTGAGACAATGTCGACAAATTACTGCTTGTAATGCCAGAATAGCTCATTATATTTCGTATTTCATTCGAAACACATATAACACTATCGTATAGGCTTAGCACGTATTTTCTCATTATGGGACGTGATACGCAATGCTCAGTATCAATTAACCTCTTAACTCTGAGAAATCTAGCAATAATTGCAATTTCGAATAGAAGAGCTGAATTCGCAAAATTTACATGAATAATGTCTGGCTTCGAATTGAAAATAAGTTCAAAAATCTTTAGAGGATTCCATTTCAATGGTACCGTGACAATGTCAACGCCCAGATCCTTTAGATCGTATAAATAGGCGCTGCTTTTAGGCCGGTCCTGATATTGCACAACAGTCTTGTAACCCAATTGGCGGCAGTGGCGGGCCGTCTCAAGAAAAAAATGTTCTCCTCCTCCGTATTTGGTGCTTTGCGAACAGGTTATATACAGAACGGTCTTTTCCATAGTGTTCCTCAATATCTTGAAACAGATTTGGCGCGCTGCTTATCTGCCGCGGCTTGATGATCGCGAAGACCAAGGTTTGGTATATCTGCAGCACGCTTCTGAGGAGTCCGAGCACCGGAATTTAGCGGGAAGACGGCATTTGCACTCACCGCAATCCGCAGGAATTTGGCGGTAGAAGGGCCGAGCGTTCCTTGCCCGGCCGTTATCGGACAAGCGTGCGTTGAAGGCATCCGAGCGCTTTGATCAGCATTCATCAGCTAAGCCGCCAGACCTTTCTCGATCTGAGATGAGCAATAAGTTCTCAGGCGTCCGCGAGGTCGCGATACAATTTCAGAATCTTTGACCAATGCCGCTTGATGGGGCCCCATTGTCCCGTTCGAATTCATCTGACCGCGCTCGTGCCAATGCTCCGAATCCGTCTACGTAAGCGGACATGCTTTGAGACCTAAGCTGCGGAGGAAGTGGTGGTTTCAAGCTTTTCACTCGTCCTCCCGATGGGAGCGCGCAGCGCGCCCTAGTCCTCCTCATCCCTGGTTGGGTCCCAACGGGGTTATCCATGCAGATGAAACCCATCCAGCAATCTCCTTGCCGGGCATCAATTCGGACCCACCCTCTACTACCTCACCACGCGGGAGAGCTCGACATCGTTGGGGTTGGATGCGGCCGGCAAGCTCTCGCTGGTCGGCGACGAGGTCGGGACCGGCGAACCGGCCGGCTTGCTTGGTCCGTTTTCGCCCACGATGATGTTGACGAGGTCACCTGGCTGCAACAGGGTCATCCCGACGGACTCAATGCTGACCGGCCCGGATGCCGATTGCCGCACGATTTGATAGGTTGCGCTGCTCGCGTCCTTGGCAAATTGGACGCGGGTCACCGGCAATGTGTACAGGACGCCTTCGCTGACGTTAAACTCGCGCACATTGGCAGCGATCTGGCTCTCCGTGGTCTCGATCTCGACCTCCAGATCGTTCCTGAGGTCGGCCCGGGTCCGCAACACCTCAGACTCCAGCGAAGCGAGGCGCTGGTTCGCGCTCGCGTATTGGTTGAGGGCGTCCTGCCGACGTTGTTCCGCGTCGGACAACTCACTCTGGATCTGATCCATCACCGCCATGCTGAGCACTTTGCGATCCACGAGCGTGCGCATGCTGTTGACGCGCTCCTGGCGCAGCTTGACGAGTTTGTCGAGCGATTCCGTGCGCCCATAAGCGACAACATCCTGCTTGGCCGCCTCCAGCGCCCGCAGGTTCGCGCGCTCACGATCCTTGTGCGCCGTGGCGACGGCCTTGCGCCGGTCGCTCTGCTCGTTGACGAGGTTAGCCGCTTCGGTCGTGCCGGCCAGTTCAAGCAACTGGCGCGGGATAGTGGGTGCTGTACCGTCGCGCTCGGCCTTCAGCACCGCCGCGCGCGCGAGCAATTTCAACAAGGCATCGATCGCCCCGCTCCGCTTCTGGGTCTCACGCACGGCTTCGATCTTCTGCCACGGCTCGCTTTCGGCCCGTTCGAGTCCGCCGGCCAGCGCGATCGCGTGGAGGATCGTCATGCCGGGCGCGTACTTGAACGAGCCTGGATTCTTGACCGGCCCCAGCACATAAATGGGCGGGCGCTCCAGCGCCAGGATGTTGACCAGCCCCTTGCGGCCCAGCAGTTGATCGAAGGTTTCCACCAGGTCAGCCTCTACCTGTTGCGTTGACCGGTTGGCGACCGGAATGGAGCCAAGCAAGGGCAGGGAAATCGTGCCGTCCTCTTGGACAATATATTCCCCGCTCAGTTCCGGACGTTGCAGGATGCCGTGCAAGGCCGAGGACGCGCCGCCCCACTTGTCTTCCTCGACGTCGACGCGCTCGTAGAATGCGACCTTGAGGCGGTCGCCGATGCCGAACAGGGTTCCGGTTGACGCGTCGGGCGCCTTGCTGAGGTTCTTGAGGCGCTCGGCACTGACGGGGACGGCAGAGACGATGCTCCGCTCGACCAACGCCACGGCCGACGCATCCGGTCCCGTGCTGCGGTTTTTGGGGGGCTCGGCACTAGTGGCGACCGCAGGGACGGCGCTCCGCTCGACCGACGCCACGGCGGACGCATTCGGTCCCGACGCGATCGTGCGGGAGAGTTCGGCCGAGGCTTGAACCGGTTGTTCTTGCCAGCTATCGATGGCAGCAGACACATTCTGCATCACGGTTCCGGAGACATCCTCGACCTTCTGCATCACGGTTCCGGAGACATCCTCGACCTTCTGCACCACGGTTCCGGAGACATCCTCGACCTCCTGCACCACGGTTCCGGAGACATCCTCGACCTCCTGCATCACGGCTGCGGAGGCAGCCTCGACCTCCTGCATCACGGCTGCGGAGGCAGCCTCGACCTTCTGCATCACGGCTCCGGAGACATCCTCCAGCTTCTGCATCACGGGTCCGGAGACATCCTTGACCTGTGCCGCGGCTCTGGACGCAACCTCTAGTGCCCCTAAGTTTTTGACCGCGGCCCCTCCCAGGGCGGCGATCCCGGAAAGCCCGAAGACAAGCAGGACGGCCTTCAATCCCCTATGGTGGGCCGCCTGTGACGAGGGAGTGACGGGCTCGGAATTGAATTCTCTATCCACGGCCATAGCGTGTGGCTTTCTCTTTCTATAGTGGCCATCCCGTCCGACCCGTCCGATCTGGTCGAGCAAGGGTCGACGAGCAAGGCTCTGCCGTATCGTGATCCTTCACCGCCGGCGGCACAACTATCCCTTTGTGGGCACTCCTTTCGGATAAAGCACAATCTGGGGCGAACTCGGCCAACCAGATTGCTGCGCTCCAGGAGAGCTTCCTCGATGGTAACGGGACAAACGCGATCGAACGCAACGGAGAGCCGGAAACGTGGTTTACCGACGCAGCGTCTCGAATCGCCTGCGGCTCAGACATGCATTCGCAGGATGGCTGGGCCGTTTCCCACTATGTTGTCCAGGCCCAGAAGAACGACGCGACGAAGCCGTCAGTCTTGGCAATCCTATCGGGTAATCATAGCGGAACTGGCCGCGTCACTTTCTTTCGTCGGCTCTCACGTCCGGCTCGAATTCCGGCACCTGCCAAAGCACGATCCTAGGCCGTGAACTCATAAACACGTTGCGCGATGGTTGACGAGAGTCTGCTTGGGCTGACCTCCGGAAGTCGGTCTTGGTCGGGCCACTTCCAGAAAGCGCCAAGGGCGGCAATGTATAAAGAGACAGGTGTCTCAATTCCGTTGGTTGTAGAGGAACGGCATATCAGCAGCGAAGTAGTTCCGCCGCGGCCGCTTGGCTGATATGCTTCGCTCATCGCACCGCCCCTCGCTCGCCTCCCTCGCCGGAGTCTGAAACAATGAAATCAGCCAGAATTTGCCTCGCACTCCTAGTGATGCTCGCGCCTTGCGCACTCTCGGGACAGGCGAGAGCGGAGGAGAAGCCATCGCCGGTCGATTCCGCCGACCAGTTCTTCAAGGCCGGGGAGTTTGCTGAGGCCGGCGAACGATACGCCAAAATCACCGCCGACCACCCCGATGACTATTCGGCAACGCTCCAGTTGGGTCGGATCGCGCTGCTTTCCAACCGGCTTGATGATGCCGAGCATTGGCTGAAAAAGGCCATCGACCTCAGGCCCGGCGAGGCCGACACCAAGGTCATGCTCGCCGAGGCCTATTATCGCCGCGACGATTTCGAAAAGGCGGCGGCTGCGCTGAATGGCGTCGACGTGGGTACTAACCAGTTGATCGTCGATCAGTATCCGACACTCAATGTTGCGAAGTTGCAGAGTTTCAAGGGCCAGACACCCTATGAGGTGCAGGGCGACGGGCAAATCATGCGTCTCAAGTTCCTGAGGACAGATCCGCTGCCGTTGGTCAGTATCCGCGTAAACGGGGGCGACGAGGTCACTTTTTTCATCGACACCGGGGGCTCAGAGGTTGCACTCGACACGGACTTCGCCAAGGAGCTTGGCGTCCAACTATTCGGAACGGTGCAAGGCACTTTTTCCGGCGGCCAGACCACCGAGGTTCAGCAAGGGCGGATCGAATCGCTCACGATCGGCGACTGGACGGTGAAGAACCTGCCCGTCGCGGTGCTACCCCTCCGCCAGCTCTCCGAAGGCCTTCAAGCCAAGCGGATCGACGGTATCATCGGCACCACGCTCTTCTACCATTTCCTTGCGACCCTCGATTTTCCGAACGGCGAGCTCGTCCTCCGCCGGAAAAACGCGGCAAACCTCAAGGAATTCATGGCTGCTTCGGGCAAGAGCGTCGCGGTCCCTTTCTGGATTGCAAGCGACCATTTCATGGTGGGCCGGGGGCGCGTGGAGACGCTTCCATCTACGCTTCTCTTCGTCGACACAGGGCTGGCTGGCGCGGGAGTCAAGCTGGCGGCGTCTGTGATCAAGGAAGCCGGGATAAAGCTTGAGGAAGACAAAGCTACTTCAGGGGCGGGCGCTGGCGGGACGCTGAAGACCGTGCCCTACGTCGTGCATCGCCTCTCCTTCGGAGAGGTGCAGGAAGAGAACGTCCCGGGCCTCTACGATGGGCCATTCCCCTGGGAGAACCTTTTTGGCTTCCACCTCGCGGGCATGGTCGGCCACGATTTCTTCATGCCTTATGCAGTAACCTTCGACTTTGAAAATATGAAGATCCTGTTGCAGTAGGGGCTTCGATCCGATGGCTTGAGGGGTGTCCTGTATGGGTCATTTGCGAAGTAGCTGGGCGGCGCGGCCATCGCACGACAACCGCCTCTGTTCGGTCCTGCTTGGTGAATTGCAACCGCGGACGACGTTGCTGGCGGATCGCGGATATGACGCCGACTGGATCAGAGAATTCGCCATCAAGAAAGGCGCATGGGCAAACATTCCTCCGAAGCGGAACCGTCGAGGGCCGATCTGCTTCAACCCTTACCTTTACCGAGCGCGGAACTTGGTCGAGCGGTTCCTTAACAAGATAAAGCAGTGCCGACGTGTCGCAACCCGCTACGACAAGCTCGCCGCCAACTATCTTGCCTTCGTCAAGCTGGCGTCTATCCGTCTATGGCTGCGCGATTATGAGTCCACGCCCTAGGGTTGGGGTTAGCTCTGTTTCGACTGGCCCGAACAGCTTCTTTATCTCACGACGATTGACTTCGGTGCAGATCAACTCCCGAACGGCTTCTGCAAGGGACTGGTGTCCGGCTTTGTCGCGCTTTGTCATGTCGGCCGAGGTTCCCCGCCTGTCGCGCAACTCGCAGAGCAGGGAATGGTTGCATTAGGGATCAGGAATGTTTGGGAACTGGCTCGGGTAACTGGCACATTCGGCCCTAATCAGACGAGCGTAGCACCAACCCCTCCTCCTTGGCAGCCGCCAAGAATGCCTTGCGGCACTCCTCCGTGTCGCCCGGTCCTCGACGGCTTCGATGCACACTTGCACAGCCTTCCTCCACTTCGGCCGAAGCAATATGCGCTCACCCGAATGGGACCCTACGGGCCGTTGCCAGACGGCCAGCAAGGACATGGCCAGTCTTCCTGAAACTTTCATTCCTCAAGGGCTGCCACCATTCATTTGAGCCATCGACGGGCGTGGTCACGAGCAGGGATTTGAGGTAGACTTTGCCGTCTTGAAATCGTGCCGGGTCCTCGGGCTTGCCTTGGGAGATGCGAAATGCGCGGCTTCTTGCTTTTCATTCCGCTACTGCTTGTACACATCCCGATTGTATCTCACGCCGCCGCCATTCACGACGCCGCGAAAGAGGGTGATGTCGCGGCGATTACGGCAGCGCTCGACGCAGGTGCCGGCGTTGATGAGAGCGATGGGCAAGCGACACCACTCTATCTTGCAGTCAGGGGCGGGCATTTTGCGGCGGCAAAAATGCTCATTGAACGCGGTGCCGACGTCAACGCCGCCCCAACACCGGCTTTGGGTCCTGCCCTCATGCCGGCTTTGGCAAAACGCAGGATCGATTTGATCAATCTGTTGCTGGATGGGGGCGCAAATCCAAATTCGAAGCGCAGCCGCGAAAACGCTATCCACATCGCGATGAATCTCGGTTGTTTCGACTGCGTGAAGTCACTCGTCGAGGCCGGCGCGGACGTGAATGCGAAGACAAAGGACGGCAAGACGCCGCTCCATCTGGCAAAATTCAAGAGGCAACGCGAGTCGCTGACTATCTCATATCGCACGGCGTCGTCTTGCCAACACCAGCTCCCATCTCGATGAAGTTGGCTGCTGCCGATGTCGAGAAAGGCCGAACCTACTTCACCAGCGTGTGTGCCGGTTGCCACAATGCCGCGCCACAGGGAGCGATCAAAGCGGGACCCAACCTGTGGAGCGTCGTCGGCCGCGACAAGGCGTCCGTGGCAAAAATGCATTACTCCGACGCTTTGCTCGGCTGGGAAGGCGTGTGGACGTACGAGGATCTGAACAGATATCTCTTCGGGCCCATGCTCACTACTCCGGGCGTTTACATGGAAACGCCTGGTGTCCCGGACGAGACCGAACGGGTCGACCTGATCGCGTACTTGCGCACACTCAGCGACAAGCCGATCCCGCTGCCCTGAATCGATGATCTCTTGGCGCAACTACCTACCGGCCGGCGTCTTATGCCGAGAACGTGCATCGATTGGTCGACGTTTATGAGTACACGCCCTAGCAGCGCACCCAGATATCGGCCGCGGCAGGCAACCCCTCCATTGCCGGCCGGCAGATTTCGCCCACTTTCAAAGCCAAGACGCATCTGCGCTGTTATCGGTGCTGCGTCGCATCGCCTGGCTCAACCAAGCCCTAGCAATCCTCACGGCCTCGCAGTCCTTTGCCACGATGGCTGCCTCCCTGAGCTGCCGAAACCAAGAGCTCGTAGCCTTGACCAAAAGCCCCAGGTTCAAGAATTCGGATACGCCTCGATGATGCTGCCGTACGCCTAAAGACGGTATTTGGGTGTACGGGTTTCCGAGCGTAACATTAAGAAAGAAAAAGAAGCTGTGCGGTTGGCGCGTGGAGCGCCCTAGTCGACGCGTGTATCTCAATCGCGCCGAGCGAGAATGCGATGATGACAAGACAATCTTTCACAACCGTGCTTGTCGAGCCGAGCGAGTTGCTTCGAGAAGGGCTTAGTCGAATCCTGAATGCGGCAAATTTTCGTATTCTTTTCTCCGCTGCGTGTGTTCACGATCTTCTGCAGAAGCCGCTACCCCAGCACCGGGCCATCTTGCTCATCATAGATGTCGGCGATACTGATGCGGATGCTGAATTCGCACAAATTGCAAACTTCAAGGCGATTTACCCGACCAGCCATGTCGTTGCGCTAGCCGATCACTGTCGAACGACCAATATAGTCTCAGCTTTTCGTGCCGGGGCTAACGGGTATCTGACAAAGGTCGCTGCTTACGACACCTTCATCAAAGCTCTCGAATTGGTTATGCTAGGACAAACGGTGTTACCTGCGGAAACTTCGATGGCTATTCAGGATATTAGGCAAGATTTGAAAAATGACGCGGTAGCTGAGTTAACAAATGTGGTAGTTAAAGTGGAGAATGGCGGTAAAGAACTAGTAATTTTGTCAAATCGGGAGAACTGCATTCTACGTCGCTTGATCGAAGGGGAGTCTAACAAAGCCATCGCGCGCGAGATTAACATCGCCGAGGCTACAGTGAAGGTACACGTCAAGGCCATCCTTCGAAAGATTCGGGTCCGCAACCGAACACAGGCTGCAGTTTGGGCGATGAACCATGGTATGCTGAATCCAGCGTCTAGCAACGGCCCGTTGCGGGGCGATACGATCGCACCTCAGCCGTCTCACCGTCCCCATAATCTACTTGAAGCACAAAATAGATACCTCTTGCTCGATAATCATGACCCGATATGACCTGTGATAGATATTGGTTCGGGCTGGTGCATTCACTTGCCAAATCCTCGTCCTCGATCAAGAATGCATAGGGCTCAAATCATTCCCGGCGATGGGCGAAGGAGCGCGGTGGAGACCGCATCCCAGAGGCACATCATGTGGACCCCGCCAGTCTGGCCACGACCCGGCCCTTTTTAGTGAAGCGGCCGTCTTCGATCCGGTTTCCTTACGAGTTTGTCGCCTGTTACCGAACAGGTGGATCGACGAATTAGATCGTCTCAAACTGCTTGAACTCACCGCGTGATCTGATACAAAAGAATATAAAGCTGGCGGAGTTTTTACTACCATTTTGAATTCGAGGGATTCATCAAAATGGGCAAAGCAAAAGCTGTTTCTGGATTGTCATTCAGCGAAGCCCGAATCGGAACGGTCGAAGGCGGAGAATCCGGGGTCCTGGTGTGGAAACGCGACCAACTGGTGGCGGTCCTTACCCAAATCGACGAGGAAGCCTACTCCACGAAAGGCAAATGGTTCCTCGAAACGGGGTTCGGGCTGCTGAGCGGGCAGCACAAGAATTTCGACACGATTGAGGAGGCGATGCGATGGGTAGGAAGGAACACTTTCCCTGAGCCTGCGTAGATCGCAGATTAATCCGCCGATTCCGCCCGTCCACTTTCACAATATATAATTGATCAGGCAATCAGTCGAATACGGCCGCGGGATTTGTCCAAAGTGGGCAGGTGCTATACTTGGCTCACTCTTCAGCCAGAGTTCCTTCCGCGAGAAGATCGTTGACCTTGTAGGCGACTTCCGTGCGGTTGGTCGCCTTTAGCTTCTTCATGATATTCCGGATGTGGACCTTCACCGTGCTTTCGCGCAAATTCAGTTCGTAGGCGATGATCTTGTTCGCCTTGCCGCGCCGGAGCGCTTGCGCAACCTCGGCCTGCCTGAGCGTGAACATGCCTGCCAAAGGCTGCTTGTCCCGGCTGCCCGAACCTATCAAGTGCCGCATAGAAAGGAGCCTGCTCGCCGGCACGAAGATGCCTCCCGCTGCCGCAAGGTTGATAGCCTCGACACAGACATCGATGCCAACAGAGGTCGGAATGTAGCCGCGTGCACCGCATTCGAGAGCGGTCAGTATCTGGGCAAGGTCTTCGGTGTCGGCTAGGACGACCACAGGGACCGAGTTGAACTCGGACGAAATATGCCTGATCTCGTCCGCGATGCCATGATCGGTGACCTTCCGGCTGCCAAGATTGAAGAGTATGGCTGCAAGGGGAGGGGCCGAGCTCTTTCTCACGCGCCATTCCTCTACGGAACCCAAGGCGGCGACATCCATGCCGAGTTCGTGGTCCACGAGAGCGGATGCGAGACACTCGCGGTCTAGAGCCCTTCCGTCCAGGATGAGGAGGCATTCCCTGCCTGTCTGCCCGTGGGCGATTTCCGTTCCGCCGGACGGGACTCCGGACCGATTGGCCGATGTGTAATTGTGCAGTCCTGCTGTGGAACCCATATCAATACCCGCTCTTTCCCACACAAGCCGCCTTGCGCCGGCCCGATGTGGTTTCCGCATTCTCCAGCATTGAACGTTTGGTACTGCGCGTTGTGAAAGGTCGAGACTCGATTACCCAATTTGCGTCGTTTTCAGTTCCTCGCCCTCCAGCGAGATCCAGCTTGGGTAAGTCTAGGGTTTATTTATAAGCAGTCTCTAACATAGGTTGCTTTTTTTGTAATTTTCAGGGAACCGACGCTAAGTTGGACCCAAAGGGCTGCAATCTGCCTGAATCCCGCATGCATGGGACCACGTAGCCATCTTCAGCCCAGCAGGCACCCGAACGTGGATCAGCTGGGGCCTCCGGCGATTCAGCGGTAGACCAGAACTCCTGAAGGTGTTGACACGGTGCTGATAGCCGTGGCGCAACACTTAAGTGTCAAACGGCTTCCGAGACTGACCCCGATTGGAGTGCGCCCCTGAGGGTGGACAGATCGGGATGTGAAGATTGACCAGCCCTCCGGGTTTTTCGGAGAGAGAACCCATGGCAAAGCACCGCAGTCACAGCATCGAGTTCAAACGCCGGGTCGCGCAGCAGTTCATCGCCGGCGAGACGCTGCACGGCTTGGCTAAGCATCACGATGTCTCGCAAATATGAGCAAGGCCCGTTCGACGATGATGCGCAGGCCGCCGACCTGGTCCAGGAATCCGAAGCCCGGATCGCAGCGCTCGAACGGTTGGTCGGTAAGCAGGCTCTGGAACTGGAGTCTCTAAGCGGCTCTGAGAAACGCACCGCGGCCGAGAAGCGAGACTACATCCGTCATCACCGGCCCCGCTGCATCAGCGTTGCCACGATGGCTTTAGCCAAGCGGCTCGCATCACCGCAATGATCATCTCTGAGTTGGCAATGCATCCTAAAATAGATGTCTACGCTGCGTCCCTACCCCGATATGGCCAGCCAGAAGGGGCTGCGCGGGGCTGGGCCATAGCCGGTTTTCCGATCCTTGGCTCGAACCGGGGCGTGGCTGACGGAACTCTTAGTTTAGATAAGGCTTATGTACAAATGTCGCTCCATTGGTTTTCACCGTCGATTCCCGTAAAGACCGGCCGTCCCGGCGTCATCTACCAATGCAGCAACGTCGAAGGGGCCGCTGAGCAGCTCCTGAAGTGGAGCAAGCGCGGCCCTAAGTGGCATAGCGCGGTGCAACTCTGCATGGATGCAATGATCGATCAGGTGAAGCCCGATGTGGTTCGCAGAGCGTTCCTTGAGGCCGCCAAAGAGGAGGGAAAGCTACTGCCGCCGTAGCTCTTGTCTCCGAAGGAAGCTCATTCCATATCAGGCACGTCGCGGCTGACGAACAATGTCGTCGGCTCGCCGTATTCGCCTAATGCAGGGTTAGCATCGCGCGACCACGGCAATGACGCCAGTGTGTTTCGCCGCCAAGCCTCTCGCAGCCCATACCGCCCGGTCCTCGGTCTGGGAGGCTACGGCCTGTGAATCGGCGTGCAAAATCGGCGTCGAATTTTGCACGCCGATTCACAAGTGTTGCCGTCGGGTCATGATGATCTCCCTTCGCACACTTTGCTTTGCTCGGCACGAACTGGGTTGCGTTCCGCTCAGCTCAACTTTCGACCGACTCGAGCCGGATACGGCCGTCGTCGAGACGTACCAAGCCCGCCAGGTGTCCCGGGCACGATCAGCCCTCAGAACATATCGTCTGGAACTGTTCCGGCGAAGGCGAAATCAGCGGAAAGTCTTGATGGCCCATGCGCTGACGTTCGAAGAGAGATATAGCCGCTACCTGAGATACTCGCTGTCGAATCCGGCTGTTTCGACCAGCTTCTTGCGATTGATCACCTCTACATGGCCTGACTTGAAAGAGACGAGATCGGCCTTGCGGAGCTCCCTTAATGTTCGGTTGACGTGAACGGTGGTCATTCCAAGGATGTCGGCCAGTTCATGCTGGGCAAGAGGACACTCATATCTTCCATGCGCCGACAGCCCAACCCTGGAGAGCCTCTCCTCCAACTCGAGCAGGAAGTGGGCGGTACGCCTCATCGCGTTCCGCCGCCCGGTATTCATGAGATGTTCGGCAAGGATGGCGTTCAGGCGCGCCAGGGAGCAGGCGATCTTCTTCCCGATTCGGCCTTCCGACAGGATGGCCTCGACCAGTTCCTTACTGGAAATTTCATAAACAGCTAGTTCGGTTATGGACGCCAGCGACGCAAGACGGGGTCCGTCCAAGCCACGGAAACCGACGACATCCCCTTTGAGGGGAGTGTCTATGATCTGCCGCTCTCCGTCCGGCAGTGCCTGATAAAGTATGCCCCAGCCCGATTTTACAATGAATATCTCACTGTTGTCGTCCTCCTGCCGGCATATCACCGAATGGGGTTTATAGATTTTTGCGGTAACACCGAGAAAATTGTTGTTCCCCCACTCATTCTTCGACAACGTCCCCCCTATGGGATGAGAGCACATGAACTGCAATAGTGTCTGCATGGAGAATCGCAAGTTTGCTTCTGTTTCCACACGACTGACAATAGTATCTCCCGGATAAATCGACAGAACGACCTCTTACCCTAGGGGCGGGTTGGCCTACTGTCCTCGTCTGTTTGAATGAGGTAAACTGCGTTTAACTTAGGGTGTACAAGGGCGGTTAAGTCTCCGGGTTAAGGTCCGGCAACAGGCTCCGAACCGCCAATCACCTTGCCGCGCAGTAGTGCGGCTTGGTTGTGGGATCGGGGGATCGGCGAACGCATGCACATGGTCGAGATGAGCGAAACTTACCTGGATCGTCTGCCGGCCGAACTGTCAGGGGGTCAGAAGCAGCCATCGCCCGGGCGTTGGCCGCCGATCCGGAACTCATCATCTGCGACGAAATCACGTCCGCGCTCGACCAGATTGTGCAAGAGGAAATCCTCAAGCTCTTAATGCGGCTTCAGCGCGAACTCGGCATGAGCTGCATTTTCATCACCCATGACATTGCCACCGTGCGGGCGATCGCCGACGAAATTGGGGTGCACCAAGGTAAAGTCGTTGAGCGGGCATTAAAGAGCGAAATTCTCACGCCGCCGCACGGCCCCTATACCGAGCGGCTTTTATCCTCCGTCCCGGAAATGGATCCGAACTGGCTCACAAGGCTGCTGGCCAGCCGGAGGATGTGATCGTCGGGCGGAGCGTTGCGTGTCTTCCATATCGCCACGCCTTACAGCCTCGCGGTCGGCCTTCGGAACAATGCCAGAAATTTTGATGGTTCTCGCCCACGAAAAAGCCATCACGGCAGCAGGGACGAAATTGCGCTTTTGCGCATATTGATCTCTATCAGCAGCGATACCCAGCGCGCTCCTGCATCGGCTCGACGGCCGCAACCACCAGCTCAATGACGACTTGGCCGAGGTTGCCGCCGGTGTCCGCGCTTTGCTATAAAATCCCCCTATGTCACGAGAATGAGTATCAATCCGCCGCGCGAGTTGATGTCCTGGCGTCGTTCCGGGCACCCGTGCGCCAAATTCGGTCAGACGCCAGGCGCCGAAACGGGCGGGTCCACAGGCAAAGAGGGCAGGGCACTCGGCAAAGCTGCGCTCTATGGCAAACGGATAGCGGGCATTGCCCTTCAATGCGGGGATAGCGCCCCTTTGCCGCCGTTCGGTTTTCTGAGAGCATGACTGAGTACGCGCAATCCGGAGCCGATATTCCATGCCAACAAGAATCGATGCGAGTGAAGCGCGCCGGTGGTTTGCCGAAGATCTGCGTGTCTCATCACCTGTCTTGCACAACCCTGCGGTCATCGAGGCCTTCGCAAAGGTTCCGCGCGAACACTACCTTGGCAACGGGCCTTGGCGTATCCATTCGAGATTGCAAATCGGGGCGGTCCATACCAGCCCTTCAGCCGCACTTCATGAGATTTACCACGACGTTCTGGTCTTGCTTGACGAAAAACGCGGACTGAACAGCGGCTTGCCGTCGCTTTGGGCATTGGTTTTCGACCATCTGAACATCACTCCCGGCCAGACTGTCCTTCAGGTGGGCGCCGGTGTCGGCTATTTCACCGCCATCCTCGCTGAACTGACGGGTTCTGAAGGACGCGTGATTGCATATGAGATCGACGAAGAACTGGCTCGGCGTGCGCAAAGCAATCTTGCTCATTATGCCCATGTAGAAGTGATATCAGGTGATGCAACGCAGGCAGTTGATCTGCCAAACCTCGATGTCGTGGTCGCCTTTGCCGGCGTGACGCACGTGCCGGAACGGTGGCTTTCAAATTTGTCCGACGCTGGCCGGATGGCACTGCCGTTCACAGGTGAGGACCGACGAGGTTTCATGATGCTTCTGGAAAGGGTCGGCGATACGTTTCCCGTACGGTCACTTGTGCCATGCGGGTTTTACCCCTGCAGCGGAGCTAGGCGCAGTGACGAAGAAAAGGCCTTGATGGCCGCCCTCAAGGCTGCCCGAGGCAAGGTCACCCGTCTCGCGCAATATCATCGAGGCCGACCAGCAAATGGCCTCGAGAACGCTTGGCTGGTGACCGACACATACTGGATTTCGAAAGCCTAGCGATCGATATCAATCACGCGTGTCGCCGTCGTAGGGTGTGGCACGCATTGAAGGGCGTTCCACGAAGGATCTATACCATCGTGTCAGTCGTGGCCTTCCCTGCAAGAAGTCGGGCAGTCCCCGGAATTCCAGCCAGCTTAGACAAGTGGCGAGCGCGATGTGGCCGACATGGAGCGGTGCGTCGAATTCGACCTCGCGTTCCACGAAGTTATAGGATTCGATGAGCTTCATCGTCATGCCTGCGCCCAAGGCAGGATAACGCAGATGTTCAGGGCGGCGCTCGTTTTCCCAGCGGATGGAAATGCCTGCGTCGCACATGCCGCCGGCGAGCGCCTGGAGGCGCAAGGCGGACCATTTTGCTCGCCCTGTTTCGGGGATGAGCCGAGGACTGCTTTCGAGATTGTCGAGATAGCTGCAGATTACGCTCGAATCGAAGATCGCATAGCCGTCGTCGAGAACGAGAGCGGGCACCTTGCCAAGCGGATTGATCGCAAACACATCATCGTTGCGATTGGTGGGGCTCGTCTCCTGATGAATAACGCGCAGACGTCCGGCAAGCCCGACCTCGTGGGCAAAGACCAGAACCTTGCGCGCGTAAGGGGAGTGGGTCTGGTAGATGAGTTTCATGGACCCGGTCTGCGGTGAGTCTGGAACGTGGGCATCTCGAGCAGTCCGGTCTGGAACGTGGGCATCTCCAGCAGTCCGCGGCCCAGCCGCTCTTTTGTTCAATGGTCCGGGGTCGGGTGCCATCGTCATGCGTCCTTCTCTAGTTCGGCCTCGGTCACGATGATTAGCACCCGGCTCGATCCATCGAGCGCAAGCTCCTGCGACAGGCCGGAAGCCGCGACGGCTGTGGCGAGACCGGCGAGGCCGGCGGCACCCGACGGGGTTGTGCCTGGACCGTTTGCCTCGCGAATCCGGTTCTTCGCGTCGGCAAGCGCCGCTTCGGAGACGGTTATGACCCGAGCCTTGCCTCGGCGGAGCACGTCGAGCGCCGATGCGGCCGCTTCGCCACAAGCGAGCATGTCCGCCGACGTTTTGAGATCGCCGGATATCCTCACGGACCATGCTTGCGACAGCGCGGCCGCGACGCAGGCTGCTGCCTCTGGCTCTACCACGACGATCATGGCTGGAGGCATCAACCAGTCCTGCAGCCCTGCCGTCAGGGCGGCGGCAAGTCCACCGACACCGGCCTGCACGAAAAGGTGGGTTGGCCTCAGATGGCCGATCTCGTCGACCTGGCGACGAATTTCCGCAGCAAGCACGCCATAGCCAGCGACGACATCAGCGACCGCTGAGTCATCCGGGTCGCTCGAGGTGTCGGCCACCAGAATGCCTTCTCCGGCGCGGGCTGCCGCAGAGGCCCGATCGACGGCATCGTCGTAGGTGCCGTCGACCCACACGATTTCGGCGCCTTGGGACTCGATACGCCGCACCCGCGCTGCAGGAACGCCCGTGTGGAGGTATATTCTTGCCCTCCCGCCGGCAAACTTCGCCGCCGCCGCGACGGCAAGTCCGTGATTGCCGGCGCTGGCCGTGATGAGCGGCGGCAGCGGCTTCTGGGTCCGCTCTGGATCGAGCAATTCGTCGATATTCATCCCGGTAGTGCGAGCGAGAGCGCACAGACCGGCATAAGTGCCGCCGAGGGACTTGAAGCTGCCCAGGGCACGGTGGCCCTCGTTCTTGGCAAGCACCTGGGTCACATCCAGGCTCGCAGCGAGGTTTGGCAGGTCGAGCAGCGGTGTCGGTGCATAAAATGGCGACAGGCGCTGTAACAGCGCCGCGATCTGATCAGGGTTAAGGGCCGGCTGTGTGTCTGTGGTCATGAGGCGAATTTCTATCCCGGAAACCACGCCGGTTGGCGCCTATTATCGTTGCCCCCCTGCCTGATTTCGGCATAGATGCCTGTCCTCATGACGAAAACTGCCGCCCTCGATCGCTTCGACCATGTGCTGCTGTCGCTGGTTCAGCGCGACAACCAAATCCCGGCGCGCCGTCTCGCCGAGCAGGTCGGGCTTTCCCAGAGCGCGGTCCTGCGCCGCCTGCGCCGACTGCGGAAGGATGGCGTGATCGCGGCGGACATTGCCGTCGTTCGCCCGGCGGCCGTGGGCCTGCCGCTAACCGTCCATGTGCTCGTTTCGTTGGAACGGGAGAGCGCTGTCGAGTTGGACGCCTTCATCGGCAAGCTTCGTGGACGCTCGGAGGTTCGTCAGGCCTGGTATGTCACCGGTGAAACCGATTTCGTGCTCCTTCTGCAATTGCCAGGGATGGAGGCGTACGATGCCTTCGCGCGGGAAGTCTTCCACACCGATTCGAACGTGAAGGCGTTCCGCACCATCGTGACAATGCGGGAGGTGGTCGGCGCAGCGGATGCACAGCCGCTATCCACCGCCTGAGGTGAGGCGTTTCGCCGGCAAGCTGATTTGCCCTGCTTTGACCCGGAATCTCCGCCGAGGGCGCGCGAATCCACGTGACGTTCGATACACACGTTCCCGTATCTACTCACCCTTCGCGAATGTCTGCACCTGGCGCAAAGTAGTTCCACCCATGCGTACGGTGCGGCTCGTTCCGGCATACTGATCAAGACTGGCTGGCAGTATGGTGGCGGCAAATAGCAGGTTCATCGCGCCGCCACCGATATCCACTACGAGACATACGCAGTAGCCGCTGACCGTCGGCGACTCCCCATGGTCGAGGTGGATGCCATGACGCCGCTTATCGGCGCGCATGACGCACTGACTCTGCTCGGGTGCCGGGACGCTCATCGCTTATCACTTCATGTGGTGCACGGGAGGCCCCGTGGCGGATAGAATCAACCCACGGACTTGCCAGCCTGTAACTTTCTGACCAGGCCGATCAGCTGATCCAGATCAGCACGTGGAAGCGCAAGCATCTCGGCAGGGGGTTTGTGATATTCCCTTGTCAATTCCTCAATGGTTGCAGCACCCTTGGCCGTAAGCTTGACACGTTTCACACGGCGATCGCTTGGCGACGGAACCCGTTCGGCGAGCCCCGCCTGCTCCAACCGGTCGACCAGCCAGGTCGCCGTCGAAGGGTCGCAGTGCCATTGAGTGGCCAATGCTCCGATCGGCTTGCCCACATCTTTGTCGAGGGTGAAGAGGGCGCGCGAATCGTTGGGCGTCAGGCCTAATTTCTGCTGGATCGCCAACCGGTCCGGCGCGGACCGCATCAGGAAATCAAACATCAGGCGCCAAGCCTCGGTGGCGTGCTGCAAGCGATCTTGGCCCGGTCCCATTCCACGCTCCTTCGGGTCTTGACACATATTTTGACCAATCATATGATTTGATCAATCAAAATATTTAAGTGATCAAATCAATGAGAGGAGATCCGAGATGACCAACCACCACGGTTCTCGTCGTCGGGGGCGGCCTGAACGGTCTGACGGCGGCCGCCCTTTTGGCTCACAACGACATTCCGTGCGTCCTCGTCGAGCGCCATCCCGACACGTCAATCCAGTACAAATTTGCCGGCATTTCCCCGCGCAGCATGGAGATCTTTCGAAGCCTCGGCCTCGAGGAGGAGATTCGTGCAAATCGTACGGGGGACCAGCAGGCAGGCGCTATTGCGCGCGCCAGGAATCTCACCGATCCCGAGATTCAATGGGGCGGACCGGCGTGGCCGGATGCAAGTGCCCTCAGCCCCACGCAACCGGCGACGTGTGATCAGCACGTCCTGGAACCGATTCTGCGCCGCTACGCCGAGCGGAACGGTGCAGACATACGTTTCAGCACGGAACTGGTGGCTTTCGAACACGATGAGAATGTCGTCCGCGCGGAAATTCGCGATATCGCGACCGGCGCAAAGGACGCCATCTCGGCCGACTATCTGATCGTCGCGGACGGTGCGAACGGCTCGATGCGAGAGAGGCTGGAGATCAGCCGCAGCGGGGCAGGCGGCCTTCAGCACTGGATAAATGTCGTCTTTGACACGGACATGCCTCCGACGATCGGCGGCAAGCGTTTCACGTCGTGCTTCGTGACGGACCTCAACGGGACCTTCACGCCCAGGGAGGGTGGACGATGGCTTCTGGCGCTCCAGTACTTTCCCGAAAAGGGCGAGAAACCCCAGGATTTTGATGAAGCCAGGTGCAGGGAACTGATCATACGAGGTGCGGGCCGGTCGGATATCACGACTAGGCTTGTCGATGCGCGCTCCTGGGAAGTGGCCGCGATGACAGCGCGCCAATTCCGCCGAGGCCGCGCGTTTCTTGTGGGGGATGCCGCACATGTGATGCCCCCAACAGGCGCTTTCGGTGGCAATTCAGGTATCCACGACGCCCATAACCTTGCCTGGAAGCTTGCGATGGTAACAGGCGGGCATGCCGGTCCCTCGTTGCTGGATAGCTATGACATGGAGCGCCGGCCGGTCATCGAGGCTACGTTGGCGCAAGCGCTCGCCCGCCTTCAGAAATGGTTCGACGATCCGTCGAAGCGATTGCCTCCCCCAGTCGCGATCGTCGAGGATTACGACGTGGTATTTGGCCAACGCTACGCTGCAGGTGTCGTGGCTCAGGAAGCCACGCGGGACGATCACCCATTCCAAAAATCCACGGAGTTGTCGGGCCGCCCTGGCACGCGTTTACCGCATTTCGCGGTCGGGCGTGCCGGCCAGCGGATTTCGAGTCTCGATTTGTGCGATCGCGACCCTCTTCTCCTCTGCGCCGACGACGCATGGTGTCAGGCCGCTGACGCCGTAAGCCAGCGCCTCCGCATGCCGCTGACCTGCCACGCCTTGGGTGCCAATGGGGGTCTGATTGATTTGGACCATCGGTGGCCTTCCGCGCTCGGGGTTGAAAGCGGCGGGCCGCCTTGGTCAGGCCGGACGGGTTTGTCGCGTGGCGGTCAACGCACGGTGTGCCTGATCCTGTACAGATGCTGATCGAAATACTTGACGGCTTGGGTTTCCGCACGCAGGCGTGCGAACATCATCAGTGAGGGGCGGATGCCTCCGGTCTTCCGGCACGACTTCCTTGCCGATGTCGTCGCCGGGAATGCCGGCGATGTTCAGCCGTTTGCCCGTCTCGTCATGCCTCCTTCCTACTCGTTGTCACCGAGTAGGGCCGCGCCAACCGCTTCGGTCCTCCCCTTGTGTCGCTAAACTCGCATGGACCATCGTGCTGGCCTTTGGCATTGGAGGCCGAATGTCGCCGTTACGGCAAATGATCAATCAACTCGTTCAGCAGGAGCAGCAACGCCCCAGCGACGACAGCCGCGGCCGCGTCGTCCAGCATGATGCCGGCCCCACCCCTTACCTTGTCATGCATGATACGGATGGGCCAAGGCTTGACGACGTCGAAAAACCGGAAAGCAAGGAAGCCTGCTGCCCACCAGAGTGGGTCGAGCGGCAGCATGGAAAGCGTTACGGCGGCGCCGAAGGTCTCATCGATGACGACGATTTGCGGGTCCTCCGTCCCGGTATGGAAGATAACATGCGATGACGCCCATACGCCGACGGCGAACAGGGCCGCATAGGCAAGCACCGTCAGCCAAGGCGATGCGGGTATCAGAGCCGCGGCAACAGCCACTCCAACCATTGCGCCGGCCGTGCCCGGCCATGTTGGAGATAATCCCACGCCGACAGAGGTCGCGAGCAGGTAGGCGAACTTGGGTAGAAATTTATGCATCGAGTTTCGGCCGGCTTCCGACGGGTCGCAAGCAATCATAGTCACATCGTTCGGGTGTTGCCGCCAGACCGCCGCTCGATTTGCACACCGGTCACAAGGCATCGCCCAAACCGTGAAATGCTGTCGGGCAGCTGTCGCTGCGACCGGAAGTTCTGTTTCGCCGTCAGCTTGGCGAGCATCTTAATCCGCCGGCCACATTCGCCAAACGAGATCGCTTTTGCGGCGAGTTGAGAACGTTCCTGAGCCCGGTCTCGGCCCGCATTGGCCCACTGAAACGGTGGCGATGGTGGAACAAACCCGCAAATTGCTGGTAAAGCTCCGTCAAACGACATCATCAGAGGAGCCGCCATGATCGCCGGTCTCATGAAAAGTCGCATCGACCCGCTATGGGAGCAGGCCGCCTCTCCGCTGATCGGGATCGGCATGACGCCGAACCAGGTTACGGCCAGCGGGCTCGTGCTCGTGGCTTTGTCTTCGGCCGCCTACGCGTATCACCATTCAAGTCTTGCCTTTGGCTTGTGCCTGGCGTTTGCCTTCAGCTTCGACGCGCTGGACGGTGCGGTCGCCCGCCGGACAAATATGAGCACCAAGGCCGGTGGCTATTTCGACGCTATCGTCGACCGTTATCAGGAATTGGCCGTCTTTGCGGCAATAGGCTGGGTCGCCGATCTGTGGGCGATCGCAATGTTCGCGTTCGCCGGCGGGATTCTCACCAGTTATGCCAAGGCGCGGACGGCGCTGGAAATCCCTGTGGAAAACCATGGTTGGCCGGATTTCTTCGAGCGAATGGAACGTCTGGTGTTCATTTGCGTGCTGCTCGCCGCCGACGGAGTCGCGACTGCCATGGGCGCGGCTTCGCCCTGGATTCTGGCAGGCGGGTTCGCGTTGTACGCAGTGCTGGCCAACGCGACGGCCCTGCAACGGATCAGTCGCGCATTTGCGATGCTGAAACGAGCCGACGGGAAGCAGCCGTGAGACCGCTAGAACGCGAGCATCGTATTGACCGCCGTGGCTTTTCCAACAAAGTCGCGTCAGCGCCAGCCCAAGCCTGGGGCGACGTGGGTCAGGATCGCCTCGATGGCATGGACATTGTAGTCGACACCGAGCTGGTTGGGGACTGTGAGCAGCAGCGTATCGGCCTCAGCGATGGCTTCGTCGCCCTTTAGCTGCTCGATCAGGACGTCTGGCTCGGCGGCATAGGAGCGGCCGAACACGGCAAGCCTGTCTGCCTCGATATAGCCGAACTGATCTCCGCCCTGGTTGCCGCCGAAATAGGCGCGGTCGCGATCGTCGACCAGCGCAAAAATGCTGCGGCTCACCGACACCCGCGGCTCGCGCGTGTGGCCGGCCGCCTTCCAGGCTTCGCGAAAAGCCTTGATCTGTTCGGCTTGCTGGATGTGAAACGGCTTTCCGCCTTCATCGAATTTGAGCGTGGAACTCTGCAGGTTCATCCCAAGTTTCGCCGCCCATTCTGCGGTGGCGTTTGTGGCGGCGCCCCACCAGATGCGCTCGCGCAGGCCCTCCGAGTGTGGCTCGACGCGAAGCAGGCCAGGCGGGTTGGGAAACATCGGCCGCGGATTGGGCTGGGCAAAGCCTTTGCCCAGCAACACTTCGAGCAGCACTCCGGTGTGTCTGCGGGCCATGTCGGCATCGCTCTCGCCCTCTTGCGGGGCGTAGCCGAAGTAGCGCCATCCGTCGATCACCTGCTCCGGCGAGCCGCGGCTGATGCCTAGCTGCAGACGCCCTCCGGCGATCAGATCGGCGGCGCCGGCGTCCTCGGCCATGTAGAGCGGGTTCTCGTAACGCATGTCGATCACCGCCGTGCCGATCTCGATTCGGCTGGTCTTCGCCCCAACCGCTGCCAGCAGCGGGAAGGGCGAGGCGAGCTGGCGGGCGAAGTGATGCACGCGGAAATACGCGCCGTCCGCACCCAGCTCCTCGGCGGCGACGGCCAACTCGACGGACTGCAAAAGCCCATCGGATGCCGTCCGCGTCTGCGATTGCGGCGAGGGCGTCCAGTGCCCGAACGAGAGGAAACCAATCTTCTTCATGAAATAGCCAGCCTAGAGGGAAGACAGGTGCAGACTATGCTTCGGCGCAGAGCAAAGCATCCCGAAATCGGTACCGACGGCCCAGTTTGAGGTGAACGGTCCGTTGTTGATCAGCGATGCCGTCAATGGCGAGCCTGTTGCTGGCGCGAGCGCATCTAGGAAGGTGCCGCGAACGCGAGCACTATCGCGATGAGGATCAACAGCGGCCCCATCCATTTAAAATGGGTTCCAAAGTTGGTCCACCATGCTTGCTGGCCGGGGCGAGCTTGGAACGGGTCCGCGAGAAATCCGAAGCCGATGCCAGCCATCCACAACCCGGCGCAGAACATGATGAACTCGTCGATGTAATCCGCGACCATGTTCCGCAACTTTCGAATTATGCCGCCGCCACGTGCGCCGAATTCGAGCCGATATAGTTACGGATCGTTTCGATGATCCGGTCCTGGTCGGCCTCGCTCAGATAGGGATGCATCGGCAGGCACAGGATGCGCTTCGGCAGCTCTTCCGAAACGGCAAGGCCGGTCGGCGTGCGCGGATAATCGCGATAGGCAATCTGGCTGTGCAGCGGTTTCACATAGTAGATGACCGACGGAATGCCCTTTTCACCGAGATGTGCCTTGAGCCCGTCGCGCTTCGGCGTTTCGATGGCGTATTGCGCCCAGGCCGAGCGGCCGCCGCCCAGATTGCGCGCCGTCTTGACTATATCGCCGAGACCTTCGGCATAGCGATTGGCGACCGCTTGCCGCGCCACCATCTCGTCCTCGAGGATGGCCAGCTTCTCGATTAGGATCGCCGCCTGCAGTGTATCGAGCCGTGAATTGATGCCGACGCGGACATTGTCGTATTGCGTTTCGCCCTTGCCGTGAAAGGCGAACGAGCGCAGCTGTTCGGCCAGCGGATCGTCATTGGTGAACATCGCACCGCCGTCGCCGTAGCAGCCGAGCGGTTTTGCCGGATAGAAGCTGGTCGAGCCGACGGTGCCGAACGAGCCGCACATCTTGCCGTCAGCCGAGCCGCCGGTCGCCTGCGCCGCATCCTCGATGACCATCAGGCCTTCGCGATTGGCGATGGCCATGATTGCTTCGTAATCGGCGGCGAGGCCGAACAGGTCGACGGGAATGATTGCCTTCGGCCTCAGCCGCCCCTCCGCCTTGATCATGGCGATTGCCGCCTCGAGGCTGGCGATGTCGATATTGTAGCTGTCAGCATCGACATCGACGAACACCGGCTCGGCCTTGGTCAGCGCCACCACTTCGGCCGTGGCGGCGAAGGTGAAGCTCGGCACGAATACCGCGTCGCCCGGGCCGATGCCGGCGGCAAACAGCGGCAACAGCAGCGCGTCGGTGCCGTTGGCGCAAGCGACCACGTGCTTGGTGCCGATATAGGCGGCGAGCTTGTTTTCGAATTCGGTGACCTGCGGTCCAAGAATATAACGACCTTCGTCGACGACGCGGTCGATTGCCGCCTTCAGCCTGTCGCGGATGCGTTCGCGCTGTGCGCCAAGATCGATGAACTGCATGTCGGCCTCAAACGGTTTTAGCCAGATAACCGGCCGCTGGTAGCAGACTTGGCACGGCCGAGAAAGCCGCAGGGCAAAGCCCTGAATTGCTCAAGTGTCGCAGCCTGTTACCTCTGGTTTCCGATCTGCCCTCTTAAACGCGGGAAAATCCGGGCTTCGGCATGCTTGATATGGGCTGCGCATCCCGCCCGCCAGGTTAGGCGAAACATAAAGTGATCGCCGGCAGGCAGTCCGTGAGGCGGTTGCCAGCCGGTCAGGCGAGTTCATGCCGCCATGGCGGATTGGCGCCGGCCCGCGAGACCGTCACCGCCGCGGCCTTGGCGCCGAGCGTCAGCGCCTTATGGATGGCTTCTTTCGGCAGGCCGGCGATTGCCGTCTTCGACAGCAGGCCCTGCTCGTGCAAGGAGGCAAGGATGCCGGCATTGAACGTGTCGCCGGCGCCGACCGTATCGACCACCTCGACCTTGTCCGGCACGACCGTGACCCGGTGCTGGCTGCTGTAACCAACCGCGCCCTCGCTGCCGTGGGTGACGACGATCAGCTTCGGGCCGCGGTCCAGCCAGTTGCGGACGACGTCCTCATGCGAGCCGGCTTCGTCGAACCAGTTCAAATCCTCGTCCGACAGTTTCACGATGTCGGCCATCGCCATCATGTTGCGGATGCGCCTGAGATGCCTGGCCTTGTCGGGAATGAAGTTTGGCCGGATGTTGGGGTCGAGCATCATCACGCGGCGCTCATGCTCACGTCGCATGAACTCCTCATAGGCCGATCCGGCCGGTTCCGAGATCAGGCTGATGGCGCCGAACAGCATGGCCTCGATCTCGCTGCCGAGCTCCGGCAGGTCCTCGATGGTCAGCATGCGCCCGGCGGTGTTCTCGTCATAGAATGTATAGGTCGCCTGGCCGTTGGTGAGCCGCACGAAGGCGAGCGTGGTCGGCCGCGGCGAGGTGTGCGCATAGGTGGAACTGACCTTGCTGGCCCCCAGCGCCTCCCTGAACTGCCCGCCGAACAGATCCGACGACAGGCCGGAGAAGAAGCCGGCCGGCGCGCCGAGTCGGCCGAGCGCAATGGCCGAGTTGAAGACGGCACCACCGACATAGGGGGCAAAGGCCGCTTCGCCCTCCGTCGTGGTGCGCGGCAGCATGTCGATCAGGGCTTCGCCGCAGCAGAGGATCATGAAGTCTTGCTTTCCGGCGGATAGATCACGCCCTTGCGAATGATGATGTTGGCGTAAAGCCGCGGCTCGCTCGTCGCGACGATCGCGTGCGCGGCCTTGACCCGTGCATAGAAGTCGGCGCCGGCAAGCGCAACCACCTTGCGGCCCGGCGCATGCCTGGCGCAGATCGCTTCAATCTCATGATGAACCGGATCGGCGAGCAGGGGATCGCCTTTAGCCGAGGCGCGAAACAGCGCCTGCGGCACGGCGTCGTCGACAGGCAACACGCTCAATACGGCATCCAGCACCGGGACGAGATGATGACCGTCGGCGCGGATCAGCCGCTGTGCCTGCTGTTCGGCCGGGTAGTTGCCGTCGACCAGCGCGATCTCGTCGCCATGGCCCATGGCGCGCAACATCGCCAGAAGCTCCGGGCCGAGCAGCGCCGGGATACCGATCAGCATGCTCAGAAGCTCCGGGAAATCGTGGTCGAGCCGATGAGGAAGCGCTCCGATAGCGGCAGACTGGCGCCACCCAGCGCCCGCGCATGGATGCCGACCGTTCCCTCGCGGACGGCCGGCAGCCTCAGGCCTTCGCCGTCGATCCTGCCGATGGCCTGGATGACGGCATCGACAAGCCGCCTGCGCACGGCGAGCGGCATCCATCCGTCGATCACCGCGGCTTCGAAATCGATGACGGACGACGCCGCAACGATGGCATAGGCGAGCGCCTGCGAGGCGCTGGCGATCCAGTCGTCAAGCTCGGCACCGATCTCGCCCCAGTCCCCCGGTGATGTCCACAGATGCGAGGCCTCGACGCCGCGTGCGTTGAGCGCCTTCTCCAGCGTGGCGATCGATGCAACGTCGATCAACTGCGTCGGCTTGCCGTCAGGCCCGGGCACTGGCATTGAGCCCAGCGCGCCGGCATTGCCGGTTGGGCCGCCAAACAGCCGGCCGTTCAGCACGATGCCGCCGCCGGCAAAGGCACCGATGTAGAAATAGACGAAATCGCGCGCCGCACCCGCCGCCTGGCCGAACACGAGCTCGGCGCCGCAGGCCGAGGTGGCATCGTTTTGCAGGTAGACCGGAAATTCGCATTGCGCCTGGATGTCGGCGCGGATGTCGCGATGGCGCCATTCGTCCATGATTTCACGCGGCGCGCCGGCGGTATCGGCCCAGTTCCACAATTCGAACGGCATGGCGATGCCAAGCCCGGCGATGCGCTTGTCCTGCGCAGGAGTGAGCTCGCCGCGCATCTTCCTCATGCCGCTCGTAGCGAATTCCACCGTCTCGCGCGGCGCCGGATAGCGGTACGAATGCTGCAGCATCGAGCGCACATTGCCGAGGAAATCGATCAGCACGAGCTCGGCGCTGCGCCGGCCGATCTTCAGGCCGATGAAATAGGCGCCGTCGGGATTGAGCGCCATGGGTATCGAGGGCTGGCCAATCTTGCCGCGCAACGGCGCCTGGCGAACGAGCAGGTCGTCCTCCTCCAGCTCGCGCATGATGACTGATACTGTCTGCGCCGAGAGGCCAGTCATGCGTGCGATGTCGGATTTGGCCAGGCTGCCGTGCTGGCGCACCAGCGACAGCACCAGCCGCTCATTGTGGTCCCGCATGCCGCTTTGATTGGTGCCGCGGTGCAGGCGGCTTTCGGCCGCATCGGGCGAGCCGTGCCTTGTAATGCCGGTCTCCACCCCTGTTCCTCCCGTCGTTTCCCCTCAATGCTTTTGGTCTAGAGTGAGTGAACAATCCTGCGTTGTCAATAATAAATAAGAGTGATTTAATTATTGACAGTGCTGGCCGACTGGTGTCTCTTGAGATCGGCGTCGACACTGGGAGATTTCGTCGGACGCGCTGCAGATGCCGGTTGGCCGGCATCCTAAATGGTTCAATGGGAGGAAAATCGTGACCACGTCAAAACTGTTGAAATCCACCGTGTTTGCCGCGGCCGGACTGAGCCTGATGGCGTTTGCGTCGACGGCATCGGCCGCCGGGGTCGGCGCCTGCTTGATCACCAAGACCGACACCAATCCCTTCTTCGTGAAGATGAAGGAAGGTGCCGCCGCGAAAGCCAAGGAAATCGGTGTCGATCTGAAAGCCTATGCCGGCAAGGCGGAAGGTGACAATGAGGGCCAGGTTGCGGCGATCGAATCCTGCATCGCCGACGGCGCCAAGGGCATTTTGATCACCGCCACCGACACTGCGGCCATCGTGCCGGCGGTGAAGAAGGCGCGCGATGCAGGGGTGCTGGTGATCGCTCTCGACACGCAGCTCGAGCCTGCCGATGCCGCGGATGCGACGTTTGCGACCGACAATTTCAAGGCCGGCGAGCTTATCGGCTCCTGGGCAAAGGCTACCTTGGGCGACAAGGCCAAGGATGCGCACATTGCCTACATGGATCTGATCGCCAGCCAGCCCTCCGTCGACGTCCAGCGTGATCAAGGCTTCATGAAGGGCTTCGGCATCGACCTCGGCGATCCCAAGAAGATCGGCGACGAAACCGACGCACGCAACGTCTGTCACGATCTGTCGAGCGGCAATGAGGATGGCGGGCATACTGCCATGGAGAATTGCCTGCAGAAGGATCCGGATATCAACGTCGTCTACACCATCAACGAACCTGCGGCCGCGGGCGCCTACCAGGCGCTGAAAGCCGTCGGCAAGGAGAAGGACGTCCTGATTGTCTCGGTCGATGGCGGCTGCCCCGGTGTCAAGAACGTTGCCGAGGGCGTGATCGGCGCCACTTCACAGCAATATCCATTGCTCATGGCCTCGCTCGGCATCGAGGCGATCAAGACCTTTGCCGACACCGGCAAGAAGCCTGAGCCGTCGCCCGGTCTGAACTTCTACAACACCGGCGTCACGCTGATCACCGACAAGCCTGCCGCCGGCATCGAATCCATCGACACGAAGCAAGGCCTCAGCAAGTGCTGGGGTTGATTTGATCCCCTGATCGGCTCAACTTCAAAAGAACAATAGGGAATGTGGAGCGGTTTCGGCCGCTCCACATCACAGGCGGGGAGGCCGACTTGAGCGTCGAAACAACCAGGAGCAAGGGACCGCAGGAATTCGAGACGGTCCTGGCCGCTAGCGACGCCAGCGTCGCATCATTCGAGACGCATTCCCGCTCGACGTTGGAGAGCATCCAGCACCGCTTGCATAAAAGCCCGGCCATGGTGCCGCTGATCATCCTGCTCATCTCGGTGGTTCTGTTCGCAGTCGTCGTCGGCGGACGCTTCTTTTCTCCCTTCACCCTCACCCTGATCCTCCAGCAGGTGGCGATAACCGGCATGGTCGGCATCGCGCAGACACTGGTGGTGCTCACCGCCGGCATCGACCTGTCAGTCGGCGCCATCATGGTGCTGAGCTCGGTTGTTATGGGCCAGTTTGCCATGCATTACGGTGTTCCAGCGCCGGTCGCCGTTGCCATCGGGCTGCTTGTCGGCGCGATTTGCGGCTTGATCAACGGCATTCTCATCGCCTGGGTGAAACTGCCGCCCTTCATCGTGACGCTCGGCACCTGGTCGATCTACGCTGCCATCAACTTCATCTATTCCGGCAACGAGACCATCCGCAGCCAGGATCTCGAGGCGACGGCACCGCTGCTGCAGTTTTTCGGCGGCTCGTTCAGGATCGGCGGCGCAGTCTTCACCTATGGCGTGCTGTTGGTGCTGATCATGGGGGCAATTGCCTGGTACGTGCTCAATCACACCGCATGGGGCCGGCATGTCTACGCAGTCGGCGACGACCCGGAAGCTGCGGAACTGTCGGGGGTGCGCGTCAGCCGGATGCTGGTCACGGTCTATACCCTGACCGGCATCATTTGTGCCATCGCCGGCTGGGCCTTGATCGGACGCATCGGATCGGTCTCGCCGCAGGCCGGGCAGTTCGAGAACATCAATTCGATTACCGCCGTGGTGATTGGCGGCACATCACTGTTCGGCGGCCGCGGTTCCATCCTCGGGACCATCTTCGGTGCGCTGATCGTCGGGGTGTTCGCGCTCGGCCTCAGGCTTTGGGGGACAGATCCCCAATGGACGCAATTGTCTGTCGGCGCCCTTATCATCATCGCTGTTGGTATCGACCAGTGGATCAGGAAGATCTCGGCATGAACCAGACTCAGGAACCGATCCTTACCGCCCGCAGCCTGGTCAAACGCTACGGTCGCGTCACCGCCCTCGACAATGCCGATTTCGATCTCTATCCGGGCGAAATCCTTGCTGTCATCGGCGACAACGGCGCCGGCAAGTCGTCGCTTATCAAGGCGATTTCCGGCGCGGTCGTGCCCGACGAAGGCGAGATCCGGCTTGAAGGCAAGCCTATTGCATTCAAATCGCCGATGGAGGCCCGCGAAGCCGGCATCGAGACCGTCTACCAGAACCTGGCGCTGTCGCCGGCGCTGTCCATCGCCGACAACATGTTTCTCGGCCGCGAGATCCGCAAGCCGGGCTTTCTTGGCAGCTGGCTGCGCATGCTCGACCGTCCGGCGATGGAAAAGCGCGCCCGCGACAAGCTGACCGAACTTGGCCTGATGACCATCCAGAACATCAGCCAGGCGGTGGAAACTCTCTCCGGCGGTCAACGCCAGGGCGTGGCGGTGGCGCGCGCCGCGGCGTTCGGCTCGAAGATGGTCATCATGGATGAGCCGACGGCCGCGCTCGGCGTCAAGGAGAGCCGCCGCGTGCTCGAACTGATACTCGACGTCAAACGCCGAGGCCTGCCGATCGTGCTGATTTCACACAATATGCCGCATGTCTTCGAGGTGGCGGACCGCATTCACATTCATCGGCTCGGCCGTCGCCTGTGCGTCATCGATCCGAAGCAATATACGATGTCCGACGCGGTCGCCTTCATGACCGGCGCCAAGGTCCCGCCGGAGGCGGCGCTGGCGGCCTGAACAAGAACTTGAGGCCCGCCGCTGAGGGCGCGGTGTTTCAATGCCAAATTGCCGCAGGGCAACCCGGCTTGCGGTCGCCTGAATCCATTGAACATCCGGTGGGATGCATTAGCATTGGCGGAGATGGTGAAAGCCGCATGATCCTGGCAACGTCACGAGAGGCAGCATGACGCGCGCGATGACAACCGAAGCTCCTCTGCCCACCCTCGAAAACCCGGATCCCAAGACGCTCGCCGACGAAGTCTTGCAGGCCCTCAAATACAGGGTCGGCAAGGGCACCAACGTTGCAACCCAGTACGATTGGCTCACCGCCTCGATCAAGGTTGTGCGCGACCGCATCGTCGATCATTGGATGCAGGCGACCCAAGAGGCCTACGCCCAGCAGGAAAAGCGCGTCTATTACCTGTCACTGGAATTCCTCATCGGCCGCTTGATGCGCGATGCCTTCTCCAATCTCGGCCTGATGGACAATATGCGCGAGGCGCTGTCGTCACTTGGCGTCGACCTCGACATCATTGCTGCGCTCGAACCGGACGCTGCCCTTGGCAATGGCGGCCTTGGCCGGCTCGCCGCCTGCTTCATGGAAAGCATGGCTACCGTCGATATCCCCGCGCATGGCTATGGCATTCGCTACGCCAACGGCATGTTTCGGCAGGAGATCCATGACGGCTGGCAAGTCGAACTGCCCGAGACATGGCTCGATCACGGCAATCCTTGGGAGTTCGAACGCCGCGAACGCTCCTTCGAGGTCGGCTTCGGCGGCTCGGTGGAATCGATCACCTCGAAGGATGGCAGGCTCGAGCGCCATGTCTGGAAGCCGACCGAACATGTTCTGGCCGTTGCTTACGATACCCCGGTGGTTGGCTGGCGGGCCAACCGCGTCAACACGCTGCGTCTGTGGTCCGGCATGCCGGTCGATCCGATCCTGCTCGACAAGTTCAACGCCGGCGATCACATCGGCGCGCTCGCCGAGAGCAACAAGGCCGATGCGCTGTCGCGCGTCCTTTACCCGGCCGATTCCCACAAGGCAGGCCAGGAGTTGCGGCTCAGGCAGGAGTATTTCTTCTCCACCGCCTCGCTGCAGGACATCCTTCAGCGTCATCTCAGCCAGTATGGCGACCTGCAATCGCTGCCCGACAAGGCGGCGATCCATCTCAACGACACCCATCCGGCCATCGCCGTCCCCGAGCTGATGCGCCTGTTGATGGATGTCCACGGCATGGATTTCGACCAGGCGTGGAGCATCACCAAGCGCACCTTCGGCTACACCAACCACACGCTGCTGCCCGAAGCGCTGGAAAGCTGGCCCGTGCCGCTATTCGAGCGGCTGTTGCCGCGCCACATGCAGATCGTCTACGCCATCAACGCCGAGGTGCTGCTCGAGGCGCGCGTCTCCGACCAGTTCTCGGACGAGCAGATCAGCCGCATCTCGCTGATCCAGGAAAATGGCGATCGCCGCGTGCGTATGGGCAATCTGGCCTTTGTCGGCTCGCACTCGATCAACGGCGTCTCGGCACTGCATACGGAATTGATGAAGGAGACGGTGTTTGCCGACCTCCACAGGCTCTACCCGGATCGCATCAACAACAAGACCAACGGGATCACACCGCGGCGCTGGCTGATACAGTGCAATCCCGGCCTCACGGCACTCACCCGAGAGGCGATCGGCGACGGCTTCCTCGACGACATCCACGAGATAAAGCTGCTCGATCCTTTCGCCGAGGACGCTGCCTTCCGCGACAAGTTCGCCGCTGTCAAACGGGCGAACAAGACGAGGCTTGCCAATCTCGTTGCCGACCGGCTCGGCATCAAGGTGGACCCCTCGGCGCTGTTCGACATCCAGGTCAAGCGCATCCACGAATACAAGCGCCAGCTCTTGAACATTCTCGAAGCGGTCGCGCTTTACGACCAGATCCGCTCGCATCCGGAGCGCGACTGGATGCCCCGCGTCAAGTTCTTCGGCGGCAAGGCGGCGCCCAGCTATCACAACGCCAAGCTGATCATCAAACTTGCCAACGACGTCGCCCGGGTCATCAACCGCGACCCGGCGGTGCGCGGCTTGCTGAAAGTGGTGTTCGTGCCGAACTACAATGTCAGCCTAGCCGAGATCATGATGCCGGCCGCCGATCTTTCGGAGCAGATATCGACCGCCGGCATGGAAGCGTCCGGCACCGGCAACATGAAGTTCGCGCTGAACGGCGCGCTGACCATCGGCACGCTCGACGGCGCCAATGTCGAGATCAAGGAATGCGTCGGCGACGACAACATCTTCATCTTCGGCCTGACCACTGATGAGGTCGCCGAGCGGCGCAACAATGGTTACGATCCGCGCGCCGT
Source organism: Mesorhizobium sp. M0960 (assembly GCF_040319055.1). Lineage (NCBI taxonomy): Bacteria > Pseudomonadati > Pseudomonadota > Alphaproteobacteria > Hyphomicrobiales > Phyllobacteriaceae > Mesorhizobium > Mesorhizobium sp. M0960. The sequence goes on along the minus strand of NZ_JAMYNN010000016.1, from coordinate 62,608 downwards.
AATCGAGGGATCGCCTGAATTGGCGCAGGCGCTTGCCGCGGTTTCGTCCGGGGTCTTTTCGCCTGACGATCCGGACCGTTATCGCGACCTGATCAACGGCCTTTACCAGAGCGACTGGTTCATGGTCGCTGCGGATTTCGATGCCTACGCCGCCACCCAGCGCGACGTCGATGCCGTCTGGCGCAACAGCCCGGACTGGTACGCCAGAGCCATCCGCAATGTCGCCCGCGTCGGCTGGTTCTCGTCCGACCGCACGATCCGCCAATATGCGAAAGACATCTGGCACGTGCCCGCCTGATGTGATTGCATGAGACCAGGAACAATGTGGCCCTAGTGGAGTGATTTGACCTTCGCATCCCTTGGAAGGTCAGGCGGCCTGCGACTGTCGAATTCAAAACTTCACTAGAAACACGCACTTGGTGCCCGAGGAGGGACACTGCCTGATGAGCAAGCCGCGCGCGACCGTTGCGACAAGCGGGCCGGACGGACTGGCGCCAGCCGGCGATGTCGCGGCGATTGTCGCCGGCACGCATGGCGACCCGTTCTCCGTGCTTGGCGTGCATGAGGCGGGGAAGGGCTTTGTCGGCCGCTGCTTCGTCCCTCATGCCGAGTCCGTCACCGCCTATACGCTGACCGGCAAGAAGGCCGGCGAGCTGTCGAGACGCGACGATCGCGGCTTCTTCGAGGGCAAACTGTCGCTGCGCAAACGCCAGCCGCTGCGCTATCACGCCAGGAACGCCGGCGGCGACTGGTGGCTGACCGATCCATATTCCTTCGGCCCCGTGCTCGGCCCGCTGGACGATTATTACATCGCCGAAGGATCGCATCTCAGGCTGTTCGACAAGCTCGGCGCTCATCTCATCGACCATGAGGGTGCATCGGGCGTACATTTTGCGGTGTGGGCGCCCAATGCAAGGCGTGTCTCGGTGGTCGGCGACTTCAACGAGTGGGACGGCCGCAGGCACACCATGCGCGACCGCCGCGATACCGGTATCTGGGAGCTGTTCATTCCCGACATCGGCGCCGGCCGCCCTTATAAATACGAGATCATCGGGCCGGATGGCGTGAGATTGCCGCTCAAGGCAGATCCGTTCGCCTTCAAATCCGAACTGCGCCCGGCTACCGCCTCGGTGACGGCGCTGCCGCCGGTGCATGAATGGGGCGACGAGGCGCACCGGAACTACTGGCGCAATGCCGACCACAGGCGCGAAGCCGTATCGATCTACGAGGTCCATGCCGGCTCATGGCGGCTTCACGACGACGGCAGCTTCCTGTCATGGGACGAGCTCGCCGACCGGCTGATCCCCTATGTGGTCGAGACGGGTTTCACCCATATCGAATTCATGCCGATCTCCGAACACCCCTATGACCCGTCCTGGGGCTACCAGACGACCGGTCTCTATGCGCCGAGCGCCCGCTTTGGCGATCCGGACGGTTTTGCCCGCTTCGTCGACGGTGCCCACCGCGCCGGCATCGGCGTCATCCTCGACTGGGTGCCGGCGCATTTCCCGGTTGACGAACACGGTCTGGCAAAGTTCGACGGCACCGCACTCTACGAACATGCCGATCCGCGCAAGGGCTTCCATCCCGACTGGAACACCGCGATCTACAATTTTGGTCGTCGCGAGGTGGTCTCGTTTCTTGTCAACAATGCGCTGTTCTGGGCAGAGAAATATCACGTCGACGGTCTGCGCGTCGATGCGGTCGCCTCGATGCTTTATCTCGATTATTCGCGCAAGGCTGGTGAATGGATTCCCAACGAGAGGGGCGGGCGCGAGAACCTGGAAGCGGTCAGCTTCCTGCAACGGATGAACAAGGAGGTCTACGGCCACCATCCGGGTGTGATGACCATCGCCGAGGAATCGACCTCGTGGCCGAAAGTCTCGCAGCCGGTGCACGAGGGCGGACTGGGCTTCGGTTTCAAGTGGAACATGGGCTTCATGCACGACACTCTGGAGTATTTCTCCAAGGAGCCGATCTTCCGCAAGCATCACCACAACGACATCACCTTCGGCCTGGTCTACGCCTTCAGCGAGAACTTCGTGCTGCCGCTGTCCCATGACGAGGTGGTGCACGGCAAGGGAACGCTGCTTAACAAGATGGCCGGCGACGACTGGCAGAAATTCGCGACGCTGCGCGCCTATTACGCCTTCATGTGGGGCTATCCCGGCAAGAAGCTGTTGTTCATGGGCCAGGAGTTCGCGCAACGCCGCGAGTGGAGCGAGGCGCGCGCGCTCGACTGGAACCTGCTCGATTTCCGGCTCCACCGTGGTGTCTGGCAGACGGTGCGCGATCTCAACTATCTCTACCGCTCGCGCCCGGCGCTGCATGCCCGCGACTGCGAGCCGGAGGGCTTTTCCTGGCTGATCGTCGATGACAGCGCGAATTCGGTGTTCGCTTGGCTGCGCAGCGCGCCGGGCGGCAACCCGGTCGCCGTCATTTCCAACTTCACGCCGGTGCCGCGCGACAATTACCGCGTGCCGTTGCCGCAGACCGGAAAATGGCGCGAGATCATCAACACCGACGCCACGGACTATGGCGGTTCCGGCAAGGGCAACAGCGGCCTCGTCGAGGCTCGGGCGGAAGGAGGAGGCATTTCGGCGACGATGCTTTTGCCGCCGCTGTCGACGATCATGCTCGAATTCGTCCCGGACTGAGCTATGTCTGGAGCATCTAACCTGGGAGGATAGGAATGGCTGAAACAAAACGAACACAGCCGCTGGCACGCGACGCCATGGCTTATGTGCTGGCCGGCGGCCGTGGCAGCCGGCTCAAGGAACTGACCGACCGCCGCGCCAAGCCGGCGGTCTATTTCGGCGGCAAGACCCGCATCATCGATTTCGCGCTGTCCAATGCGCTCAATTCCGGTATCCGCCGCCTCGGCGTCGCCACCCAGTACAAGGCGCATTCGCTGATCCGCCACCTGCAGCGCGGCTGGAACTTCCTGCGGCCCGAGCGCAACGAGAGTTTCGACATCTTGCCGGCCAGCCAGCGTGTGTCGGAAACACAGTGGTATGAGGGCACCGCCGACGCCGTGTACCAGAACATCGACATCATCGAGGCCTATGGGCCGGAATACATGGTCATCCTGGCCGGCGACCACGTCTACAAGATGGATTACGAATTGATGCTGCGCCAGCATGTAGAGGCCGGCGCCGATGTCACCGTCGGCTGCCTCGAAGTGCCGCGCATGGAAGCCACCGGCTTCGGCGTCATGCATGTCGACACCAAGGACACCATCATCTCCTTCATCGAAAAGCCCGCCGATCCGCCGGGCATTCCCGACAAGCCGGATTTTGCGCTGGCCTCGATGGGCATCTATGTGTTCAAGACCAAGTTCCTGATGGAGCAATTGCGTCGCGATGCGGCGGAGCCCGGCTCCAGCCGCGACTTCGGCAAGGACATCATCCCCTACATCGTCGAACACGGAAAGGCGATCGCGCATCGCTTCGCCAAATCATGCGTGCGCTCGACCGCCGAGAACGAAGCCTATTGGCGCGACGTCGGCACGGTCGACGCCTATTGGGAAGCCAATATCGACCTGACCGACATCACGCCGGAACTCGACCTCTACGACCGCGACTGGCCGATCTGGACCTACGCCGAGTTGAAGCCGCCGGCAAAGTTCGTGCATGACGAAGATGGCCGCCGCGGGTCGGCCGTGTCGTCTCTCGTGTCGGGCGATTGCATCGTTTCGGGCGCTTCGCTGAAGCGAAGCCTGATCTTCACCGGCGCGCGCATCAATTCCTATTCGACGCTGGAGGAGGTCGTCATGCTGCCCGACGTCCATGTCGGCCGCAACGCCAGGCTGAAGCGCGTGGTCATCGATCACGGCGTCAGGATCCCGGAGGGGCTGGTGGTCGGCGAGGATCCTGTCCTCGACGCCAAGCGTTTCCGCGTTTCGGAAAAAGGCATCTGCCTGGTCACGCAGGACATGGTCAACAGGCTGGGATCGTAGTGCATGCAGGTTCTGTCGGTGGCGCCCGAGATCTTTCCGCTGGTCAAAACCGGAGGGCTCGCCGACGTGACTGGCGCCTTGCCCGTGGCATTGGCCGGCAACGGCGTCAACATGCGCACGCTCGTCCCCGGCTATCCTCAGGTGATGGGCGCCTTCAGGAAAAAGAAGGCGGTTCAGCAATATCCATTGCTGCAGGGTGGGAAGGCTTCGGTGCATGCCGTCCAGATCGCCGGGCTCGACCTGTTTGTGCTCGACGCGCCGCATCTTTTCGACCGTCCCGGCGGCCCGTACGGCAACGCGGCCGGCGCCGACTGGCCGGACAATTGGCGGCGGTTCGCGGCCTTGAGCCAGGTCGGCGGTGATATTGCTGCCGGCGCCATCTCCGGCTACCTGCCCGATATCGTCCATGCCCATGACTGGCAGTCGGCAATGACACTCGCCTATATGCGCTACGGCAAGGCGGTCGGCACGCCGTCGATGATCACCGTCCATAACCTCGCCTTCCAGGGCCAGTTCGGCGCCGGCATCTTTGGCGAGCTTGGCCTGCCGGCGGCGGCGATGGCGCTCGACGGCGTCGAATATTATGGCGGCGTCGGCTTCCTCAAGGCCGGCCTGCAGGCCGCCTGGGCGATCACCACGGTCAGCCCGACCTATGCGCAGGAAATCCGCTTGCCCGAATTCGGCATGGGCCTCGACGGCCTGATCAACATGCGCTCCGTCGATCTCCATGGCATCGTCAACGGCATCGATACCGAGATCTGGAACCCGGAAACCGACACGCATCTGGTCTCCAACTACACGGCAAAGACGCTTAAGGCGCGAATGCCCAACAAGGCCGCGGTCGAGGACCGTTTCAGCCTCGATCGCGATGACAGCCCGATCGTCTGCGTTGTCAGCCGGCTGACCTGGCAAAAGGGCATGGACATATTGGCGGCCGCCGTCGACGGTATCGTCGCGGCAGGTGCACGGCTGGCAATCCTTGGGTCTGGCGACGCCGGGCTCGAAGGCGCGTTGCTTGCCGCCGCAGCCCGCCATCGTGGTCGCATTGGCGTCGTCGTCGGCTATGACGAGGGGCTCTCCCACACCATGCAGGGCGGCTGCGACGCCATCATTATCCCGTCGCGCTTCGAACCTTGCGGGCTGACGCAGCTTTACGGCCTGCGCTATGGCTGCGTGCCGGTCGTCGCGCGTACCGGCGGCCTTGCCGACACGGTTATCGATGCCAACGAAGCCGCCATCTCTGCCGGCGTGGCGACCGGCTTCCAGTTTGCGCCCCCCATTGCTGGCGCCCTGCTGCACGCCATCCGCCGCCTTGTCGAAGCGCATGCCAATCCCGCGGTGTGGGCGTCGATGCAGCGGCAAGGCATGAAGGCCGACGTGTCGTGGGACAAAAGCGCCGAAAAATATGTCCGACTCTATCGCTTGTTGCTTTCGAAAAGGGCTGCCTGACTGATGATCCGCACTGTCGCCACCAAACCCTATCCCGACCAGAAGCCCGGCACCTCCGGGCTGCGTAAAAAGGTCCCGGTGTTCCAGCAGGAGCACTATGCCGAGAACTTCATCCAGTCGATCTTCGACGCGCTGGACGGGTTCGAAGGCAAGACCCTGGTGATCGGCGGCGACGGCCGCTTTTATAACCGCGAGGTCATCCAGAAGGCCATCGCCATGGCCGCGGCAAACGGCTTTGGCAAGGTGATGGTCGGGCAGGGCGGTATCTTATCCACGCCGGCCGCTTCGCATGTCATCCGCAAATACAAGACCTTCGGCGGCATCATCCTGTCCGCCAGCCACAATCCGGGTGGCCCGCATGAGGATTTCGGCATCAAGTACAATGCCGGCAATGGCGGCCCGGCGCCGGAAAAGCTGACCGACGCGATCTTCGAAAAAACCAAGGTGATTTCGAGCTTCAAGATCGCCGATATCCGACCGGTCGACATCGACACGATCGGCACGGTCGAGGCAGGAGACATGACCGTCGAGATCATCGATCCGGTCGCCGACTATGCCGAACTGATGGAAAGCCTGTTCGATTTCAATGCCTTGCGGGCGTTGTTCAAATCAGGCTTCCGCATGCGCTTCGACGCCATGCATGCGGTGACCGGCCCCTATGCCAAGGAGATCCTCGAAAACCGGCTAGGGGCGCCGAACGGCACCGCTCGTAATTTTATCCCGCTGCCGGATTTCGGCGGCCACCATCCCGATCCCAATCTGGTGCATGCAAAACACCTCTACGACGAGATGATGGGGCCGGATGCGCCCGACTTTGGCGCGGCCTCCGACGGCGACGGCGACCGCAACCTGATCATCGGCAAGGGCATTTTCATCACCCCGTCGGATTCGGTGGCGATGCTCGCCGCCAATGCCCATCTGGCTCCGGGTTACAAGGCCGGGCTGAAAGGCATCGCCCGTTCGATGCCGACCAGCGGTGCTGCCGACCGGGTCGCCGAAAAGCTCGGCATCGGCATCTATGAAACGCCAACCGGCTGGAAGTTTTTCGGCAATCTGCTCGATGCCGGCATGGCGACGATCTGCGGCGAGGAGAGTGCGGGGACCGGCTCCAATCATGTCCGCGAAAAGGACGGCCTGTGGGCCGTGCTTTTGTGGCTCAACATCCTTGCCGCGCGCGGCGAAAGCGCCAGGCAGATCGTCACCGAGCATTGGGCGGCCTATGGGCGCAACTACTATTCGCGCCACGATTACGAGGAGGTCGAGACCGATCGCGCCAATGCGCTTGTCGACGAACTGCGCGGCAAACTTGGCTCGCTGCCGGGCACCAGCGTGCGCGGCATGACAATCGCCAGCGCCGACGATTTCGCCTATCACGATCCGGTCGACGGCTCGGTCAGCAAGAACCAGGGCATAAGAGTATTGTTCGAAGGCGGCTCGCGCGTCGTCTTCCGCCTGTCCGGCACCGGCACCTCGGGCGCGACGCTGCGCCTTTATTTCGAGCGCTACGAGCCAGACAAGAGCCGCCACGATCTCGACACCCAGGAGGCGCTTGCCGATCTGATTGCGGCGGCCGACGACATTGCCGGGATTCGCAGCCATACCGGCCGCGCCAAGCCGAGCGTGATTACGTGAGCTTGGAGCGGCGCGCCTTTCCTTCTCCCCTTGTGGGGTCCGAAGGACGGGGCGAGACCCGTGGCTCGCCCCCGGGCGGTGGATCGGCGCGAAGCGCCGAGACGGATGAGGGGTGTTGGAAGGAATGCCGTCCGCGCCAAGCTGGAGCACCCCTCATCCGTCGCCTTCGGCGACACCTTCTCCCACAAGGGGAGAAGGGGGAGCTAACCTGGCAACGCCTCAAACTGTCTACGACCTGCTGCTGTGAGCGCGCGTGAGCCAACTCGGCGCAACCATCACCAAAGAAGGCATTCGCTTCGCCGTATGGTCCTCGTCGGCTCGGCGCATCTGGGTCTCGATTTTCGACGAGCGAGGAAGGCGCGAGATCGACCGGCTTGAACTGCAGCCCGAGGGCGACGGCGTGCATACGCTTTTTGTTGCCGGTCTCGCCGCCGGCACCCGATACGGGTTCCGCGCCGATGGCGACTACGCGCCGGAACAGGGGCTCTGGTTCGATCCCGACAAGCTGCTGGCCGATCCCTATGCCGTCGAGATCGACAGACCCTATGCCTATGACGGCCGGCTCGCCGCACGCCAGGGCGAGGGGGGCGACACGGCGTCGCTGATGCCGAAGGCCATTGCCGGCGCCTTGCCGGAACCCTTGCCCGCCTTGCCGCCTCTGTTTAGGCCCGGCGGCCTCATCTACGAGGTGCAGGTGCGCGCCTTCACAAAGCTGCATCCCGACATTCCCGAGAAGCAACGCGGCACCATTGCAGCCCTCGCTCATCCTCTTGTTGTCGAGCATCTGCAAAAACTCGGCGTTGCAGCCGTGGAGTTGATGCCGGTGACTGCATCGATCGACGAACGGCATTTGCCGCCGCTCGGGCTGGGCAACGCCTGGGGCTACAATCCCGTGACCTTCATGGCGCTGGATCCGCGACTGGCGCCCGGCGGTCTGGCTGAGCTGCGCGAAACGGTCGCCGCGCTGCGCGAGGCCGGCATCGGTACCATTCTCGACCTGGTGTTCAACCACACCGGCGAAAGCGACCGGCTCGGCCCGACATTGTCGCTGCGCGGGCTCGACAACCGCGCCTACTACCGGCACGAGGCCGACGGCGCTCTGGTCAATGACACCGGAACCGGCAATATGGTTGCCTGCGATCATCCGGTCGTCCGGGAAATGGTCCTCGACACGCTTCGCCACTTTGTCCAGCACGCCGGTGTCGACGGGTTCCGCTTTGACCTGGCGCCGATCCTTGGCCGCGTCGACGGCGTTTTCGACGCCGATGCGCCGCTGCTGAACGCCATTCGCAACGACCCAGTTCTTGCCGACCGTGTGCTGGTCGCTGAGCCCTGGGACATCGGACCGGATGGCTATCAGCTCGGCAATTTTCCGCCGCCCTTCCTCGAATGGAACGACAAATACCGTGATGATATCCGCCGCTTCTGGCGCGGCGACGGCGGCATGATCGGTGCGCTGGCGACGCGGCTTGCGGGGTCGTCCGATGTCTTTGCCAAACCAGGCCAGGCAACGGTCCGCAGCATCAATTTCATCGCCGCACATGACGGGATGACACTGGCCGACATCGTTGCCTATGAACACAAGCACAACGAGGCCAATGGCGAACAGAACCGCGACGGCCACGACGACAACCTGTCCTGGAACAATGGCGTCGAGGGCCAGACCGACGACCAGTCAATCGTTACGGCCCGTTTCGATGACCAACGCGCACTGCTGGCGACGCTCTTTGCCTCGCGCGGCACGATCATGCTGACGGCCGGCGACGAATTCGGCCGCACGCAGCGCGGCAACAACAACGCCTACGCGCAGGACAATGACATCACCTGGCTCGACTGGGCCGGGCGCGACCGGGCGCTGGAGCGGTACACGGCTCTGCTCGCCAAGATGCGTCGTGCCGCGCCGGCGCTTTTGGACGCAAGCTTTCTCACCGGCGAGCCTGCGGCCGGCTCGGAAATAGCTGACGTCGTCTGGCTGAGCGAAACCGGCGTGCCGCTCGACGAAGCAGCCTGGCACGATCCTAGGCGGCATCGGCTGGTCATGGTTCTCGGCGATGAGGACGGTCGCCTTGCCGTGATCATCAATGGTGACCGTCGGGCCTGCATGTTCACGCTGCCGGAACGGGCGGGTTTTCATTGGTGCCCAGCCATCGAAACGGATAGTGGCGATATCTCACGGCCGGTTTTGGGGCGAACGGTCATATTCATGATCGAAAGCAGGGCCGCGCAGGCGGGCGCAGGGGAGAGCCATGATGGCTGACAATGCCCAATGGTGGCGCGGCTGCGTCATCTACCAGATCTACCCGCGCTCCTTCCAGGACACGACAGGCGACGGTAGCGGCGATCTCCTCGGCATCACCTCGAGGCTGGCCAATGTCGCATCGCTCGGTGTCGACGCCGTTTGGCTGTCGCCTTTCTTCAAGTCGCCAATGGCCGACATGGGCTACGACGTATCGGATTACTGCGCCGTCGATCCGATGTTCGGCACATCAGAGGATTTCGACGCGCTGATTGCAGAGGCGCACCGGCTCGGCCTGAAAGTGATCATCGACCAGGTCTTGTCACATTCGTCGGATCGGCACGAATGGTTCGTCGAAAGCCGCACGAGCCGCGATAACGCCAAGGCCGACTGGTACGTCTGGGCCGATGCGAAGCCCGACGGCACCGCGCCCAACAACTGGCTGTCGCTTTTCGGCGGCCCCGCCTGGGAATGGGACGCAACGCGCAGGCAATATTACCTGCATAATTTCCTCGCCTCGCAGCCGGACCTGAATTTCCACAATCCGCAGGTGCAGGACGCCTTGCTGGAAACGGTGCGGTTCTGGCTCGAGCGTGGCGTCGACGGTTTCCGGCTGGATACCGTCAACTATTACGTCCACGACCGCTGGCTCCGCAGCAACCCGCCTTTGGCGGAAAGCGTCGCCGGCACCAATACGGCAACCAGCCCCTATTTTTACCAGGAGCATCTGTTCGACAAGACGCAGCCGGAAAACCTGGCTTTTCTCAGGCGCTTCCGGGCGTTGCTTAACGAGTACGAAGGCCGCGCCGCGGTCGGCGAGATTGGTGACGAAAGCCGTTCGTTGCAGACACTTGCCGCCTACACGGGCGGCGGCGACAAGCTCCAAATGTCCTACACGTTCGACCTGCTTGGCCCGCAATTCTCCGCGGCGCATGTGCGCGGTTGTGTCGAGGCCTTCGAGAGTACGGTGTTCGACGGCTGGGTTTGCTGGGCATTCTCCAACCACGATGTCGTGCGCCATGTCAGCCGCTGGACAAGGCCGGGCGGCGATCCGGACAGCGTGGCGAAATTCTCAATCGTGCTGCTTTCTTGCCTGCGCGGGTCGATCTGCCTCTATCAGGGCGAGGAGCTCGGGCTGGAGGAGGCCGAACTGGCGTTCGAGGATTTGCGCGATCCTTTCGGCATCCGCTTCTGGCCGGAGATCAAGGGGCGGGATGGGTGCCGCACGCCGATGGTCTGGGAGGCTGGCGCCGATAATGCCGGCTTTTCAACCGGCAAGCCGTGGCTTCCGGTCCCGGCAAACCATCGCGCCCGCGCGGTCGATGTCCAGGACGGCGAGCAAACCTCCGTCCTGGCGAGCTACCGGGCGATGCTGGCCTTGCGCAAGCAGCATCCGGCGCTGGTTCGAGGCTCGATCCGGTTTCTCGATGCTGAGGGCGACGTCCTTGCCTTCATTCGCGAAGGCGGTGACGAAAAGCTGCTCTGCGTCTTCAATTTTGCCGATGAGCCGGCCGGCTGGCAATCGCCGCCGGATCTGGATGTGATAGAGCCGATAGATCTTGGCAGTACTACCGGCGTCTTGCAGGAAGGAGCTCTATCCCTGCCGCCGCTCGGCTGCTTTCTCGGCCGGATCGGCTGATCTCTATTTGATCTCATTGAACGAGTACGGAGCGCCCGCAAGTCGCGCCGACAACCCGGACATCGGCCTCGCCGACATGCACGCCAAGCGCTGCAAGAACGTTATAAACCAGTGCGTCGACAGGCGCCGTCACGCCGTTCAGAACCGTTACCACCGCCGGCTTCACCGTTCCGAGCAGAGCCGTCACGTCCAGCCCGAGGCCCAGCGCATTGACCGAGAGCGACAGCCCGCTGACCAGTGACGTGGTGAGCGATTGCGTCAGGTTCTTCGTCGAAACCGTCTTTATCGTCTTGTTGGCGATATCGGTGCTGTCGAACGTCAATGTGGTCGGATCGTTGTTGGTGATCGCAAGTGCTGAAGAACCCTTCACATCGAGCAGATTGAGGGTGAGCAGCAGGAGCTTCACGCTTACCTGTGCAATCGTGGCATCGGAGAACGATTGCGGATTGCTGAAATCGGCGAAGGCCGATGGGTTGTTGTCGGCGTCGCTGGCGGCAAGGTGCAGCGAGGCCACGCCAGGCTGCGCGGCGATCGAGACCTTGATGCTATCCGGCCGGCCCGTCGGGCAGCTGATGTCGGTTAGTTTGGCTTCCGCATAGGCGACTTCGACATGCAGAGGCAGGTTGACGGATAGCAGACTGATGCCGCCGCCGAGATTGGAATTGCCGATGCCGACTGTGGTGACCAGCTTGATTCGTGTCTGCGCAGTGCGCACCACGGTGCCTTTTTCCCCGACGGCCAGCCAGGGTGAATATTGCATCGGTTCACCGATGGCGACGGCGAGCGTGGTGGAGGTAAGTCCCGGAATAGTGGCGCCGAGATCGACCTGGACCTGGTTTGAGCCATTGGCCAGCGAGGCGGCGGCACCCAGCATGCCCATCGCGCTTGCGTCGACGGAAAAGCCTGGAGACTTTTGTCCGAGGCCGAGCTTGCCGATCGAACCAAGGTCGACAAGATGATTGAGCGGTATCTTGGCCGTGTTGGTAGCCCTCGACGCGATTGTCTGTAGGACAAGTTTGCTGGCGCTGCCCGTCCCCGAAGCATTGGCCATGGCGGTCGCGATCTGGCCTACCGTCGCTTTCGAGGCCAGCACTTCGGAATAGCTGACGCCGGTCAGTTGCAACTGCACCGCAAGGGCATCGACGAACGAAAGCACGTTGACGTCGGCCGAAATCAGCGCGTTGTAGTCCATGACGCTGAGCGAGATGTTTCCGCCCAGCAGCTTACTGAGAAGCGCGTTGAGGATGCCGCCGTTGACGCTGAGAAGCCTGGATCCGACCGAGAACATCGCTTGCGGCGTCATGCTGGCAATGGCTTCGGTGCCGACAACCGGAGTAGGGATGAGCGAACTGGCGAAATACCGGGCGGGGATTTTGTGTAGAGTGACGCGAACGGCGTTGTAAGGCGTTTTACCGGCTTCGAAGCGCTTGTCGACCCCGACCGAGGACGCCGCTGAGTATCGGCCGCCGGTGACGGACACGACGGTTTTCCCAACCGTGGGAACGATTGTCTCACCCGGCTTTTGAACAATGATGCCGGGCATTCGGTTGTCACTGAGCGTGGTTACCGCCGCGGCTTCCATATTGTTGATGTTCGACGCCGCGGTGATCGCCGCCAGATCGGTCATCGCCTGGGCTTCCCTGCGCTCCGTGTAGATCGAACCTTCGTCGACAGCGAAGGCCGCCAGCCCCAGCGCGAATGGCGCTATCAGCGCCGTCATGACGGCAAAGTTCGCCTTCTTGTCGCCAACGATGGAGCGAGCGATCCGCCCGATGCCCCTCAGCAAGAACTGCGACATTTCAAATGCCTCCAATCCTGATGGTAGACCTGCGCGAGATCGTGGTTTGCGGCATCGCAAGGCTGGGCAACAGGTTCCAGATCGGCAGGTTGCTGGCATCGTACTGGATCGACACGACGAACTGATTTCCGTCGGCCGTGCTGTCCGTCGCCTGATAGGTCAGCTTGCCGGAATCGACGAACGGGTATCCACTGGCATTGTTTTTGACGAAACCCGCCACCAGCGCCTGGCGCTCGGTTTGGTTCAATCCGGCAATTGCAGTACGGGCGGCATCGGCGGCGATTTGCTGCAACGAGTTGCTTGCACCAAAATAGATACCATATGCAACCATTCCGAGTACGAGCAGGATAAAGATCGGGGAAAGCAGGGCGAATTCGACCGCGGAAGTTCCGGATTCTTCTCCAATTTTGCGTAGATTTGCCCTTATTGGGCGCAATATTTTACGCTTTAATGTGACAGTATTACTGTCTATCTTGTTCATTGCCCTTGCCCGTTGGACCATAAAGGTCGATGTGCCGAACCCATCGGGATTTGTAACCCTTGGTTGCCTAAGAACCAATTAATACATTCCGGTAAACTGAAATGATCAGCCAGATTATCGGCGTTCTGGCCAGGAAACCCAGCCAAACTCATGCTTTCGATCATTGATTGGCGGTTCGCAAAGCGGCTGCCCCGGCCCCCTTACTTTGGGTGACCCCGAGAGTCTGTTGAAATAAAAAATCTCCACGTTACTGTTTGGCCACCAGCTGCCGGAAAGGGAACCGGCTGCGCGCTCGAAAGGAACCAGCCAATCGGTTTCGGGGCGTCAACACTTAGAGACGTAGCTGAAGGGCGACGTCATTAGGGAGAACTCCATGCTGAAACATGTGCTGAAGGCGACGGTACTCGCCACGACCATGGTCTTGGCCGCCGGTACGTTCTACACGCCGGCTTTCGCCGAAACCGTCTACAACCGCGGAGCCGCCGCCGAAGCGGAGACGCTCGATCCGCACAAGACCTCGACGGTCTACGAAGCCGATATCATACGCGACCTGTTCCAGGGCCTCGTCATGCATGACCAGAAGACGAACCTCATTCCGGGCGCAGCCGAAAGCTGGACGGTGTCCGACGACGGCACTGTCTACACCTTCAAGCTGCGCAAGGACGGCCTCTGGTCGGATGGCAGCCCGGTGACGGCGGACGACTTCGTTTATTCGTTCCGTCGGCTGGAAGATCCGGCCACCGCTGCCGAATACGCTTCCATGCTCTATCCGGTGAAGGGTGCCGAGGAAGTCAACACCAAGAAGGGAAAGCCGGAGGATATGGGCGTCAAGGCGATTGACGCAAATACCCTCGAAGTCACCCTCAAGGCGCCAACGCCTTACTTCCTGGAGATGCTGACCCATCAGGCGACCTTTCCGGTTAACAAGGCGTCCATCGAAAAGCTTGGCGCCGACTGGATCAAGGCAGGCAAGCTGGTCTCCAACGGGGCCTTTACAGCGGCGGAGTGGATTCCCAACGACCATCTCAAGCTGGTGAAGAATCCGAAATTCTGGGACGCCGCCAGCGTCAAGTTAGACGTGGTCAACTACATCCCGACCGAGGATCGCTCGTCTGCGATGAAGCGCTTCGAGGCCGGCGAATTCGACAGTTACGGTGACCTGCCGACGGAACAGCTCGCCGATCTCAAGTCCAAATTCGGCGACCAGGTCCGTGTCGGGCCATATCTCGGCACCTACTATTATGCGATCAAGACCGACAAGGCGCCGTGGGACAATGTCGAACTGCGCAACGCCATCTCGATGGCGATCGATCGCGACTTTCTCGCCGAAAAAGTCTGGCAGAATTCGATGCTGCCCGGCTATTCGATGGTGCCTCCGGGCATCGAGGGCTACACGCCGGCACTGGCCAAATACGCTGACATGCCGCAGATCGACCGCGAGGATGAAGCCAAGAAAATCCTGGAGAAGCTCGGCTATACGCCCGAGCATCCGTTGAAGATGCAGATCCGCTACAACACCTCGGAAAACCACAAGAACACCGCTGTCGCCATCCAGGAACAGCTGAAGCCGCTTGGCGTCGAGGTCACGCTGCTCAACACCGATACCAAGACCCACTACTCCTTCCTTGAGCAGAAGGGCGACTATGATGTGGCGCGTGCCGCGTGGATCGCCGACTACAAGGATCCGGAAACCTTCCTTGGCATCACCCGCAAGGCCAGCGGCAACAACTATTCGAGCTACGTCAGCCCGAAATACGAAGAGGCCATGGACAAGGCCGCCGCCGCCGGCGGCAAGCCCGAAGAGCGCATGAAGGAACTCGCCAAGGCCGAGCGCATCCTCGTCGACGATGTCGGTAACATCCCGCTTCTCTACTACAGCTACCACGACATCGTTTCCTCGAAGCTGCACGGCTTCGACGACAATGTGATGGACATCCATCCGTCCCGCTTCATCAGCAAGGACTGATCCCTTAGCCAGGCCGCCGCGCAACTCGATGCGCGGCGGCGCTGGTTTGCCATCGCATCGGCCCGGGAACCGGATTCGATTTTCGACAATGTCGGTGCGAAGATTTGAAGGCTAGAGCGCAATCGTCCAGTTGGACGCGCGCTGCTCTGGATCAAGCGGGGCACCGATGCTGCGTTACGTATTTCGGCGGCTGCTGACCGCCATCCCGACGCTGTTCGTCATCGTGACCATAGCGTTCTTCCTGATACGCGTCGCGCCGGGCGGCCCGTTCAACCAGGAGCGGGGCCTGAGCCCCGAGATCAGGGCCAATCTCGAAGCCCAGTTCGGGCTCAACGACCCGCTCTGGCTGCAGTACCTCCATTATTTAGGCAATCTTCTGCGCGGCAATTTCGGCCCCAGCTACAACATGCCGGATTTCACCGTCGGCGAGTTGTTCAGGGAAGGCCTGCCTATCTCGATCCAACTCGGCGCTTCGGCGCTCGTTCTGGCGCTGCTTCTCGGCAGCGTGCTCGGCACTGTTGCCGCGCTCAACCAGAACAAGCTTGCCGACTATTCGGTGATCGCGTTGGCGACCGCCGGCAGCACCATTCCGACCTTCGTCATCGCTCCGGTGATCCAGCTTGTATTCGGATTGACCTGGAAGCTGCTGCCGATCGGCGGCTGGGGCGATGGAGCCGTCATCAATAAGGTCGGCCCGGTGCTGACGCTCGCTCTGCCGCAGATCGCCATCGTCGCTCGATTGATGCGCGGCTCGATGATCGAATCGCTGCACTCGCATCACATCCGCACCGCCCGCGCGCTTGGGTTGTCGAACTGGTCGGTCGTCGTCAAGCATGCGCTGCGCGGCGCCATCCTGCCGATCGTCTCCTTCACCGGTCCGGCGGCCGCAGCCCTTCTCACCGGCTCGATCATCGTCGAGACCATCTTCTCTATCCCGGGCATCGGCCGCCATTTTGTCGTTGCCGCACTCAATCGCGACTACACACTGGTGATGGGGACGGTGGTGGTCATCGCGCTCTTCACCATTGTCTTCAACCTGATCGTCGACGTCCTCTATGGTGTCGTTGATCCGAGGGTGCGCTATGACTGATATCGCAGTTGCAGCACCGGTCGTCGGCCGATCCCTGTGGGGGGATGCGTGGGCGCGCCTCAAGGCCAACCGCGCGGCCATGTTCAGCCTCTATTATCTTGCCTTCATCGCCGTCATCAGCGTGTTTGGACCCTCTTTCGTGCCGCACCAATACACCACCATCTATGGCGACTATGTCCGCACGCCGCCGAGCTTCTCCGCCTATCCAAAGGCCGACATGATCGAAGGCGCTCTCGACGAGGCGATCAGGCGTATGCGCGTCGACATCAAGGAGTGGCGGCAGGAGGGCAGCCGTGTGTTCGTTACCGTCAGATCGTCCAAGCCGATCGACGACCGCAACATTCGCTACCTTGATCGTTCCGATACCTTCGATGACACAAAGATCGAGAGCAAATCGCCGGACGGTCTCGAAATGGTGATGAGTGCATCGATCAAGCAGCAATATTTCCTGTTCGGCACCGACAATACCGGCCGCGATCTCCTGTCGCGAACGCTGATGGCCGGGCGCATATCGCTGGCCATCGGCCTGCTTGCCGGCATTGTGGCGGTGGTGATCGGCGTGCTCTATGGCGCCACCGCCGGCTTTGCCGGCGGCAGGGTCGACGAGGTGATGATGCGTATCGTCGACGTGCTTTATTCTTTGCCGTTCATCTTCTTCGTCATCATGCTGGTGGTGTTCTTCGGCAGGAACTTCGTGCTGATGTTCCTGGCCGTCGGCGCCGTGCTGTGGCTCGACATGGCGCGCATCGTGCGCGGACAGGCGCTATCGATCCGCCGGCAGGAATATGTCCAGGCGGCGGAGGCGATGGGCGTCGGGCAGCGCGGCATTCTGCTGCGCCATGTGATCCCCAATTTGCTCGGGCCGGTGGTGATCTACATGACGCTGCTGGTGCCGCAGGTCATCATCCTGGAGAGTTTTTTGTCGTTCCTCGGGCTCGGCGTCCAGGAGCCGATGACCAGCTGGGGCGTGCTGATTTCGGTCGGCGCCCAGAATATCGGCTCGGCCAACTGGCTGCTTTTGTTCCCGGCCTTCTTTCTCGTCTCGACATTGTTCGCGCTGAATTTCGTCGGCGATGGGCTGCGCGACGCGCTCGACCCGAGGGATCGTTGAGATGGCTGCTTCCGAAACCATTCTCAGCGTCAAGGATCTTCGCGTCCGCTTCCGCACGCTCGACGGCGTGGTGGAGGCGGTGAAGGGCATCAATATCCATGTTAAATCAGGCGAGACGGTAGCCGTCGTCGGCGAATCCGGCTCCGGCAAGAGCCAGACGATGATGGCGGCGATGAGCCTGCTGGCCTCGAACGGCGAAGCCACCGGGAGCGTCGACTACCGCGGCCGCAATCTTTTGACCCTGAGCAAGCCCGAGCTCAACAAGATCCGCGGCCGCAAGATCAGCATGATCTTCCAGGAGCCGATGACTTCGCTCGACCCGCTCTATTCGATCGGTAGCCAGTTGATCGAACCGATCCGCAAGCATCGCGGGCTTGGCGCCGCCGAGGCGCGCGAAGAGGCGCTCAAGCTGCTGCGGCTGGTCCATATTCCAGATCCGGAGCGGCGGATGAAATCCTATCCGCACGAGATGTCGGGCGGTCAGCGCCAGCGCGTCATGATTGCCATGGCGCTGGCCAATGACCCCGACATATTGATCGCCGACGAGCCGACGACGGCGCTCGACGTGACCATCCAGGCGCAGATCCTCATGCTGCTCGCCGAACTGCAGCGCAAGCTCGGCATGGCGATCGTCTTCATCACCCACGATCTCGGAATCGTCAGGCGCTTTGCCGACCGGGTCTATGTGATGCGCTATGGCGAGGTCGTCGAGGAGGGCGAGGCGGAAGCAATCTTCGTCAACCCGCAGCACGCCTACACCAAGATGTTGCTTGCCGCCGAGCCGACCGGCACCAAGGCCCCGCCGCCTCCGAATGCCCCCGTCCTGCTCGAAGGCAGGAACGTCGAAGTGACCTTCAAGATCGGCGGCGGCTTTCTTGGTGGAGAACCGCTGATATTGCGCGCTGTCGATAGCATTTCGATCCGGCTGAAGCGCAACCAGACCATCGGCATCGTCGGCGAATCCGGTTCGGGAAAGTCGACGCTCGGCCGCGCCTTGCTGCGGCTCCTGCCCAGCGACGGCATCATCCGGCTTGGCGACCGCGACATCTCCCACGCCGACCGCCAGGCGATGCGGCCGCTGCGGCGCGAATTGCAGCTGGTCTTCCAGGACCCGTTCGGCTCGCTGTCGCCGCGCATGACCGTCGGCCAGATCATCACCGAAGGGCTCCTGGTCCACGAGCCCAATCTGTCGGGCAGGCAGCGCGATCTCCGCGCCGTCGATGCCTTGCTCGAAGTCGGGCTCGACCCGAACACGCGCAACCGCTATCCGCACGAATTCTCCGGTGGTCAGCGGCAGCGCATCGCCATTGCGCGCGCCATGATACTGAAGCCGAAAGTGGTGGTGCTGGACGAGCCGACCTCGGCGCTGGACCGCTCCGTGCAGAAGCAGATCGTCGAATTGCTGCGCAAGCTGCAGGCCGACCACGAACTGTCCTATCTGTTCATCAGCCACGATCTCGCGGTCGTGCGCGCCATGGCCGACTACATCATCGTCATGAAGCAGGGCAAGATCGTCGAGGAGGGGCCGTCCGAGGCGATCTTCAGCAATCCGCAGGCAACCTATACGCAGACACTGATGGCCGCGGCCATCGATGTGACGCGATTTCGCCTGAGCGCATAGCGCGATTGGTCAGAACTGCGGCGGAAGGTGGTTGTTTCGGGAACAAGAACAGCTAAGCCGCTGTTTTTTCTGGTCGGAGTGGCAGGATTTGAACCTGCGACCCCATCGTCCCGAACGATGTGCGCTACCAGGCTGCGCTACACTCCGTGACCAGACCGCGGGCTTATAGCCGCCGCATTTGGTTACTGCAAGCGCCAATGGCAGCGCTTCCGTCGCATTTCTTTCGCTTTAGCCGCTACGTCATACAGGTTTCAGTTTCCTGTCGCACAAACACGGCTTAAAGGGGCTTCTAGGTAACCGTCCACTTGCCTCGAAGCATCTGATTCAGCCGCCTGGAGTTGCAGCCTTGTCGATGAAGATCGTTAGCGATGTCAAACCAAACACTTTTGAGTTCGAAACCTCGGCGTTGATCAAGCCATCCGGGTTTCGCGAATATGATGCGCGCTGGTGGTTTGGCCATCCCGGTTCGAACGAGCCGCCGGAGCTCAATCTGATCGGCGTCCAGGCGCTCGGCATGGGGCTCGGCACGCTGATCCGCCGTCTGGGTGCCGGACCCGACATCGTCACCGGTCACGATTTCCGCTCTTATTCGCTTGCCATCAAGCTGGCGCTGGTTTCCGGGCTGATGGCCGCCGGCGCGCGGGTCAAGGATGTCGGGCTGGCCTTGTCGCCGATGGCCTATTTCGCCCAATTCGCGCTCGACACGCCGTCCGTCGCCATGGTCACCGCCTCGCATAACGAGAATGGCTGGACCGGCGTCAAGATGGGCGCGGCGCGCCCGCTGACTTTTGGTACGGAGGAGATGAGCGCGCTGAAGGCGATCGTGCTCTCAGGCGATTTCGACCTTGTCGGTGGCGGCTCCTATGACTTCGTTGCGGATTTCCGCAAAACCTACCTCGACGATCTGACAGCGGGAAAGCGTATCTCGAGGAAGCTCAAGGTGGTGGCCGCCTGCGGCAACGGCACCGCCGGGGCTTTCGCTCCCGAGGCACTGAAAAGGATCGGCTGCGAGGTGATTCCGCTCGACGTCGCGCTCGATCATGCGTTTCCGAATTACAATCCCAACCCCGAAGACATGAAGATGCTGCACGCCATTCGCGACAAGGTGCTGGAAACTGGCGCCGATGTTGGGCTCGGCTTCGACGGCGACGGCGACCGCTGCGGCGTGGTCGACAATGAAGGCAACGAGATCTTCGCCGACAAGGTCGGCGTCATGCTTGCGCGCGACATCTCACACCTCTATCCCGGCTCGACTTTCGTCGTCGACGTCAAGTCGACCGGATTGTTCATGACCGACAAGGTGTTGCGGGAAAATGGCGCGGTCACCGACTATTGGAAAACCGGTCATTCCTACATCAAACGGCGCGTCGCCGAACTCGGCGCTGTCGCCGGTTTTGAGAAATCGGGCCACTTCTTCTTCAATCCGCCGATTGGCCGCGGTTATGACGATGGCCTGGTCACGGCCATTGCTATATGCCAGATGCTGGATCGCAGCCCGCAAAGCAGCATGGCCGACCTCTACCGCGATCTGCCGCTGACGTTCGGCACGCCGACCATGTCGCCACACTGCGCCGACGAGCTCAAATACGGCGTCGTCGAGCGGGTCGTAGGCGATGTTCGCAAGATGAAGGACGAGGGCGCAGTCTTCGCCGGCCAGAAGATCGCCGAGCTGATCACCGTCAACGGCGTCAGGGTCGTGGCGGAGGATGGTACTTGGGGGCTGGTGCGGGCATCATCGAACAAGCCGGAGCTTGTGGTGGTGGTCGAAAGCCCGGTATCGTCCGAGCGGCGTCGCCAGATGTTCGAAGCCGTCGACGCGGTGCTGCGCCGCAGCCCGGAAGTCGGCGCCTACAATCAGACCTTTTGAGCGGGACTTATTTTCATGACCGAACGGATCGTCAGTTTTGTGATGAGCGGCGGCATCGGCTCGCGGCTGTGGCCGCTGTCGCGCGAGGACAATCCCAAGCAGTTCCATGATTTCTCCGGCGACGGCTCGATGCTGGCCAAGACGCTACGCCGGCTGACTGCGCGGCCGGAAGGCGAAACGCCGGTTTTCCTGATTGCCTCGGAAAGGCACGCCGACCGCGTTCATGCCGACATTGCCGGCCACGAGCTTTCCGGCGGCGGCCCGCTGTTCGAGCCGACCGGACGCAACACTGCCGCGGCCGTCGCTTTGGCAAGCCTGCGCACTTTGTCCGAATTCGGCGACAGCCTGGTGCTGGTGGTGCCGTCCGACCATGAGATCGCGACCGCGCAGCAATTCTGGCGGAGCGTCGAGGCCGGCACGGCGGCGGCGCGCGAAGGCAGGCTGGTGGTGTTCGGCATCAAGCCCACCCAACCGGAGACCGGGTATGGCTACATCGAGGTGGCCGGCGAGCGCGATGGCATCTGCGATGTCTCGCGTTTCGTCGAAAAACCCGATCTCGCCACCGCGCAGAGCTATCTTGAGGCCGGCAATTTCTACTGGAACACCGGCATCTTCCTGTTTCGCGCCAGTGCCATGCGCGACGCGTTCATGGCTTTCCAGCCAGACATCTGGAGCGCCACAGAGGCTGCCTACCAGGCTGCGACATCGGATCTTTCCGGCCTCTACATGCCTCTGGAGCTCTATGCCGCCATCCCTTCGACATCGATCGACTATGCGATCATGGAGCGCGCCAGCGGCATCGCCATGGTGCCGGCCGGCTTTCGCTGGAACGATCTCGGTTCCTGGCAATCGCTGCTCGATGTCGGGCCGTCCGACAAGCAGGGCAACGTCATTGTCGGCGACGTCGTCGCCATCGATTGCGAGAACTCCTATATCCGCAGCGACGGCCGCCTGCTGTCGGCCATTGGCCTGAAGGACGTCGCCATCGTCTCGACCGCCGACGCCACTTTCGTCGCGCCGGTCAGCCACAGCCAGAACGTCAAGAAGATCGTCGAGCAGCTCGAAAAGAGCGGCCGCCTGGAGACCAGGTTCACGCCCGCCGACGATCGCGTCATCGAAAGCGGCGCCTGGCAACGCCGCGTGCACCATTGGCTGTTCGAGGAGACGGTGCCGCTGTGGTCGACGATCGGCGTCGATGAGCGCCATGGCGGGTTCCATGAGGCGCTCGGTTTCGACGCCACCCCGCTGATGAAACCCAAGCGCATGCGCACGCAGGCCAGGCAGATCTATGCCTTCGCCGTCGCCAAGGCGCGCGGCTGGAACGGCCCGGCCGATCGGCTGATTAGCCACGGCCTCGAATTCATGGCCAGGAACGGCCGCACCGATAATGGCGGCTGGGTGCGCACGCTCAACGTCGACGGCACCGTCGCCGATGCCGCCGAGGATGCCTATGACCATTCCTGCGTGCTTCTGGCGCTGGCGCATGCCCATATGTGCGGCAATCCGGATGCATTGCGGCTTGGCGAGGAGACCTTTGCGTTCATCGACGCGCATCTCGAGGACGAACGCCTGACCGGCTTCCGCGAGACCTCGAGCGGCGAGGGCGAACGCCGCTCCAACCCGCACATGCATCTGCTCGAGGCGTTTTTGGCCTGGCATCAGGCGACCGGCGAGCGCGCCTATCTTCGCCGCGCCGCGCGCATCGTCGATCTGTTCCGCAGCCATTTCTTCGACCCGGAAAGCTGGACGCTGGGTGAGTATTTCGACAATGAATGGCGGCCAGCCCCTGGCGAGAAAGGCACGTGGACCGAACCGGGCCATCATTTCGAATGGGCCTCGCTGCTGGTCGACTTCGCGGGCCGCAGCGGCCAAAGCGGCTTGACCGGCCTCGCCAGGAAACTCTACGCGTCGGCGATTGCCAATGGCCTGAACCGCGCCACAGGCCTCGCCTACGGCGCCGTCTCGCGGCAAGGGCTGCCGCTCGACCGCGTCTCGCGCAGTTGGCCGCAGGCCGAAGCAATCAAGGCAGCGATCGCGCTGGACGGCTCGGGCGGTCCCGACCTGAAGCCGGAAATCGAGGCGCGTGTCGGCCGGCTGTTCCGCTGGCACATCAATCCGGCACCGCTCGGCCTGTGGATCGACCGCATCGACGAGCGTGGCCGCTCGCTGGCAAGCGAGGTGCCGGCCAGCATCTTCTACCATCTGGTCTGTGCGCTGACGCAGTATCTGGACGGTACGGCCCGCAAGGATCAGTACGGGCTGGCGACATCACCGGTCTCGACGTAGACCGACTTTAGCTGCGAATAGAGTGCCAATGCCGCGAGCGAATTCTCGCGGCCGATGCCGGACTGCTTGAAGCCGCCGAACGGGATTTCGACCGGCGTCAGATTGTAGGCGTTGATCCAGCAGGTGCCGGCCTGCAATTCGGCGATGACACGGTGGGCGCGCGC
Source organism: Mesorhizobium sp. M0960 (assembly GCF_040319055.1). Lineage (NCBI taxonomy): Bacteria > Pseudomonadati > Pseudomonadota > Alphaproteobacteria > Hyphomicrobiales > Phyllobacteriaceae > Mesorhizobium > Mesorhizobium sp. M0960. The sequence continues at coordinate 39,310 of NZ_JAMYNN010000016.1, read as the reverse complement.
CAGGTCGCGCGTGAACACGCCTGCAGCGAGGCCGAATTCGGTGTCGTTGGCGCGCTCGATCACCTCGTCCTCGCTGTCGAACTTCAGCACGCTCATGACAGGCCCGAAAATCTCCTCGCGGGCGATGCGCATCGTGTCGGTGACACCGGTGAACACCGTCGGCTCGACGAAGAAGCCGCCCTGAAAACCCTGCAGCGAAGGCACATTGCCGCCGCAGGCGAGCACCGCACCATCCTGCTTGCCGGCCTCGATGTATGAGACGACCTTGTCGTGCTGCGCCTTCGAGACCAGCGGCCCCATCTGCGTGTCCTGGTCGAGCGGGTCGCCGATGCGGATTTTCTTGGTCCGCTCGGTCAGCCTTTCGACGAAACGGTCATGGATGCTGCGCTGCACGAAGACCCGTGTGCCGTTGGAGCAGATCTGACCGGTCGAATAGAAATTGCCGAGCATCGCGCCGCCGATGGCGTTTTCGAGGTTGGCGTCTTCGAAGACGATCAGCGGCGACTTGCCGCCGAGCTCCATCGTCGCGTGCTTCATCTTCGAGCCGGCGAGCGACAGCACCTTGCGGCCGGTCGGCACTGAGCCGGTCACCGAGACTTTGGCGACGACCTCATGGCCGACAAGGCCGGCGCCGACATCGCCAAAACCTTGCACGACATTGAACAGCCCGTCGGGCAGCCCGGCCTCGGTGTAGATTTCGGCGAGCGCCAGCGCTGAAAGCGGCGTGTTTTCCGACGGTTTGAACACCATCGCATTGCCCATGGCGAGGGCGGGTGCGGATTTCCAGCCGGCGATCTGGATCGGGTAGTTCCACGCGCCGATGCCGACGCAGACGCCGAGCGCCTCGCGCCTGGTATAGGCAAAGGGACCGCCGAGATCGACGGCCTCGCCATTAAAGGCGGCGACCGCGCCGCCGAAATATTCGAGGCAATCCGCCGCCGAAGGGGCGTCCGCAACCAGCGTCTCCTGGATCGGCTTGCCGGTGTCGAGCGTCTCGATACGCGCCAAATCGGCATTGCGGGCGCGCAAAATGTCGGCGGCACGGCGCAGTATGCGGCCGCGCTCGACCGGCTTCAGCCGTGCCCAGGCCGGCTGTGCCGCACGCGCGGCTTCGATCGCGAGTTCAAGCACGTTCGGCGTCGCCGAGCGCAGCATGGCAATGGTCTCGCCGGTCGCCGGATAGATGACCGGCAGCGGCGCGCCGCGCTCGTCGTCGATATAGCGGCCGTTGACATAATGCGATGCCGTTGGCTGGGCGCGCATGACTGTTCTCCAATCGTCTTTCGCGGCAGGCGGAATGTGCGTCCGCCGGATCATGGCCTATCTGTCCGACGCCTGCCAGCGCGGATTGATCCATGGTTCCTGGTTGGACGGCGCCAGCGGCGAGCGCCCGAGAACGTGGTCGGCGGCCTTCTCGCCAGTCATGATCGACGGCGCGTTGAGATTGCCATTGGTGACGCGCGGGAAGATCGAGGAATCGGCGACCCGCAGCCCTTCGACGCCGATGACGCGGCATTCCGGATCGACGACGCTCATCGCATCGTCGGCACGGCCCATCTTGCAGGTGCCGCAAGGGTGATAGGCGCTTTCGGCGTGGTCGCGGATGAAGGCGTCGAGCTCGTCGTCCGATTGTACGTGCGAACCCGGCGACAGTTCCTTGCCGCGGTAAGGATCGAAGGCCGCTTGCCCGAAGATCTCACGGGTCAGCCGGATGCAGTGGCGGAACTCCGTCCAGTCGTCCGGATGCGACATGTAGTTGAAGCGGATCACCGGCTTCGATTTGGGATCGGGCGAGCGCAGCGTGACCGAACCGCGCGACTTCGACCGCATCGGCCCGACATGCGCCTGGAAGCCATGCGCCTTCGCCGCCGCCTTGCCGTCATAGCGGACTGCTGCCGGTATGAAGTGATACTGGATATCGGGATAATCGACGCCGGCGCGCGAGCGCACAAAGGCGGCCGCCTCGAAATGATTGGTGGCGCCGAGGCCGGACTTGAAGAACAGCCACTGCGCGCCGATCAATGCCTTCGAGAACGGGTTCAAGATGGAGTTCAGCGTGATCGGCTTTGTCGATTCCTGCTGGATGTAGAGTTCCATGTGGTCCTGCAGATTGCGGCCGACGCCGGGCCGGTCGACAATCACCGGAATGCCGTTCTCTTTGAGGTGCTGGCCGGGGCCGATGCCGGACAGCATCAGGATCTTGGGCGAGTTGATCGAGGACGCGGCAACGATCACCTCACGCCGCGCTCTGATCACCTGAATCCGCTTGCGCGCTTCGATCTCGACTCCGGTGGCGCGTTGATTCTCGATGATTACCCGTCGGGCGAACCCCTTGACCAAGCTGACATTTTTCCGCCTGAGTGCCGGCCTGAGATAGGCGCTCGCCGCCGACCAGCGGCGACCGCCACGAATGGTCTGCTCCATCGGCCCAAAACCTTCCTGCTTCGCGCCATTGTAATCATCGGTTAGCTCGAAACCGGCCTGACGGCCTGCCTCGACAAAGGCGCCGTAGAGTGGATTGGTCCGCGAGCCGCGCTGCACAGTCAGCGGGCCGCCATGGCCGCGCCAGCCATTCTCGCCGCCATTGCTGTCCTCCATTCGCTTGAAGTACGGGAGCACGTCTGCGAAGCCCCAGCCGGCCGCGCCCTGTTCGGCCCAATGGTCGAAGTCGCGGGCATGGCCGCGCACATAGACCATGCCGTTGATCGAGGATGAGCCGCCGATGACCTTGCCGCGAGGCGTTGCCAGCACGCGGCCGCCGAGATGCGGCTCCGGCTCGCTGGCAAAGCCCCAGTCGTAGAGGCTCATGTTGAGCGGGATCGACAGCGCCGACGGCATCTGGATCAGCGGCCCGATATCGCTGCCGCCATATTCGATGACGATCACCGAATGCTTGCCGTCCTCCGACAGCCGGTAGGCCATGGCCGAGCCGGCCGAGCCGGAGCCGATGATGACGAAATCCGCTTCAAGCATGGTTCATGCGCGCCCATGGTTCATATGCGCAATGAAATCGGCCAGCGAGACGTTGCCGCCGGTTGCCACTACGAGAACGGTCTTGCCGGTCACGTCGACCTTGCCGCCGAGCAACGCCGCGAGTGAAGCAGCGCCCGAAGGCTCGAGCACCAGCTTCAGCCGCTCGAAGGCGATCCGCATAGCGCGCCGCACCGAAGCATCGTCGACGGTGACGCCGCGAACGCCGGCGGTCTTCACCGCTGCGAACGGCGCGTCGCCAGGCCGCCGCGACATCAGCCCGTCGCAGATCGATTTCGGCCCGATCGGCATGGTTTCGATGGCGCCATGTGCCAGCGACGAGCCCATGCCGTCAAAACCTTCCGGCTCGACGCCGATGATCTTCGTGGCTGGCGACAGGTAGTGGAAGGCCAGCGAAACACCGCCGATCAGGCCGCCGCCGCCGACCGAGCAGAACAAGAGATCGGCCTCGGTTTGCCTGGCGGCGAGCTGGTCGAGTGCCTCCAGCCCGGCACCGGCCTGGCCGGCGACGATCTCCGGATCGTCGAACGGGTGCAGCAGCGCCAGGCCTTCGCTCGCGGCGATCTCGCGCGCCCTGGCGGCAGCGACTTCCTCACGCGCGCGCTCGCCATGGTCGGTCAGCACGACGTGCGCGCCGTAGCCCGATGTGGCGTCGCGCTTGGCGGCCGGCGCGTCGATCGGCATGACGATGGTGACAGGAATGCCGAGCGCCTGGCCCGCCGCCGCCAGCCCTTGCGCGAAATTGCCGGAGGAATAGGCGACGACGCCCTTTTTGGCTTCGTCAGGCGACAGCCGCTTCAGCCGCCAGTAGGCGCCGCGCACCTTGAACGATCCTGCCCATTGCAGCGACTCGGCCTTGACGAAGAAGCGGGCGGCGCCGGTCTCGCGGGCGAGTGCCGCCGATTCCAGCAGCGGCGTGATCTGCGTCGCCTTGGAGGTGGCGGCATAGGCCTGCCTGAGATGGTCGAGCGAGGGGACGAGACTGTCTGCCATCATTTGCCTCGCGGAAAGCGCTTCTGCTCTTCGAGCAGGTCGAGGTTCATGTGATTGCGCATGTAGCGCTCCGATGCTTTCTGCAGCGGCTGGAATTCCCAAGGGTAGTGGGTGCCGTTGCGCAGCGCCGGGTAGACCACCCAGCGGCGTGCCTGGCTGGCACGCACCGCGGCATCGAACGCCGCCATGTCCCAGCGCTCCCGCACCTTGCCGGTGAAAGCCGCGACCAAAGCCGCATTGGCCGGATCGGCGGCGAGGTTGGTCAATTCCAGCGGATCCGATTCAAGATCAAACAGTTGCGGCGGATCGATCTCGCAATGGATGAATTTGTAGCGGCCCTCGCGCATCGCCACCATCGGCGCGTTCGAGCCTTCGGCTGCATATTCCATCAGCACCGGCGCGGAGCGTTTCCTTCCGTTCAGCAGCGGCAGTAGCGACTGGCCGTCGGTCCACGGCGCAATCGCGCTGATGTCGATGCCGGCGAGATCGCAAAGCGTCGGCGTCACGTCGAGGTTGGAGACCGGCGTGTCGATCAGCCCGGTGCGTATGCTCTTGCCGGCGATCATCAGCGGCACCCGCGCCGAACCTTCGAAGAAGCACATCTTGAACCATAGGCCGCGCTCGCCGAGCATGTCGCCGTGGTCCGAGCAGAACAGGATGACCGTGTCGTCGAGCATGTGCGTGCGCTCGAGCACCGACAGCAACTCGCCGAGCTTGTCGTCGAGATAGGAGATATTGGCGAAATAGCCGCGCCGCGCGCGGCGGATCTGCTCCGCGGTGATGTCAAAGCTATCATAGTCGCTGGCGCGGTAGAGCCGCTGCGAATGCGGGTCCTGCCTGTCGTAGGGAATGAAGCCGATCTCGGGCTCGAGCGCCGGGCAATCCTCGTAGAGGTCCCAGTAGCGCCGCCGTGCGACGTAGGGATCGTGCGGATGGGTGAAGGAAACCGTCAAGCACCAGGGCCGATGTGCGACGTCGTCGGAGACGCGGGCAAGATCGTAGAGCTTCTGCACCGCATGGAAGGCGACCTCGTCGTCATACTCCAGCTGGTTGGTGATTTCGGCAGTTCCGGCACCGCTCACTGAGCCCAGATTGTGATACCACCAGTCGATCCGCTCGCCGGGCTTGCGATAGTCCGGCGTCCAGCCGAAATCGGCCGGATAGATGTCGGTGGTCAGCCGTTCCTCGAAGCCGTGCAACTGGTCCGGCCCGACGAAATGCATCTTGCCAGAGAGGCAGGTGTGATAGCCGGCGGCGCGCAGATGATGGGCAAAGGTCGGGATCGACGAGGTGAATTCGGCGGCGTTGTCATAGACCCCGGTGCGTGACGGCAATTGGCCGCTCATGAATGCGGCGCGGCCCGGCGCGCAGAGCGGCGAGGCGGTGTAGTTGTTGCAAAAACGCGCCGAACGCGCGGCGAGCGCCTTCAGATGTGGCGCGTGCAGGAAGTCTGCCGGCCCGTCTGGAAACAGCGTTCCGTTGAGCTGATCGACCATGACGATCAGGATGTTGGGTCGCTTGGATGTCACTGCTTCTGCCGTCCGCTAAGCTTCATTTCGAGATAGTCCTCAACCAGTGCGATCGCGGTCGCGGCATCGGGCACGCCGTCCTTCAGCGCGCGCCTGATATAGAGCCCGTCGATCAGCGCCGCCGTCGCTTCGGCAACCCGGTCGGCCTCGCTTCTCGGCAGGATACCGGTCAGCCCGCTAAGCAGATTGGAATGCAGCCGCCGTGCATAGACCTTGAGCAGCCGGCGAAGTGCTGCCGATTTCTGCGCCTCGACATAGAAGGCGAGCCAGGCGGCGATCGTTTCCGGCTGGAACTGGACGTCGGAGAAATTGACCGCGACCACTGCCGAGACGCGCTGGCGCGCCGTGCCGGCCGTGCGAAGCGCGCGCCGCGTATCGGCGGTGAGCCCGCTCAGGATGTGCCGCATCGTCGCCAACAGCAATTCGTCCTTGGCGCCGAAATAATGGTGGGCAAGCGCCGAGGACACGCCGGCGCGCCCGGCGATTTCCGACATCGTGACATCAAGCGAACCGCGCTCGCCGATCGCCGAGATCGTTGCGTCGATGAGCGCCTTGCGGCGCAACGGCTCCATTCCGAGTTTCGGCATTCTTGCTCCGGCCTGTTGGGTAAGTTTATTTTTTATTGACGCATCAATCAACAAAAAATTCAGCCTGATTTGCTGGCAAATGCCAGGCGTTATGACCAGATATCAAGATCAAGCGATTGTGCGGTTCTGGCCCCTTCACGAAACCGGCGGAACGGTTCATCCTTGAACAATGCCGAGCGGCCGCGACATCGCGCAGCCGGGCCTGCAGGATGGAGATCGCCATGACAGCATGCATCGTCGGTTGGGCGCATTCGCGCTTCGGCAAGCTCGAAGGCGAGACGCTGGAGGGCCTGATCACCAAGGTGGCGGTCGAGGCGCTCGATCATGCCGGCATCGGTCCAGATGACGTCGACGAGATCGTGCTCGGCCACTTCAACGCCGGGTTTTCCGCCCAGGATTTCACCGCGAGCCTGGTCCTCCAGGCAGACGACCGGCTGCGCTTCAAGCCGGCGACCCGCGTCGAGAACGCCTGCGCCACCGGCTCGGCGGCGGTCAGGCAAGGCATCCGCGCCATCGACGCAAATGCCGCCCGTATCGTGCTGGTGGTCGGCGCCGAGCAGATGACGACGACGCCCGGTCCTGAGATCGGCAAGAACCTGCTCAAGGCCTCGTATCTGCCGGAGGATGGTGACACGCCGGCAGGCTTCGCTGGCGTCTTCGGCAAGATCGCTCAAGCCTATTTCCAGCGCTACGGCGACCAGTCGGATGCGCTGGCGATGATCGCCGCCAAGAACCATAAGAACGGCGTCGACAATCCCTACGCGCAGATGCGCAAGGATTTCGGCTACGAGTTCTGCCGGCAGGAAAGCGAAAAAAACCCCTTCGTCGCCGGTCCGCTGAAGCGCACAGACTGCTCGCTGGTTTCGGACGGCGCCGCCGCCCTTGTCCTCGCCGACACGGCGACGGCGCTGAAGATGCGCCGCGCCGTCGCCTTCCGCGCCAATGAGCATGTGCAGGATTTCCTGCCGATGTCGAAGCGCGACATCCTCGCGTTCGAAGGTTGCGAGCAGGCCTGGAATCAGGCGCTGAAGCAGGCCGGCGTGACGCTCGGCGACCTGTCCTTCGTCGAGACGCATGACTGTTTCACCATCGCCGAGCTGATCGAGTATGAGGCGATGGGCCTGGCCAAGCCGGGCGAGGGCGCCAAGCTGGCCTTGGATGGCGATACGGCGAAAGACGGAAGGCTGCCGGTCAATCCGTCCGGCGGGCTGAAGGCCAAGGGCCACCCGATCGGTGCCACCGGCGTATCGATGCATGTGCTTACCGCCATGCAACTCGTCGGCGAGGCGGGCGGAATCCAGGTGCCGGGAGCAAAGCTCGGCGGCATCTTCAACATGGGCGGCGCGGCGGTCGCCAACTACGTTTCCATTCTCGACCGGATCAGATAAAAGCGGCCCCGCATTACAGCGCGCGCGCCGCTTCGCGCGCGCAAAAGGGCGCTATATCGCTTTGATTTTGCGCATGATCCTTTTCGAAAATTGATTCCGAGTTTCGAGATCATGCGCTAGCGGGGAATTCATGACAAATCCGGTTCTGGTCGAAGTTTTGCGCGGCGCTATCGTCGAGAGCGCGCATCGCGGCGCTGTTGCCGTCTTCGACGCCGACGGCAAGCCTGTCTGGGAGATCGGCGACACGGCACAACCGGTGTTCCCGCGTTCGGCGGTCAAGGCGATCCAGGCGTTGCCGCTGGTCGAGAGCGGCGCTGCCGATGGCTACGGCTTCGGTGACCGGGAGCTGGCACTGGCCTGCGCCTCGCATTCCGGCGAGCCGCCACATGTCGAGCTCGCGAGGGCTATGCTGGCGAAGGCCGGCCTGGACGAGACGGCACTCGAATGCGGCGCGCATTGGCCGTCGAGCCATGGGGCGACGCTGGCGCTTGCCCGCGCCGGCAGCGTGCCGAACGCGCTGCACAACAATTGTTCCGGCAAGCACTCAGGCTTCCTATGCACCTGCGTTCACAGCGGCATCGCCCATCGCGGTTACGTCAAGGCTGGCCATGCTTCGCAGGAGATGGTGCGCGAAGCGATGCAGGCGGTGACCGGTGCTGCCCATGACGCCGATCACCGTGGCACTGACGGTTGCTCGATTCCGACCTATGCCGTGCCGCTGCGCAGCTTTGCGCTTGGCTTTGCCCGCATGGCGACAGGCGCCAGCTTCGAGCCGGTGCGCGCCCGGGCGGCGAAGCGGCTGCTTTCCGCCTGCATGGCCGAGCCGTTTTTCGTCGCCGGCACTGGCAGGTCCGACGTCGCGATGATGGAGGCCGCGCCTGGCCGGATCTTTGCCAAGGGGGGCGCCGAGGGCGTCCATTGTGCCGCCCTTCCAGAGCTTGGCCTTGGCATCGCGCTGAAATGCGACGACGGCGCCGGCCGCGCAACTGAAGTCATGCTCGCGGCCGTGCTGTTAAAGCTTTTGCACGCAGACCAGCCGCTGGCGGCAAAGCTGATCGAACAGGCAAATCCGCCTATCGAAAGCCGGATCGGCGCCAAAGTCGGCGCGCTCCGGCCCACCGCCGCCCTCAACTGACGTGATTGCGCTCACGGTCAAATGCGCATAGCCGGCATTGCCTGACGCGGCGAGGTCGCCGGTCACCGGCTCGGCCCAGCGCTGGCCGACGATCGCGCCGTTCTGGACTCCGTCGATGACATTGTCGGAGATGATTGCCGTCCCGGCACTTTCGACCACGGTGACGACGATACCGGTCCCCGCCTTGCGGATGACGTTTCCCGTGGCGACCACATTGCGCATGAACGGTCCCCAGCCGATCTGCATGCCGTAGAGCGGCGCATTCTCAACGACATTGCCGGAAACGGTGGTGTCTGCCTCGACGCTGATGCCGACGCCGAAGCCGGGCGCATCGGCAGGGTAGGGGCCGCTGGTCGACAGGTTGCGGACGATGTTGCCGGAGCAGACCCCCATGCGGCCGCCTTCGTTGAAATTGACGATCGAAATACCGTTCGCAGCACTATCGACGATGTTGTTGCTGATGATGGCGCCTTCGAATGAGAATTCGGAATACACGGCCGTTTCGCCCGAGCGCGAGCAGGTGTTGCCGGTGATCTGCAAATTGCTGGCACTGTTGGCGCGGATAGCCGAAAACGCGCAATCCGAAACAATATTGCCGGAGATGATGACATTGCCGGCGCAGAAGGCATTGATGCCGTTGCCGTTCTGGCCGGTTCCGCCGCTGCGCGCCTGGATGCGTTCGACGCGGTTGCCGCTGACGATGGTACCATCTTCCGCCGCCTGCCAGCGGTGCACCAGAATGCCGCCATTGGCGCAGTCGGAGACGCTATTGCCTGATATTTCCAGGCCATCGGCCTCGACCGAATAGATGCCGGCATCGGCCGCATCGGATATCTCCGAGCGTTCGATACGGCCCGAGGCGTGTTCGAGCGCCAGACCGTTCTTGCCGCTGCCGGTAAGCTGGCAATTGTCGACGACGAGATGGGCGATGCGGCGCAGATCGAGCAGGCCTTGCGTATAATCGCCCATCCAGTGGTTGCTGCCGTCGAACACCAGTCCACTGAGTTCGATATGCTCGGCCTGTTCCGCCATGATGAGATGGCCGTTGCCGCCATAGACGATCCGCGATGCGCCCGCCACGCCGGACAGGCGAACGCGGCCGGGCAGCGACAGGTTGGAAACGATATAGGTCCCCGGCGGCAGGAACACCGGCATGTCGCGAACGTGCGCTTCGCGCAGCAGCTTGGTGAAAGCCTTGCTCTGGTCCTCAAGCGCGCCGGGCCGGACGCCGAGATCGGTCGCATTGATCGCCCCGCGCATCGCGGCTTTGTCGATGCCGGGCAGGTTTTCCGCCGCTGCCTTGCCGAGCGAAAGCCCCATGACGGCAAAGCCGGCGGTCTGCGTAAGCAGCGTTCTTCTGTTCAACATCGGCACAGATCCCTTGCGTCCAACGCTCACGCGGCAGGATTCGTGCCAGACGGGATCGGCCCCGAGGTCGGGTTTGCCGGCTATGGCTTGTGGAGTCGTCGCGCCGGGCCTAAGTTCATCGGATGAGCAGGGCCTTCACCCGCGAGGAAGACAGCGAAAACGCCATTGCCGGCATCGGCGAGCGGCCGATCAGCCATCACCGCAATCTGGTGACGGAACACGGCCTGGCGCTGATCGATGCGGAGGTGGCCGCTCTGCGCGACGAACTGGGCAGAGCCGAAAAGAGGGCCGACCGCGAGCGCATCGCGCTGGTGTCGCGTGATCTCCGCTATTGGACGGCGCGGCGTGAAAGCGCCGAGCTTTCGGTGCCGGAACCGGGCAGCGACATGGTTCGCTTCGGTATGGGCGTCACACTGGAGAGCGACGACGGCAAGAAGGTGCACTGGAAGATCGTCGGCGAGGATGAGGCCAACCCGGCCAAAGGGTCAATTTCCCATATGTCGCCGATGGCGATGGCGCTGTTCGGCAAGAAGGTCGGCGAAATTGCCGTGGTTAACGGCAAGGAATGGGAGATCGTCAAGCTCTCCGATAGTTAGTCTTCGAGCTTGACGACATGGTCGCGGAAGAACGCCGCGGCACCGGCCTCGTCGATTTCGCCGGCGGCGACGCCCATGACGAATTCGTAAAGCATGCCGTCATTGGCCGACAGGGCATAACCATTCACAATCAGAAATGCGCCGGCAGCGACAATGGCGGTGCGTTTGTTGCCGTCGACAAAGGCATGATTTCGGGCGATGCCGAAGACATAGACGGCGGCGAGTTCTTCAACCGACGGGTCTCCGTAGTTGGCTTTGTTCTCCGCACGGGCGAGCGCCGATTCAATGGCATTTTCATCCCTCAAGCCTTGTGCTCCGCCGTGTCGGCGCAACTGCTCGGCGTGCATCGCTTCGACTGCACGCCGCGTCAGAAACTCCCAGCTCATTCGGCGAGCTTCTGAAGCGCGACCTTGTATTTGTCCATGACCTCGCGGGCAGCTTTCATTTGCCGCTCGAAGCTGTCGTCCACCGGCTTCAGCGCAAGACCGTCACCTGTTTCAACGATTTGAAGCTGGTCGCCGGCCTTCAGGTTCAGACGATCGAGAAGCTCCCTCGGTAGGATCACGCCTTCGGAATTGCCGATCTTGCGAATGGTCGTGTTCATGGTGAGACATCCTGTTGCAACGCCGATTATAACTCAGCGTGTCGGTCGTTGCAACGGGCATTATAACAAAGCGTCAGCCCGCCTGCAGCAGCCGATCCATCAGCCGCTCCGCCGCTTCCGGGATGACCGTGCCGGGCGGGAAGATCTCCGCTGCGCCTGCCTGCCGGACTGCATCGTAATCCTTCGGTGGAATGACGCCGCCGGCGACGATCAGCATGTCGTCGCGGCCGAGCTTCTTCAGCGCCTGTTTGAGTTCGGGAATGAGCGTCAAATGGCCTGCCGCCAACGACGAGGCGCCGACGATGTGCACGTCATGCTCGACCGCCAGCTTGGCGATCTCGTCCGGCGTCTGGAACATCGGCCCAACGGTGACGTCGAAGCCGAGATCGGCAAAGGCGGTGGCGATCACTTTCTGGCCGCGATCATGGCCGTCTTGCCCCATCTTGGCGACCAGAATACGCGGCTTGCCGCCGGACTTCTCCTCGAACGCTACGACCTTGTCCTGCAACCGGTCGACCACCGGATTGTCGCCAAGCGCGTTGCGATAGACGCCGGAGATCGTCTGCACCGAGGCGACATGGCGGCCGAAGACCTTTTCCAGCGCCAGCGAAATCTCGCCGACCGTGGCATTGGCGCGCGCCGCCCGGATGGCGAATTCCAGCAGGTTTTCGTTACTCCCGGCAGCACGGGTCAGCGCATCGAGCGCGCTCTCGACGGCGGCGACGTCACGCGTGCCTTTCAGCCGCTGCAGCTTCGACAATTGCCGCGCCCTGACTTCCGCGTTGTCGATCCTCAGCACGTCGACTTCGATGTCCGTGCCGGGACGGTGGGCATTGACGCCGACCACGATCTGTTCGCCGGAATCGATGCGCGCCTGGGTGCGCGCGGCAGCCTCTTCGATGCGCAGCTTCGGTAGGCCCTTTTCGATCGCCGCGGCCATGCCCCCGAGGCTCTCGACCTCCTCCATATGGGCGAGCGCGCGCGCCGCCAGATCATGCGTCAGCCGCTCGACATAGGCAGAGCCGCCCCACGGGTCGATGCTCCGGGTCGTGCCGGATTCCTTCTGCAGGATGAGCTGTGTGTTGCGGGCGATGCGGGCCGAATGATCGGTCGGCAGCGCCATTGCCTCGTCGAAGGAATTGGTGTGCAGCGACTGCGTGTGGCCTTGAGTCGCCGCCATCGCCTCTATCATGGTGCGGATGATGTTGTTGTAGGGGTCCTGCGCCGTCAGCGACCAGCCCGAAGTCTGGCAATGGGTGCGCAGCGACAGCGAGCGCTCGTCCTTCGGCGAAAAGTTCTTCAGCATCAGGCTGGCCCACAAAAGGCGCGCTGCTCTCAGCTTCGCGACTTCCATGAAGAAATTCATGCCGATCGCCCAGAAAAACGAGAGGCGCGGCGCGAAACGGTCGATGTCGAGGCCGGCCGCGACGCCGGCGCGGGCATATTCGATACCGTCGGCAATCGTGTAGGCGAGCTCGAGGTCCGCCGTCGCTCCCGCCTCCTGCATGTGGTAGCCGGAGATCGAGATCGAATTGAACTTCGGCATATGCGTCGACGTGTAGGAAAAAATGTCCGACACGATCCGCATCGAAGGTTTGGGCGGATAGATGTAGGTGTTGCGCACCATGAACTCTTTCAGGATGTCGTTCTGAATGGTCCCAGTGAGGTCCTTCTGCGCGACGCCCTGTTCCTCCGCCGCCACGATATAGAGCGCCATGATCGGCAGCACCGCGCCGTTCATCGTCATCGATACCGTCATCTCGTTAAGCGGGATGCCCTCGAACAGCTGGCGCATGTCGAGAATGGAATCGATGGCGACGCCGGCCATTCCGACATCGCCAGCGACGCGCGGATGGTCGCTGTCGTAGCCGCGATGCGTGGCGAGATCGAAGGCGACCGACAGGCCTTTCTGGCCGGCGGCAAGGTTGCGCCGGTAGAAGGCGTTGGACTCTTCGGCCGTCGAGAAGCCGGCATATTGCCGGATCGTCCAGGGTTGCTGGACATACATCGTCGGATAGGGGCCGCGCACGAAGGGCGGCAGGCCCGGATAGGTATCGAGATGCGGCAAGCCCTTGAGATCGCCCTGGTTGTAGAGATGCTTGACGGCGATGCCTTCCGGCGTCATCCGCTGGCCTTTGACCTCGACCGGCGCCCGCCGTGGCGGCGACCAGGCGATCTGGCTGAAATCCGGGATCATGGCACGGCTCCGATCGACTGATCGATGCGGATCGGAAACAGCGGCTCGCACACCGCAACGCCTTCGGTGAAGGCAGGCCGCCGCTCCGCCGCCAGCGTCTCGACCGGACGCTCGGTCTTCGACGGGTGCAGCGTCGTGCCGACGATCGCCCGTTCGCCCGCCTGGTAGGCAGCGTTGCGGCGGGCGGAAGCTGCCTGCACGCGTCTCTGGACGTGGCCTTGTTCGAGGCTGGTCAGCACGCCGCCTTCCGCCTCGATCTGCTGGAACTCCTGCCAGGCCGCCGCGCAGAGCTCCGCAGTCAGGGTTTCGACGGCGCCCGAACCGCAAGCCGGATCGGCGACGTGGTCGATGTGGCTTTCATTGGCCATGATCAGTTGCGCGTTGCGGGCAACGCGGCGTGCAAAACCCGCGGGCAGGCCGTGCGCGATGGTATGCGGCAGGATGGCGATCGAATCCGCCCCGCCGGCGGCAGCGGCAAAAGCGGCGATGGTGGTGCGCAGGATGTTGGTTTCCGGGTCGGCCGCCGTCATCATCCTGAAGGAGGTTTCGGCATGGATGCTGGCGGTGGAGGGCGGTATCGAGCAGGCCTCCTGGACACGCGCCCACAGTCTCCGCAACGCCCTGACCTTGGCCGTCGACACGAACTGGTCCTGGTCGACGCTGAGCGCAAAACCGATATGCGGCGCCGCATAGACAAGCGGCTGGCGCGCCTTCTCGAACAGCCTCAAATAGGAGACTGCCGAGGCGAGCATCGTGCCAAGCTCCTGCGCCTCGGTTGCGCCGGCATTGTGGAACACCCGCCCGTCGGCTTCCAGCAGCACGCCGGGCACCCCCATCGAAAAGAAATGTGCGAGCGACTGCGGCATCGATGCCTGCAAAGCTTCGATCGACATGCGCAGCCTGCCGGTCCCGGCAAATATCGCCGCCGGATCGATGCCGAAGGAGAGGTTGAGCTTTGCCGGGTCGGAGCGGCGCTTGGTCAAGAACGCCACCAGCCAGTCGGCCACGGCGCGGCTCCAGGGATGGGCATCGATGCGGATCTGGATGCGGTTGAGCGGCACGCCGTCGAGCACGCTCTCCAGCGCCTCGGCCGTCCTCGGCAAGCCATAGCCGAAGGCGTTCGGCGCGCCTTCGAAGACAAGCGACAGTCCGGTAGCACCCTGCGCGACGTCTTCCAGCGCCTGCGCCCTGGCGCGGCCTATGTCCGGATCGTCGATACGCTGGCTGACGATCCACGGTGATCCCGGGTTGGCGCGCACGACAGGCTCGACGGTCACCGAACGCTCGTAGAGCGGCTCGATGCGGATGGCGTCGTCCGTATGCGAGACGAGCTTTTCCTCGAAGGAACCGCCGGCCAGCGCCTTCTCCGCCAGCGCCAGCCATCGTTGCCGGTCGGCGCTCGGAAGGTCGGCATCATGGGTCAAGGCACCGGCGCCCATCCGTTCTCCTCGTTCTAGTGGCCGTGTCAGCCTACTATGTCAGTCTACGGTCCCCGGTCCCATATCACAATGCAGCACACATGCCGTGCAACTCGCCTTCCGTGACGGTGACCGTCAACCGATTGCCAAACATGGGCAGGTTCCGCAAGCTCCAAAAGCCATTTTCGAGGATGCCCATTGTCGCTGCGCAATGGCCTCACTATACCTGCGGCGGGCCTCCCTTTTCTTCAAGGGGATCAGGGCATTCAACCCTATAGGTTTGCGGAGACCGGACACATGGCCGACGACACCAGTATCTTCATGGGAGCCAGCCGCAAGCCGGACGACAGCTATCAGCGGCCGGAACGGCTTTTGCTGCAATATGGCAATCGTCACGGCCTGGTCACCGGCGCGACCGGCACCGGCAAGACGGTGACCCTGCAGATATTGGCCGAGGGTTTCTCCAATGCCGGCGTGCCGGTATTCTGCGCCGACATCAAGGGCGATCTGTCGGGTATCGCCATGATGGGCACAGCGCAGGATTTTCTGGTCAAGCGGGCCGAGCAGGTCAAGCTCGATCCCTATGAGTTCCAGGAATTTCCGGTCATCTTCTGGGATCTGTTCGGCGAGCAGGGTCACCCGATCCGCGCCACCATCTCGGAGATGGGGCCGCTGCTTCTGTCGCGGCTGATGAACCTCTCCGAGGCGCAGGAAGGCATTATGAACATCGCCTTCCGCATCGCCGACGAGGAAGGCCTTTTGCTGCTCGACTTGAAGGACCTGCAGTCACTGCTTGCCAACATCGCCGACCGCGCCGAAGAGATCGGCGCCCGCTACGGCAATGTGACGAAACCTTCGGTCGGCGCGATCCAGCGCACGCTGCTGGTCCTGGAGCAGCAGGGCGCTGCCAATTTCTTCGGCGAGCCGGCATTGCGGATCGCCGACATCATGCGCACCACGCGCGATGGACGCGGCGCCATCAGCGTGCTCGCCGCCGACAAACTGATGATGAATCCGCGGCTCTATGCGACGTTCCTTCTGTGGCTGATGTCGGAACTGTTCGAGGAACTGCCCGAGGTCGGCGACCCGGACAAGCCGAAGCTGGTCTTCTTCTTCGACGAGGCGCATCTTCTGTTCGACGACGCGCCGAAGGTGCTGATCGACCGCGTCGAACAGGTGGTCCGGCTGATCCGTTCGAAGGGCGTCGGCGTTTATTTCGTCACGCAAAATCCGCTGGATATCCCTGAAACGGTGCTGGCGCAGTTGGGCAACCGCGTGCAGCACGCACTGCGTGCCTATACGCCGCGCGAACAGAAGGCCGTCAAGACGGCGGCCGAGACGTTCAGGCCCAATCCCGATTTCGACTGTGCAACCGTGATCACGCAACTCGGCACCGGCGAGGCACTCGTCTCCACGCTGGAAGCCAAGGGCGTGCCGTCCATGGTACAGCGCACGCTGATCCGCCCGCCATCCTCGCGGCTTGGCCCCATCACGCCCGAAGAGCGCCGCAAGCTGATCACTGAGAGCCCGGTTTCGGGACAGTACGACCAGACCGTCGATCGCGAATCGGCTTTCGAGATGCTGCAAAAAAAGGCCAAGGACGCCCAGGAGGCACAAGCGCAGCAGCAGGAGAGCGGCCGTTCGCGCTGGACCATTCCCGGCTTCGGCAATGATGATCCCCAGCCAGCTGGCGGCCGCCGCGCGCCGCGGCCTTCCAACCGCCAGACGGTGGCGGAGGCGGCGATCAAATCCGTGGTGC
The DNA here is from genome assembly GCF_040319055.1 of Mesorhizobium sp. M0960. Taxonomy (NCBI): domain Bacteria; kingdom Pseudomonadati; phylum Pseudomonadota; class Alphaproteobacteria; order Hyphomicrobiales; family Phyllobacteriaceae; genus Mesorhizobium; species Mesorhizobium sp. M0960. The sequence goes on along the minus strand of NZ_JAMYNN010000016.1, from coordinate 22,745 downwards.
GCTCGGTCGGCTCGTCGGTCGGACGGGCGATCGTGCGGGGTATTCTGGGGAGTTTGGCCAGGGGGCGGTGAGGGAGCATCGGGCCACCGAGTTTGACAAATGCTGTCTTGGCATCAAGCGCCAGTAGCCAGATCTGGAGGACAGCGGGCGGCGGCTATGCTCCCGTCTATTTGGCGGATAAGGTAAAGAGCCTCCGGGATGCGCCCGAGACTTGGGAGTGAACATGCCACCCCGCCTGCTCGCTCTAGTGTCCGCCTCTGGGATGCGGCTACCGCCCCTTCAGCGACCGACATGCGGGCATTGCAGCCTGCGGCCTTTGGGCCGATTGCGGACAGGCCGCCTTAGGCTGGGATACACGAGAGCCGACATTCAGGTCGTCGCGAACATCGTCGTGACCTGACCCTGACCCGCCCTTCATCAGCATATTACGCTGCCTGATAGCTGACATTCACGGCAACCAGCACCGAGACCCCAAAGCAGCCACTTGCTCGAGTAAATGCCTTGGCAGATCTTGTGGAGGATTACAGATGCCGGCCTTCTGTGGGAGGTGCCGTGCGCCGGGGCCGGCGTCCGGAAGCCCTCCAGGGAACGAACCCGCGGGTGGTGATCGCGGTTTCGACCCTATGGGAGATTTGACGAGAGCTGCCATTGCTCCTCAATAAGGCCCTCGCCGACATGGTTAGACACGGTCCAAGAACTCGAGCACCCGCCGCGTGAGCAGCGCGCTGGCAGCCGCCTCGTACGACGGGAGCGAGCTGTCGGCGAAGTAGTGCTGGTCGCCGGGATAGAGGAACAGCTCCGCGTCCTCGACCTTCTCCACGATCTCGCGAGCGGCGTCGATGTCGCCCTCGCCGACGAAGATCAGGTCGTTATCCATACCGTGGATCTGGACCGGGACGCCGTCCGGCCAGGGTCCGAAGGCCCACTCGCCGCTAATCGGCAGACAGGAGTGGAAGAGCAGGGCTCCGCAGGCACCGGGTCGTGTCTGTGTGAGCTTCTGCGCCGGCAGCACGCCGAACGAGAATCCGGCGTAAACGAGCTCGGGGGTCAGTTCGCCGGCGACGCGGACGCCGCGCTCCCGCATGTCGTCGAACCCGATCTCACCGATGTAGGCGAGACCCTCGTCAATACTCTGGAATGTGCGTCCGTCGAACAGGTCCGGCGTATGCACGGTGTGCCCGGCTGCCCGCAGGTCGTCAGCGAACGCGCGCACGCCGGGAGTCAACCCTTGTGCGTGGTGGAACAGCAGGACCTCGGCCATGGGAGCCTCCAGGTGGGACGTGGATTGCGGCGATAATTGCGAATCGCTTCGCAGAACTGCAAGCGATTTCGCTGTGCATCGAAGAACTTCCAAATGATGACAAGCCTCGGCGCATCGTCTTTCCCGGCGTGACGACGCGGGGGCCGATCTACACCAACAGATAGGCGGCGACGAAAATGCTTCCGGCGCCCACGTCCGCCAGACGGACGCACCGCGGCGGTAGTGTCTTGGTTCGAATTTCCGCCAAGGTCGACTCCGGCCGATGCGCGAAAGGCAGCTTGAAGGAGCGCCATGAAAGTCGCTTTAAGCGCGTCCGTTCGTTCAAGAACCCTAAGCTACCGAACGACCGAAATCGACGGCGAAGGACTGGCTGGGGTGGGAATGCGTCATTCCCAGCAGACACACGAATGACGCAAGCGCGCACCGAAGCGGACATTGATCCAGTTAGTCGCTCGGTGTTATGTCGCTTGGGCAACTGGCTCCTGTCAGCGGTTGGTTTGATCTGCATCAGCGGCAGTTTGCAGGCCTTTCTGTTTACTTGGAGTCACATCAGCATGGAATCACACGACGACGACCTTAAGAATTTCGAGGCCCATGGCGCTGCGCCTCTGCCCGTTACGAGCGATCAGGGCTTCGTGGATCACGACGGCGCTCGAATTTGGTACGCGACATACGGGTCCGGCTCTCCCGTGATCCTGCTGCATGGTGGCCTCGGCCATAGCGGTAATTGGGGCTATCAAGTTTCAACGCTGGTCAGCTCTGGCTATCGCGCCGTGCTCATTGATAGCCGCGGCCACGGCCGCAGCACGCGCGATCAGCGGCCTTTTACATATGAGTTGATGGCATCCGACGTGCTCGCCGTGATGGACGCGCTGCAGTTGGAAAAGACGGCCGTTGTGGGCTGGAGCGACGGCGCGTGCATCGCTTTAATCCTCGCAATGAACGCACCCGAGCGGGTTGCCGGTGTATTCTTCTTTGGCTGCAACATGGACCCCAGCGGCACAAAGGAATTCGAGCCCACTCCGACCGTCGACCGGTGTTTCAGACGGCACGCCAAGGACTATGCCGACCAATCGGCCACGCCGGACCAATTCAATGTATTTGTCGAAGCGGTCGGCAAGATGATGAAGAGCGAACCTAACTATTCTGCAGGCGACTTGACCCATGTCCATGTGCCCGTTGCGATCGTGCAAAGCGAGCACGACGAGTTCATCAAGCCCGAACATGCCGCATATCTCGCGCGGAGCATTCCGGCAGCGGAATTGATCATCCTGTCCGGCGTGAGCCACTTCGCACCCCTGCAAAGACCAGAGCAATTCAACGGCGTGATGCGTGCTTTCCTCGGCAAGGTTCTTTCTTGAAGGAAGATGACGCTCGGCGGCGGCTCGCAAGTCCGCTTTCGGGTCACGGCTTGCCGTAGGACTGCTCCGCAGGAGGGGCAGAGAAGGGCCGACTCAAGCCGTAGCGCGAAGGTCAGTTTTGGAGAAGCGCCGGGAATGGCAGCTCCTGGCGCCACCACGACCTCCAGCGCGGTCGCCTGCGACGTCAGCTTTCAGGAAACGGCAAAGCGAATCTATACGGCCGAGATTAGGCGCAAAGCGGTCATCCGACCGCTTGGCCTTCGGAAGACGTATTTGGATCATGAGCTATCCACCGGCGGCGTCTGCACAGAGCGCGGCAAAATCCGCTGCTCGGCGTAAACATCGGACCTGAAGGCGGGCACCGGCACGGGCAAGCCGAGGCTCGGCAAAACCAGCAGGAGCCGTGAGCCAATCGCGCCCCCGTGCTTCCGTCAGCTCAGAAGATCGAGTTCGTCACCGCTTTTATCGGGCCGAGCAGGATCGATCCTTCCGGCACGCCGGCGTCGATCGGAATGGCTTTGCGGTTTGCGGTCGCCACCATCGGCTGGCCGATATCGGCCGTCACCACGACCGGCGTCTTGTTCGGCACACGGTCGTAGAGATCGATGATATCCTGGTTCATCAGGCGCACGCAGCCTGACGACACCGACTTGCCGATCGACCGCCATTCCGGCGAACCGTGCAAGCGGTAGAGCGTGTCCTGGTTGCCTTGGAAGAGATAGAGCGCCCGCGCGCCAAGCGGGTTCTTGAGCCCGCCGGGCATGCCGCCATTCTCGGCGCTGTAGGGTTTCAACTCCGGCTGCCGGGAGATCATTTCGTCCGGCGGCGTCCATTTCGGCCATTTCTGCTTCCATTGGACCACGGCATCGCCCGACCATTCGAAACCGGCGCGGCCGAGGCCGACACCGTAGCGGATAGCCTGGCCGCCCGGGCGCACCAGATAGAGGAAGTGATTGGTGGTGTCGACGACGATGGTGCCTGGCTGCTGCCCGGTCGGATCGTCAACGATCTGGCGCAGGAACTGCGGGTCGATCTTGTCGACCGGTATGGCCGGCAGCTCGAAGCCGCCATCCGACATCGGCCCATACATCGTCACATAGTCGCCGAGCGCCGGCTCGACATAGGTCGGCGGCGGTGGCTCGACCGGTTGTTGCGACAGCGTGGTGCAACTGGAGACCGCGACCGAGGCGGCGCCAAGGGCTGCGGCGTTGAGGAAACCGCGACGGCTAAGGCGCAGAGAGGACGATGGGGGTGTGAACATGATTGCCTTTTTTTAAGTCTCAAATCGCAACAAAGCATGAATGCGCCCGGTTGCGCGCGGTTGCCCGAGCAATGCCCGGCGCGATAGGCGGTTCCAATTCTGGCCGCAGGGTGGACAAACAAAGGCAAAGCTGTGACTGGATCGTCACTGTTGCGCCCAGGCAACATGTCCGGCGTCAAACCCCGGAGATCAGACCATCGAGGGATGGCAGGATCAGGGCCGGTGGGAAATCCCGGTATTCCTCAGGCTGGTTGGTGCGGTTGATCCACACCGTCCTGAAGCCGAATTTGGTGGCGCCGGCGACGTCCCAGCGGTTGGAGGACTGGAACGAGACCGCGTCCGGGTAGAGGCGCCAGCCCGTGGTGACCATGTCGTAGACCGACGGGTCGGTCTTGAAGCGCCTGACGCTGTCGACGGAATAGACGTCGTCCAGAACCTGGTCCAAGGCGGCGGACTTGACGGCCGCCTCCAGCATTTCAGGCGAACCGTTGGACAGGATCGCCAGCCTTGCTCCCGATGCCTTGAGCGCCTTGAGCACGGCCGGCACCTCCGGATAGCAGTCCAGCCGCCAATAGGCCTCGAGCAGCTTCGCTTTCAGCCCGGCATCGGCGGATGGAACCTTGCGCAGGGCGAAATCGAGAGCCTGCTCGGTGAGCTGCCAGAAATCGGCATAGGCCCCCATCAGCGTCCTGACCCAGGAATATTCCAGCTGCTTGGCGCGCCAGATCTCGGACAGCAACTGGCCGTCCGGCCCGATCTGGTCGGCGTGACGGCGCACGGCCGCATGCACGTCGAACAGCGTGCCATAGGCGTCGAAAACGTAAGCTGCATGGTGCATGCGACAGTTTTGAGGCTGCGCAAGGCAAGGCGCAAGCGCTGATTGCAGTCCGCCAGCCCGCTGGCCTCAACAAATCTCAGCCAAACCGGTTGACGGCGGCCGCCAAAGCATCTTCCAATGCGCCGCAACAAGCATCGAACGGAACCTGGCAATGACACTGGCGACTGCGGCGCAATCCGCGACATGGACCTTCGTCGACGGCGACTGGTATGAGGGCAACGTCGCCATCCTCGGGCCGCGCAGCCATGCCATGTGGCTCGGCACCAGCGTGTTCGACGGCGCCCGTTGGTTCGAGGGCGTCGCTCCCGACCTCGATCGCCATGCAGCAAGGGTGAACGCCTCGGCGATCGCGCTCGGCCTGAAACCGACGATGAGCACCGACAAGATCGTCGGCCTGACCTGGGACGGGCTGAAGAAGTTCGACGGCAACACAGCGGTCTACATCAGGCCGATGTATTGGGCCGAGCATGGCGGCTATATGGGCGTGCCGGCCGACCCGGCCTCGACGCGTTTCTGCCTTTGCCTCTATGAATCGCCGATGATCTCGCCAGCGGGTTTTTCGGTGACGGTGTCGCCGTTCCGCCGCCCGACAATCGAAACCATGCCGACTAACGCCAAGGCCGGCTGCCTTTATCCCAACAACGGCAGGGCCATCCTCGAAGCCAAGATGCGCGGCTTCGACAATGCGCTCGTGCTCGACATGCTGGGCAATGTCGCCGAGACCGGGACCTCGAATATTTTCCTGGTCAAGGACGGCCATGTCCTGACGCCGGCGCCGAACGGCACCTTCCTGTCCGGCATCACTCGCGCGCGCACCATGGCCCTGCTTGGCGAGTACGGTTTCACGACGACGGAAAAGACGCTGTCGATCCGCGATTTCCTGGAGGCGGACGAAATCTTCTCGACCGGAAACCACTCGAAGGTCGTGCCGGTCACCCGTATCGAGGATCGCAATCTGCAGCCCGGGCCGGTGGCCAAGAAGGCGCGCGAACTCTATTGGGAATGGGCGCATTCGACTTCGCCCGGCTGACCCGCTAAAAAGCGGCCCGGCGCTTCGTTTCCGGAGTTGTTCCAGACCAATCCAGTCCTATGTTAGTCCGGTATCGACACCGGATTTTTCCACGAGGGAGTACGACCGATGGCTTTTGAATTGCCCGCCTTGCCCTATGATTACGAGGCTTTGCAGCCTTATATGTCCAAGGAAACGCTGGAATATCATCACGACAAGCACCACAAGGCCTACGTCGACAACGGCAACAAGCTGGCCGCCGAGGCGGGCCTGGGCGATTTGTCGGTCGAAGAGGCCGTCAAACAGTCCTTCGGCAAGAATGCGGGGCTCTTCAACAATGCCGCCCAGCACTACAATCATATCCATTTCTGGAAATGGATGAAGAAGGGCGGCGGCGGCAACAAGCTGCCGGGCGCCTTGCAAAAAGCGGTCGACAGCGATCTTGGCGGCTACGACAAGTTCAAGGCCGACTTCATCGCCGCCGGCACCACCCAGTTCGGTTCGGGCTGGGCCTGGGTCTCGGTCAAGGACGGCAAGCTGGCGATCTCGAAGACGCCGAATGGCGAGAACCCGCTCGTCCATGGCGCGACGCCGATCCTTGGCGTCGATGTCTGGGAACATTCCTACTACATCGATTATCGCAACGCCCGGCCGAAATATCTCGAAGCCTTCGTCGACAGTCTCATCAACTGGGACTATGTGCTCGAACTCTACGAAAAGGCCTGATCCGTTCCAGAAAGCCCCGGCAGAACCGGGGCTTTTCTTTTTCAGCATCAGAACGACAGTTGCAAAAATTTCACGCAAGCGTGAGGCGAAGCGTCGGAATTTTTAAGCCATCCTTGCCGTTTGTCATCGGGGTGGGACCGCACCCTGAATTGCCTTCAACATGGAGCCAAGTGAATGAGAAAGCTTATCCTCGCCATCTCGATGCTCGCCTTCGCCGGTTCGGCGGCATTTGCCGACCCGGTCGCTGACCGGCAGGCCCTGATGAAGGAACGTGGCAAGATCGCCGCCGGCTTGTCGAAAGTGGTCAAGGGCGAGACGCCCTACGACGCAGCTTCGGTGCTGACGGCGTTGCAGGCACTGCAGGCCAATGCCGAGAAATTCCATGCCGGCGTCGACGCGCTGTTCCCGGCGGGCAGCGACATCGGCGACACCACGGCGTCTCCCAAGATCTGGCAGGACATGGCCGGCTTCAAGACGGCTGAAGGCAAGTACCTCGCCGACGTCAAGGCGGCGGTCGCCGCGGCACCTGCGGATGCCGACGCGTTGAAGGCACAGTTCAACACCATCGGCGGCGGCTGCGGCAACTGTCATCAAAGCTACAGGGTGAAAAAAGGCTGATAGCGGGCAATGCCCTTGCTGAAGAAACTCGTCGGCGCCGCCCTCGTTCTGGGCGGCGTCGCCGCGATTGCCGGCTGGTTCCTGTCGGCTCCGGTCAGGCTCGGTGCCGCCACGCTGGCGCAGCTTGGCCCCGGTGACGCTGACAGGGGCAAGCGCATCTTCTACGCTGGCGGCTGCACATCCTGTCATGCCAAGCCTGGCTCGCAAGGCGACGCTCGCCTTCAGCTGGTCGGCGGCCTCGAGCTCAAGACGCCATTCGGCACCTTCGTGCCGCCGAATATCTCGCAGGATACCAAGGACGGCATCGGCGCCTGGTCGGTCGAAGACTTTGCCAACGCCATGCTGAAGGGCGTGTCGCCGTCGGGCGAGCATCTTTATCCAGCATTTCCCTATATTTCATACGCGCGCATGAAGCCGGCCGACATTGCCGATCTCTATGCGTTCCTGAAGACCTTGCCCGCGGTCGCCGGCAAGGCACCCGCCAATTCGCTGGGGTTTCCCTTCAACGTCCGACGCGGCCTTGGTCTGTGGAAATTGCTCTATCTGAGCGACAAGTCGGTCGTTTCCTTTCCCGAAGGCACGCCACAGCCGGTGCAGGCCGGCCGCTATTTGGTCGAAGGCCCCGGCCATTGCGGCGAATGCCACACGCCGCGGGACCTTACCGGCGGTACCAGGAAGAGCCAGTGGCTGGCAGGCGCCGCGGCCGCGGAAGGCAGCGGCATCGTGCCCAACATCACGTCGGGCGAGGGCGGCATCGCCGACTGGTCGGAAGCCGACATCGCCAACTATCTCGAAACCGGCTTCACGCCGGACTTCGATACGGTCGGCGGCGCGATGGTCGACGTGCAACGGAACATGGCCGTGCTGACCCGGGAGGACCGCGCGGCGATCGCCGCCTATCTGAAAGCCGTGCCGCCGCATCCCAACGGCTATCCGGCGCGCAAGAAGCCGGCGAGCTGACGGGCCGTTGGGTCAGCGGTCGCCGAGGAAGTCGAAGCCGGTTTCGAAGAAGTGATTGTAGTCGCAGGTCATTTCCTCGCCGGGCGCAATGTCGCGCAAGGCATAGGTCTCCTCCGGCTGCGAGACGTCGCAATTCGGGCTGTCGGCATGGTTCATGTAGCGCGCATCGTCGGCTTCGAAGACGATGTAATTCGGGTCGCGCCGGTCCGGATAGGCGTAGCGGTCGAGATAGGTTTTGACCGGCCCGGTTTCCCGCTCGTAGGTCTCCACCTCGATGCGCCGGTCGTATTTCGGGTCGAGCTTCCAGACCAGCGTGCCGCGGGCAATGTGGTTTTTGGCAAAGACGCCGATGCCCTGGATGGGCGATTTGTCGAGATAGACATCGACGAGCAACATGGCAGATCCCTGGGTGATTGTGTGTTGGCGCGGCTGTGAAAAGCCGCGCACTGGGTAGCGCGCGGCCTTTGCAATTGCGAGCGGAAAATCAGCTGTGCCTGCCCATTATCCGAAGCCTCATACGGCGTCGCCTGTCGAGGTCCTAGCGCTGTTGCAGCGCCGGCCGGATGCCCAAGGCGCAATAGATGCCGCCGACAGCCTTGCCTTGCCATCTCAGCACCGTCGGGTTTCGGCGCAGGAATGCACCGAGGCCGCCCGCACCCACGGCGAAAACCAGCGTGCTGATGAGGCCCAACAGAACAAAGATCACGCCCAATGTCGCCAGTTGAAGCATCACCGATCCGTTTTCAGGCCGCACGAACTGCGGAAGAAATGCAAGGAAGAAAAGCGCGGTCTTGGGGTTGAGAACCTCGGTCAAAACAGCCTGCCGAAATGCTTTGGTAGCGGGGATCGCAAGTGCGCCGGCGGCCGGATAGGCAGGCGTTTTCTCGATGATCGCGCGAATGCCGAGATAAATGAGGTAGGCTGCGCCGATGTACTTCACGATGCTGAAAAGCGCCGCCGACGTGGCAATGATCGCCGAAATGCCGACGATCGCCATGAAGGTGTGAACCACGTCGCCGGCCGCGATCCCCGCGCCGGTGGCGATGCCAACCCTGGTTCCGGAACTGGTGGCCCGCGCCACGGTCAGAAGGGTGGCCGGACCGGGGATGAAGACAAAGCCAAGCACAACCGCGACATACGCAATCAATGTGGCGAGATCGATCATTGGTGGGCGTCTCCGCAACTCTTACCGCGAATGAAAGCCACGTCTCGGAACGGAAGGCAATGACCGCTCTCCCCCGACTTCACGCGGCTGGTTCGGCCTTGCCTGTTACCTTGAGCGCGAAGGCATAGGTGAACGCGATTTCCTCCAGCCTGGAAAACCGGCCGGAGGCGCCGGCGTGGCCTGAATCCATGTTGATCTTGAACAGAACCGGATTCCCCCCTGTCTTGCGGTCGCGCAACCGCGCCACCCATTTGGCCGGCTCCCAATAGGTGACGCGCGGGTCGGTCAGGCCGGCCAGCGCCAGGATCGGTGGATAGTCGAGTGCGGCGACATTGTCGTAGGGCGAGTAGGCGGCGATGGTCCGGTAATCCTCCGCCGAAGCGATCGGGTTGCCCCATTCCGGCCATTCCGGCGGCGTCAGCGGCAAGCTTGCGTCGAGCATGGTGGTGAGCACGTCGACGAAGGGAACCTCGGCGACGATGCCGCCGAAGCATTGCGGCGCCATGTTGGCGACCGCGCCCATCAGCATGCCGCCGGCCGAGCCGCCTTGCGCGACGATGCGGTCATGCTGCGTATAGCGTTCGGCGACGAGGTGGTGGGCGGCAGCGACAAAATCGGTGAACGTATTCATCTTGTTCGCCCGCTTGCCGTCGTCGTACCAGCCATAGCCCTTGTCCTTGCCGCCGCGGACATGGGCAATCGCGTAGACAAAGCCGCGGTCGACCAGCGAAAACAAATTGGTGTTGAACGCGGCGGGTACGGCTATGCCGTAAGATCCGTAGCCGTAAAGCAGGCAAGGCGCCGATCCGTCGAGCGGCGTGTCGCGGTGGTGGAGGAGCGAGATCGGCACCAGTTCGCCGTCGGCGGCAGGCGCCATCAGCCGGCGCGTGACATAGTGCTCCGGGTCATGGCCGGACGGCACTTCCTGGGTCTTGAGCAGCACGCGCTCGCGGGTGCGCATGTTGTAATCGAAGACCTGCTCCGGCGTCGTCATCGACGAATAGGAAAAGCGCATGATTTCGGTGTCGTATTCGTAGGAGCCGGACAGGCCGAGCGAGAAGGCTTCCTCGTCGAAGGAGATCAGGTGCTCTTCGCCGCTCTTGCGATCGCGCACGACGATGCGTGGCAGGCCTTCCTTGCGCTCCAGCCGGACCATGTGGTCCTTGAAGCCGATTACCGAAAGGATCAGCCGGCCCGCTTCGTGCGGCACCAGTTCCTGCCAGTTGGCGCGCACCGGATCATGGGCCGGCGCCGTCATGATCTTGAAGTCCTTGGCGCCGTCGGCATTTGTGAGGATGAAGAAGATGTCGCCGCCTTCCTCAAGGTCGTACTGCAAGCCGGTCTGGCGTGCCGCAACCAGCTTCGGCTCTGCGGACGGTTCGTTGGCGTTCATGATGCGATATTCCGAGGTCTCATGGTCGTTGATGCCGATCATGATCCACTCGTTGGAGCGTGTGCCGCCGACATCCATGAAGAAGCCCGGATCGGTTTCCTCGTAGATCAGCCGGTCGTTTTCAGGACTATCGCCAAGCGCATGGAACAGCACTTTGGAAGGACGGTGGTTGGGGTCGAGGCGGGTGTAAAAAAAACCGTCATTGCCGGCATCCCACACACCGCCGCCGCCGGTGTCGGGGACCCTGTCCGTCAGATCGTTGCCGCCGGCGAAATCGCGGACGCGCAGCGTGTAGAATTCGGAACCCTTGTCGTCGAAGGCCCAGAGCAGCTTGCGGTGGTCGTCCGAATGATCGACGCCGCCCAGGCGGAAATAGGGCTTGCCCTCGGCCTCGGCATCGCCGTCGAGCAAGATCTGCTTGTCGCCGCCGTCGCGCGCCGTGCGGAAATAACGCGGCTGCTGGCCGCCAAGCTTGAAGGAGGAGCCGTAGGCGTAAGGCCCGTCCTTCATCGGCACGGAAGAATCGTCTTCCTTGATGCGTCCCTTCATTTCCGCGAAAAGCTGTTTCTGCAGTTGGACCGTATCGGCCATCAGCGCCGCCTGGTAAGCATTCTCGGCTTCGAGGTGGGCGCGGATCTGGCCGTCGAGCAGCGACGGGTCCCTGAACATCTCTTGCCAATTCACGGCCCTCAGCCAGGCATAGTCGTCCGTCCGCGTCATGCCGTGATGCGTGTCGAAGATCGGCCGCTTCTCCGGCTGCGGCGGGGTGGCGGTCGGAAACACTGGAGTTCTGGTCATTGCGTCTCGCTGTGGAAGTTACTTGAATGGCGAATGAACACGCCGATCAGCGCGGGTTCAAGGGCTACGATCTATTGTCGTGGTGGCTCAAGAGGACGGGCTGGAGGAGAGGACAATGAATATTTTTTCTCGGACTGCCGCGGCCCTCGCCGTCGCTGCGATGACCCTGGCCAATGCCGGTCAATCTCATGCAACTGCCTTTGCGGCTTGGCAAGTGGCCAATGTGCCGTTCGGCGACACGCTCAATGTGCGCAAATATCCTTCAGGAACTTCGCAGAAGCAGGCCGCCTATCCCAACGGGACGGTTCTGCAGATGACCGGCAAATGCACCGGTGGGATAAACCTGCTCGACATGACCAGCCAAACCTACTGGCAGCAGAAACAGAAGATCCGCCATCGCTGGTGCGAAGTCTGGCACGATCCGGCACAGAGCGGCCAGTTCGTCACCGGCTGGGTCTACGGAAAATACATCACCCCGTTTCAGTGACGCAGCACGCCGCTCCGGCCGACGGCTCACGAGCAACAGTAACGCTTCGCAACCTATGATTTTACTGAATCCGCCGATCGGCCAGGCTGTAATGCTGCGGGCAGGATCAAGCATTGAGCTCTATTTACCTGCTGCCGTCTGTGTAATGGCTGCTTGCCGCGGCGTCAGTCGATGCTGGTCTGACCAGAAAAAACGGCAAAGTTACACTCTGCACGAAAGAGTGAAGCTGAATATGAAAGATTTGACTTGTATCGCTGAATAGAGCGCAAGAAGCGAATTGACTTACTTGACGCTCAGGCCCATTAAGATGGCGCGACGCGAATCGCGGAGGCTTTTTCCTGCACAAGTTCGCGCGATGCCCAACTATCGAAACGGGCGCAAACAGAAACAATTCTCGTTGGGGCCTGAACGCCATGGATATTACCGAAACACCTTCCAGAAACAGTGACGCGCTGATCGAGCTCACCGCCGATGTGGTGGCCGCCTATGTCAGCAACAATCCCGTGCCGGTCGGCGAATTGCCGAACCTCATCGCCGATGTCCATGCCGCTCTCGGGCGCGTCGGCGGGGCCGCCGAGCAGCCGCCTGCCGACAAGCAGAAGCCGGCGGTAAATCCGAAGCGTTCGGTGCATGACGACTACATCATCTGTCTCGAAGACGGCAAGAAGTTCAAGTCGCTCAAGCGTCACTTGATGACCCACTATGATCTGACGCCCGACCAGTATCGCGAAAAGTGGAACCTGGACCCGAGCTATCCGATGGTTGCGCCCAATTATGCGGCCGCCCGTTCGCAGCTCGCCAAGAAGATGGGTCTCGGTCGCAAGCGCAAGGGACGCTGACAAGCGGCTCTTCCGGTTTGACACTCAAGCGGCGCCTTCGGGCGCCGTTTTGTATTGGGGGGAGACCAAGCTCGGGCCGCCAGTTCTTCATACTGCTGGTAATTGCCGTCCGGTCAGGCGGTCTGCTTCAGCGCTGCCTCGGCGTCACGCTTGATACGCTTGACCATCGAGCGAAGACCATTGGCGCGCTGCGGCGACAGGTGCTCGTCAAGTCCGAGTGCCTTTAGCGTTGCCTCTGCGTCGGTCCTCTGGATTTCGCTGGCGGGCCGTCCCGAAAACAGCGCCAGCATGATGGCAACCAGGCCGCGCACGATATGGGCGTCGGAATCGCCCTTGAAGGTAATAACGGGATTGGCACCCTCGCCTTGCTCGGTGGTCAGCCAGACCTGGCTGACGCAGCCGGGCACCTTGTTGGCTTGTATGCGTTGCTCGTCGGGAAATGGCGGCAGCGCTTCACCCAGTTCAATCACATAGCGATAGCGGTCTTCCCACTCGTCGAGCAGGGAAAAGTCGTCGCGGATGGTCTGGATCGTCGTGGTCATTTCCCCGGATATAGTCATCCGGCGCGGCCGCGTCACGGAAAAAGAGGAGAAACGCCGCAGGCGCCGAGAGCGGGGCGCCCTGCGGTTTAGCGATGGATTCGGCCGAAACAGTCTCAGTTCTTTGCCGGCAAGTGCACTTTCGCCGGCAAATCGACTTTCGCCGGCAAGACGATTTCCTCGGGCACGCTGCCGGTGGTCGTCACCGTATCGGGTTCAGCGGCCTTGTCGTCCAGCATGGCGGTCGCGATCTTGGCGGTCTCCTTTGCGCGGGCGGTGATGGTGTGCATTGCCGATTTGCCGGTCTCGCACACGTCCGGCTTGCGCTCGCAGATGCCGGCGATGTCGCCGACGGCTTCGCGCGCGGCAAACAGCGCCTGGAGCGGTCCGACGCTTTCACGGCCCGCATCATCGGAGCCGACACCCAGCGGCAGCGCCAGAAGCACCAGCGAAAACCAGAAAGCAGCTCTTATCAGAAAGCCCATCTGTCTGTCCTTTATGACGGTCATGCATCCGAACCGCACGACCCCTGTACGGCGATATTGGCACGGACGCGCAAAGGACGGCTTGTCCCGAAAGCAACAGTTTTCCTCAAATTTTAGGCAGATTCGAAACGAAGCGTTTTGAAATTCATTTGCCTCGAACGACTTAGATTTTATTCAGCAAAGGGTAACCATCCAACCTGTTGTTTTTCCTGCTCATTTTTTGAACCGGCGACAGTTTGGCGGCCTCGGCCGCAGGTCCAGGCGCGGGCGGTCCGGATAACGCTCCGTTTACTATGGCGGCAATTGCCCCGGTTTTTCGCCGCCGGTATCCCGATATTTGCAGCCGGCCGGGGGACGATCGGCCCAGCCTTATCCATTCCTTAAACGCTGGATGCGAGTTTCGGATCGACAAAAGCCACCTGCAAAGCAGGGCCGTTCACGACCGGGTGCGTTGAGTTGAGTGCGATCAAGGCCAGATACGCCGAGTTGCCGGGCGCGATAGCCGCCGGTTGCGAACGGATGGTTCATCCGTCCGTCCTCGGCCAGGACGACCGCCGCCGCCACAGCCGGTTCATTGGCGTCATGCTGGCGGCTCCGTTCTTCAGCGCAGGTGCAGCGGTGACGCTGGTCACGTCGGGCATGGGCGCGGCCGTGACTGTGGCTGCGATCTTTGCCGCGTTCGGCCTTTGCTGGTTCGCCGCCCTGCTGGTGGCTGCATCGGGTAAGATCACCCTGGCCGGCCAACTAGCCTTGGTCGTGAGCAGTGTTGCCCTGGGTGCCCTTGTCGCTGCCGCCGGCGGTGTGGCCTCGCCGGTTGCCGTGCTTGCGGTGGCGCTGCCGTTTGAAGCCTGGTGGATCGGCCAGTCGCGCCGTGCCGTGATCTGGGGCGCCATATCGGCCCTTGTCGCAGTCTTGCTGCAGCCTTTCGCCGGTTCCGTCTTGCCGCTCGGCCAGACCGAAATCGCCGCATGGCACTGGCTGGTACCACTGGCCTGGGCGCTCACGCTCTTTCCGCGTGTCGCTCCACTTCGTGGCGCCGCCAACGCACAGCTCGATCCTGCCGGCAGCGACCGGCTCGAAGACCTGATCGACGCTGTCGTGCTGCGAATAGCGGCGCATGGCGAGGTTCTGGACGCCTCGACCAAGGCGCGCACGATGCTGAGGCTGCCGCCGGAGTTGCTTTTCGGCGCCGGGCTTTTCGATCGCATCCATCTGTCCGATCGCGTCCCGTATCTCAGCGCGCTGGCCGATATGCGCGATGGCGCTCTGTCGCGCCGGCTCGACCTTCGCGTCCGGCTGCCGCAGAACAGCGGCGTGACGGCCGACAATTACCGGCCGTTCTCGCTCGAGATGATGCGCGCGCCGGGGCAGGAGACTGTCTTCACGCTCGTTCTGCGCGAGAATGATGAACTGGCCGGACTGCGCCAGGAGCTTGCCGCCGCCAATGAAGCGGCTGCCTCGGCCGAGGTGGCGAAAGGACGCTTCCTTGCCGTCGTCAGCCACGAGCTGCGCACCCCGCTCAATGCCATCATCGGTTTTTCGGACATGCTGCTGCACGAGATGTTCGGCACCTTCAAGGATCCGCGCCAGAAGGAATATGTCGGCTTGGTACGGGATTCGGGCCAGCACCTGCTTGCCGTCGTCACCTCGATACTCGACGTATCGCGGATCGAATCGGGCGCCTATGCGACCGAACCGGAACCGTTCCGCTTCCGCGAAGCGGTCGAGATGTGCCAGTCGATGATGCGCCTGCAAGCCGAGGCAAAAGCCATTGATCTGCAGGCCCAGATCGCGCCGGACGCAGGTGAAATAAATGCCGACCGTCGCGCCGTGCAGCAGATCCTGATCAATCTCGTCTCCAACGCGATCAAGTTCACGCCCGAAGGCGGCAACGTCGTCATCGGCGCCAAGCGGATCGGCTCGCGGCTGCATTTCTGGGTCCGGGACACCGGAATTGGCATCGCCGAGGAAGATTTTGCCAATCTCGGCAAGCCGTTCATGCAGATACAGAACGACTATACCCGTCGGTTCGAAGGCACCGGGCTTGGGCTTTCGCTGGTGAAGGGGCTGGTGGCGCTGCACGACGGCACCATGTCGATCGAAAGCATGCCGGGCGAGGGCACCACGGTAACGATCAGCCTTCCCGTGAACGGCCCGACGGGCCACTCGGCGGAGAAGACCGGCGTGGTGCCGATGTCCGCGGCCAAAGCCAGAGCGGACGGTGGCAAAGGGGAGAGCAATGGGTCGCTCCGCAAAACAGCCTAAGGCGGTCAAACGCCGCGGCAATGCCTTCGAGCACGGAGCGATGGCTCTGGGCAGCCTGATCTCGCGCAACCCAGTTGTGGTCGGCGGCTCCACCGCATTCCTGGTGACGCTGTTCTACGTCTCGGCGAACGCTCTTTGGTACCAGCCCTTTCCGCACGCCGGCGCGTTTTTCGTCACCAGGAGCATCGAGCGCTTTCCCCGGGCGGACAGCGACGAGCCCGAAACCACCATCAACATCGTGCGTCCGGCGGCTGCGCCGATCAAGAGCGACCCGGTCGTCGAGCAGGTCCAGGGCATATTGAAGGATCTCGATTTCTATTCCGGCACCGTCGACGGCATTCCCGGACCGAATACGCGCAAGGCCATCCAGGCCTATCAGCAGAAGGTCGGATTGAATGCCTCCGGCGAGATCGACAGCATTCTGCTGGATCAACTGGGTGCCACGCCGACGACCGCGGCCGTGGTGCCGCATCCCGTGCCGCGGCCGGTCGAAACGGCCGCTGTTCCAGCCGCCATTCCAGCGTCCGCACCGGCAAATGCGGCGGCACCTGATCCCCGCATCGTCAAGATCCAGGCCGGACTGAAAGCTTTCGGCAATGACGACATGCAATTGGACGGCGTCGTCGGCGCACGCACCAAGGCCGCGATCAAGGAATTCCAGGCGCTTTTCGGCCTGCCCGAGACCGGCGAGCCCGACGAGATCGTCTACGTCAAGATGCGCGAGATCGGCCTGACCAACTGAGGGTCGTGACGGCCGCACGCCGGTCGCTCGGCAAAGACCGGTTACAGTCTTCCGGCCAATGCTGTAAGGACCGCCGCATGGCCAGGAATTCTCCATGCGGGTAACCACCGACCTGTGGGTATCGGCGCTGTTGCGTCGGGTTTTCAGCGCCGGCGGCTTTGCCGCCGTGGTCAAGCGCGGCGCGACGGAAGCCGGCGCGGTTTTCGTGCTGGCGCGGGGCAGGCTGGGGGAGATGGCGCTGTTCGGGCCGGCGCCGCAGACGAGCTACGATTCGGCTAGGCCGGACGACCGTTTCTTCAGCCTTCTCGGCGAGGGCGACGATGCCGCCATCTTCGACGCGCGGCTGGAGCGCGAGAAGAAATTCGATCCCGATATCTGGGTGGTCGAGGTCGAGGCGGGCGCCATTCCCGTTGAGGAGCTTATCTCGGTCAAGTTGCCGTAACTTTTCAGACGCGACGGGCCTTTGGGACAGCGGCAACATCGGCGCTGTTCGGCTTGCGCAGGTCGGCGTTTGCGGCGACGCGCCCGGGCTTGCGAACGATTTTCGACACGGTGTCGGCCTTCCAGCCGCGGAGCCTGTCCAACGCCGCGTCGCGGTGCAGCAGGCGGTAGCGGTCGAGGAAGATGCGGATCGCCTGCGGGTGCGGAAACTCGGTCGGATAGATGGTGGCCGTGATCAGGAACGCCTTGTCTTCGCTGAGGTCGAGCGCGCGCAAGGCGGCCAGCAGCGGTGTGTAATTTTGGCTCGTGGTGAGCGTCCGCGCCGTTGAAAAATCGACTTCGAGCGCATCGGCGAGCGCTGTCTGGAAGAATGCCGCATTGCCGGTCAGCGCGGTCTCGCGCAGCTTGACATAGGTTTGCGGCTCGACGAACGGACCGATAGCGGTGCCGCTCTCGGCGCGCATCATGGATCGCAACCGGCGGCGTACTGTTTCGGCGGCATCGGAAGCCTCTTGCCTGTTGGCATCGCTCGCAACCACTTCGGCGTTTTCGGACGCGGCTTTGGCGGTTGTTTCCGGCTGCTGTTGCGACCGCACCAGCGTCGGCCTTTCGAGCACTTTGATGAGATCCGCGATCGTTTGATTGAGATCCTTACGGCGGGCAATGGCACGGGCATGCGGCAGCCCGTGGCGCCCGATCAGCGCGATGAGGTCGACGTCGCTGAGGGCACGCGAGCGGATGAGCAGCGGAGCGGCGATATCGACCCGCTCCTGGCAAAGCCGCCGCACCAGCGCGGCGGGTGCATATTCGCATTCGGAAAGGGCTGCCGCGACGTAGCGGCGCGATTCGACCGAGACATTGTCGAAAAGCGGCAGCGTCAGGTCTTCGAGCTGCGCGATCTCGCGGCGTGAAGGTCGGGTGAGCGAACAGAACGCCGACACCGCGGCGCGGAACAGCCTCTCGGCCTTTCCCGATTCAGCTCCTGCTGCGATTTGCCTGAAATCCGAAGCTGACACGAAGGATACGCCCGACACTCGACACGATCTGGACTGCGCTCTGCCGGGCTGTACCGGTTTCGCGTTTCCCAAGAACAAAGATCAATTTAGCGGCGATCCGTTAGCGCTCCGTTAACCTACTGCCTCCTTAATCGACTATGGAGGCGTTGCGTTGTGCTCCGGAGCAACCGAGAGGAATACGCGAACCATGGGCATGGTACTGTCTTTCGTGCCGCGAACGGCGGCAACCAATCGAGCACAACAAACCGCGGGAACGCCGGCGGCGGTGATCATCTTTCCCGGGGTCCGCTACGAGCAGCGGCCGCTGACCGGCGAGACGCGGCCGGTCGGCCCCGATAAGCCGGGACCTTCGGGGACATTGCCGGTACCGCATCACTGAGCATCGGAAGTGGGTTAAAAATCCTGCAGTTCGCAGGAACTCTGTTCGAGAAACCGCGAGACGATCGGCTTCCAGCTGTCGTCGGGCACGAACGAGCGGATGACGAACATGCCTTCCGCTATCGGCGCTTCGACGAAGATCGCCCCTTGCAGTTCCGCGGGAAGATTCTTGCGGACCTCGATCATCTGCGCCGGCGTCAGCACCACGGTGTCGAGCACGCCTGCGGTCGCGCTGCGGTCGTTGAACGAGTAGATGTTGTGGCCGCCGCGGTCATAGACCGATATCGACCAGAACGGCACCTTTCCCGGCGCCTTGACCCGCACCATCCCCTCGGCAAGGTCGAAGCGGCAAGCCGCCGCATAAAACAGCGGATCGACCGATTTCACCACCGGCGCGCCGCCGGCTTCCGCGTCGAGCCTGGTCATCTTGTAGAGATCCGAAGCCATGGCCAATCGCGACCAGGCGTCGCGTTCGGAAAACTCGGGGACGAGCAGCAGCACGATGATGTGCACGATGCCGCCGCCAAGCAGGCCGAGCAGCACGGCATGCAGCAGGCTACGCATTGCAGCCGACCTTCTGGATCTGCGGCAGCGTGACGTCCGAGAGGCCGGTGCTGCTGGCGATCGGCGTGTCATAGAACGTGAGCACGAAGTACATCCCGCCGGCGCCGCTGGTCAGCAGCCAGTTGTCGGGCGCCGGGCGGCTGCCGACGGAAATGATCACCGAATTGTCGGCCTCGCGCAGCACTTGATAGGACTGCAGCGCAGCCAGCCTCGGCTTGCCGGTCTCGATCACGCCAAGCGACCGATCTGCGGCATAGAGGGTCCAGAACCGGGCGGTGGGAAAGCCGCCCGCAATCTTGTAGGCACATTGCCGCTTGAGTTGCTCGCCGCCGGAATCGCGCTCGGCGATGAAGGACAGTCCTTCCGCCTGTCCGAGCGCCAGCACGCCTTCGCGCGCCACGCGGGCCTTCGAATAAGGATCCGCCGTCGGCGTGCCGATATCGGGGAAGGCGGTCCATTGGCCGATCCTGATGGCGCCGACGCCGTCCTGCAGCTTCAGTGCATACCAGACGCTGCCGCCACCGCCGACGACGGCGATGGCAAGCGAAAGCAGTGTCAGGAAGGCATTCTTGAGCATGAGGAGCCGGGGAACCGAAGGCCGGGGACTGAAAGACTGTCGCTCGGGATATCGCGGTGCGGGGGCTTGTGGCAAGCGGCCCTGTGGAATTGACCGCTCAGAGCGCCGAGAGGGTCTCCGGTGCAGCGGGCGCGTCGAGCACGGGTGCCGCCTGGAACAGCTTGGTGAGTTCCTTCAGGGTCTGGGTGGTCCGGCTGGACAGCACCGGCGGACGCTCGGCGGCGGCATCGGCTGCTGCCTGTTCGGCGCTCTTCTTTTCCGCTTCCTCGGCCTTGGCAGCGATTTCGGCATCGACGAAGGGGTGATCGAGGCCAGGGATCGGTCTGAGGTCGATATTCTGGTGCGCATAGAGCATCAGGCGCTGCCACACCATGGCCGGCAGGGTGCCGCCGGTCATCTTGTTGGTCGCGGTGAAGTCGTCATTGCCAAGCCAGACGGCGGCCGTGTAGTTGCCGGTAAAGCCGACAAACCAGGCATCGCGGTAGGACTGGGTCGTGCCGGTCTTGCCGGCGACGACGATGTTTGGAAGGGCCGCGCGCCGGGCCGTACCGATCACCGGAACGGCGGCCAGCATGGTGTTCATGTATTTGAGCGCCTGCTCCGACAGCACCCGGTGCGGCGGCGGCGCATCCTTGGCGAAGTCGTAGACCACCTCGCCGGTGCGGGTGATGAGTTGGCTGACGCCGTGCCGGGTTCCGGCAAAGCCGTTCTGGGCGAACACGCTGTAGCCCGTCGCCTGGTCCATCACGGTCATGCCCGACGTGCCGAGCACCATGGTCTTGTGTGATTCCAGCGGCGACTCGACGCCCATCGCCTCGGCCATCGCCTTGATCGGCTTGATGCCGAGATAATCCTTGGCCAGCCGCACCGGCACGGTGTTGATCGATTTGGCCATCGCCGTGATCAGCGTCACCTTGCCGGCCGACCCGCCATTGTAATTGTGGGGCGACCAACTGCCCCAGGAGATGGGTCCGCCGGAAACCACCGAATCCGGCGTGAAGCCATGCTCCATCGCCGTCGCATAGACATAGGGCTTGAACGAGGAGCCGGTCTGGCGAAGTGCCTTGGTGGCGCGGTTGAACTGGCTGGCGCCGTAGTCGCGGCCGCCGACGATCGCCCGGACCGCGCCGTTGGTCTCGATGACGACGATGGCGCCCTCGGTGACGTTGTATTCCTTGCCGAACTGGCGGAGGTGGAACTCCATCGATTCTTCGGCCGCCTTCTGGATGTTGGCGTCGAAGGTGGTGTGGGCGACAAGCGAGTGCGGGCCGCCTTTGGCGGCGATCTTCTTGACCTCTTCGAAGGCCCAATCGAGATAGTAGTCGGGGCTTTTCTGCTCGCCGCGATCAACGATTTCGGCCGGGTGTAATCTTGCCTGCAGCACCTGGCCTTCGGTCATGAAGCCGGAATCGACCAGGTTGGACAGCACGACATTGGCGCGCGCCCGGGCGGCGGGCAGGTTTATGTGCGGCGCATATTTGGTCGGTGCCTTGAACAGGCCGGCCAGCATCGCCGCCTCGGCAAGGTTCAGGTCCTTGACGCTCTTGCCGAAATAGAAATCTGCCGCCGCCTCGATGCCGAAGGTGCCGCCGCCCATATAGGCGCGGTCGAGGTAAAGCTGCAGGATTTCCTTCTTCGACAGATTGGCTTCGAGCCATAGCGACAGGAAGGCTTCCTTGATCTTGCGCTCGAATGTCCGCTCATTGGTCAGGAACAGGTTCTTGGCCAGCTGCTGGGTGATGCTCGAGCCGCCCTGGACGACAGAATTCGCCCGTACGTTCTCGAATATCGCCCGCGACAGGCCGAGCACGTCGATGCCGTAATGGTCGAAGAAGCGCCGGTCCTCGGTGGCCAGCACCGCCTTGATGACATGGTCGGGCATCTCGTCGACCGGCACCGAATCGCGCTGGATAATGCCGCGCTGGCCGATCTCGTTGCCGTAGCGGTCGAGGAAGGTGACGGCGAAGTCGCCCTGCGTGCGCCAGTCGCCGGCGGTTATCTGAAAGGCCGGCAAGGCCAGCGCCAAAAGCACAACGATGCCGCCCGCACCGAGCGTAAATCCTTCACTCAACAGTTCAATCATGCCGCGGCGCCAGCCGCCGACGCGGAAACGCCGCGAGAAGATGGTCGCCGCTTCCCAGAACTGACGCGCCCTGAAGCCGATTTCGTAGACCGAGGAATCGATCCACGCATCCACCGCCAGCAGCCTTGCGGCGATCGGACCTCTTCTCTTGCGTGGTTCCAAAGGACTAGCCATTCCAGGATCCGGCTGCGGCGATGCCGCCAACTGAGAAACCGCATGCCGGCAATTTCACGGCGGCGCACCTTGCAAGACTATTCGTCCATTTTGGTGCTGCCGACAAGGGCGATGAAGGTAAGGACGATGAAGATATAGCGGGCGCTTCGTCGAGGGGAAGACGGCTCCTGCGAGGCGTCAGCGCAGGATGTTGGCTACCCTGCGCGAGTAGGTGGTGCCGTCGAGTTGGGCGAGCATGAAGGCCGCCACGTCGGCACGCGCCAGCGTCGGCAGCAGCGACGCCGACCGGATGCCGTTGCCGTGGCGGAATTCGCCCGTTGCCGCTCCATTGCTCAACCTGGGCGGCTCCACGATGGTCCAGTCGAGCCTGGATTGAACGATCAGGCTTTCCTTCACCTCGTGGTCCGCCACCTCATGGCGCAGAACCAACGGTACGATGACGCCGCCAAGTAGCGGCCCCAGTTGCCGCCGCTCGGAGATAAGCTTGACCGCACCATGCAGGCACTGACGGCGCTTGTGCGTTCGGGCAAGAATCGCATTCAGCTGGCGCTGATCAGCGACGAGACGCGATAAGGGTCTGGTGCCGCGCTTGCGCGGGGTGCCGAGGATTGGCAATCGTCACATGGGACGCTTGTCCGCGATCTTTTTCGGGTCGCGGCCTATCGTGCCGGCGTCGGCTTTCCTGTGCTTGTCGGCAAGCCTGCGAATGCGATCGAAGCGGCTTTCCTCTGCCACTTTGGTCTTCGTGGCTGCATTTGGCTTCGG
>NZ_JAMYNN010000015.1:0-156641 GCF_040319055.1 Mesorhizobium sp. M0960 | reverse complement strand
CTGCATTTGGCTTCGGGACGAATGCGATCATGGATCGATCTCCTTGCCGATGGCGCGCGCCGGGGAATATCCCCCGGCGGCTGTCCTGTGCTTGTCGGCAAGCCTGCGAATGCGATCGAAGCGGCTTTCCTCTGCCACTTTGGTCTTCGTGGCTGCATTTGGCTTCGGGACGAATGCGATCATGGATCGATCTCCTTGCCGATGGCGCGCGCCGGGGAATATCCCCCGGCGGCTGTCTTTCAGGCTTGTTTCCGGCAGCGGCTGGTCAATAGCCCATGCCGCCGGGCGAAGCAGCGGCTTCCTTGGCTGAAACGTCTGTGATCATGGCCTCAGCAGTGATCAGTAGCGCCGCAATCGAGCCCGCGTCCTGCAGCGCCGTCCGCACCACCTTCGCGGGGTCGACGATGCCGGCCTTGATCATGTCGACATAGACCTCGTTCTGGGCATCGAAGCCCTGATTGTGGTCCTTGCTGTCGGCGAGTTTGCCGACGACAATCGAACCTTCGACGCCGGAATTCTCGGCGATCTGCCGGATCGGCGCTTCGAGCGCTCTCGACACGATCGAAATGCCCGCCGTTACATCGGCATTGGCTCCGGTCAGCCCGTTCAGCACAGCCTTGGCGCGCAGCAACGCGACGCCGCCGCCGGGAACGATGCCTTCCTCGACGGCCGCGCGGGTGGCGTTCAGCGCATCGTCGATGCGGTCCTTCTTTTCCTTGACCTCGGATTCGGTGGCGCCGCCGACGCGGATGACGGCAACGCCGCCCGCCAGCTTGGCGAGACGTTCCTGCAGCTTCTCCTTGTCGTAGTCGGAAGTGGTTTCCTCGATCTGCCCCTTGATCTGCTGGACGCGCGCCTGGATGGTGGCCTTCTCGCCGGCGCCGTCGATGATCGTGGTGGTGTCCTTCTCGATCAGCACGCGCTTGGCGCGGCCGAGCATCTCTATGGTGATGTTCTCCAGCTTGATGCCGAGATCCTCGGAAATCATCTGTCCGGCGGTGAGCACGGCGATGTCTTCCAGCATCGCCTTGCGGCGGTCACCGAAGCCAGGCGCCTTGACGGCCGCGACCTTGAGGCCGCCGCGCAGCTTGTTGACGACCAGCGTCGCCAGCGCTTCGCCCTCGACGTCCTCGGAGATGATCAACAGCGGCCTGCCGCTTTGCACCACGGCTTCGAGGATGGGCAGCAGCGCCTGCAGATTGCCGAGCTTCTTTTCGTGGATGAGCACGTAAGGCTCCTCCAGCTCGGCGCGCATCTTCTCGGCATTGGTGACGAAATAGGGCGAGAGATAGCCGCGATCGAACTGCATGCCTTCGACGACGTCGAGTTCGGTTTCGGCGGTCTTGGCCTCCTCAACGGTGATGACGCCGTCATTGCCGACCTTGTCCATCGCCTTGGCGATCATGGCACCGACGCTGGTGTCGCCATTGGCGGCAATGGTGCCGACCTGCGCGATCTCGCCTGAGGACTTGACCTTCTTGGCTCGAGCCTGGATTTCCTTGACGACGGCGGTGACGGCAAGGTCGATGCCGCGCTTGAGGTCCATCGGGTTCATGCCGGCGGCAACGAATTTGGCGCCCTCGCGCAGGATGGAAGCGGCAAGCACCGTGGCGGTGGTGGTGCCGTCGCCGGCGAGGTCGTTGGTCTTCGAGGCCACTTCGCGCACCATCTGTGCGCCCATGTTCTCGAACTTGTCGGAAAGTTCGATTTCCTTGGCCACAGTCACCCCGTCCTTGGTGATGCGCGGCGCGCCATAGGCCTTGTCGATGATGACGTTGCGGCCCTTAGGGCCGAGCGTCACCTTGACGGCGTTGTTGAGGATTTCGACACCGCGCAGCATGCGGTCACGCGCGTCGGTGGAAAATTTGATTTCTTTGGCAGACATGATTTTTTCCAGTTCGGTTGGTTGTGGCAAGACGCTTGCAGCGCGCCTGAATCAAAGCTTGGAGCATCCTTTGCGCGCCCGGCAGGGCGCGCGGCATTCCAGTCAGGCGGCCTTCTTGGCAGCCACGGTTTTGTCGATGATGCCCATCTCGCTCTTCTCGATGATGCCCATGATGTCGGCCTCCTTCATGATCACAAGGTCCTCGCCGTCTATCTTGACCTCGGTGCCGGACCATTTGCCGAACAGGATGAGGTCGCCGGCCTTGACGTCGAGCGCCATCAGCGCGCCGCTTTCGTCCCGCGCGCCCGGCCCGACGGCGATCACTTCGCCTTCCTGCGGTTTTTCCTTGGCATTGTCGGGGATGATGATGCCGCCCTTGGATTTGGTGTCGCTTTCGGCGCGCCGAATGACGACGCGATCGTGGAGTGGCCGGAATTTCATGGGGACTCTTTCTGGGGCCGGCTTAGGCGGCCGCCCCTCTCTATAGGCGCCTTGGCACTCGATTGATAGGAGTGCCAAAAAATATTCATGGGGTATGTCAAATATTGAATGAATTATTTTGCCTGGCTATCCCTTGGTGTTCGGGCATTGCCGAATATTAATGAAATTGAATTTCTGTCTTTGAACACCTATTTTACGGTGAAGTTCACACTCACGACTTTCGCTGCAAGGGAGATTTTACCGATGGCCGAAGGCAATCAGAACATCATGGAAAAAGCTCAGGCTCGCTTCATGGAAAATCAAAAGAAAACGGCGGAGCGGAACAAGGCAACTGCCGAATATCTCTCGGAGGCCAAGGCCAGGGCGATCAAAACGGCAAGACTGAGGGAATTGCGACTGGCCAAGGAAGAGGCGGATCGCGCGGCGGCAGCTCTGAATCCGGTCGCCCCAAAGAAGAAGCGGGCGGCGCGGACAGTCAAGCAGGCCGTATCCGCATCGACGGAGGCCAAATCATGAGCCTGACATTTCCCAATCCCAGCCGCAGCTACGACGAGGCAAGCAAACGCATCCGCTTCGTCGGCCATGACGGCATGTTCCAGATTTCCTTCTCTGTCGCAACCGATGCCATCTCCAAAGTGCAGCCGGGAACGGCGGCCTCGGAAGCTACCTATCTGGCGGCCTTCGACACGGCTTCCAGCTCGATCCACGATGTCGCCAGGAATGCCTATGCCCGCACCCGCAGGAGCATATATGTGCTGACTGCGGCCGATTTTCGCTAGATCCGTCGCGATCCGTCCACAAGACGCTTTCTCGGGGCTTCCGGTCCGCCTGCATCCGCCGCGATGTCACGACTGTTCAGCCGATCGACCATCGCGTCCGCATCGCACGTGTTCATGCCGACCATGGATTGCTGCTTGAGCTCGACAGGCTGGCCGGTGAAGACGTCGAAGACGGTCCAGCTGTGAGGACGTTCCATACGCAGCGCGTAGCGGTTTGCCATCTTGGCATCCTTTAGTTTCCGCCCGATCGATGAATGTCGCTCGGTCAGGCTTGGGCGACGAAGAATATTGCCGCCACGACAAGCACCGTCCACAAAACGACGAACAGCTTCAGGGCCAGGCTACCATGCGCCGAGAGCAGCTCCCGAGTGCGATTGACCAAATTCTTGATGGTCATCGACATGGTCGGCGCCGCAATCGCGACCGGCCGCGCCCTGACCCCAAGCTTTCCGAAAACAGGCAGCAGCGATGGCTCGCGCACGAAAACGACCTCGAATGTTTGGAAACCAGACATCTTCATAGCATCGTTCTTCGAACGCTCTGCACGCCAAATGAATTCGCGTCACCCTCAAGGGCGTCCGTGACGCGAAAGGCCGCGGCGTCGCGGGTTCCAGTAGCAGGGCTTATTCCCGAGATCATGAAGGTTCATAATCCGTATGAGACGCGCTGATTCGCGCTTTGCCGGGATGCCGCCATGCAACGCAGCTACGCAGCAGGGAGGTCGACGCGACGGGCGAGGGGAAAGACAATGACCGCGCCACCCGTCGAATTGCAGAAGGCCATATTCGAGGCAGTGAATGGCGATCCCGATTTATCGGCGGCACTGGGCGACGCAAGATTGTTCGACCGTGCGCCGGAAAATGTTGCGTTTCCCCACATGACCTTCGGCCGCACCAGCGTTTACGACTGGGCTACGGGCACGGAGAACAACGCCGAGCAGTTGCTGACGCTGCATGTCTGGTCGAAGTCCGAGGCCAGCAAGGAAACGCTCGACATCATGGACCTGGTCAGCGCCCGCTTGCGAGATGCGGCACTCTCGCTTGGCGAACATCGCCGCGCCTATCTCAAGCTCGAATTCGCCGAAGCCCGCTACGACGAGGACCTTTCGGCCCATCACGGGCTGCTGCGTTTCCGCGCCATGATCGAGGATGAGGGCTGACCGCCGGGCACTTTCCGTAAGAATCGGGCAATTTTGTTCTTGCTTTGTGCCGGCAGCTATGCTACTAATTTCACTATGGTGCTGATTGGCGCCAACGACCCGCCGCCGAGCGGGTTTTTTTGTTTCAGGTCGGTTCGCCTGAACCTGCCTTCGGTTGCCGGATCGATTGTCCCGGATCGATTGTCGAAGTCGGCGCACACCTGAAGCGATTGCCTTCTCCGCCAAATGATGCCGGTTGTCGGCGAAGGATCGGAGGGCTAGGTTAAACTTTGGCGATTTCGCGAGACGGGCGGCGAGATGGCAATCCGGTAATCTCGCGCTTCAGGGGTGTGGCGGGCATGCATTCGAGCGTTCACCGTTCATATCACGTTCAGCACCAGCGCGTTAGAACGCTGACCATGAACATCCTTTGCTCCCACTTCCGGACCGCGGCACTGGCGCTCTCAGCCGCCGGTCTGCTTGCGTCGCAGGCGATGGCGATCCCCGTTGTCGTGCCCGAGCAGCCCCAACCGGTCGTCCTCGCCGCCTCGGACTGCTATGCGATCGGCCAGCAGGTGGCCGAGCAGAATGGCGGCACCCTGGCCAAGGCCTCGCAGTCGACACGCGGCGGCCAGCCGGTCTGCGTCATCGTCGTGCTGGTTCCGGGCAAAGAAGGGCAGCGTCCGCGTCGCTCGGAGATCGTCGTTCCGCTGAACTGAACCGTGCCGTTTCCCAGTCTGCCGGAATCGGCCTATATCTGAACAGCTTCAACAGGCCTCCCGCATGCGCGTACTCGTCGTCGAAGATGACAAGGATCTCAACCGGCAGATCGGCGACGCGCTGATCGATGCCGGCTATGTCGTCGATCGCGCTTTCGACGGCGAGGAAGGGCACTTTCTCGGCGACACCGAGCCCTACGATGCCGTCGTGCTCGACATCGGCCTGCCGCAGATGGACGGCATCAGCGTGGTCGAGCGCTGGCGCCGTGGCGGCCGCAAGATGCCGGTGCTGATCCTGACGGCACGCGACCGCTGGAGCGACAAGGTTGCCGGTATCGACGCAGGCGCCGACGACTACGTCACCAAACCTTTCCACATCGAGGAAATCCTGGCCAGGGTGCGGGCCTTGATCCGGCGTGCCGCCGGGCATGCCTCGTCGGAGCTGACCTGCGGACCGCTGCGCCTCGACACCAAGGCCTCCAAGGCCGACGTCGATGGTGTACCGCTGAAGCTGACATCGCATGAATTCCGCCTGCTTGCCTATTTGATGCACCATATGGGCGAGGTCGTGTCCCGGACCGAACTGGTCGAGCATCTCTACGACCAGGATTTCGACCGCGATTCAAACACGATCGAGGTCTTTGTCGGACGGCTTCGCAAGAAGATGGGCATCGACATCATCGAAACCGTTCGCGGCATGGGCTACCGCATGCGTAAGCCGGAGGCGTAACGCGGAACCGCTGCCTACAAAACCCGCCGTCTCGAACACGCCGTCGCTGCGGTCATGGCCGCGTTCGCTGGCGTTTCGCGTCATCGCCTTTTCCACGGTCTGGGCGATCCTCACTCTGGTCGTCATCTTCACCTTGATCACCACGCTCTATCGCCAGGCCAGCGAGCGCGGTTTCGACAGCCTGCTCTCGGCGCATCTGTTCAACCTGATCGGCTCGGTCGGCGTTTCCGAAAGCGGCCAATTGACCGGCGCTCCCGACCTTGGCGATTTGAGGTTCTCGGAGCCGAATTCCGGCTGGTACTGGTCGGTCGAGCCCGCCTCGGAAGGCGTGCACGGCGATCTCCATTCGTCGTCGATGACCAAGGCGATCCCGTCGCCAAGCGTTGCCGAGGTGCCATTCAATGCCAGCTTCCAGCGCAGTTATTCGGCGGACGGCATCGAAGGCGAGCAACTGGAGGTGTTCGAGAGCGAGTTCGTCCTCGATGCGAAAAACCGCGCCGCGCGCTTCCGTGTCATGGGCAACCAGACCGAGCTCGAGCAGGAAATCGCCACCTTCCAGCGGCGCCTTTTGACCTATCTGTCGCTGTTCGGCGTCGGCATGATCGCCATCAATGCAATCGCCATCCTGCTCGGCCTGCAGCCGCTGCGCCGGGTCAGGAATGCCCTTGCCATGGTGCGCGAAGGAACTGCGCAACGCCTCGACGGCCGCTTCCCGGCCGAGATCGAGCCGCTCGCCAACGAGACGAATGCGCTGATCGAGAACAACAGGCGTATCGTCGAGCGGTCGCGCACGCAGGTCGGCAACCTCGCGCACTCGCTGAAGACGCCGCTGGCCGTGCTGCTCAACGAGGGGCGGGCGCTGGGTGGCGCCAAGGGCCAGCTCATCGCCGAGCAGGCCGCTTCCATGCAGAAGCAGGTCGACCACTATCTGCAACGTGCCCGCGTTGCCGCGCAGCGCGACAGCGTCGTTTACCGCACGCCGGTGGCGCCGCTGGTCCAGCGCATGGTGCGCGTGCTGCAGAAGCTCAACCCGCGGACCGCGCTCTCGCTCTCGCTGCCGGCCACCGACATCGTCTTTGCCGGCGAACGTGAGGACCTTGAGGAGCTGCTCGGCAATCTGCTCGACAATGCGATGAAATGGGCAAGGAGCGCGGTCGCCGTTTCCGTCAAGCCCATCGCCGGCAGGGAAGGGGCGGCCAATCTGTTCGAGATAGCCATCGAGGATGACGGCCCCGGCATTCCCGAAGACAAGGCGCGCGAGGCATTGCAGCGCGGACGGCGTCTCGACGAGACAAAACCCGGCAGCGGGCTCGGACTTGCCATTGTCGCCGACCTTATCAACGAGTATGGAGGCGTTCTGGCGCTGGAACGATCCGTCATGGGTGGATTGAAGGCGGTGGTTCGATTGCGGAGCCTTCAGTAATGCTTTTCCGGGCGGCTGGCTGCGGCCAAATTTCCGATAAACATCGACATTATGGCCGCGCCAGCCTGCTGACAGCGCGGCGGTCCAGCTCAAGAAAGCCGGTATTGGCATGAAGATTCGCGTCGCGCTCGTTTCCGCCCTGCTCGCCGTCTCCGGCTGTACGACGCTCGGCAAGGGCCCAGCCGTTACGGTGACACCGGCCGCCACGCCTCCCAGTGGCGCCAAGGTCGCGACGACGATCATCGCCGCCATGGGCGGCGGCCTCGTCGGTGGCTCGATCGGCACCGGCTTGAGCGAGACCGAGAAGCGCAGCGCGCTCGAGGCGGAATACAAGGCGCTTGAATATACGGCGAGCGGCCAGAAGGTGGCGTGGAAGAGCGACAGTTCGGCCCATCGCGGCGAAGTTGTCGCCGCCCAGCCCTATCGCGTCGGCTCGCAGGACTGCCGGCAATACACCCATACGGTGTTTACCGGCGCTGCCGGCGCCACCGCGCGCGGAACCGCCTGTCGCAATGCCGACGGCAGCTGGACCCCGCTGACGTAGCTCGCCGGCCGTTGATACACCGATCCCGGTCCGGCACTATCGATCGGAGCGGTCCCGCCAAAGCGTCGCAGCACGCTTGTGTTGGCAGGGCAAGGGTCTCGTTCTATTGGAAGAGCCATGCTGTTCTGGGTCATAGCCGCAATCCTGACGCTGGGCGCAAGCCTGGCGGTGCTGCTGCCGTTGGCGGGCGAAACAAAGAACACGTCCGCTGCCGGCGATCACGACCTTGAAGTCTATCGCGACCAATTGGCCGAGCTTGACCGCGACGTGGCGCGTGGCCTGATCCGGCCAATGGAGGCCGAAGAGGCGCGCGCCGAGATCGCCCGCCGCATCCTTCGCCTGAGCAATGCCGGCCCGGCCGGCACGACGGCGACACAGCGGTCGACAAGGCTGGTGGCGACCGCTGCCGTGCTGGTGGTTCCGCTGGTCAGCTGGGGCCTTTACGGCCAGCTCGGCTCACCCGACCTGCCGTCGCAGCCGCTCAGCGAACGCCTGGCCAAGAACCCCGCCGACAGCTCGGTGGACGAGCTGGTGGCACGCGCCGAAGCGCACCTTGCGGCCAACCCGTCCGATGGCCGCGGCTGGGACGTGCTGGCGCCGGTCTATCTGCGCATGCAGCGATACGCCGATGCGGTAACCGCCTACCGCAATGCCATTCGCCTTGACGGCGACAGTGCCGCCCGTCAAGCCGGCCTCGGCGAGGCGATCGCCAATGCGGCCGGCGGCATCGTTTCAGCCGACGCCCAGGCTGCTTTCGAGGCGGCGCTGAAGCTCGATCCGGCAAACCCGAAGGCCTCGTTCTATCTCGCCATGGGCTTGGCGCAGGAAGGCCGCACAGCTGAAGCGACGGCGGCTTGGCAAAAGATGCTTGCCGCCTTGCCGCAGGGCTCGCCGTGGCGCGGTGCCGTCGAGCAGGCGCTCGCTGAATCCGCCGCCCGCAACGTCGCTTCGGAGGCGCCCGCGAAAGGGCCGAGCGCCGACGATATCGATGCTGCCTCCTCGATGTCGCCGCAGGACCGGCAAGCCATGATCAGCACCATGGTTGCCGGCCTCGACGAAAAGCTTCGGCAAAATCCGCGCGACGAGGAAGGGTGGATGCAGCTCGTTCGTTCCTATGCCGTGCTGGGCAAGACAGATCAGGCGCGTGACGCACTCAATCGCGGTATCGCCGTCTTTGGCGCGGACAGCGACCAGGCCAGGAAATTCACCGCCTTTGCCGCCTCGCTCGGCGTGACGGCGACGGAGTAGACGATGACGCGCAAGCAGAAACGACTGTCGGTGATCGCTGCGGGGCTGGCCTTCCTCGGGGTTGCCACCGGGCTGACCTTCTATGCGCTCGGCCAGAAGGCCTCCTACTTCTACATGCCGGCCGATCTGGCCACCGCCAGCCTTCAGCCGGGCCAGCGTATCAGGCTCGGCGGCCTCGTCGAAAAAGGCACAGTAGAGCGTAGCCAGGGCGCCACCGTCGCCTTTTCGGTGACCGACAACCAGAAGGACGTCAAGGTTACCTATACCGGCATTCTTCCCGACCTTTTCCGGGAAGGGCAGGGCGTGATCACCGAAGGCTCGTTCGGCCCTGACGGAATCTTTGTCGCCGACAGCGTGCTCGCCAAGCATGATGAGACCTATATGCCCAAGGAAGTGGCCGACGGCCTCAAGGCCAAGGGCGTCTGGCAGGAGAGCAAGAGTGACTAGAGAGGTTCCGCAAAAGTGTTCCACGGTTTTGCGGCAAGAACCTGCGGCAAAACCTGGCGAGCGCGGCGATAATGGTTGAAACCGGACATTTCGCCCTGGTCCTGGCGTTTGCGCTGGCCCTGGTGCAGACGGTGGTGCCGCTGTTCGGTGCGCGCACCGGCAACCACAAGATGATGGCCGTCGGCGCACCCGCCGCGCTGACCGGCTTTGCCTTGACAGCGCTGTCCTTCGTGGCGCTGGCGACCGCGTATGCAGGCTCCGACTTTTCGGTGGAGAGCGTCTGGGAGAACTCGCATTCGCTGCAGCCGCTGATCTACAAGATCACCGGCACTTGGGGCAATCACGAAGGTTCGATGCTGCTCTGGGTGCTGATCCTGACCTTCTTCGGCGCGCTTGTCGCCGTCTTCGGCGGCAATCTTCCGGCGACGCTCCGGGCCAATGTGCTTGCGGTGCAGGGAGCGATCGGCGCTACTTTCTTGCTGTTCATCCTGACGACGTCGAACCCGTTCGTCAGGCTCAATCCGGCGCCCATCGAGGGCCGCGATCTCAATCCGATCCTGCAGGATCTCGGCCTCGCCATCCATCCGCCGCTGCTCTATCTCGGCTATGTCGGCTTTTCGATATGCTTTTCCTTCTCGGTCGCCGCCCTCATCGAGGGCCGCATCGACGCATCGTGGGCGCGCTGGGTGCGGCCGTGGACGCTGGTCGCCTGGATGTTCCTCACCGGCGGCATCGCCATGGGCTCCTACTGGGCCTACTACGAGCTCGGCTGGGGCGGCTTCTGGTTCTGGGATCCGGTCGAGAACGCGTCCTTCATGCCGTGGCTGGCGGGCACGGCGCTGCTGCATTCGGCGATTGTCATGGAAAAGCGCTCGGCGCTGAAGATCTGGACGCTGCTGCTGGCGATCCTGACCTTCTCGCTGTCGCTGCTCGGCACCTTCCTGGTGCGCTCCGGCGTGCTGACCTCAGTCCACGCCTTCGCCACCGATCCGACGCGCGGCGTTTTCATCCTCTGCATCCTGACGCTGTTCATTGGCGGCTCGCTGGCGCTGTTTGCCTTGCGCGCCTCCCGGCTGACGGCCGGCGGCCTGTTTCACCCGATCTCGCGCGAAGGCGCGCTGGTCCTCAACAATCTGTTCCTGACCACCGCCACCGCCACCGTGCTGGTCGGCACTCTCTACCCGCTCGTAGTCGAAGCGCTTTCGGCCGACAAGATTTCTGTCGGCGCGCCGTTCTTCAACCTGACATTCGGCCCGCTGATGGTGCCGCTGCTGGTCGTCGTGCCGTTCGGGCCACTGCTCGCCTGGAAGCGCGGCGACATTTTCGCGGTCGCCCAACGCCTGATGGCGGCTTTCGCGGCGGCGCTGCTCGCCGTGCTGGTGACCGCCCTGTTCATCGATGGCGCTTCGGTGTTGGCGGCACTCGGTGTCGGCCTTGCCTTCTGGCTGATCTGCGGCGCGTTCACCGATCTCGCCGTCAAATCCGGCTTCGGCACCGTCGCGCCCGCCACCGTGCTCAGGCGCTTCGCCGGCCTGCCGCGCTCGGTCTTCGGCACAGCGCTTGCGCATCTCGGCCTCGGCCTGACGACGCTCGGCATTGTCGGCACGCTTTGCTTCGGCACCGAAAAAATCCTGTCGATGCATGCCGGCGATACAGTCGAACTGTCCGGCCACACCCTGCGCTTCGAGGGGCTCTACCCGGCCCAGGGGCCTAACTACAGCGAGGATCGCGGCCGCTTCGCCCTGCTTGGCGCTGACGGCAGCATCGCTGGCGAGATCACCTCAGCCAAGCGCTCATACCCGGTGCGCCAGATGACAACGACCGAATCCGGCATCAGCACGATCGCCTTCAGCCAGCTCTATCTCTCGCTTGGCGACGAGGCCAGCGACGGCTCTGTAGTCGTTCGTCTGTGGTGGAAGCCGCTGGTGACGCTGATCTGGGGTGGCGGCCTGGTGATGATGGCGGGTGCGGCGATGTCGCTGCTCGACCGCCGCCTGCGTGTCGGCGCGCCGTCGTCCCGCAAGCCGGCGGGCGCCGTGCCATCGGCGAGCCCGCCATGAGCCAAAGGGTCACGCTGGCCTCGCTGGTCCTCTTGCTGGCGCTGTTGTTCGCCGGCGCCGCGCAGGCGGTCAAGCCCGACGAGGTGCTCGCCGACCCGGCGCTCGAGGCGAGGGCGCGCGTTTTGTCGGAAGGCTTGCGCTGCATGGTCTGCCAGAATCAGTCGATCGACGAGTCCGATGCCGACCTTGCCCGTGACCTGCGCATCCTTGTGCGCCAGCGCCTGGTCGCCGGCGATACCGATCAGCAGGTGATGGACTATGTCGTTTCGCGCTACGGCGAATTTGTGCTGCTGAAGCCGCGCTTCAATCTGCGCAATGCCTTGCTCTGGGGCACGCCAGTTCTTCTGCTGCTCGTTGGCGGGACGTTCATCCTGCTGGCCGCTCGCTCGCGCCGCTCGACAGCGACCGCTGCCCTGACCTCGGACGAGAAGGCGGCGTTGGACGCGATACTCCGCCGCGATTGATCCTAACATTACGAAAGTTTCATGTACCGGAAATGGCGCCGTAATGTGCGGCTCTCTATTTCCTTTGTCGAGGATGCCAATCAAGGGGCGTCCCTTGAAAAGAGGATACGAGAACCATGAATGTTGCCCCCAATTCATATCTTCGCACCCGCAAACGCCTGCTGGCCGCAGCCGCATCCCTAGCCATTGCCGGCGCGATCGGCTTTGGTGCTGTTGCCACCGGGACAGCCCCGGTTCTGGCCGATGCCGTGCGTGTCGAGGCACCGCAGGTCCCGAGCTTCGCCGATGTGGTCGAGCGCGTTTCGCCGGCGGTCGTCAGCGTGCGCGTCAAGGCCAAGATCCAGTCGACGGCCGATGACGGTTCCGGCCAGATGGACGACGAGGACGGCCTAGGCAATCTTCCCGACAATCCGCAGCTGCGCCGGTTCTTCCGCGAATTCCGCGGCTTTGGCGACCAAGGCGGCGACCAGGGTCCGAACGGAATGCGCCGTTTTGGGCACCGTGACCGCAACAACGACCAGCCGCGGCCGGTGGCGCAAGGGTCGGGCTTCTTCATCTCCGATGACGGCTATCTCGTCACCAACAACCATGTCGTCGAGGAAGGCACCGCCTTCACCGTGGTGACCAATGACGGCAAGGAACTCGACGCCAAGCTGATCGGCACCGATCCGCGCACCGACCTTGCCGTGCTCAAGGTCAATGATGGCAGCAAGTTCACCTATGTCGACTTCGCCGATGATTCCAAGGTTCGCGTCGGCGACTGGGTGGTGGCGGTAGGCAATCCGTTCGGCCTCGGCGGCACGGTTACCGCAGGCATAGTTTCGGCCCGCGGCCGCGATATCGGCGCCGGTCCCTATGACGACTTCATCCAGATCGACGCCTCGGTGAACCGCGGCAATTCGGGCGGCCCGACCTTCAATCTCAACGGCCAGGTCGTCGGCATCAACACCGCGATTTTCTCGCCGTCAGGCGGCAGCGTCGGCATTGCCTTCGATATTCCCGCTTCGACCGCCAAGCAGGTCGTGCAGGATCTGATGAAGAACGGCACAGTCCAGCGCGGCTGGCTCGGCGTCGAAATCCAGCCGGTCACGCCCGAAATCGCCGAGTCGCTTGGCCTTGGGTCCGGCAAGGGCGCGCTCGTTGCCAGCGCGCAGGACAACAGTCCCGGCAAGAAGGCCGGCATCACTGCCGGTGACGTGATCACTCAGGTGGACGGCAAGGACGTTGCTTCGCCGAAGGAACTCGCCCGTCTGATCGGCGCTTACCCGCCCGGCAAATCGGTCGATGTCACGGTGTGGCGCAACGGTAAGAGCGAGGCGGTCAAGGTCGATCTCGGCAAGCTGCCGTCGAGCGACAAGCAGGCCTCGGCCGACCAGCAGCCTGCACCCGCGCCGAAGACCGACACGCTGGCCGATCTCGGCCTGACCGTCACCAAGTCCGACAATGGCAAGGGTCTTGTGGTGACCGATGTCGACCCCGACAGCGATGCCGCCGATCGCGGCATCCAGCCCGGTGACGTCATCACCTCCGTCAATTCGACGGAAGTGACCGGCACCGGCGACATCGACAAGGCGATGGCCGACGCGGTGAAGTCCGGACGCAAGGCGGTGCTGATGCAGATCACCCGCGACGACAGCAACCGCTTCGTCGCGCTGCCTGTCGCCAAGGGCTGACGACCGGCTCGACTTTTCCGGTGCGGCGGTTTTCACACCCCCGAGCCGCCGCACGGGAAAGCACGGGGCCTGAATACGTTAGTCAGTCATCGTGTTCCGCCCCAGCGGCAGCGGGCTTCCGATCGCCCGCTGCCGCTCGAACATGCCGCTCAAAGCGTGAAGCGGTTTAGGCTACGGCATGCTAAAACAAAGACTTACCGCGTATCCCTGAATCACCTTGTTCGCGATACGCCATGGAGACGGCCACGATGCATATGCCGGCCACTCAATCTTCCAGCGAAATCGCGTATAACGGTTCTATGAAGATTCTCGTCATAGAAGACGATCGCGAGGCGGCCGACTACCTGCAGAAGGCGTTCGCCGAGGCCGGCCATACCGCCCATGTCGCCGGAGACGGCGAAACCGGCTTCGCACTCGCTGATTCCGGCGACTATGACGTCATGGTCGTCGACCGCATGATGCCGCGCCGCGACGGCCTGTCCGTCATTGCCGGGCTCAGGTCCAGAGGCAATACGACGCCCGTGCTGATCCTGTCGGCGCTCGGCGAAGTCGACGACCGGGTCACCGGTCTGCGTGCCGGCGGCGACGACTATCTGACCAAGCCCTACGCCTTTTCCGAACTGCTCGCCCGCGTCGAGGTGCTGAACCGCCGCGCCAGCGCCAGGGAGGCAGAAACCGTCTACCGGGTCGGTGATCTCGAACTCGACCGGCTGTCGCATTCGGTGCGGCGCGCCGGGCGCGAGATAACGCTACAGCCGCGCGAGTTCCGCCTGCTCGAATATTTGATGCGCCATGCCGGCCAGGTAGTGACGCGCACCATGCTGCTCGAGAACGTCTGGGACTACCATTTCGATCCGCAGACCAACGTCATCGACGTTCATATCTCGCGGCTGCGCGGCAAGATTGAGAAGGGCTTCGACAAGCCGATCCTGCACACGGTTCGCGGCGCCGGCTATATGCTGAAAAGCGGCTAGAACCCCATGGCCCTTTCCGTGCCGGCCATCATGAGGACGACGGCAGCGCGGCTTTCAGCGCTTTATCTTCTGCTTTTTGCGCTGTGCGCTGTGCTGCTGGTCTTGTACATGACCTCGCTCTCGGCGCGCATGCTGACTGCCCAGACGCAGGAGACGATCAACGACGAGGTACTCGGCCTTGCCCGCGCCTATCAGCGCGGCGGCCTGCCGGTGCTGGTCCGCGTCGTCGAGCAGCGCTCCCGCCAGCCCGGCGCCAATCTCTATCTGATCGCCGATGCCAACGGCCAGATCCTGACCGGCAACGTGCAGAGCCTGGAGCCGGGCGTGATCGAGGCCGAGGGCTGGACCACCGAACCGTTCTCCTACCGCCGCTTCGGCGAGGGCGAGCTCGAGCGGCAGCGCAACCCGGTCTCCGACCCG
This sequence comes from Mesorhizobium sp. M0960, assembly GCF_040319055.1. Lineage (NCBI taxonomy): Bacteria > Pseudomonadati > Pseudomonadota > Alphaproteobacteria > Hyphomicrobiales > Phyllobacteriaceae > Mesorhizobium > Mesorhizobium sp. M0960. The sequence continues at coordinate 141,696 of NZ_JAMYNN010000015.1, read as the reverse complement.
AACGAGCCCGCCCAGAGCGAAGTACAGGCCGAAGGCGAGAAGGGCCATAATGCCATCGCCCTGGTGCTGCGCCTGCCCAACCAGATGATCATGCTGGTTGGCCGCGACCTCGGCGAGCCGGAGCGCTTCCGCGCCGTCATTCGCCGCGCCTTGATGCTGGCGCTCGGCATGATGGGCGTCGGCGGGCTGCTGATCTGGTTCTTCGTCGGGCGCGCGGCGCTGAAGCGCATCGACAGCGTGTCGGAGGCGAGCCGCCGCATCATGGGCGGCGATCTTTCCGGCCGGCTGCCGGTCACCGGCGCCGGCGACGAGTTCGACCGGCTGTCGGAAAACCTCAATTCCATGCTGGCCAGGATCGCCACGTTGAACGAGGGGCTGAAGCAGGTCTCCGACAACATCGCCCACGACCTGAAAACGCCGCTGACCAGGCTGCGCAATCGCGCCGAAGCGACGCTTTCCGGCAAGCACAACACCAGCGACTACCGACAGGCGCTGGAAGGAACGATCGCCGAATCCGATCAGCTGATAAAGACCTTCAACGCCATCCTGATGATCTCACGGCTGGAGGCCGGCTATTCCTCCGAAAGCACCACCAGGGTCGACCTAGCCGCTGCCGTGCACGACGTCGTCGAACTCTACGAGCCTGTGGCGGAAGAGGCGGGTGTGACGCTCGAAACCTCGGTACAGGGTGCCTTCGCCGTCAACGGCAATCGCGAGCTGATCGGCCAGGCGCTGTCCAATATCGTCGACAACGCGATCAAATATTCGACCGACTCGACCTCCAGGCCTACGGTTCGCGTGACGCTGGAGCGTATCGATGGCGAGATCAGGCTTGCTGTTTCCGACAACGGCCAGGGCATTCCCGACGATGTCGACCGCGCCAGAGTGACCGAGCGTTTCGTGCGGCTGGAAAAGAGCCGCTCGCAGCCGGGTTCCGGCCTTGGCTTGAGCCTCGCCAAGGCGATCATGACGTTCCACAATGGACGGCTTGAGCTTCTGCCCGGCAATCCCGGATTGTCCGTCGTCATGAGTTTTCCCGGGCGGGAGGATCGCTGATGGTGGCGAGGATGGTAGCGCGACGCCGCGAGACGGACTGGCTTTTGAAGCCGGCGGTAAAGCTCGTTCCGCTGGATGCAAGCCGCGCCAGGCAGGAATTGGCGGAGATCGCCGACGCCGCGCGGCAGGAAGAACTGCCGCGACTGGCGAAATTTCTCGCCGGCAAGGGGGTCGTCCAGGATTTCCTCGCCGCCGTTTTCGACCTGTCGCCGTTCCTGCGCGATACCGCGCGCCGCCGGCCGCGAATCCTCGATGCGCTTTTTGACGAGACCATCGAGGCGCGGCTGTCATCGATCGGCGCCGCGGTCGACAAGGCAGCGCGCGCAGAGGCCGTCTCCGAAGGCAGCCTGATGATGGAGCTGCGCCGATGCAAGGCGGAGGCGCATTTCCTGATCGCCTTGGCCGATCTCGCCGGCGAGGCCGAGACTTCGCTGACGGTGCGGCGACTGAGCGACCTTGCCGACGCCTGCACGCGTGCAGCCGTCGATTTCCTGCTCCGCGACGCGCATGAGCAAGGCAAGCTCAGTTTGCCGGATCCGAAAAATCCGGCGCAACGCTCGGGCTGGATCCTGCTCGGCATGGGCAAGCTCGGTGCGCATGAGCTGAACTTCTCCTCCGACATCGACCTCGTCGTCTTCTTCGACCCCGATGCGCCTGCCGTCGTCGATCCGCTCGATGCCACCGAGCTGTTTTCGCGCCTGACCCGCCGGCTGGTCCGCATTCTCCAGGACCGCACCGAGCACGGTTACGTCTTCCGCACCGATCTCAGGCTTCGTCCCGACCCCGGCTCGACGCCGCTGGCGATCCCGGTCGAGGCGGCGCTGCGCTACTATGAGGCGCGCGGCCAGAACTGGGAGCGCGCCGCCATGATCAAGGCGCGCCCGGTGGCTGGCGATCTTGCCGCCGGCGCCGCGTTCCTGAAGGAACTGCAGCCCTATATCTGGCGCAAATACATGGACTATGCGGCGATCGCCGACGTCCATTCGATCAAGCGCCAGATCCACGCCCACAAGGGCCATGGCGAGGTCGCGGTCAAGGGCCACAACGTCAAGCTCGGCCGCGGCGGCATCCGCGAGATCGAGTTCTTCGTCCAGACCCAGCAGCTCATCGCCGGCGGTCGCTTTCCCGAACTGCGCGGCCGCGAGACCGTGCCGATGCTTGGCGAACTCTCCGCGCGTGGCTGGATCACTGCCGATGCGCGCGATGCGCTCACCAGGCAATACTGGTTCCTGCGCCGCGTCGAGCACGCCATCCAGATGGTTGCCGACCAGCAGACGCACATCCTGCCGGAGGACGAAGAGGGGCTGGAGCGCGTCGCCCGCATGCTGGGCTTTGCCGATGCGGCAGGCTTTGCCGAAGCGTTTCGCGCGGCCCTGCACCAGGTCGAGCGCCACTATGCAGCGCTGTTCGAAACCGCGCCGGAGCTTTCGGCAGGCATCGGCAATCTGGTCTTTACCGGCGACGTCGACGATCCCGACACCTTGCAGACCCTGAAGCGGCTCGGCTTCCAGCGGCCGAGCGACATCTGCCGGGTTATCCGCGGCTGGCACTTCGGCCGGTATCGCGTCACCCGGTCGGCGGAAGCGCGCGAGCGGCTGACCGAACTGACGCCGGCGCTGCTGCAAGCCTTCGGCCAGACGCGGCGGGCGGACGAGGCAGTGATCCGCTTCGACGAATTCCTTGCCGGCCTGCCTGCCGGCATCCAGCTGTTTTCCCTGCTGCAGTCGAACCCGGCTTTGCTGAAGCTGATGGCGACGATCATGGGCGCGGCACCGCGGCTGGCCGCCATCATCACGCGCCGGCCACATGTCTTCGACGGCCTGCTCGATCCGGCGCTGCTCAGTGAACTGCCCAACCGTGCCTATCTGTCGGCGCGTCTTGCCGCCTTCCTCGAAGGCGACAGGGCCTATGAGGACGTGCTCGACCGACTGCGCATCTTTGCTTCGGAGCAAAAGTTCCTGATCGGCGTCAGGCTGCTTGCCGGGTCGATCGATCCGCCGCGCGCCGGCCGCGCTTTTTCCGATCTCGCCGATCTGACTATCGAAGCGGCATTGCAGGCGGTGATGACCGAATTCGCGCTGCGTCATGGCTATATTGCCGGCGGCAGGGTCGCACTGCTCGGCATGGGCAAGCTCGGCAGCCGCGAACTGACGGCAGGTTCCGACGTCGACCTCATCCTGCTCTACGATCACGACGCCGATGCCGAGGAGTCCGACGGCGACAAGCCGCTTGCCCCGTCGCATTACTACAGCCGGCTGACGCAGCGGCTGATCGCCGCCGTTTCCGCGCCGACCGCCGAGGGCGTGCTCTACGAGCTCGACCTTCGCCTTCGGCCGTCCGGCAACAAGGGGCCGGTGGCCACGCATGTCGACGCCTTCAAGAAGTATCAGCGCCAGGACGCCTGGACATGGGAGCACATGGCGCTGGCGCGAGCCCGCGCGATCGGCGGCGATGCCGAGCTCTGCCGCGAGGTCGAAGGGGAAGTTGCCGCAGTGCTCGCTCTGCCGCGCGATCCAGTCAAGGTGATGGCCGAGGCATCCGAGATGCGCGCCATGGTCGACAAGGAGAAGCCGCCGCGCGATACCTGGGACATCAAGCTGATCCCGGGCGGCCTCATCGATCTCGAATTCATCGCCCAGTTTGCGGTGATTACCGGAAAGATCGAGGCAGGCCGCAGGGCCACCGGCACGGCTGACATCCTGTCGCGCCTGGCGCCGGATTTCGCCAGCGCCCAGGTCAGGCAGGAACTGGTGGATGCCTATTCGCTCTATCTGGCGCTGACCCAGATAATACGGCTTTGCCTTACCGGCGCGTTCGAACGCGACGACGTTCCGCCAGGGCTTTCGGATCTGCTTCTGGCGGTCACCGACCTGCCGGATTTCGGTGTGCTTGAAGCGCACCTCAAGGAGACGTCGCAGAAGGTCAGAAAGGATTTTGACCTTTTGCTTCGTGCGAAACAACCGTGACGGCAATCGGCCGAACGGGCGAGAGCATCGGAGCCAAAAGTGGCGACCTGCTTTGGGAGCTTCCGATGCTCAAACAAGGAGATAGAGCGGGGATTGAAGATCTGCCGCTCTAGCATCGGGGGTGACGATGCAACAGGAGAAGACCATGAGAAAGACGACCAGACTTGCACTCGTTTTCGCAGCCCTGGCCGGCGCCGTCGGCACCGCTGCCTATGCAGACGAGCACTCCGGCGCCGGGCCGCGCGAGGGCATGATGATGCGCCTCGGTAAGGTCATGAAGGACAATGACGGCACCATCACCTTCGACCAGTTCTCCGACGCCATGAACGCGCGGCTGAAGAAGATGGTCGCCGACAATGGCGGCAAGCTGACCGTGGCACAGCTCGCCGACGCGCTGGAGAAGGCACGCTTCGAGCAGATGGCCAGGCGCATCATCGCCCGCTACGACACCAAGGGCGACGGCACGCTGACCGCCGACGACATCACCAGCCGCCAGAAGAAGGTGTTCGCCATGCTCGACCGCGACAATGACGGCAAGATCGAGAAGAACGAACTGCCGAAGGGTCCCGGCCGTCACCACCAATGGGGCGGCGACGGCAATGACGGCATGCAGTGAGAATTAATAACCTCTCCGGCGGCGCGAGCCGCCGGAGACTTATTTTGTCGTTTCAGGCAGCGGCCTTGACCGCCTGCGTGGCTTTCTTGATCGGGATGCGTACCGAGACGATCGTGCCGACGCTTTCGGTCGAGCGGATCTTCAACGCGCCACCCTGAAGCTCGGCCAGCGAGCGCGAGATGGCGAGGCCGAGGCCGGAGCCGGCATGGCTCTTGGAGAACTGGTTTTGCACCTGTTCGAACGGCCGCCCGAGCTTGCTCAGCGCCGCCTTCGGGATGCCGCAGCCATTGTCCTCGATCGTCAGGATCAGCGCGCTGGAAATGCTGCGGGCCCTGACCGAGATGTGGCCGCCTTGCCCGGTGAACTTCACGGCATTCGATAACAAATTGATGAGGATCTGCTTGATCGCCCTGCGGTCGGCGAACAGCGTCAGCGAATCGGCGATGCGGGTTTCGACGGTGATCGATTTTTCCGCCGCCTGCAGCGAAACGACGCGAACCGTTTCCCTGATCAGCGGGCAGAGATCGATTTGTTCCTGATCCAGCGCGAACTGGCCGGCCTCGATCTTCGACATGTCGAGGATATCGTTGATGACGCCGAGAAGATATTTGCCGCTGCCGTTGATGTCGGTGGCATACTCTTCGTAGCGCGGCGAACCCAGCGGCCCGAACAGGCCCCGTTCCATCAGTTCCGAAAAGCCGATGATCGCGTTGAGCGGCGTGCGCAACTCGTGCGACATATTGGCCAGGAATTCAGATTTGGCCCGGTTCGCCGCTTCCGCCCGCTCGGTTTCCTTCATGTATTTGCGATTGAGCTCGACGAGTTCGCGGGCCCGTTCTTCTTCCGCCCGACGGGCAAGGCTGAGGTCGTGAATCGTTGCCATCAAACGGCGCTCGCTGTCGACCAGCTTCTCCTGGTGCAGCTTGATCTGGGTGATGTCGGAGCCGACCGAGACGGTGCCGCCGTCCCTTGTCCGCAATTCGTTCACCTGAAGCCAGCGGCCGTCGGCAAGCTGGCGCTCGAAGGTCACGCCCCCCTGCGGTCCGTTGGTATTGGCAAGCCGCCGCTCCGAGGCGAACGCCAACATGCGTTCATCCAGCACGGCGCGCGGGGCGCCCGGCATCACGTCGCGATCCGACAGGCCGTTATCCTGCTGGTATTTGGAATTGCACATGATCAGGCGCTCGGACGAATCCCACAGCACGAAGGATTCGTTGATGTTTTCGATGGCTGTCCTCAGGCGCAGGTCCGCGGCTTCGGAGCGCAGCGCCAGGTGCCGCTGCTCGGTGACGTCGACGGCGATGCCGATCAGCTGGATCTCCGGGGCTTCCGGGTCGATAACCTGTGCTCTTGCCCGCATCCAGACCCATTGCCCGTCAGCATGACGCATCCGGAACACCTGGTCGATGTGGTCGATCTCGCGCCCGACGATCCTGTTGGCGAGTTCAAACAAATCGCCGTCCTCGGGATGGATGATTTCGTCGACTTCGCCGAACGACAGCATCGTGTCGCAAGGCTCGTAGCCCAGCATGTCGTACATCGAGCGCGACCAGTACATCTTGCCGCGCACCATGTCCCAGTCCCACAGGCCGCAGCGGCCGCGCACCAGCGCCATGTCGATGCGCTGGTGGGCTTCGAGATAGATGCGGTCGGCGGCCTGGGCGCGCGCCGCCTGGCCGAAATAGGCGTAGAGGATGATGATCAGCACGCCGGCCGTCAGCACAAACAGCGTGACGTTGAGCGAGACCGTCTTGCGCCAGGTGTCAAAAACTGCCTCCTGCGGCACAAAGGCTGCCGCGGCACCCCTTCGGCCATTCGCCAGGCTCACCGCCGCGTACCAGTCCTGTCCGCCGATGCTGACCTCCATCACCCCGGCGCGGTCGCCGAACATGAACAGCGGCTGCCCGCCCTGCACGACGCCATCGAGCGATCGCCCCTCCCAGTGCGTCGACTGCGGCGATACGGCAATGATCTTGAAGGCGCTGTCGGTGATCGCCAGTACGTGGCTTCGGCCCATCGCGCCCTGACGGCCGGTTCCCTCCAGCAGGTCCTGGATCGCGCCGGGCGTCGAAACCATGGTCGCGTCGGCAGCGATCGAACTGGCCAGTTGGCCCGCGGCCAGCGCAAGGATCGCCTTGGCGTCGCGCTCGATCTCGTCGCGCTCGTTCATCAGCGACAGAAAGCGCAATACTGCAATGATCAACAGAAAGATGATGATGAGGGCCGGTATCGATCGCCGCAACAGCGGCTCGGCTGCCAGCAGCCGTCGGTAGGCAGGTTCGGCGATGAGCCGCGTATTGCCGGCGAGACCGTCGCTTCGCGCCTCGCGTCGTTCAAAAGCCGTCCCACCGGGCGCGCCCCACGCGTCCGCCTTCGCCATAAATGGCACTCCCCGATTTTCAATCTGCTTGACGATCCGGCAACGCCGCACTTCCGAATCGTCTGTAAAGAATCAAAGGTGATTCGCCTTGTCCAGAGGCGCGGCGAAAAAAGATTAAAAATCGACTAAAATAATGCGGTTTTCGGGCGAGACGCCATTGTGGTGGTGAGCCGGCGCGTTGTCAGGCCAGCGTGCGCTCGACGATGTCTCGCAAATCGGCCGACAGCTTCTCGGCATTGGCGATCGAAAGCAGCGCCTCCCTTGCCTTGGCCTGCCGCACCGGTTCGAGCGACCGCCAAGACCTGAGCGCCGTCGCCAGCCTGGCGGCCACCTGCGGGTTGCGCTTTTCCACCTGCAGCACCGTTTCGACGAAAAGCCGGTAGCCCTCGCCGTCGGCGCTATGGAAGCCGGTCTGGTTGGCGCTGGAAAACGTACCGATGAGTGAGCGCACCCGGTTCGGGTTGGCCATCGAGAACGTCGGGTGGCCGGTCAAAGCGCGCACCGCATCGACGGTTTGCGGGCCGGGCACACTGGCCTGGATCTGGAACCATTTGTCCATGACCAGCGCATCGGTTGCATATCTCGCCTCGAAATCGGCCAGCGCCTTGGTCGCCTCCGGTGAGCCGTGGTGACGGTGCGCAAGCACGGTCAACGCCGCGGCCCGGTCGGTCATGTTGGTCGCCGACTGGAAGTGCCGGGCAGCGAGTTCCGCGCCTCCCGGCAGCAAGCAGAGATAATCCAGCAGGACATTGCGCAGTGCACGCCGCCCGGCACTGGTCGCATCCGGGCTGAACGGACCATTGTCGGCGAGCCGATCGTAAAGTTTGGAGAATATCTCGCTGTTGGTCTCGGCGATCGCAACCACTAGCGCCTCGCGCGCCGCGAAAATGGCGTCGGGGTCGATGTTCTTGCCAATGTCGCGGGCGATATCGGCCTCGCCGGGCAGCGCCAGCGCCAATGCCCGATAGGCGGGTTCGAGTGCTTCGTCGCCGGCTATCTTGCCCGCAAGCTCGGTCAGCCGGGCGCTGAACTCGGGTTGCCTGTGGTCCAGGATCTGACGGAAGGCTGCAATCAGGGCATCGGTCAAAAGCGTGTTGAACGCCTGCCAGCGCGAGAAGGCGTCGCTGTCATGGCCAGCCAGAAAAAACTGGTCGTCGGGCCGTTGCTCGACCGAAAGCGTCACCGGCGCCGAAAAGCCACGGTTGAGCGACATGGCCGGACGCTCGGCAATCCCGGAAAACCTGACGACATGGCGACGTTTGCGGATATGGATGACACTGTCCTCGACGTTCGCCCCTTCGACGCCGCTATGCGCTATCGCCTCGCCACCGGCGCCAACCAGGCCGAAGGCAAGCGGAATGTGCATCAGCCGCTTGCGGCTTTCCGCCGGTGTTGGCGGCACCGACTGCTCGATTTCGAGCGTGAATTCTCGCGCCGCCGGATTATATGCTGAACTGACGGTCAGGTTCGGCGTACCGGCCTGATGGTACCACAGCGAAAACTGCGACAGGTCGCGACCGGAGACGTCTTCGAACACCTTGATGAAGTCTTCGATCGTCGCCGCCTGGCCGTCGTGACGTTCGAAGTACAGGTCCATGCCGGCGCGGAACGTCTCGGCGCCGAGGATGGTATGGATCATGCGCACGACTTCCGAGCCCTTTTCGTAGACCGTCGCCGTGTAGAAATTGTTGATCTCGCGGTAGCGGCGCGGCCGCACGGGATGCGCCAGCGGCCCCTGGTCCTCGGGAAACTGATGGGCGCGCAGCGTACGCACCTCGGCGATGCGCTTGACGGCGCGCGAGCGCTGATCGGCGGAGAATTCGTGGTCGCGGAAAACGGTCAGGCCTTCCTTCAGGCAAAGCTGGAACCAGTCGCGGCAAGTGATTCTGTTACCTGTCCAATTGTGGAAATACTCATGGGCAATGATGGCTTCGATGTTGGCGAAATCGGCGTCCGTCGCGGTTTCCTGGTCGGCCAGCACATACTTGTCGTTGAAGATGTTGAGACCCTTGTTCTCCATCGCGCCCATATTGAAGTCGGATACGGCGACGATGTTGAAGACATCGAGGTCGTATTCGCGGCCGAACGCCTCCTCGTCCCATTTCATCGAGCGTTTCAAGGCATCCATGGCGTAGCCGGCGAGCCTCTCCTTGCCCGGTTCGACATAGATTCCGAGCTCGACGTTGCGGCCAGACAGGGTAACGAAACTGTCCGAGATCTTGCCGAGGTCGCCCGCCACCAGCGCAAACAAATAGGACGGCTTGGGGAACGGGTCGTGCCAGACCGCATAGTGCCTGCCGCCGGCAAGTTCGCCGCTGCCGGCCGGGTTGCCGTTGGACAAAAGCAGCGGCGCCTCACGGCGCTGAGCTTCGATGCGCACCGTATAGACCGACAGGATGTCGGGGCGGTCGAGGAAATAAGTGATGCGGCGAAAGCCTTCGGCCTCGCACTGCGTGCAATAGACGTCGCTGGAGCGATAGAGGCCCATAAGCGCTTCGTTCCGCGCCGGCGCCAGCACGGTTTCGATTCTCAGTTGGAAGCGCCTTGCCGCAGGGGGGCTGACGATTGTCAGTTGATCGGGCGTGGCGAGAAAATCCGCAGGGCTCGTTTCCTGGCCGTCGATGGCGATGCTGCTGAGCGTCAGCCCGTCGCCATCGAGCACCAGCGGCACTGATGCCGCAATCCCGTCGCGGCGTTCGACCGCCAGCACGGCGGTGACATGCGTTGCTTCAGGTGAAAGGCGGAAAGTCAGGCTGGTTTCCGGAATGAGATAATCGCTGGGGCGATAGTCTTCGAGCTTGAAGACCTGGCCGGTATCGGTGCGCATTCCTTGATTTTTCCTGTCGATCCGGGAGTGGCGGGCGGGTCCGCTGGTCCAAATAAATTGAAGTCTGCGCTCTTTACACGAAACACTCCCTCGACAAAACTGCAGCGACGTCTATTTCAGGCGATCATTTCCCAAGCATCATCGCGAGGCTTCCATGACCGTCGTCACGCCGAAATTCGGGATGGGCGCCTCGGTGCTGCGTCGCGAGGCCTTCAAGGGCGCCGGGGAGGCGAGTACGATCGGGTCGACGCGTGCCGCGCTCAATGAGGTGACCGACGCTCTCTATAGCGCCTACGGCATCAGACATATCGACATGCCCGCAACGCCGGCGCGCATCTTGGCGGCGATCCAGGAAGCAAAAGGGGCGTGACAGCCGAACGGGACTTGCCAGTGCTTGCTGCCGGCGACCACGCCGGCGAACACAGCACGCTAACCGGGATCGTGCTCAAGATCGTATCGGTGGCGGTCTTCGTCGGCATGTCGTCCTGCATCAAGGCGGCAGGCACGGTGCCGGCGGGCCAGATCGTCTTTTTCCGCTCCTTCTTTGCCATCTTTCCGATCATCGCCTTCCTCGCCTTCCAGGGGAAACTCGGCACCGCCTTTTCGACAAAGCGCCCGCTCAACCACATTGCGCGCGGTGTTGTCGGGGTTTGCGCCATGGGGCTCGGCTTCTTCGCGCTGACGCGGCTGCCGCTGCCCGAGGCGATTACGCTGAACTACGCGCAGCCGCTGCTGGTCGTGGTGTTCAGTTCGATCTTCCTCGGCGAAGCCATCCGCATCTATCGCTGGAGCGCGGTTGCCGTCGGCCTGGTCGGGGTGCTGATCATCTCGTGGCCGGAACTGACGCTGCTGGGCTCGGGCGCTGCCCTTGGCGACCAGGAGGTGCTCGGCGTCATCGCCGCCCTCATGGCCGCGGCGATCTCGGCCATCGCCATGCTCCTGGTGCGCAACCTCGTCCAGAGCGGGCGGACGGCGACCATCGTGCTGTGGTTCTCTGTGACGGCGAGCGTCATGGCGCTGCTTTCGCTGCCATTCGGCTGGCAGGCGCTGACGCCAGTGCAGGCGGGGCTTCTGATTGCCGCGGGTTTTTGCGGCGGGCTCGGCCAGATCCTGATGACCTCGGCCTATCGCCATGCCGAAGCTTCGGTCGTGGCACCGTTCGAATACACCTCGATGATCCTCGGCGTCGTGGTCGGCTATCTGGTCTTTGGCGACGTCGCCACGATCAACATGCTGGTCGGCGGCATTATCGTCGTCGCAGCGGGCATTTTCATTATCTGGCGTGAGCGCCAGCTCGGCCTCGAACGCACCCGCACGCGCAAGGCGATCGCGCCACAGGGGTGATCAGCCTTTCGCCGCGTCGGCCCGCCCTTTCGCCAGCCGCACCAGCACCGCCCGCGTCTGCTCGTCGGCCGGGAAAAAGGATTCGATCGCCAGCTCCGACAACGTCACGTCGAGCGGCGTGCCGAATACGGTGATGGTGCTGATGAACGACAGCATCGCGTCGCCATGGGCAAGCTTGAGCGGATGGACAATCGCATTCGGTTCGACCGGCGCCGGCCGGCTGCCTTTGAGGCCGGACGGATAGGCCCGAAGCTCGCGCTCGAGCTCGACCAGCACCGGATCGGCGGTAGCATCGTTCTGCTGCTTCAGCCGCTCCAGAAGATGCGTCCGCCATTCCGCAAGGTTGACGATGCGCGGCGCGATGCCGCCGGGATGCAGGCTGAGGCGCAGCACGTTGACCGGCGGCGTCAGCAATGAGGCATCGGCGACATTGGCGAGGAACGGGCCTATGGCGGCGTTCGCCGACACCAGGTTCCAGTGCCGGTCGACGGCAAGCGCCGGGAACGGCTCGTGCGCCTTGAGCACGGTCTCGACCGCCGCCATCGCCGGCGCCATCGAGGCATCGTCAAGCGGCCGCTCACTGAAGCTCGGGGCAAAGCCGGCGGCCAGCAGCAGCTGGTTGCGCTGCCTGAGCGGGATCGAAAGCTGCTCGGCCAGATGCAGCACCATATCGCGCGAGGGTGCGGCGCGGCCGCTTTCGACGAAGCTCAGATGCCGCTGCGAGATCTCGGCCTCCATGGCGAGGTCGAGCTGGCTCATGCGCCGGCGTGTACGCCATTCGCGAATGAGACTGCCGGCGGAAATCTGGACTGCTGTCATGACGAGATGACTAGGCCGGTGGGAGAGGGATTTCAATTACCTGGGAAGTCATCGGCACTGTCTTTCCCTTCTCCACCACAGAGAGAAGGAAGAGGCGCGCGAACCTCAACTCAGCGCCCGCAACTTCGCCTTCACTTCGAGGAAATCCCGCCACGCCAGCTTCTTGTGCGCCGGCGTCCTCAGGAGATAGGCCGGATGCAGGGTCGGCATGGCGGGAATTGCGACGCCGGATGGGGTCGTGTGGACGCGCCAGTTGCCGCGCAGCCGCAATATGCCTTCGGAGGTGTCGAGCAGGGTCTTTGCCGACGGGCCGCCGAGATTGACCAGCACTTTCGGAGCAACCAACTCGATCTGCCGTTCGATGAACGGCCGGCATATCTCGGTCTCGTGCGGCGTCGGCGTGCGATTGCCCGGTGGCCGCCAGGGAATGACATTGGCGATGTAGACTGAATTTCGATCAAGACCGATCGCGGCCAGGATGTGGTCGAGCAGCCGGCCAGAGCGGCCGACGAACGGCAGGCCCTCTATGTCCTCGTCGCGGCCCGGCGCTTCGCCGACCAGCATCACCTCGGCAGTCGGATTGCCGTCGGCGAACACCAGGTTCTTGGCCGTGAATTTGAGATTGCAGCCGTCGAATGCCGCCATGTGCTGGCGAAGCTCGTCGAGGTTTGCCGCCGACCTCGCCAGTTGGCGCGCCAACGCCGCCTGCGCCTCGTCGGGCACCGTTGCGGTGGCCGGAGGCGTTCGCACTACCGGTGCCGTATTCGGTCTCTCGCCCATTTCGGCGCGCGACACGCTCGTCGAGCGTTGCGGCGCCGCATTTTCACCGGCCGGCAGAGCGGCCGCCGCGGGTACCCGCTCCGGCGGCCTGGCTTCTGCAAACCTGTTTACCGGCTGTTCTTCAAGTGCCTCATCGACGCCAGCGCTGGCGTAGAAGGCCAGCAGCTCGGCGAGATCGGCTCGGTTATTGTGGGGGGCGGCAGTCATGGTTTCACATTCGGCCGCGGAGCTTGAATTTGCAAGTTCAGCTCGACGGTATGCGCGGATCCTGCACCAGATAGAACGTCCAGCGCGGCGTGTAGTCGGTGATCAGGAAATAGAAGCTGGCGGTCTTCAGCGGGTCGATCTTGCCGTTCTTGAACAGCAGGCGGTCATACGGTTCGAAATTGCGGTCGAAATCGGCGTAGCTGCTCGACCAGATATTTTCGGGCGTTTTGTTGCGCTGGTCGAACGACAGGCCGTCGCCGAACACGCTCGGCTGGTCGAGGATCTCCTGGAGTTCGAACTGGAACTCGACCCAGGCCTGGCCGCTATTGTTGAGCACGTCGATGCGCATGTACATCAGCCCATTGGCGAAGTCTCCAGCCTTGCCGAACGGCTGGATCGGCTTCGTCGTGCGAATGGCCAGCGTTACCGGCGTCGCTGAATTCAGCTCTTCGGTGATGACGAGCGGATCCTCCTTCGTGCCGACGCCCGAAGCCCCGGTGATGCGGAAGCCGCCGCGCTCGTCGGAAAAGGAGTAGGCGCCGGTCGCCCAGACCAGTCGTGGGTCGGCGCGGGCATCGACGGCCGCCAGCGGCAGAAGCGCCAAGAACGCCGCACGGCAAATCCGGCCGGGCGTGAAAAAAAAGCGCGTCGATGAAAAGCCAGCCGGCCCGAATATGCGCATGGCGGGAAGTATGGCCGATAAGCAAGCCGTCGAACAATTAAAAACATCAGTGCGACATATCTCTACAAACGGAATAGGATTGAAGATTGGTGCTCGCCACCGCGAATCTGTGCGGCAGGACGCGACTTTTTGACGAAATCGGTATTGTCACGTCCGCGCCGGTTTCCCGTCGCTATTTGATGCGCTATGCAGCGCGTGAGCCAGCAAGATGCCGGGAATAGCGAGCCAGTGAGGGGTCGATGAGCGATATCGAACGCGAAAGCATGGAATTCGACGTGGTCATCGTCGGCGCCGGCCCGGCCGGCCTCGCCGCCGCGATCCGTCTCAAGCAGGTCAATCCCGAGCTTTCCGTCGTCGTGCTGGAAAAGGGCGGCGAAGTCGGCGCGCACATCCTGTCCGGCGCCGTCGTCGATCCGATCGGCATCGACCGGCTGTTGCCGGGTTGGCGCGAAGAGGAGGGTCATCCCTTCAGGACACCGGTCACCGACGACCATTTCTTGGTTCTCGGCCCCGCCGGTTCGTTCCGTCTGCCCAATATCCTGATGCCGCCGCTGATGAACAATCACGGCAACTATGTCGTCTCGCTCGGCAATGTCTGCCGCTGGCTGGCGACAAAGGCCGAGGCGCTGGGCGTCGAGATCTATCCGGGCTTTGCCGCGGTCGGCCTGCTCTACAACGAGGCCGGTGCGGTCACCGGCGTCGTCACCGGCGACATGGGCGTCGAGAAGGACGGCACGCACGGCCCGGGCTTTGCGCCGGGCATGGCGCTGATGGGCAAATATGTCTTGATCGGCGAGGGCGCGCGCGGCTCGCTAGCCAAGCAGCTGATCGCCAAATACCATCTTTCCAATGGCCGCGAGCCCGGAAAATACGGCATCGGCCTCAAGGAACTCTGGCAGGTCAAACCGGAAAACCACCGGCCGGGCCTTGTCCAGCATTCCTTCGGCTGGCCGCTCGACATGAAGACCGGCGGCGGCTCCTTTCTCTACCATCTCGAGGACAACCAGGTGGCAGTCGGCTTCGTCGTTCACCTGAACTACAAGAACCCCTATCTGTCGCCCTTTGACGAGTTCCAGCGCTTCAAGACCCATCCGGCGATCCGCGGCACCTTCGAGGGTGCCAAGCGGCTGGGCTATGGTGCCCGCGCCATCACCGAAGGCGGCTGGCAGTCGGTGCCGAAACTGTCCTTCCCCGGTGGTGCGCTGATCGGCTGCGCGGCCGGCTTCGTCAACGTGCCGCGCATCAAGGGCTCGCACAACGCCGTGCTTTCAGGAGTGCTGGCGGCCGAGCATGTCTGCGATGCGATAGCCGCCGGCCGGGCCAATGACGAGCTGGCCTCCTACGAGGCCGCCTGGCGCGCCACCGACATCGGCAAGGATCTGAAGAAAGTGCGCAACGTCAAGCCGCTATGGTCGCGCTTCGGCACCATTGTCGGCGTCGGCCTTGGCGGGCTCGACATGTGGCTGAACACGCTGTTCGGCTTCTCGCCCTTCGGCACGATGAAGCACGGCAAGGCTGACTACGCCACGCTGGAACCGGCCGCCGCGCACCAGAAGATCGCCTACCCGAAGCCGGACGGGGTGCTGACCTTCGACCGGCTGTCGTCGGTGTTCCTGTCCAACACCAACCACGAGGAAAACGAGCCGGTCCATCTGCTCGTCGCCGACATGGACCTGCAGAAGCGCTCCGAACATGACGTCTATGCCGGGCCCTCGACGCGTTACTGCCCGGCTAGCGTCTACGAATGGGTCGACAAGGACGGCAATGCCGCCGCCGATCCTGCGGCCAAGGATGTGCGCTTCGTCATCAACGCGCAGAACTGTGTGCACTGCAAGACTTGCGATATCAAGGACCCGAACCAGAACATAAATTGGGTGCCGCCACAGGGCGGCGAGGGCCCGGTCTACCAGAACATGTAAGTCACAAGGTTTGCTCCGGACCAAACAAGATGAGGAGCAGCGCAACCATAGGATTGTTGAATAGACCGCCTGCCTGTGTTTCCTTTCTGTGACGACAGGGAGGAAGGAAAATGCGTCTGGCAGTTCTGACGAGCGCTGTGGCGATCGGGGCGTTGTGCACCCCTTTAGCCTTGGCCGACACTAAAGTATTGGTCAAGACACGAACTTATAACATTGCCGGAACCACCGGCGCGGCCCTGATCGAGGCCATGGATCGCAGTGGGCCGAAGCACGGCTTCATGACCCACGCCATCGCGCAGACCGGCTACAGCGTCGATGATTGGACCTTCGACGCCTATACGGAAAACGGCGTCTGCCGCCTGCGCCAGGCCAACGGGACGCTCAATCTCTTCTATACCTATCCCAAACTAGCCTCAGCCACGTCGCCGGCACTGCAGAAGCGGTGGAAGCGGTTCTTCGCTGGCGTCCGCGCCCATGAAGAGACCCATGGCCGCATCGCCAGACAGATGATGCGGGCCACCGAAAAGTCGGTTCGAGGGTTGACAGTCGGTGATGACCCGCACTGTTTCGAGGCACGTCGCGAGGCAAAGCGCCGGATCAATGCCATCTATGCCGAATATGAAGCAAAGCAGAAGGCCTTCGATGCGCGCGAGCATCGCGACGGCGGCCCCGTCGAGCACCTCATCCGCGCTTTTGTGGGCCAATAATAAGCCAGGGTAGAGATTGGACTGCGGATTTTCAGCTTCGGGCCCCGCCAGGCAGCGCCGCAAATGCGGTCGCCGTCTGGTGCTCGTCGAGCGGCTCTTGTCCACCCGAGCGCAGCGAAAATTCCACCAGCACCGGCAGATGGTCTGAGCCGGTGTCCCCAAGGGTCGACGCCGAACGGATGGCGATAGCGCCCTTGCTGAAAACCTGGTCGATCGGCAGTCCGGCGAAGCGCAGGAAATCCGGCAGCTTTCTGTAGAGCCAGGTCGGCCCGACCGATGGCATTACAGTCAGCTTGCCAAGCGATGCGACGCGCCGGACAGCGGCGCTCCATGGCGCTGCGTTGCAGTCGCCCGCCAGGATCGACGTCTCGCCAAGCGAGACGATTTCGTTCGACAGTCCGTCAATCTGCCGTGATTGGTTGTGCGGCCATGGCCAGGTGAGGTGGATGGCGGCGACATCGACGTCGGTTCCGCCGAAATCGACCGTAGCGATTGCCATCGCGCCGCGGCTGTCGCAGTGCGGCTCTGTGCCCGCGGCAAACGGTCGTCTGGACAGCAGCGCAACGCCGAACACGCCATTGGGATACGGGCAGAGGATCCGGTAGGGATAAGCGCCGGACAGCAGCCCAAGCTTTGCCTTCCACATTTCGGACACCTCATCGAGGGTGATCACATCAGGCTGGGTCCGGCCGATCAGCGACAGCACCTTCTCAGGCGTTGGATTGTTGAACCTGAGGTTCATCTGCAGCAGGCGGTAGACCGCCTCGCCGCCGGGCCTAGCGTCGTAGGCGGCCTGCACCTGCCATAGCCGCGAAAGCGGCAAGGCATTCGACGTGGTGGCAAAGGCGGCCACCGCAAACAGCAATCCGGCGGCGGCCTGCAGGCGAAACGAGGTGGCGAGCAGCGGCAGCGCGCAAAGCGCCATCAAGACGGCAAAATGAACGCGGAAATGAGCAAAAGAATCGAAGGCCGGATGCAGCGATCCGAAGAACCCGGCCACCAGCGCGACCGAGAGTGCAAGCATTGCGACGAACGCCAGCGCAACCGTCATGTCTCGAACACGTGCCATCGCTTTGTCTATCGGCAGAAATGCGGTTCAATCAAGATGACGAAACGTCCTGCCGTGGACCGACACACGCGATCGGCAGCTACTGGAAGGCAGTTTCCGAAAAGCTCCTGAGCTTGCGCGAATGCAGCCGCTCCATCGGCATGTCGGCCAGCTTCTCCATCGCCCTGATGCCGATGGTCAAATGCTGCGCCACTTGCCGCTTGTAGAATTCGGTCGCCATGCCAGGCAGCTTCAATTCGCCATGCAGGGGCTTGTCGGAGACGCAAAGCAGCGTGCCATAGGGCACCCGGAAGCGAAAGCCGTTGGCGGCGATCGTCGCCGATTCCATATCGAGCGCGATCGCCCGCGACTGCGACAGCCGCTGCACCGGCCCGCGCTGGTCGCGCAACTCCCAATTGCGGTTGTCGATGGTGGCGACGGTGCCGGTGCGCATGATGCGCTTGAGGTCGTAGCCGGAAAGCCCGGTGACCTCGGCGACCGCTTCCTGCAGCGCCACCTGGATTTCAGCCAACGGCGGAATCGGCACCCAGACCGGAAGGTCGTCGTCGAGGACATGGTCTTCCCGTACATACGCATGCGCCAGCACATAATCCCCCAGCGCCTGCGTGTTGCGCAGACCGGCGCAATGGCCGAGCATCACCCAGGCATGCGGCCGGAGCACCGCGATATGGTCGGTGATCGTCTTGGCGTTGGAAGGGCCAACGCCAATATTGACCATGGTGATGCCGCCATGGTTCGGCTTCTTCAGATGATAGGCCGGCATCTGCGGCAGGCGAGGCGGCGCGGCACCCTCACCGGGCGCGCTGTCCCCGACTTTGGTCACAATATTGCCCGGCTCGACGAACTCGACGTATCCGTCACCGCCATTGGCCATCAAATCGCGTGCACGGGCGACGAATTCGTCGATATAGAACTGGTAATTGGTGAACAGCACGAAGTTCTGGAAATGCTGGGGACTGGTCGCGGTGTAATGCGACATCCGATGCAGCGAATAGTCGATCCGTTGCGCGGTGAACGGTGCCAGCGGCCGTGCCTCGCCCAATGCCACTTCGAACGTGCCGTTGGCGATCTGGTCGTCGGTGCCGTCGAGATCCGGCACGTCGAACAGGTCACGGATCGGCCGTTTAATGCGCTCGGCAGCAGTGCCGTCGACATGCGTGCCTTCGAGAAAGGCGAAATGCAGCGGGATGGGAGTGGTCGATTCCGAAACCGTGACCGGAACGCCGTGGTTGCGCATGATCAGCCGAAGCTGTTCGGTGAGATAGCTTTCGAAAAGGGCAGGCTGGGTGACGGTGGTCGAGAAATGCCCCGGCGTCGGCATGTGGCCATAGGCCTGCCGCGAGTCGATCTGGGTGAACGAACTCGTGGTGACGCCGATCTCCGGATAGAAGGCCCGGTAGCGTTTGTTGTTGTCGCCGCCCGCGGCGAGCGCGGCAAATGAATCGCGCAGGAACTTGGTATTGCGGTCGTAAAGCACCTGCAGGGCGGCGACCGCCTTCTTGGCGTCGTTGAAGCTCTGTCGGCCAAACGGCTCCGGCGTGACGACCGATTCAATGGCTTGGGGATAGATTCGCTTTTCCATGACCCAATATAGAGAGTTGGGCGCGCGGTTGGGAGGGGGTAAGGCGGTCTCAGAACGCTGTTGGGCGTTTTCTTTCCTGCGATTCAACCGCGCCGCAGGCTGACCAGCAGCACAAAGCCGAGACCGGACTTCCTCAGCGCAGGCGCCTCGATGGTCGAACCGGCATCGGCGCGCATCGTCGGTACGGCCAGAATCGGGGCCGCCAGAAGCATTAGGATGAGCGCCGTCCGCGGCAGAAGCCGAAGGGTCTTGAGGACGTTGGCGGTGAGGTGGGTCATGGCGTGGTTTTCTAGATTCTCGCTGTCGGGTTCAGTGGCGAAGCTGGTTCGGGCAACCGAGCCGGCAGGAAATGGCGACGTCCCAGGCGCGGGCCGGACGGCCGGCTTCGGCGACAAGGACAGCGAACAACATGCCGAACAGGCTCATCAGCAGGCAGACGATGGTGAAGCGGCGGGCAAGCATTGCGCGGTGTCTCCTTCAACACGCATGACAATGCCTTGCCCCGGCTGAACCAGCTCTGATGCCGGCGTTCATCTGGGGTTCAAAATGGTTGATGATCTCTGGACGGGCCGCCTTGAAAGCAGCGACCGATGGCGACGCCGTGGCTGCGAGACCGATAACATGAAAACGGGGCCAACTGGCCCCGCTCATCCCGGCAGGAATGGCTCGATCAGAGCTTATGCCAGGTCTGGCTCTTGCAGATCAGCCCGCCGAGCACGCAGCCGCTCATCTTGAGCGAACTGCCGGAAAGCGACGCCTTGCCCGAATAGGTCTTGTCGGTTTCCGGGTCGGTTATCGTGCCGGCATATTTGTTGTCGCCGGCCACCTTCAGTGAACCGATGTTCTTGCCGGCAAATTTGCCGGATTTGAGCGTAATCGAAAATGCCCCGCCGCCACCCGAAATGGCGGCAGTCGATCCGGCTTGCGTTTTCCAATTGCCTTCGATCGGATCGGCCCATGCCGCGCCGGTCATCATTATTGCGGCCGCGAGGGCCAGGCTCACTTGTCGAAACATGTCTCTCCTCCCTCAGGCAAGTCAATCGGGCTCCGCCCCGGCCGTCTGCCCCTTACGCAAACGTAAGCTAGTCCAGCTCTCGGAAAAACAAAAGCGGTGCCGCGACGGAAGGGTTGCGGGTTTTTGCCCGCTCCCGAACGGCCGCGCCGGCGAAAAATGAAACGGGCCGCACACGTCTTTGTGTTCCGTGGTTAGCGGAGTCTTGATCCGCGCCTCGCAAGTTTTCTTCAAATTTTGTGCAAACCGGCGCGATTGCTGGCTTTGTATCCTTAACGAATTTTCGCGTTTACCTCTTGTTTTAGCTTTGTTTTCCTCAAATTAAGCACGCCATTTAACGACGGATTCAAGCCTCCGCGGCATTCTCGAAAGCATCGAAAGAGAGCCGCCCCGAAGGTAGTCAAGGACACCGAGGGACAGACGGAGACACCTCTCGGGAGCCAGAACAGGGGATTTGAAATGGCACGTTTTGAAATGCTTGAAGCCGGCTTCGGCGCCATGGGGGCAACTGCCCAGGCCGATATTCTTTTCGAGTTGGGCATGATGTATGCGACCGGCCGCGATTGCGAGACCGATGTCGTCGCCGCCCACAAATGGTTCAATATCGCCGCGATCAAGGGTTCGGCCCGCGCCGCGGAACTGCGCTCTGAATTGTCGGCCGCCATGTCGAAGGTCGAGATCGCCAAGGCGCTCCGCGAAGCCCGCGAATGGATGACGATGCACTGAATTCGTCAACGTCGACTTCACGGGGTACTGAGTTCACGACAGGGACGCTTCGGGTCAAAGCCGCGCAGACGGTTAGGCCCGAAAAATCAAGGCCGCGCAAGACGGCTGGGCTAACAAGATCAAGAACACGGCAGCGAGCTGTGCAATAGACAGGGAAGGCGAGCGGTTCCTGGCGCCGATGCGTTGGGAAGCTCGATGGCAAAAGCCGCGACCGGCCGGAACAAGGCTGGCGCGGCTTTGTCTTTGGGACCGCGTGTTGCAGGCCCAATCGAGTGCCGACGATGCGCCTAGACAGCTCCGGTGAAGGATGAAATTCTCCCGCCACTCTGGAAGAGGCGCGGCCGGGACGGTCGCGCGAGAGTGGAGGAGTTGTGTCACCATGAAGAAATTCAGTATTTTGAGCGCCGCCATATTTGGCCTGATGATGACCGCGCCGGTCGCCTTCGCCGACGACATCACCTTTTCGGTGGTCGGACCGATGACCGGTCAGCTTGCCACCATCGGCGACCAGTTCAAGCAGGGCGCGCAAGCCGCCACCGACGCGATCAACGCGGCGGGCGGCGTCGACGGCCGCCAGATCAAGCTCGACATCGAGGATGACCAGTGCGATCCGAAGCAGGCAGTTTCGGTCGCGAACCGCATCATCGCCAATGGTGTCAAGTTCATCGATGGCCATGCCTGCTCGGGCTCCAGCATCCCGGCCTCCGCTGTCTACGCCGAAGCCGGTGCGCTGATGATGAGTCCGGCTTCCTCGAACCCGGTGCTGACCGACGCAGCGGCGAAGGCCGGCTGGCCGACGATCATGCGCCTCTATACGCGCGACGATGCGCAGGGCGCTTTCATCGGTCCATGGATCGCCAAGAAATATGCCGGCAAGAACGTCGTCATCATGCACGACAAGAGCGCCTATGGGCAGGGTGTGGCCGATGCCGTCAAGGCAACGATGAACCAGAACGGTCTCAAGGAGATCCTCTACGAGGGCATCAACGCCGGCGAGAAGGACTACTCCGCGCTTGTTACCAAGCTCAAGGAGCTGAAAACTGATGTCGTCTATTTCGGCGGCTATCATCCCGAAGCGGGCCTCATCCTGCGCCAGTCGGCGGAGCAGAACCTCAAGTTCCAGCTGATCATGCCGGACTCGATCGCTTCGCCGGAATTCTGGCAGGTTGCCGGTCCGGCCGGTGAAGGCACCATGTTCGTCTTCCCATCGGATCCGCAGGCGAAGCCCGAAGCCAAGGAAGCCATCGCCAAGATCAAGGCCGGCGGCTTCGTGCCGGAGGGCTTCACGCTGTTTTCCTATGCGGTGATCCAGGCCTTCGCCGAAGGCATCAAGCGCGCCGGCAGCGACGACCCGGCCAAGGTCGCTGAAGCGTTGAAGAACGGCCAGCCGATCAGCACGGTTGTCGGTCCGGTCACCTTCGACGAGAAAGGCGACCTCAAGAACGCCAGCTACGACATCAACCAGTGGCACGACGGCAAATACGCCCCGATCCAGCCGTAATGGCCGCGGCGCCGCAAGCTGCGCTGGTGTAATCGAACATGGCCGGGGTCAAACCCGGCCATGTTGTTCTTGGCGATGCCTTTGTGACGCGTTCGAGATCACTTCGTGGATAGGGAAACAGCAGTCAGCTGTGGTTCCTCGGCAAAGCGAACCAGCACGGTTCCGTCGGTGACCTGCGCGCCTTCGGCAGCGATCTCGGCGATTACCCCGTCATGGGGGGCGGCAATGGTGTGCTCCATCTTCATCGCCTCCAGGATCAGCAGCGGCTGCCCCTTGATCACAGCCTCGCCTTTGCCAGCACGAACCAATTTGACCAGTCCCGGCATTGGCGCGCGTAGGCTGCCGGAAGCGGCTGCGGCTTCGTCGGCCCGCGCCAGCGGATCCGGCACGGCAAAACCGTAGCCGATGGCGCCTTCGAAGACCGTGACGTGGCCCGGCCAGCGGGCGAGGCGAGGCGCGGCGCGGAGATCATGCGAATTGGCGCTGTCATAGGGGGCATCCAGCGCCACCTCGAACCGCCCGTCCGGCCGCACCGATACGCGCGCGACGATCCCCTGCTCGCCAAATCTCAGCAGCGTGCGCCGCGCCACCGCGTGGAAATGCGCATAGCCGGCCAGTGACGACCAGGGATCGTCGGAGGACGGCAAGTCGCCCGCACCAGACGCGGCAAGTGCCGCAGCGGCAATCGTCTCACCGCTCGGCGGCGGAACCGCCGTCAGCGCCTGCTGATGCCTGGCGATCAGGTCGGTATCGACATCGCCCGCCGCAAAATCCGCATCAGCGGCCAGCGCGGCAAGAAAGGCGGTGTTGACCGTCGAGCCGGCGATTTCGGTCTGCGACAGCGCCGCGCCGAGTGCCGTGAGCGCCGTCCGCCTGTCCTTGCCATGGATGACCAGCTTGGCGATCATCGGATCGTAAAACGGCGAGATCGCATCGCCGGCGCGCACACCGGTTTCGATGCGCATGCTCGCACCTTCGGGCGCCGGTTGCGGAAATTTTAAATGGTGCAAGGTGCCGGTCGCCGGCAAAAACCCTCTTGCTGCGTCCTCGGCATAGATGCGCGCCTCGAAGGCGTGGCCGGAGAGCGCGACCTCGCTCTGCGTCTTCGGCAGTTTTTCGCCGGAGGCCACCCGCAACTGCCACTCGACCAGGTCGATGCCGGTGACCATTTCGGTGACCGGGTGCTCGACCTGCAGGCGGGTGTTCATTTCCATGAACCAGAAACGGTCGGCCTTCAGACCTTGCGAGGCATCGACGATGAACTCGATGGTGCCGGCGCCGGAATAGTGGATTGCCTTGGCGGCCTTCACCGCCGCCTCGGTCATCGCCTTGCGCAACGCCGGCGTCATGCCGGGGGCAGGCGCCTCCTCGATCACCTTCTGGTGGCGGCGTTGCGCCGAGCAGTCGCGCTCGTAGAGGTGCACGACATTGCCGAAACTGTCGCCGAATATCTGCACTTCGATGTGGCGCGGCTTGTCGACATATTTTTCCACCAAAACGCGGTCGTCACCGAAGGCGGCCTTCGCCTCGCGCCGCGCGCCAGACAGTGCTTCCGAAAAATCATCGGGATGCTCGACGCGCCGCATGCCCTTGCCGCCGCCACCGGCGCGCGCCTTGATCAATACGGGGTAGCCGATCTCGCGCGCCTTGGAGGCGAGCAACACGATCTCCTGCGCCTCGCCATGATAGCCCGGCACCACCGGCACGCCGGCCTTTTCCATCAGCCGCTTAGCCGCGTCCTTCAATCCCATGGCGCGGATCGAGGCCGCCGACGGCCCGATGAAGATCAGCCCCGCCGCGACCACCTGGTCGACGAAGTCGGGATTTTCCGAGAGAAAGCCGTAGCCCGGATGAATGGCCTCGGCACCCGTGGCCAAGGCCGCCGCGATGATCTTGTTACCCCGCAGATAGCTTTCGCCGGCAGGCGAGGGACCGATATGCACCGCCTCGTCCGCCGTCTCGACATGCAAGGCGCGAGCGTCGGCGTCAGAATAGACGGCGACGCTGCGCACACCCATCCTGCGTGCCGTGCGGATCACCCGGCAGGCGATCTCGCCACGGTTGGCGATCAGGATCTTGGCGAACATCGGGCCTCCACAGGCAGAGCTCGCCGCCAACGGCGCGAATTCTCTTCACGCGAGCTGCGGCAATACCCCGCTTTGTAATCTGGCCGTCAAAGGATAGGCAAGCGAGGCCTGCCTACTTGGAGGCCGCGATTTCGCAAGCTCCACCGGTCGTGACCTTGTAATGGCTGCGGGTGGCCTGGCAGGATTTCATAGCCATATCCTCGGCAGCCTTTTGCGAGGGCGCATTCAAGCGCGAGCCGCACATGATGTACAACGAACGCACTCTGGAATACGGAGTGGTCGCATACGCTGAATGGCCGCTGGCCGCCACATACGCCTTATATGCCTTGGTACACGGCCGATCCGCGGTTGCCGGCAAATACGGGTAGAAACGGACGTCGCCCTTGCTTCCAGCTAGCGACTCGGCGGCGCCAATATTCGGTGCAGAGGCCACGAACAGTGCAAGTACCAATATGGTTGCTCGCCTGATGGATAAAGATTTCATTGCCCAACCCATTTGAAAAACCCAAGACTGGTAGATATTCAGCTATTTGGAGGCGGCTATTTCGCAGCCTCCGCCTGTCGTAACCTTATAACTGTTGCGGGTGGCCTGACAGGATTTTAACGCCAACTCTTCGGCAGCTTGCTGTGATGGTGCATTCAAGCGCGAGCCGCATATGATGTACAGCGAACGCACCCGGGAATACGGAGTGCTTGCATAGGCCGAATGGCCACCGGCCGCTACATAGGCCTTGTAAGCCATGGTGCATAGATCCTTCGGATTCTTCGGCAAATAGGGGTAGAAACGGGTCTCGCCCTTGCTTCCCGCCAGCGATTCCGCCGTTCCTATGCCAGGTGCCGTGAATACAAGAAAGCCGGCAAGTATCGAAGCGATTGTACTTTTGACGTGTCTCGGTGTCATTTTTCCCCCTGGAAGAGCGAACGCCAACAGCATCTCCTACTTGGAGGCAGCGATGCTGCAAGCTCCCGCGGTTGTGACCTTGTAGCTCCTCTTGGCTGACTGGCAGGATTTCAGCGCCTGCGCCTCTGCAGCCTTTTGCGACGTTGCATTTGCACGCGCGCAAATCATGAACTCGGTCGCCCAATTGAATGGAGTCGACGCATAAGCGGAATGGCTGCCGGTCGCCACATAGGCCCTGTATGCCTTCTGACAGCCTCCCGTCGAGCCAGGTGCGAAATAGACGGGATAGCGGCTGTCGCCCTTGCTTCCCGCCAGCGACTCCGCTGCTCCGATACCGGGCGCCCCCAACACGAGCAACCCTGCAAATATGGATACAGTTGTTTTCTGAAAAAGCTGAAGTCTCATCTTCGCCCTATCCCCCATTGCTATCTGGCGCTTTGATGCCGAAAGCTACTTGGAAGCGACTACGCCGCAGCCGCCGACCATGTCCACTTTGAACTTCTTGCGACCGGATTCGCATGACTTAAGCGCGAGCGCTTCGGCAGCCTTCTGGGACGGTGCGTTAATGTGCACGCCGCAGACGAAATACAGGACCCTTGCTCCGGTGATGGTCGATGCGTAGGCGGAATGACCGGCCGCAGCCACATAGGCGTTGTAGGCCTGCCTGCAATTGCCTTCCGAGCCTTGCTGAGGGAGATACACGAAGGAACGCTTGTCGCCGACTTTCCCAGCCAGCGACGCCGCTGCACTGACGCCAGGCGTCGCTAATATAAGCAACCCCGCAAGTATAGACGCAGTTGTTTCCTTGAAAAGCCGCCGTTTCATCTTCGCCCAATCCCCATTGGTATTGCGATGACCAATAGCCGTAATTCTTTCGGCTGGCCAGATGAAGAAGCAAAAAAATGGTCTGGAGGTGTGGACGGGTTCGTCGCCCGCGCAGGGTCACACCCTGCCGAGTGCAGCAACGACCCGCTGATACAGTTCGGCCGTCGGCTCGTCGAAGCAGCAGAAAATGACGGTTTCCGGAACGATGTTCTGGCCGATGAAGGCACTCACGGCACCGACAGCAATTTGCGTCGCCTGATCCTTAGGATAGCGGTAGACACCGGTCGAGATCGCTGGAAACGCCACCGTCCGGCAGTCCTTTGCGGCGGCGATTTCGAGTGACCGGCGATAGCAGGAGGCGAGCAGCTCGGCCTCTCCTTTGCTGCCGCCTTGCCAGACCGGTCCGACCGTGTGGATGATGTAGTGTGCCGGCAGCCTGTAGCCCTTGGTGAGTTTTGCCTCGCCAACCTTGCAGCCATTCAGCATCCGGCATTCGAACTCAAGCTCGGGGCCGGCCGCCCGGTGGATGGCGCCGTCCACGCCGCCGCCGCCGAGAAGCGAGGTGTTGGCGGCGTTGACGATTGCATCGACCGCCAGCTTCGTGATGTCGCCGGTGTGAACGCGAATCCTCTGGTCGATTTCGCTCATCTCACATCCTGAACACGCCGAACCGGGTCTCCTCGATCCCGGCGTTCAGCGCGGCCGACAGGCTTAGCGCCAGCACCTCGCGGGTCTTCGCCGGATCGATGATGCCGTCGTCCCAGAGCCTTGCCGACGAATAGAGCGGGTGACCTTCATGCTCGTACTTCATCAGGATCGGCTTCTTGAATTTTGCTTCCTCTTCGGCGCTCCACTCGCCACCCTTGCGCTCGATGCCTTCGCGCTTGACCACGGCCAGCACCGTTGCTGCCTGTTCGCCGCCCATCACCGAGATGCGGGCATTCGGCCACATCCACAGGAAGCGTGGCGAATAGGCGCGTCCGCACATACCGTAATTGCCGGCGCCGAACGAGCCGCCGATGATCACGGTCACCTTCGGCACCTTGGCCGTTGCGACCGCCATGACCAGCTTGGCGCCATCCTTGGCGATGCCGCCGGCCTCGTATTTTCGCCCGACCATGAAACCGGTGATGTTTTGCAGGAAGACCAGCGGGATCTTGCGCTGGCAGCACAGTTCGATGAAGTGCGCGCCCTTCAGCGCGCTTTCCGAAAACAGCACGCCATTGTTGGCGACGATGCCGACCGGCATGCCGTTGAGATGGGCAAAACCGGTGACCAGCGTGGTGCCGTAATTCTGCTTGAACTCATCGAACTCGGAGCCGTCGACGATGCGGGCGATCACCTCGCGCACGTCGTAAGGCTGGCGCAGATCCGTCGGTACGATGCCGTAGAGTTCATGTGGATCGTGAAGCGGTGGGATCGATTTCTTCAGGGCCAGGCTTACAGTCTTGTTCCGATTCAGGTTTTTGACGATACGCCGGCATATTGCCAGCGCATGCTCGTCGTCGAGCGCATAGTGATCGGCAACGCCGGAAAGCCTTGTGTGCACGTCGGCACCACCGAGGTCCTCGGCGGTGACGTCCTCGCCGGTGGCCGCTTTCACCAGCGGCGGCCCGCCGAGAAAGATGGTCGCCTGGTTGCGCACCATGATTGTCTCGTCCGACATCGCAGGCACATAGGCGCCGCCGGCCGTGCATGAACCCATGACGCAGGCGATCTGCGGAATGCCGGCGGCCGACATGTTGGCCTGGTTGTAGAAGATGCGGCCGAAATGATCGCGGTCGGGAAACACCTCGTCCTGATTGGGCAGATTGGCGCCGCCGCTGTCGACCAGATAGACGCAAGGCAGATTGTTCTGCAATGCGATCTCCTGTGCACGCAGATGCTTCTTCACCGTCAGTGGATAATAGGTGCCGCCCTTCACCGTGGCGTCATTGACGACGACCATGACTTCGGTGCCTTCGACGCGGCCGACGCCGGCGATGAGGCCGGCCGAGGAGATGTCCTCGCCATACATCGACCACGCCGCGAACTGGCCGATCTCGAGGAAGGGCGAGCCGGTATCGAGCAATTGGGCAAGACGTTGCCGCGGCAGGAGCTTGCCGCGCGAAACATGCCGCTCACGCGCTTCCTCCGAGCCGCCGTGTTCGACCGTAGCAGCCTTTTCCGCAATATCGGCGACCAGCGCCCGCATGCGCTCGGCATTGGCGCGGAAAATATCGGAGACGGGCGAGATCTGCGAGGTGAGGGGGGCCATGGCGCTACCGGATCAGCTCGATCTTGCAGCCGACATCCAGGTCGCCCCAGTCGCGATCGGCGGTGACGGCAATGGCGTTCTCGCGAATCGCCAGCGCCAGGCAGGCCCGATCGCCCAGCGACAAGCCGCGATGCCGCGTCAGTTGGCGAAGCTGGCCGGCGGCGATGCCCATCGCTTGGTCGAAAACGGCGATCGGCATGCCGAGACTTCCGAGGTCGTCGGCAGCCTGTTCCAAGCTGCGTCCCTTGTCGATCAGCTTGGCAATGATCTCGGCCGCATTGACTGAACTGCATTGTGCATCCGGCGCGAACCCCAAAGCATTCTCGGTGCCTTGCTCGTTGAGCAGGATTGCGAGCGCCGCCGAACTGTCCATGACGTAGGGCTTCATTTCACCCGCTTTCCTGTCGTCCCTTCGGCGTGAAGCCGGTCGAGACGCTTGTCGCTTCGACGCTGCTCTTCCCGCCGCTCCTTCAGAAATTCGTCGACGACGCTTTCACCGGGCTGTTTCAGCGCCGACAATTCGGCCTGAACGCGTCGCAGATTCTGCAGCCACGATCTTACCCGCAACTCGCCGTTTTCGACATGAAGGATCATGTCCTCGCCAGGCTTCACGCCCATCTCCTCGCGCATCGCAGCAGGGATGACGAAGCGCCCGCCCTCGCCAAGCTTGACGCGCTCGCGTTTCGCCGGAACCCGAAGCCGCGTTTTGCGAGCGCCAGCATCGAACTGTGCTTGCGGATCTTCATCAAATCCGGACTTTCCCGTTCTGCCCGCCATGGTCCGTCTCGCTTGTATTTATGGCATATGTCCAGAAGTATGCCATATCGTGCGGCTTCTGGCAAATCTCAAAAGAATGCCATTAGGCGCCCTCCGCCATGATTTCCCGCCCGATCAGCCAGCGACGGATTTCGCTGGTGCCGGCGCCGATCTCGTAGAGCTTGGCGTCGCGCAGCAGCCGGCCGGTAGGGTAATCGTTGATGTAGCCGTTGCCGCCCAAAAGCTGGATGGCGTCGAGCGCCATCAGCGTCGCCTTTTCGGCGGCGAACAGCACGCACCCGGCGGCGTCCTTGCGCGTCGTCTCACCGCGATCGCAGGCGGCGGCTACGGCATAGACGTAAGCACGCGCCGCATTCATCGTCGCATACATGTCGGCGAGCTTGCCTTGCACCAGCTGGAATTCGCCGATCGGCTGGCCGAACTGCTTGCGTTCGTGCACGTAAGGTATCGCCACGTCGAGGCACGCAGCCATCAGCCCGATCGGGCCGCCGGCCAGCACGGCGCGTTCGTAGTCGAGGCCCGACATCAGCACCTCGACGCCGCGCCCTTCCTCGTGCAGCACATTGTCGAACGGCACTTCGACATCCTCGAACACCAGCTCGCCGGTGTTCGAGCCGCGCATGCCGAGCTTGTCGAGCTTTTGCGCAACGGAAAAACCGGCAAAAGCCTTTTCGACGATGAAAGCGGTGATGCCGCGCGAATGGAGTTCCGGATCGGTCTTGGCGTAGACGACCAGCGTCTCGGCATCCGGCCCGTTGGTGATCCACATTTTGGTGCCGTTGAGCACGTAGCGATCATTGCGCTTTTCGGCGCGCAGGCGCAGCGACACGACATCTGAGCCGGCACCCGATTCCGACATCGCCAGTGCCCCGACCTTTTCGCCGCTGCAGAGCGAAGGCAGATATTTTTCTTTCTGTGCCTGCGTCGCCCAGCGGTTGATCTGATTGACGCACAGGTTGGAATGGGCGCCGTAAGAGAGGCCGACCGAGGCCGAGGCGCGCGAAATCTCCTCCATCGCCACGACATGGGCGAGGTAGCCCATGCCGCTGCCGCCGAAATCGGGATCGGCGGTGATGCCGAGCAGGCCGAGCCCGCCGAGCTCCACCCACAGATGTGCCGGGAATTCGTTCGAGCGGTCGATCTCGGCGGCTATCGGCGCGATTTTCTCCTGGGCGAAGCGCCGCACCAGATCGCGCAGCGCCTCGATGTCTTCGTCAAGCCCGAAGTTGAGCGTCTGCGTGTACATGCCGTTCCTCCCGGCGCACGACCGCGAAAATCGGGATCATGCGCGAAATCAAAGTGCTACAGCGTCCTTTGCGCGCTCGAATGGACGCACGGTGCCGTGGCTCGTCCTCGCGCCATCGCTCTTTGCTCCAACAAGGCGCATTGTCATTGCTAGATATGTAGCGGTGACTTCGGCGATCGACAGCCGTTCGCCCGGCCGGAACCACACGATGACGCCGGTCATCATCTGGATCAGCGCCATGGCGGTGAGCCCGGTGTCCTCGACGCTGAACAAGCCCGCTTCGACGCCGTCGCGCAGAATGGCGCGCAGCTCCTTCTCGTAAGCGGTGCGCATGCGCAGGATCTGCGTGAGTCTTTCGTGCGACAGGCTGCGCAGCTCCATGTTCGAGACATGGGTGGAATGGCGGCGTTCGACGTGGAAAGCGATGTGGTTTTCGACATAGGCGGCGAGCCGCGCTGCCGGATCGGCGCCGACAGGGCGTGTTGCGCGCCACGCCTCGATCAAGCCTTCCATATGCTCGCGCATCAGCGTGAACAGAAGGTCCTGCTTGGTCGGGAAATAGCGGTAAAGCGCCGCTGCCTGGACGCCGACCTCGGCCGCCAGCTGGCGCATCGACATCGCCTCGTAGCCGAGACGCGCAATCAGGCTGACCGCCGCCTCGCGGACCGCAGCTTCGGTCTTCTCTCCGTCGGAACCGGTCGTACGCGCCATGACAAGCCGCCTTTTCAGCACAATAAAACAAACGTTCAATTAATTCAAGGAGTGTGTTCGGGTAAGGCATTGGCTTCAGGTTTGCTCTATCTGCACCCTGGAGATTTTGTGCGATGGAAGCGAATGAGCAGGATCATGCCTTTCTAGGCAACAATCCTGAAACCCGCGGACATGTCGCGTGCCTCGATCTCCTCGACGTCAACTTTCGAAACCGCTGCCCCTGGCGGCCCTTGCCGAAGCCGTTCGATCATTGTCGAGACCGCCGCATCGGCCCCTGCAATCAAGGCTGTCACCGAGCCGTCAATTTCGTTGCGCACCCAACCGGCAAGGCCAAGTCCAGACGCCTCGCGCCGCGCCCAGACCCGATAGCTGACGCCCTGCACCTTGCCGTATATGCGTACCTGCACCGTCCGGTCGGCCATCGCGCTCTCCATCTTCTGAGTCGAGTCTGGCGCATCGCTGTGCAAATTCAACCAGGCAACGTGCATCGAAGGTCTCTCTGCCGATCGCTATCCGCCAGCTTCACGTGCGAGATAGGCGGCGTCTCCATCGAATGATTGACTAAGTCAAATAATAGACCATCATGGTCCTTAGGAGCGATCAGCCCGAAGGAGGTCGTCATGCCGGCCGATCGGAATGCCCTTGTCGCGGAGATACGTTGCTTCAATCGCTTCTACACGCGCCTGATCGGGCTGCTCGACCTGACCTTGACGCACAGCGCCTATACGCTGGGCGAGGCGCGGCTGCTGTTCGAATTGGGCGACTGATCCCGCGCTGCCGCCAATAGCGGCGGTGAGGCTGGGTTTCTGGCACGGGCGTTCCACCTCGATCTCGGGCCGGCGGCCTCCGAAATCGCCGCCGAACTCCGGCTCGATCCGGCCTATGTCACACGCATCCTGAGGAGATTCGCCGCCGCTGGCCTGACCGAGATACGCACTGACCCAGCCGATCGGCGCAGACGCATCCTGTCGCTAACCGCTCGCGGAAGTGCGGAACTCGCCAGGCTTCAGGCTGCGACGGATCGCGATCTCGCCCGGCTGACGGCCGGCCTCGCCGATGACGCGGCTGCCGAATTATCGGACGCCTTGAAACGCGTCATGCGCCTGCTTGGTGGTGGGGAGAAATAGCGGCAGTACTGGAGGTCGTGGTGTTCCGTCGCCCCTTTTGGCGCCTCAATTCCCCCGCGCTGCCGCCAGTGCGCCGGGCAGTTCCTCGGCAAAAATGTCGAGCTCGTGATCGAGGCCGACGCTGACCCGGATGCAGCGGTCGAGCACTGGCACCATTGGCTTGCGGATGAACACGTCGCGCGACAACAGCGCCCGCAGCACCTTCAGCGCGAAGGCGCCGTCGCGGCCGCAGTCGATGGTGACGAAATTGGTCGCCGAAGCCAGCGGCTTCAGCCCGTTCGCCACGGCTATTCCGGCGATGCGCCGGCGGCCGGCGGCGACCCGCGCCACCACGCTCTCCAGCCAGGCCTGATCGGCAAGCGCCTCGACGCCGGCGATCTGCGCCATGCGGCTGACGCCGTAATGGTTGCGGATCTTCTCAAAATCGCGAATCACCTGGGCTTCGGCCACCGCGTAGCCGCAGCGTATGCCGGCTAGCCCATAGGCCTTGGAGAAGGTGCGCATGCGGATGACGTTCGGCCGCGCCACATCGATCGGCGGCATCGCTGAGGCTGGCCCTAATTCGCCATACGCCTCGTCGAGCACCAGCATTGTGGTCTCCGGCAAGGCCTCGATGAAGCGGCTGAGCTCGGCCGCTTCCCACCAACTGCCCATCGGATTGTCCGGGTTGGACAGATAGACCAGCGGCGCCTTGTCCCTGGCCACTGCCGCCAGCAGGCCGTCCAGGTTTTCCCGGTCGTTCTCGTAAGGCACCGCGACCAGCCGGCCGCCGACGCCGGCAACATGAAAGTTGAAGGTCGGATAGGCGCCGCGCGAGGTCACCACCGCGTCGCCGGGCGCCACATACATGCGCGCCACCAGGCTGAGCAGCCCGTCTATGCCTTCGCCGACGACGACGTTTTCGGCGCCGACACCGAGATGTCGGGCCACGGCTACCTTCAAATCGTGATTGTCGGGGTCGCAATACATCCACATGTCGCCGGCAATCTCGGCCATGCGGGCAACGACCCGCAGCGAGGGGCCAAAGCTGCTCTCATTGGCGCCGATACGGGCGCGAAAGGCGCGGCCGCGATCACGCTCCTGCGCCTCCGGACCGACAAATGGCACCGTCGAGGGAAGCGCGCTGATGATTGGCGTCAGGGGAGGGCGCATGGCAAAGGCTCGTTCAAAAAGGGCCTTCTTGCTAGCCTGCCGGCTGGGCCTGCGCAAGTTCCACGAACGGCGGCGACGGTCAGGCTGGATTCTCGCGGATCATTTTGCTAGCGAGACATGATGAGCAACCGACTGCCGCCCGCCTGGTCCAAGCATATAAAGTCCCACCCGGCGCCGAAAGTGGAACCGCCGAAGGCGAAACCATTGATGCGCGTGCAGGCCGACGACGCGCTGCTGAAACAGGCGTATGACTTGCAGCAGGCCAAGCGGTTGGCCGAGGCTCAGGAACTGTGCCGCCGCGTGCTGGAGCGCACGCCCAACCATCCCTTGGCATTGTATATCATGGGCACGCTGTTCATCGGGCTCGACGATGAAATGGCCTTGCGCTATTTGGCGCGAGCCGTCGGCGTGGAGCCCCGAAACCCCTATTATCACCTTAGTCTGGGTGAAGCTTATCTGAGGGTAAGCGAATATTCGCCCGCAATCACGCACATCCAGCACGCTCTGGAGTTGAAGCCCGATTTGGTGGAGGCGCTTTGCGCATTGGGGCGCGCCTACGTCGAATTCGACAAGGCTGACATGGCTGTGCCGGTTT
Source organism: Mesorhizobium sp. M0960 (assembly GCF_040319055.1). NCBI lineage: Bacteria > Pseudomonadati > Pseudomonadota > Alphaproteobacteria > Hyphomicrobiales > Phyllobacteriaceae > Mesorhizobium > Mesorhizobium sp. M0960. The sequence continues at coordinate 107,825 of NZ_JAMYNN010000015.1, read as the reverse complement.
ACGAGAGAGCGCTCAAGATCAACCGCGATCATCCCCGCGTTCGGACGGGGCTGGCCAGCGCACTCACCGGTCTTGGTCGCATGGATGAAGCCAAAATCTATCTGAAGGAGGCGATCGAACGTCGCATCGCTATGCCCGCCGCCTATAATGAGCTTGTGCGTACGCGCAAATTCACCGAAGAGCCGGCCGAACTTAGGTCCATCCTGCGCGAGCTTGGTGAGCCAAAGCTTGACCCGGACAGTGCGACGACACTTCATCACGCTGCCGGCAAAGTGCTGAACGACCTTGGGCGCTACGAAGACGCGATAGATCATTTCAAGAAAGGCAAGCGGGCCGCCGGCTATAAGTTCGATCTGGAGACCTATCGCCGCTGGATCGACTCCACGATTGAGTTCTTCAACCCGGACATGTTGGCCGCCAAGGCGGGTTATGGAAGCCCGTCGGAAGTGCCCGTGTTTGTATTGGGCATGCCCCGATCGGGCACCACCCTGACCGAGCAGATTTGCGCGAGCCACCCGAATGTTCATGGCGCCGGAGAGCTGAAAAAGATAAGGCGAGCCGCAAATGCTATCGGCCTCACGAAGGTTTCAGCACGGACCTTGGACCAATCGATCGTTCCGATCACCCCCGACCTATCCAAAATGCTGGCCGAGGAGCACCTGTCCTATCTTCGTGAGCGTGCGCCGACCGCGCTTCGCATCGTCGACAAGATGCCCCGGAATTTCGAACTGATCGGTCTCATAGGGCTTCTCTTCCCCAATGTACGGATTATTCACTGTCGTCGCGATGCCATCGACAATTGCCTCTCGTGTTTTTTCCAGAATTTCTCCAAGGGACACAGCTACATCGCCGACCTGCAGACACTCGGGCTGTACTACCGTGAATATGATCGCCTGATGCGACATTGGGACAAGGTTTTTCCCGGACGCATCTTCGAAAGTCGCTACGAGACGCTGGTTGCGGATCAGGAGGCACAATCGCGCCGTCTGATCGATCATCTTGGATTGCCCTGGGACGATACCTGCCTGCGCTTCTTCGACAAGGAGGGATCGGTCAACACGGCCAGTCGCTGGCAGGTTCGGCAACCGATCTACAGTTCATCTGTCAAGCGCTGGAAAAACTATGAGAGCGCAATCCAGCCGCTGATCCAGTCGCTCGGTGATCTCGCCGAGATTTGACTCGGGAATTGCAGTCGGCAATTTGCATTTGTGTGGGCCACGAGATCTGAATCGCCAGGTTTGTGGGCTGGGGCTGCAATTGCGGCGGGGCACCGGTTGCTAGACTAAGCTCCCGGCCTGGCTGCCAAGTTCTGCGGCGGGCGGGCACGTCAGGCTGGATTCTCCCAGATCATTTTGCTAGCGAGACATGATGAGCAACCGACTGCCGCCCGCTTGGTCCAAACACATAAAGTCCCGCCCGGCGCCGAAAGTGCAGCCGCCGAAAGCGAAACCGCCGTCGCGCGCGCAAGCTGACGACATGCTGTTGCGACAGGCGCTCGAACTCCAGCAAGCCAAGCGGCTTCCAGAGGCCGAGGAGTTATGCCATCGCGTTCTCGCCCGCACGCCAAACCACCCGCTTTCGCTGTACATCCTCGGCACGCTGGGGCTCGGTATCGACGATGAGTTGGCTCTCAAATATTTTGCACGAGCAGTAAGCCAGACGCCTCAAAATCCGTATTTCCACCTTAGCCTGGGAGAGGCCGGTCTGAAGCTTGGCGACAGCTTGCTTGCTATCAGGCACCTGCAGCGCGCCTGCGAATTGAAGCCCGATCTGGTGGAAGCGCTTTGCGGACTGGCGCGTGCCTACGTCAACTTCGACAAGGCCGAGATGGCTTTGCCCCTTTACGAGAAGGCACTGAAGATCAACGGCGACCATCCCATGGTCCGAATTGGTCTGGCTGGTGCGCTCGCCAGCCTCGGTCGCATGGACGAAGCCAGAGCCTATCTCAATCAGGCAATAGAACGTCGCGTCGATGTTGGGGCAGCCTACAACTACCTGGTCGACACGCAAAAGTTCACCGAAAAACCTGCCGAGCTCGACGCTATCCTGCGCGAACTCTCCAATCCCAGGCTCGAACCGGTTGCTGCATCCCAGCTCCATCACGCCGCAGGCAAAGTGCTGAACGATCTCGAGCGCTACGATGAGGCGATGGATCACTTCCAGAAGGCAAAAAAGGCCGCTGGTCACGATTTCGACCTGGAGTACTACCGCCGAAGTGTCGATTCCATGATCGAGATATTCAGCCCGTCACTATTGGAAGCCAAGGCTGGCCACGGCAGTCCATCCGAAGTGCCTGTGTTTGTGCTGGGCATGCCCCGGTCGGGGACGACGCTGACCGAGCAGATCTGCGCGAGCCATCCGGATGTCCATGGCGCCGGGGAGCTTACGAAGCTGCGCCGAATCGCGAACTCGATGGGCTTTAGAACACAATCGGATGAGGACCTGCGCAGTTCGATCATGTCGATGACGAGGGATCAGTCGAGGGCGCTGGCCGAAGAATACCTGTCTTATCTGCGCCAGCACGCGCCTGCCGCGCTCCGCATACTCGACAAGATGCCGCACAACTTCGAGTTTATCGGAGTGATTGGAATTCTTTTTCCCCACGCGCGCATCATTCATTGCCGGCGCGATGCCATCGACAATTGCGTGTCCTGCTTCGTCTTGCATTTCACCAAGGACCACGGCTACAACGCCGACCTTGAGACACTCGGCCTATACTACCGTGAATATGATCGCTTGATGCGGCATTGGAATAAGGTCTTTCCCGGACGTATTTTCGAAAGCCGCTACGAGACGCTGATTGCGGATCAGGAGGCGCAGTCGCGCCGTCTCATCGATCATCTCGGCTTGCCTTGGGACGATTCCTGCCTGCGCTTTTTCGAGAAGGACAGGTCGGTCAATACCCCCAGCCGCTGGCAGGTGCGGCAGCCGATCTATACATCATCGGTCAAGCGCTGGAAAAAATATGAGAGCACAATTCAGCCGCTGATTCACGCCTTGGGAGATCTAGCCGAACTTTGAACGAGTGGGTGGCGTTCGGCAGGCCGAGGTCGACGGTGACTTGCTGTCGAGATCCGTTGATCCTGTAGGCCAGCCCTTCAGATCGTGCCAAGATCTTCATTTTTTGCACGTTCGGACAAGCGGGCGCGGCGAGCATTACAATTGACCAGCTCAGCCCTGCGATAGGTATTCAGTGGCAGCCTGTATTCATGCACCGAGAGTTGTTAGCTGCGTCGCCCGATACGAAAAACCCGGCGGTTGGCCGCCGGGTTCGATCTCAATCAGGTTCGGATTGTTAGAATGAGCGCTGGAAGCGCAGCATCCCGCCGACGCTGTCCTTGTCGTCGGCATTGGTCCAGTTGCGATCGTAGGCTTTATCAAACTGACCGTCGCGAGCCCAATCGACTTCGGCAGTGATCGTGAAGCCGGGAACGATATCGTAGGCGATGTTCGCGGCGACGCCGTAGTTCTTGTCGTCGTCAACCGATGCTTGGAGGTTGAACGAGGTCTTCTCGTTGATGGTGTAGGTGCCACCACCCCAAACTGCCCAGTTGCCGCCCCACTGCTTATAGAAGTTGCGGTCGATGTTGTCGTCCGAACCGTAACCGGCCATGACGAACAGTGTCAGGTTCTGTATCGGCGTAACGTCGACGCGAACCTTGCCGGCCCACTCTTCCCAAGTGCTGTCATAGGCGGCAACACCGGTGATCGAGCCCCAACCCTGCGTGTATTTAATACCGCCGACCACATACGGAACATAGCTGTCGATCGAATCATTGCCGCTGTTGCTGTCTTGGAAAATGCCAGGATCCGCATCGGCACTGCCCGAACCGGTTTCCAACGAAGCCACGGCCGAGAAGCCGTTGCCGGCGTCGAAGTAGTACTGGACGACATTGGTGTCGAAGCCGCCATAGGGGACTAGCGTATCCTGGATGACGTTGCCGGCGTAGCCGATGAACGTGTCGAAGGCCGATTCGTCTTTGCCGACGCGCAAACCACCGAGTTGGACCCAGGCAAAGTTCAGCGAAACACTCGTACCGCCGTTAAAGTTGTCATCAAGATAATCGTTGTGGTTACCCCAGTTGAAACGGGTCTCGGTGTAGGTCTTCAAGGTGCCGAGCTCGGTTTCCTGGCCGGTCCAGGTCTTCAACGTGAATCGGGCGTGCTTGTAGTAGGTATCCTGCGAGCCGCCGTCCATCTGATCCGTGGTCTTCGCACCGTCGAAGGAGCCGACGTCGCCGATGCCGATGTCATAGCGGACATAGCCACCGATGCGCAGGCAGGTTTCGGTGCCGGGGATGTAGAAGTAGCCAGCGCCGTAGACGTCGCAAATCTTGACGTATTCAGCGGGTTCCGGCTCGGCGACGACGACGGCGTCGGCGGCGCGCGCACCGGAAACTGCGATCAGTGCCGCAGCGGAGCCGAGAAGAAGGCTCTTGATGTTCATTTTCTGACCTCCAGTCAAAAGTTAAAAAACGGGTCTGGGTATTCTTTGCTGAAGGACAGCGTTCCCTGCCCCATCCCCACTACCGAAAAAGATGCGCACCGCGCCGCTCCTTCAAACCCGACATTACCCATGAGGCGGCGGCGTTCAACCACGATCGTACCGGCAAAAGGTTTGTGTTGGCGCTATACCCCGGCGTTGTTGCACAAATGACACGATTTGGCCTCACTCCGAAAGCTCCCGTTAACCAACAGCCCTTCGCAAGCCGTTGCAAACGGCGGATTCCGGCGATGGTCGGCCCGAAATGTGACCATGGCGCGAGTCGCGAACCAGGGAATCGCCGCAGAATCGCCACATCGCTGGGCGGCGCTTTGGCGAAGGGTCGATTTTTCAAGGATAATAGCGCCAGCTTGTTGATTGTGCCGGCGCTTTTCTTTATCCACCGGCGCAACGGAGAGGTGGCCGAGTGGTCGAAGGCGCTCCCCTGCTAAGGGAGTAGAGGTCAAAAGCTTCTCGTGGGTTCGAATCCCATCCTCTCCGCCACCCTACGCCCTGCGGGCTTCGGGTGGCAGGCCACCCGGAACCGCATTTTGGGCGTAGGGTGTCGCCCGAAGCTACGAAGTAGCGTAGGGGGACTATGTGGTACGTCTATTTCCTGCAACTTCGTAACGGCGATGTCTACGTCGGGTCGACCAACGACCTTCGGCGCCGCTTCGAATCGCATCGATCAGGCTATGTGACTTCGACCAAGGCCTATCTGCCTGTAACTTTGAAGTCCTACATCGGGGTTGAAACCGAGGCCAACGCACGGCAACTCGAGCGATATTTCAAGACCGGTTCAGGCAAGGCCTTCGCCAGTAAGCGTTTTTGGCGGACAGGGCCTCACTGACGGCCTTAGGACTTATCTATTTGAAAATATAAATAAAAACAGCCGAACGAGCTGCTTTTTGCCGACCTCCGCCCTCGATTCTGACTGGAGGTCAGAAAATGAACATCAAGAGCCTTCTTCTCGGCTCCGCTGCGGCACTGATCGCAGTTTCCGGTGCGCGCGCCGCCGACGCCGTCGTCGTCGCCGAGCCGGAACCCGCTGAATACGTCAAGATTTGCGACGTCTACGGCGCTGGCTACTTCTACATCCCCGGCACCGAAATCTGCATGCGCATCGGCGGCTACGTCCGCTATGACATCTCCGCCGGCGATGCGGGCGCGTTCACTGGTGCCCGTTACCAAGACCTTTCGGAAGCCTTGGAAGGCAGGGACGATGTCAACGACGGCTATTTCAAGCAGGCTCGCTTCACGCTGAGGACCTATACCGGCCAGGAAACCGAGATGGGCACCTTGAAGACCTACACCGAGACCCGCTTCAACTGGGGAACCGGTTATCACGGGGTCGATCTCGACGGCAACCCGGCCACCCCTGATGCACAATTCTCCAGCTTTGGCAGCAGAGGCGTTTCGCTGAACTTCGCCTGGATCCAGCTCGGTGGTCTCCGCGTCGGTAAGGACGAAACGGCCTTCAATACGTTCACCGGTTACGCCGGCAACGTCATCAACGATACGCTGGTTCCCTACGGCGGCTTCGACACCAACGTCATCCAGTACTACTTCGATGCCGGCAACGGCTTCTCGGCCGTGGCGTCGTTGGAAACCGGTGAAGGCTTTATCCTCAACGACGACAACACCGCGCTCCACCTGGGTCACGATTCGATCGACAGCTATGTTCCATATGTCGTCGGCGGCGTGAAATACACGCAGGGCTGGGGTTCGATCTCGGGCGTCATTGCCTATGACAGCGCAGTGGAAGAATGGACAGGCAAGGCTCGCCTGGACGTGACGCCGATGCAGAACCTGACGCTGTTCCTGATGGCCGGCTACGGTTCGGACGACAATATCCCACGCAACTTCTACAAGCAGTGGAGCGGCAACTGGGCAGTTTGGGGTGGTGGCACTTACACCATCAACGAGAAGACCTCGTTCAACCTTCAGGCGGCGTATGACGAAGGCGAGAACGTCGGCATCGCGGCGAACATTGCCTACGACATCGTTCCCGGCTTCACGATCACGGCCGAAGTCGACTACCTGCACTTCGGTGACAACAATTTCGACAATTGGACCGGTGCTACCGACGAAAACAGCATCGGCGGTGTCCTCCGCTTCCAGCGCTCGTTCTAAGGGCTGGACTTAAGCAACTGAAATCCAGCCCGGGCGCTTCAACGCCCGGGCTGTTTTATTTTCGCGACTGGTAGCAAACAGAAGGAAAAGGGGGTTCGGTAGCTGAACAGGGTTGTGGAACGATGTCGTTGGGATCCACCACTGGTGGATGAAATCGGCCGCAACGCTTAAAACTCTTGAAAGGGCACCGCCAAGCAGGTAGGTCTAGGCCTATCCACTCGGGGGTGTGGCGAATAATGACGAACGATGCGATTCAAGAGGGAGGGACCTCTGATCATTTTTCGATGTTTTCTTCTCAAACTGCAAAGATAAAATACAGTTACAACAAGATACGAGAAGTAAAGTCGCACAGGATCGGAGAACTTTTTTCAGCATACCGGGATATACTTTGGGATGATGGGCGGCATAAGTACAATGTCAGCTCGTTCATCGGCGAAATAGACGAGATTCTCCTTGGGGAGCGTTTCAGCGCCTTTGACCAAAGCACCCTCGACAACCTTATCGGCACCTTGCGCCAGCGCGGCAACAGCAACGCAACCATCAACCGGAAGATGGCTGCCCTCAGCAAACTGCTGCGCAAGGCTCACAAGATGGGGGATATCCACAGCCTGCCCGAGTTCCGCCGCCAGAAAGAGCGGGCGGGACGGATTCGTTTCCTCGAAAGGGACGAGGAGGCTCGGCTGTTTGCCGCCATCAAAAGCCGCAGCGAGGACGCCTATCGGCTTTCCGTCTTTCTCGTCGACACCGGTTGCCGCCTCGGCGAAGCGCTGGGCTTGATCTGGAACGATATCCAGGAGCACCGCGTCAGTTTCTGGATCACCAAGTCCGGCCGCAGCCGCACCATCCCGATGACCGAGCGGGTAAAAGAGGTGATCAAGCTGCCGGCCACCGAGGGCCGCCGGCCTAAAGGCCCGTTCACCAAGCTTAGCCAGGCGCAGTTTCGTGCCATCTGGAACGATGCCAAGGCCGAAGTCGGGCTTGGCGCCGACGATCAGGTCGTGCCGCACATATTGCGCCATACATGCGCCTCGCGTCTCGTCCAGGGCGGCATCGATATCAGGCGTGTGCAGATGTGGCTCGGCCACCAGACGCTGTCCATGACCATGCGCTACGCCCATCTGGCCACCAACGATCTCGACGGTTGCGTCACCGTGCTTGAGACGCCGCGGTACAGTGGTTCGGACGACGGCGGGGCAAGTCCGTTGTCCTCTCCACCTTCGGCAAGGCGGGAACCAAAAGGTGAGCCGGCCGCAAGCAAGGCACCAAAGCCCGCGAAGAGAAGCGCCAAATCCTGACGGTTTGGGTGGATCTGGCGTAAGTCGGTCGATCTGACAACGGATTGCAGGCCAATACATCAAGTCGGCGCTGCCCCTCACCCTTACCCTCTCCCCGTGAAAAAACGGGGAGAGGGGAGTTCGTCAGCGTTGCGGCCGTCTGTCCTTCTCCCGTCACTACACGGGGAGAAGGTGCCAGCAGGCGGATGAGGGGCGGCGCCGACATCCAACAATTATTCTCCGGGACGCCAGCATAGCTGTTAATCGCTGCCAGAATGCTTCACAGGTACAAGATAAGGCAGAGAGTTACTTAAACTTACCGTGGTTTTACTTCCAACCGCTCCGCCGCTCCACCCGATCGAAAAAACCAGCGATCCTGCCCGGCAGGATCCCGGACTCCAAAAACGGTGCATGCCCCTGGCCGTCAGCGGTGATCGTCTCGATATCGGTATGGCGCGTCCGCATCTGCTCGAGCGTTTCGGCGGACAGCAGCTTCGAGTTGGCGCCGCGTATGACGAGCATTGGGATGGCCGCCAGCGCGTCGAACTGTGGCCAAAGATCGGGCATCGGCCGGCTGGGATCGAGGCCCGCCAGCGTATCGACCAGTTTCGGATCGAAATCGGGCAGAAATCCCTCCTCGGTCTCGCGGTAGAGGGCTGACGCCATCCGCTCCCAATCCGCATCGGTCAGCGCCGCAAAATCGGCGCCATGGGTGCTGCGCAGGCCGCGGACCACCTCTGCGTACGCCTTCGGCCTGGGCGCGGGGTCGAGATAGGAGCGGATATGGGCGAGCCCTTGCGTCTCGATCACCGGGCCGATGTCGTTGAGGACGACGGCCTTCAGCACGGCCGGCCGCATCGCCCCGAGCACATGCATGATCAGTCCGCCGCGCGACGTGCCGATGAAGGCAGCCTCCTCGATGCTCAGCGCCGCCAGCCCGGCGAGAATATCGCCAGCTTCGATGCCGATATTGTAATGGCCGATATCGGCATCGTAGCCGGACTGCCCGCGCCCGCGATAGTCGAAAGCGACGACCTTGCGCTTCGCCTGCGTCGACAGATAAAGCGCCAGCTCGTGAAAATCACGGCAATTGCGGGTCAGGCCGGGCAGGCAAACGACTGGCCAGCGGCCGGAATTCGCTTCGCCGTAGATGCGGGCGTGCAGGGACAGCCCGTCCGGCGCGGCGTAGAAGAAATCGGAGAAACCCTGCTCGGTTGCCATGTGGACTCCGTTCCTCTCGCTGCTGGCTTGTTTCAACTGCTACAGGCGAGGGGCCGGTAGGGTCAAATAGGGGAGGCGCCGAAGTTGCAGGGTCCCTCAAGGGGGAGATTGGCTGTCATCGTCGCTTTCGCCAAGTTTCGTCGGATGCAGAAAGGCACTGTCCACGAAGCTGGGACCCTTGGGGAGATGTCCGGCAGGACAGGGCGGGCCGCTGTCCGCCAACTCGACGTCCGGAACTTTCAAAGCCTGAAACAAAAACCCGCCTCGTTGGGCGGGTCGTCGGTGCGAATCAGCACTATGGTTAAATTAGTAGCATAGCTGCCGGCACAAAGCAAGAACAAAATACGCTGTGACCGGCAAACTTGGCTTGAAGCCCGGTCGTCACCCCCGGCCGTTCACCAGATCCCCGACCATGTCGTACTTGCCGGAGATACGCATCTTGTAGACCTCGTAATTCTCCATCACGCGCTGGACGTAACTTCTTGTTTCCGTATAGGGAATCCGCTCGATCCAGTCGACGACGGCATCGACGTCCTTGCCGCGCGGATCGCCGTATTTCGCCACCCACTGGGCGGCGCGGGCGGGGCCGGCATTGTAGCCGGCGAAGGTCAGCACGTAGGAGCCGTCGAAACGGCCGAGCTGCTCGCCGAGAAAGGCAGCGCCCAGCGTTGCATTGTAGCCGGCATCGGTGGTCAGCCGGGCCTGAGAAAATGTCATGCCGGCCTTCTTCGCCAATTGCTTGGCGGTGCCTGGCATTAGTTGCAGCAGTCCGCGCGCGCCGGCGCTGGAGATTGCGCCGATGTTGAACTCGCTTTCCTGGCGGGCAATCGCATAGGCCAGCGCCTTGCCCGAGCCGGAGATGTTGGCGGTGTCGGGAATGACGCCGAGCGGATGCGACAGCGCGCCGACATCGATGCCGCGGGCGCCGGCGATCTTGCCGATCTTCAGCGCCATGAAATGGTTGCCTTGTCTTTCCGCCAACACCGCAAGCAGCGCCAGTTCGCCGGGGTTGTTCAGCTGCCCGGCGAGGTCGCGGTAGAGCGTCTCGGCATAGCGGTCATAGCCGGCCTCCTGCAGCCGCTTGATGGCGCTGACCGCCTCGCGGGTGGCGAAATTCTGGCGGTCGGCGGCACTTGGCTGGGGGTAGACGATGTTGAGGGTCTGCCGGCCGACGCGCTCGCCGGCGAGCTGGCCGTAAAAGGTCGTGCCGTAGCTTGCGGCGCGGCTGAAATAATCCTTGGCATTGCCGGGGCCGCCGACTTCGGCGGCGCGGCCGAGCCAATAATAGGCGCGCGACAGCGACATTGGCCCTTGGGCGAGCTCCGCGATTCGCGCAAAATGCTTGGCGGCGATGCTCGGGTCCTTGAGGCCGCGCAGCGCGTACCAGCCGGCATGGAATTCCGCCTCGGCAGCATTGGCGGGACTTTCGGCGGCATGCGCGGCGACTATTCTGTAGGCGGTCTTCATGTCGCTCTGGTCGACCAGCTCGCGCGACAGCACCCGGCGCTCGACCCACCAGGCGTCCGGATCGACCAGAGCGTCGCGGTCGCCCGGCGCCTTCATCACCAGCGCGGCGGCGTCGGAAAATTTCTGCTGCTTGCGCAGATATTCGGCTTCGGCAAAGAGATAGCCGGCCGCCCGCTGCGCTGCCGGCACCGCCTTCAGCAGCTTGGCCGCGTTCTTGTCGCCTTTGGTGACCGCCGCCCAGGCATCGGCCAATTGCTGGGCGCCGGCGAGACCGGCGACGCGCAGCGCCGAAGCGACCCGGTCGGCATAAAACATGCGCTCCATGCGGAAGCGATGGTCGGCGGCCGGGATCAGCGCACCGAACTCGCGAATGACCGCCGCCTCGTCCCTGGCTTCGAGCTTTTCGGTGCGCCAGAATGGCGACAGCACCGAGCGCGCCGCCTTGGTATCGCCCAGCGCTACATAGGAGCGGGCCAGGATCAGCACGCCCTCGAAGGTCAGCGGCTGGCTGCCGTCGAACGCCCGCACCACGATCTGCGGCGTGGGGTTCTCGCGATAGAGCGCGCGCTCGCTGTTCCTGCGCAAGGCGATCGTACCCGGCCAGTTCGGCAGCATCTTTGCCGCATCGGCGATGTCGCCGCTCGGCACCTGGTCGCCGCCATAGAGCGCGATCGCCCAGGCAAGGATGTGCCGGTCGAGCGATTTGGCCGGCAGCGCTTCGCGCACCTGGCGCGCGCGCGCAATGTCGTTTGCCGCCAGCGCATCGAGACCGCTCTTCAGCACCGCGACGCTCGCGGACGGGGACTGCTGCACCGCATCGTTCTGCGGCTCGGTCATCGGAATCGCCGACGTAACCTGCACATCGACGCTGCTGCCGATCGCCGCGCCGGGAATCAGGGCGACGATCGCGCCGATAAGCGCGAAAAGATGAGGCCGCCTGATCGGCATGGATTTGGTCATCCCCGTTCTTCGACGCTACAACAGACACAGATGAATTGAAGCTTACTCGTCTGTGATGAAGGGCCCGTAAAGAAAACCTTCTCGAGGTCATTCGAATTGCAATTGCTGGCGCAATGCTTGCCGCGCAACAATGTCGAGACTATGGTGCGCCGCTTCGCTTTCGGCTAGAAGGCGCGCACGACAAACCCGAAAGTCCCCAAGGAGTTGGACGACATGCTGAGAGGCTCGCTGACCGCGCTCGTCACACCGTTCGAAAAGAGCGGCCGTTTCGACGAGAAAGCCTTTCGCGCCTTCATCGCCTGGCAGATCGCCGAAGGCACGACGGGCGTGGTCCCGGTCGGCACCACAGGCGAGTCGCCGACGCTGTCGCATGACGAGCACCGCCAAGTCGTCAAGGTCTGCATCGAGGTCGCCAAGGGCCGGGTTCCTATCGTTGCCGGCGCCGGCTCCAACAACACCGAAGAGGCGGTTGGCCTGGTCCAGTATGCCGAGAAGGCGGGCGCCGACGCGGCCCTTGTCGTCACGCCCTATTACAACAGGCCGACGCAGCGCGGCCTCTACGCGCATTTCGCCGCCGTCGCCAAGGCTACCAGCCTGCCGATCATCATCTACAACATTCCGCCCCGCTCGGTGGTCGACATGAGCCCGGAGACGATGGGGCAATTGGTGCACGACTTCAAGAACATCGTCGGCGTCAAGGATGCCACCGGCAAGGTCGAGCGGGTTTCGGAGCAGCGCGCCACCTGCGGCAAGGATTTCATCCAGCTCTCCGGCGAGGACGCCTCGGCCCTCGGCTTCAACGCGCATGGCGGCGTCGGCTGCATCTCGGTGACGGCAAATGTCGCGCCCAGACTCTGCGCCGAATTCCAGGAGGCGACGCTTTCCGGCGACAGCGCCAAGGCGCTCGACCTGCAGGACCGTCTGTTGCCACTGCACAAGGCGATTTTCCTGGAACCCGGCGTTTCCGGCGCGAAATATGCGCTGTCGAAGCTGGGCAAGGTCGAGAACGTGCTGCGCTCGCCGCTAATGACGGTCGAGCCGTCGACCGCCGAGAAGATCGACGCGGCGATGAAGCACGCCGGCTTGATAAATTAGGGATGAGGCGCCACCTCTCCGCATCATGAATCAAGTCAGAAAAGCCGATCCCAACAACAAGACCGTTGCGGAAAACCGCAAGGCGCGGTTTTCCTATGAGGTGCTCGACACGATCGAGGCCGGCCTGGTGCTGACCGGTACCGAAGTGAAGTCGCTGCGCCAGGGCCAGGCCAATATCCAGGACAGCTATGCCTCGGTCGAGGGCGGCGAGATTTGGCTGATCAACTCCTATTTGCCGGAATATCTGCAGGCCAACCGCTTCAACCACGAGCCGCGCCGACGCCGCAAACTCCTGCTCAACAAGCGCGAGATGGCCAAGCTGTCGCAGAGCGTCGACCGCGAAGGCATGACGCTGGTGCCGCTGAAGATCTATTTCAACGACCAAGGGCGGGCGAAGGTGCTGCTCGCCGTCGGCCGCGGCAAGAAGCTGCACGACAAGCGTGAGACCGAAAAGCAGCGCGACTGGTCGCGCGAGAAGGGCCGGCTGCTGAAAGAGCGAGGGTGAGGAGAGGTCCGCGAAGCGGACGAAAAGCCAGTGATTTGGCTTTTCGAGCGACGAACGCCCGGAGCCATGGCGGAGGGCAGGGCGGACCAATAGGGATAGGTCTCGTTTGAAAAACCGGATCGTCTTGTGGGGCGCGGCCGGTCTGCTCCTGGCGGGCCTCGTCCTGGCCGGCGGCTATGCCTACTTCCAGACGTTTTCTCCGGACCGCGGCAAATATCCGGTCAGGGGCATCGACGTTTCCCATCATCAGCGGCAGATCGACTGGCGGCGTGTTGCCGCCGACGATGTCGCCTTCGCCGTTCTCAAGGCAACTGAAGGCGGCGACCATGTCGACGATGCCTTCGCCGCCAATTTGCGTGCGGCCCGCGCCGCCGGCCTTGCCGTCGGCGCCTATCACTTCTTCACCTTCTGCAGGCCGGGTGCCGATCAGGCACGCAACTTCATCTCGGTGGTGCCGCGCGATCAGCCTTTGCTGCCGCCGGTGGTAGACATCGAGTTCGGCGGCAATTGCCCGCAGCGGCCAACTCCCGAACAGTTGAGCGCCGAACTCTCAGCCTTCCTCGGCCCGGTCGAAGCAGCGTTCGGCAAGACGGCGATCCTCTATGTGACCGACGAGGCCGCGCAAGCCTATGCCGGGCAGATAGCCGGCCGCCCGCGTTGGCTGCGTTCGCTGGCGCTGCGGCCAGGCCATAACGACTGGATTTACTGGCAGTACCACAACCGGGGCCGCGTCGACGGCATCAGCGGCGACGTCGACCTGAATGTTCTCCAAGGCGGGCCGGCGACGCTGGCCGCGTTGTTTGCCGCAGCGCCTGAAGCGACGGCGTCGGATTGACGCTATTCCTGTCCAGCGAGAGCACCCTCAGTGGGCGATGACGGGAACGACGAAGCCTTCGCCAAGGTGGCTATTCATATCGCAGGCGGCGCCGTGCTAAGTACATTTGATGCCGGAGCGCCCTTCATCAGCCAATGACAGCAACGCCCCGCCTGCTGCGACGGACGGTGGGGATCCCCGCCTGGCGTTTGTCTATGCGGAGGCGGTGCGTGGCCTCCAACACCAGCAGGGCGTGGTTGAAAGTCTCAATACGCGCGCTGGAAATCTGATTTTTGCAACTGCGTTCGCGAGTTCTCTCCTTGGGGGCAGGGCGCTCCTGGATGGCGTGGGGCCTTGGGACTGGCTGGCGCTGACATTGCTTTTTCTTATCGGACTGCTGGTCGCGATTATGGTGTGGCCATATTATAACTATACGTTCCGTTTCGATCCCGAGAAGCTGCTCCAGGATTTCGTCGATCAGCATCCTCCCGCAACCATGGATGGGATGCACCGAGCGCTTGCGCTGCGCATCAAATCCGACATGGCCAGCAATTGGCGGATCATCCAACGCCTGCGCGTCGCGCTGCAGCTTGCACTGTTACTATGGTTGCTGGATCTCTTGGCCTGGTTGTTCGCGATCACCCGAATCTAGGGCTTGTGCGCCGGCGGGCGTCGTCCGGCTCTCAGTCTTCAGAAAAGCTTCTATCTGACTGAAAACGTTGACGAACATGGCTTGCGTCAGTACGCCCGTATTGGTGTTGTAGCGCGAGCAATGATAGCTGGAAAACAGCGCGATGCCATTGGCCTGCTGCTGCCCACCATGCTGGAACGGATAGGCGGCGACGCGCTGGCCGAGCGCCCGCACGGTCGACTGGTGCGCGATCGAGCCCAGCGCCAGCACGGCGCGCAGGTTTGGAAATCGGGCGATCGTCGGTACCAGGAACGTCCGGCAGGTGGCTATCTCGGCACCAACCGGCTTGTTCTCCGGCGGCACGCAGCGCACCGCATTGGTAATCGCCGTACCGACAAGCTCCAGCCCGTCATCTGGTCGCGCTTTGAATTCGCCGCGCGCAAAGCCGTGCGCGATTAGCGTATTGTAGAGCAGATCACCGGCAAAATCGCCGGTGAAGGGGCGCCCCGTCCGGTTCGCGCCGCGCAGGCCAGGCGCCAGCCCGACGATCAGCAAGCGCACCGCATCCTCGCCTTCCGGCGGCAAAAAGGTCGGCACTGGCGCGTTGAACCAGGACGGCTCGCGCTGCCGCCACTCGGCGATGAAGTCGTGCAGCCGCGGACAAAGCGGGCAGTCGCGATCGGGTTCGGGAGAGGCGGCCAGGGGCGCGGTCAAGGCAACGACCGTCAATAGTCTTCCTCGTCGACTTCGGCCGGCTCGGACCGGCGTACCGGCCGCTCCGACGGATCGCGGCCGACTTCATTCTTGAGCGCCATCAAGTCGATGAAATGGTCGGCCTGGCGGCGCAGGTCATCGGAGATCATCGGCGGCTGCGATGCCATGGTCGAGACGATCGAGACCTTGCGCCCACGCCGCTGCAGCGCCTCGACCAGCGTGCGGAAATCGCCGTCACCTGAGAAGATGACATAATGGTCGACGACATCGGCGAGCTCGAGCGCATCGACGGTCAGCTCGATATCCATATTGCCCTTGATCTTGCGGCGGCCGGTCGAGTCGGTGAATTCCTTGGCTGGCTTGGTCACCACCTTGAAGCCGTTATAATCTAGCCAGTCGATCAGCGGCCGAATCGAGGAGTATTCCTGATCCTCGACCAGCGCGGTGTAGTAATAAGCGCGCAGCAGATAGCCGCGTTTCTGGAAGCTCGACAGAAGTTTGCGGTAGTCGATGTCAAAGCCCAGCGCGCGCGAGGTGGCGTAGAGATTGGCACCGTCGATAAAGAGAGCGATTTTTTCACGAGGATCGAACATGGAAAAATGTCCTTTTTCGAAATAAGCGGTCGTCTAAATGCGTGGCGACTATCGGCCGGTCTGATAATAGACCTGTTGGCCTTCATCGTTCGAGATAACGCCAGTTTTACGGCAATCCAAGGCACCATCCGGCACCGCAAGCAATTGTGATCGGCGCTGCGTCGTCGCAGGCGGCCCGCGTCAGAGCTGCGCACCGCCATAAAAGCTTGTATTTTGGCGGCGTTCGGGTTATGGACCGCGCCTGTTTTCCATCAAATCCAGGCATGAAAGGGGCAACTCATGGCCCGCGTAACCGTTGAAGATTGCATCGACAAGGTCGACAACCGCTTCGAGCTGGTGCTCCTGGCGGGCCACCGCGCCCGTCAAATCAGCCAGGGCGCGCAGATTACCGTACCTCGCGACAACGACAAGAATCCGGTCGTTGCGCTCCGCGAAATCGCCGACGAGACGCTATCGCCGGACGACCTCAAGGAAGATCTCATCCATTCGCTGCAGAAGCATGTCGAGGTCGACGAGCCGGAAGCCGATGGCGAGGCGATTGCCGACCAGACCGGCAGCACTGTTGCGGCCACCGATGCCGACGACGCCGAGGACAACGTCACCTTCGATCGCATGACCGAAGAAGACCTGTTGGCCGGCATCGAAGGGCTGGTACCGCCGGAAAAAAGCGACGATTATTGATCTTAGCAACAACTGCCGACACTTTCGCGTCGGCAGTTTCGTGGCTATCTATGACATGCGCCGTACGCCAGTGCGGCGCATGATTCATTTCAGCATTGCGAGATCCCGCCATGATGCGTCAGTATGAGCTTGTCGAGCGCGTCCAGCGCTACAAGCCTGACGTCAACGAGGCGCTGCTCAACAAGGCCTATGTCTACGCCATGCAGAAGCATGGCCACCAGAAGCGCGCCTCCGGCGATCCCTATTTCTCGCATCCGCTCGAAGTCGCCGCCATCCTCACCGAAATGCACATGGACGAGGCGACGATTGCCGTTGCCTTGCTGCACGACACGATCGAGGACACCACGGCGACCAGGGCCGAGATCGACGAATTGTTCGGTCCGGAAATGGGCAAGCTGGTCGAAGGACTGACCAAGCTGAAGAAGCTCGACCTCGTCTCGAAGAAGGCCGAGCAGGCGGAGAACCTGCGCAAGCTGTTGCTGGCGATCTCGGAAGACGTGCGCGTGCTTCTGGTCAAGCTCGCCGACCGCCTGCACAATATGCGCACCCTCGACCATGTGCCGGAAGCCAAGCGCCTGCGCATTGCCGAAGAGACGATGGACATCTACGCGCCGCTGGCCGGCCGCATGGGCATGCAAGGCATGCGCGAGGAGTTGGAGGAGATCGCCTTCCGCTTCATCAATCCCGAAGCCTACCGCGCCGTCACCGCGCGGCTCGCCGAAATTTTCGAGCGCAACAAGGGCGTGCTGTCCGAGATCGAGAAGGCACTGTCCACGCTGTTCGACAAATATTCGATCAAGGCCGAGGTCAAGAGCCGGCAGAAGAAGCCGTGGTCGGTGTTCCGCAAGATGGAAGCCAAGGCGCTGTCGTTCGAACAGCTGTCCGACATTTTCGGTTTCCGTGTCGTTGTCGAGACGGTCGAGGACTGCTACCGCGCGCTCGGCGCCATCCACACCACCTGGTCGATGGTGCCCGGACGCTTCAAGGACTATATCTCGACACCGAAGCAGAACGACTACCGCTCGATCCACACCACCATCGTCGGCCCGTCGCGCCAGCGCGTCGAATTGCAGATCCGCACCTACCAGATGAACAAGATCGCCGAATACGGCGTCGCCGCTCATTCGATCTATAAAGATACCGGCGGCAAGATGAATGGTGCCGCCCATGCGATCTCGAAGGAGACCAATGCCTATGCCTGGCTGCGGCGCACCATCGAGCAGCTTGCCGAAGGCGACAATCCCGAGGACTTTCTCGAAAACACCAAGCTGGAACTGTTCCAGGACCAGGTGTTCTGCTTTACGCCGAAAGGCATGCTGATCGCGCTGCCGCGCGGCGCCACGCCGATCGACTTTGCCTATGCCGTCCACACCGACGTTGGCGACACTTGCGTCGGCGCCAAGGTCAATGGCCGCATCATGCCGCTGATGACGGAGCTGAAGAACGGCGACGAGGTCGAGATCATCCGCTCGAAGGCGCAGGTGCCGCCGGCGGCGTGGGAATCGGTGGTCGTTACCGGCAAGGCGCGCTCGGCCATCCGCCGTGCCACCAAGAACGCTATCCGCAAGCAATATTCGGGTCTCGGTATCCGCATTCTGGAGCGCGCCTTCGAACGGTCCGGCAAGACCTTCACCAAGGAAAACCTGAAGCCGGTGCTGCACCGGCTGGCACGCAAGGACATCGAGGATGTACTGGCCTCGGTCGGGCGTGGCGAACTTGCCTCTACCGATGTCATGAAGGCGGTGTTTCCCGACTACAAGGACGAGCGCGTCACGCTGGTCGCGCCCAAGCAGCGCGAGGAGGGCTGGTCGAAGATCCGCAACGCCGCCGGCATGCTGTTCCAGATTCCGGGCCGCGCCGCACGCAAGGACAAGAACCAGCCGCGTGACGATGCGGTGCCGATCCGCGGTGTGCGCGGCGATCTGCCGGTGCGCTTCGCGCCGGAGGGAGCGGTGCCCGGCGACCGCATCGTCGGCATCGTGCAGCCGGGAACCGGCATCACCATCTATCCGATCCAGTCGCCGGCGTTGCAGGCCTTTGACGACCAGCCCGAGCGCTGGATCGACGTGCGCTGGGATATTGACGAGCGCACCAAGGAGCGGTTCCCGGCGCGTGTCTCGGTCACCGCCATCAACGCACCGGGTTCGCTGGCCGACATTGCGCAGGTCGTCGCATCCAACGATGCCAACATCCACACTTTGTCGATGGTGCGCACCGCGCCCGATTTCACCGAAATGCTGATCGATCTCGAAGTGTGGGATCTTAAGCACTTGAACCGGCTGCTGTCGCAGCTAAAGGACAATTCGAGCGTCAGCGACGCGCGACGCGTGAATGGGTGAATAGTGAATAGTGAATAGTGAAAGAGGGTGCTCTCACTACTATTCACCATTCACTATTCACCATGACATGGAGCGAACGATGAATACCGACGAAGTGCTGGGCATTTTCCGCGAGGCCGGCGCCGTTCTCGAAGGGCATTTCATCCTGACGTCCGGCCTGCGCAGCCCGGTCTTTTTGCAAAAGGCGCGCGTTTTCATGCATGCCGACAAGACCGAGCGCTTGTGCAAGGCGCTGGCCGAAAAGATCCGCGCTGGCGTTCCCGGCAGGATCGACTATGTCGTCGGCCCGGCGATCGGCGGGCTGATCCCGGCTTATGAGACCTCGCGCCATCTTGGTGCGCCGGCGATCTGGGTCGAGCGGGAAGGGGGCGAATTCAGGCTCCGCCGTTTCGAAATCGCCAAGGGGTCGCGCGTTGTCATTGTCGAGGATATCGTCACCACCGGCCTGTCGATCCGCGAGACCATCGACTGCCTGCGCGGCCTTGGCGCCGAAGTCGTTGCCGCTGCATGCATTATCGACCGCTCGGCCGGCAAGACCGATGTCGGCGTGCCGCTGATCGCGCTCGCCGAATACGAGGTTCCGGCCTATCCGGCCGACAGGCTGCCGCCCGAGCTTGCCGCCATACCGGCGATCAAGCCGGGCAGCCGCAATTTATAACGGAGCCGCCGCCGTGATCACCGGCATCGATCATTTCGTGCTGACAGTTCGTTCGGTAGACGATAGCTGCGCCTTCTATCAGCGCGTGCTTGGCTTCAAGCGCCTCGACGAGCCGGACCGACCAACGGCGCTGCTGTTTGGAACGCAAAAGATCAATGTGCATGAGGTCGGGCGCACCTTCGAGCCGAAGGCCAAGGCGCCGACTCCCGGCTCTGGGGATTTCTGTCTTGTTGCCGCCCGGCCGCTCACCGAGATATGCGCCAGCCTCGCGGCCAACGGCGTAGCCATAGAGGTCGGCCCGGTCGAGCGTATCGGCGCCCGTGGCCCGATGATGTCGGTCTATTTCCGTGACCCGGACGGCAACCTCGTCGAGGTCAGCGAGTATCGTTCCTGAGGCTCCTCAAATTCGCCGCGATCATGCCCTGTTCAGAATGGCGATACCCAAGGCTGCCGCAAGTGGCGACCGAGCGGATGCCGTCGGCCTCGTTGTTCTTCGGCTAGCACATCGCTATATCAAAGTCGTAGTTGCCTTTCCGTGACCGCAAAGCGCAGCATAGGGCTGTCGGGCCCCGGCTGGGAAAAGCCGGCGCGAAGCCATTGATGGAACTAGGAACAGGAACAGAGTGCTTTTTCGACGGCGCAAGCCTGATGGTTTTTTCGAGCGGGTGCGTACTTATTTGTGGCCGCGCCGCTCTTTCTCGCGCTCGCTGCGGTATTTTTCCAAGCGCATCCTGCGGCTTAGGGCCACGCCGCATGCCGTGGCCGCCGGTGTTGCGGCGGGCGTATTCGCGTCTTTTTTCCCGCTTGGCTTCCACTTCATCATTGCCGCCATGCTGTGCTGGCTGATCGCCGGCAATCTGGTCGCGGCAGCACTCGGCACGGTCTTCGGCAATCCCCTGACCTTTCCGCTGCTATGGGCCGCCTCCTGGGAGGTCGGCAAGCTGATCCTGCATGAACACCTGCCGGCGCATGGCCCACCCGCGCATCTCGGCGACATGCTGCATAATCTTTCCTTTGCGCAGTTGTGGGGACCGGTGCTTAAGCCGATGACCATTGGCGCAATACCGCTTGGCTTGGTTTTCGGCCTGCTGTTTTACGGCATTACCCGCTGGGGTATGGTCACTTTCCACGAGCAGCGCCGCAAGCGTCTGGCCGAAAGAGCCGCAAAGGCTGGAAAAACCGGGCCGGAAGTTCCTGCCGAATGATTATCGGTATCGGCAGCGACCTCATCGACATCAGACGAATTGAGAAGTCGCTGGAACGTCATGGCCAGCGCTTCATCCAACGCATCTACACCGAGATCGAACAGGCGCGCTCCGAAAACCGCGCGGCGCGTGCGGCCTCCTATGCCAAGCGTTTCGCTGCCAAGGAGGCCTGCGCCAAGGCATTGGGCACCGGTCTGGCGCAGGGTGTGTTCTGGCGCGACATGGGCGTCGTCAACCTGGCCAGCGGCAAGCCGACCATGGCGCTGACCAACGGGGCGGCAGCGCGGCTGGACGAAATCCTGCCTGAAGGGCACCGCGCCGTGATCCACCTCACCATCACCGATGATTTTCCGCTCGCTCAAGCCTTTGTGATCATTGAAGCGTTGCCGGTCGAAGAAGCGCCACATTGATTGCATCTGACGACCGGCATGACGTTGCCCAGCGCGCGCCGAGACTCTATACCATCCAACGCACAATCGAGGACGACATGAGCGTGGCTGAAAAAACCCAGAAGAAATCCGGCGGACTTGGCGAAACCGTCAGCGTCATCGTCCAGGCCCTGCTGCTTGCGCTGGTCATCCGCACGCTCCTGTTCCAGCCGTTCTCGATCCCGTCCGGTTCGATGCGGCCGACTTTGCTCGAAGGCGACTATCTCTTCGTCACCAAATGGTCTTACGGCTTCTCCCGCTACTCGCTGCCGTTCGGGCCGAACATCTTTTCGGGCCGCATCTGGGGCTCCGAGCCGAAGCGCGGCGACGTGGTGGTGTTCAAGTTTCCGCCGGACCCTTCCGTCGACTACATCAAGCGCGTCGTCGGCCTGCCGGGCGACAAGATCCAGGTCAAGGATGGCCAGCTCTTCATCAACGACGTCGCTGTGCCACGCGTCAAGGTCGGGCAGATCGACAACCACGACATCACCGAGGAGAACGGGCCGGTCGATGTCTATCGCGAGACGCTGCCGAACGGCGTCACCTACGACACGCTCGACCTGACACAGGCTTCGATCGGCGACAACACCAAAGAGTTCAAGGTGCCGCCCGGTCACTATTTCATGATGGGCGACAATCGCGACAACTCGTCCGACAGCCGCTTCACCGTCGGCTTCGTGCCGGAAGAGAATTTGGTCGGCCGCGCCAACCTCATCTTCTTCTCGATCGGCGGCAGCGCCAGCCCGCTCGAAATCTGGAAATGGCCGTCGCAGATGCGCGCCTCGCGCCTGTTCCATTTCGTCAATTAGGACCATGGCGGCGACAAAACGGCTGACCGCTGATGCGCTCGCCGAGGCGCTCAAGGAGCGCACCGGCCACAGTTTTGGCGACCACCAACGCCTGCAGCGGGCGCTGACCCATGCCAGCGCTCGCGGCAGTCATGCCGGCATCGACTACGAACGCTTCGAATTCCTGGGCGACCGCGTTCTCGGCCTTGTCGTTGCCGATATGCTGCTGGCGGCATTTCCCGACGCTGCCGAGGGTGAGCTGTCGCTCAGATTGAACGCCCTGGTCAACGCCGAGGCCCTGGCGGAAATCGCCGAGGAGATCGGCCTGCCGGAACTCATTCGCGCCGGTTCGGACGTACGCGGCCTCGATGGGCGCAAGCGCGTCAATCTGCGCGCCGACGCACTGGAATCGCTCATCGCCGTGCTCTATCTCGACGGCGGGTTGGAAGCGGCCCGTGCCTTCATCCACAGGTACTGGCAACCGCGCTCACAAGCCATCGACGCCGCCCGCCGCGATGCGAAGACCGAACTTCAGGAATGGGCGCATCAGGCGGCAGGCGCGGTGCCGGTTTACATAATCGACAGCCGCGAGGGACCGGACCACGATCCGCTGTTCACCGTCAGCGTCAAGGTCGGCGCCTATCCGCCAGCGACCGGCAGCGGGCGCTCCAAGCGCGAGGCAGAGCAGGCGGCAGCCGCGGCACTTCTGCAGCGGGAAGGCGTCTGGCTCAATCAAGGGAGTGCCGCATGACCGCCACCGAAGCTCCGGCAACAGAAGCTCCCGCTACCCGCTCCGGCTTCGTCGCGCTGATCGGCGCGCCCAATGCCGGGAAATCGACGCTGGTCAACCAATTGGTCGGCGCCAAGGTATCGATCGTGACGCACAAGGTGCAGACCACGCGCGCCATCGTGCGCGGCATTGCCACCCACAACAACGCGCAGATCGTCTTCGTCGACACGCCGGGCATATTCAAGCCGAAGCGCCGGCTGGACACCGCGATGGTGACCACAGCCTGGGGCGGTGCCAAGGACGCCGATATCGTGCTGCTCTTGATCGATGCCGAGCGCGGCATCCGGGGCGATGCCGACGCCATCCTCGAGCGGCTGAAGGATGTCCGGCAGCCGATGGTGTTGATCCTCAACAAGGTCGATCGGGTCAAGCACGAGACGTTGCTGGCATTGTCGGCGGCAGCCAACGAAAGGGTGCCGTTCAAGCGCACCTTCATGGTTTCGGCGCTGACCGGGTCCGGCTGCAAGGACCTGCTCGACTATCTCGCCGAGACCTTGCCGGCCGGACCTTGGTACTACCCGGAAGACCAGATCTCTGACCTGCCGATGCGCCAACTCGCGGCCGAGATCACCCGCGAAAAGCTCTATCTCAGGCTGCATCAGGAACTGCCCTATTCCTCCCACATCGAGACCGAGAAATGGGAAGAGAAGAAGGACGGCTCGGTGCGCATCGACCAGACCATCTATGTCGAGCGCGACAGCCAGAAGAAGATCGTGCTCGGTCATAAGGGCGAGACGATCCGCGCCATCGGCCAGGCCGCGCGCATGGAAATATCAGGCATACTCGAGCAGAAGGTGCACCTCTTCCTGTTCGTCAAAGTGCGCGAGAACTGGGGCGACGATCCCGAGCGCTACCGTGAAATGGGGCTCGAATTTCCGCACTGAGCCTGTTTGGGCGATCCGCCGAGCGGCCTGTTGGCCGCCGCCTCAGGATTACCCAAGTGCCAGCGACACGCCGTCGGCAAGATGTTCGGCATCGGAGGCGTTTTCGAAGGGGATGCCCGTTCTTGCATAGTCGAGCGGCGAGAGATTGGAGCCGTCGGCGCTGATCAGCGCAGCCTGGCGCCTTGCCGCCTGCATCTCGCCCAGCTGAGCGTAACAGGCGGCAAGCCGGGTGCGGATCCATGGCCTCGGTCGCGTCGCCAGCTCCAGCGCCTCGGCAGCCGTGCGGTATTCGCCCAGCATGTATAGCGCGAGCGCGCGATCGTACTGATACCAATGAGGGTCCAGCGGGTTGATGCGGATGGCGCGTGCCAGCCAGGCGAGCGCGTCGAGCGGCCGGCAGCGCATCGTCAACAGATGCCCCCTCTGCTCGATACAGTCCGCGTCGCCCGGATTGAGCTCGAGCGCGATGCGCAAATGTAGCTCGGCCGCCTCGTGCTCACGCATATTGAGCCGTACCAGCGACTGGATGCGGTGTGCCGTTGCCTGGTCCGGCGACAATGCGATGCCCCGGTCGGCCAGGTCGCGGGCCTTCGTCAGAACGGCGTCGCTGGTGGGTCCGAATTCGCTGTTAAGCACATGCGACAGCGCCAGATAGGTGTAAGCGAGGCCATAGGCCGGGTCTCTGACGATCGCCGCTTCGAAAAACGCTGCCGCTTCTTTCAGTTCGCTTTGCGCCGGATCGCGCAGCAAAGCGACGCCGCGCAGCACCAGTTCATGGGCGGCGAGGCTGGCTACCGGCTGCCGCGAGGCACGTTGCAGGCCGGCATTGTTCACCCGAACCACCAGCCGGCCGACGATCTTTTCGACGATCTCCTGCTGGATGGCGGACAGCCCGGCGTAATCGGCCTGGTAGCGATCCCCCCAGAGCTGGGAAGCGCTGGCTGCGTCAACGAGATTGACCGCACAGACGATGCTGTCTGCGTGCCGGCGCACCGAACCCTCGATGAGATAATCGGCGCCGATGCGCGAACGCACGACAGGCCATTCACTGGGCGAATATGAGGCAAACGAGAAGCTCGAATTGCGCGCCAGGACCGTCAGCGTGTCGAAGCGGGCGAGGCCGTTGATAATGTCTTCGGCAATACCGTCGACGATCGCTTCGTCGGCCGGATCGGCGCTGTCATTGCGGAACCTGAGCACCGCCACGATCGGCTGTGCGCCGGGTTCGGGCACCGGTTCGATTTCAGGGATCAGCATGTAGCCGCGCTTCGATATGGTCCGTATCGTTTCCTCGCCGAGCACCTTGCGGATCTCGCGAATCGACTGCGTCAGCGAATCCTCGGTGACGAAAACACCCGGCCAGACCGCGTCCATCAATTCCGACTTCGGCACCACACGGCCGATATGGCGGGCGAGATGCGTCAGCAATGCGTAGGCTTTCGGCCGCAGGAAGGCCGGCTGTTCGGCCCGGCCGAGCGTACCTTTGCCCAGATCGAGGGTGAAACCGCCAAACTGAAAAACCTGGTCAGTGGCCGAACCCGGCATCGAAACGGCCCGCTCCCTGAAGCCGTGCCTGTATTGGCCTACGGCTGGAGGGCTGGGTCAAGGTCTGTCGCCGCCGAAAGCGGCGCTTTGGATTTGCGCGCCGCAAATTAGACGGTGCCAGCGAGGGCGGGCTGCGTTGCCGACCTGCGGACGAAGCTCTCGGTGCCGTAGAGGGCAACGATGGCGATCGCAGCCACCGCCCAGATCGCAACACCGATCCATTGCTGCTGGACATAGTCGGCGTCGATGAACACCTTGCCCAGGAAGCGTACGCTGTTCTGATGAGTGACATGCATGAGAATGGCGAGAAGCACACTGCCGGTGTTCTGATAGAGCCAGGTGAACACCACTGCCGCCAGCACGACGTTGATCGTGCCGTAGACGCTGAGATCGCCGACCAGGCCGAGCGGAAAATGCCAGATTGCCCAGATCGCGCCGA
This sequence comes from Mesorhizobium sp. M0960, assembly GCF_040319055.1. Lineage (NCBI taxonomy): Bacteria > Pseudomonadati > Pseudomonadota > Alphaproteobacteria > Hyphomicrobiales > Phyllobacteriaceae > Mesorhizobium > Mesorhizobium sp. M0960. Next base: position 82,178 of record NZ_JAMYNN010000015.1, on the reverse strand, counting down.
GGATCAGGCTTCCGGCCAGCGCCGAATGGCTGGCTAGCAGACGCGGTGTCGCAAAGCCGCGCCATCCCGGCTCTTCGCCAAGCGGGCCGCTGAAGACCGCATACAGCGCGATGATCGGCAGTATCTCAGTGACAGCAGGAATGTTGCTCCAGACCGGCGTCGCCGAGCCGAACAGCGGATTGACCAGGATCGAGGCAAGCTGCGTGCCGAATGGCAGGCCGAATGCCACCAGATACCACAGCGGAGATACCCGCCACTTCACCACGGAAGCGAGAATGGCCTTGACCGAAGCCCAGCCTCCGGAAAGGGCTGCGACAACGAATCCGGAGACCATCGGGCCGAAGGTAAACCAGGGAATGGTATCGCCATTCGACAGGTAGAACGGGATGAAGGCAAACCAGCTCAGGGCAAGCGCCAACGAAAAGAAGGCAGCCAACTGATGCTGTCGCACCAGGTGCAGGAAAGAAGTCATGTCGGTCCTCTCACGGGCAGATGACAATGAGAGGTCGCCGGGCTGCCCAATCGGTCGACTTGCATCTTGAACAGCCGGCCGAATCATTCCGGGAAGGCTATGCGTGGACCACGTCGGTCGACCCGTTTCTTATTGGCACCGGCGCGACCCGAAATCCTGAGCGGGTTCTGAGAAATTTCCGATATTTCATGCAAAATCGGTCAGTTAGATCGGCTGGAGCACCTGCCGACACTGCGACCGTGCGTGGTTCCCGTTTGTCGTCTCTCCGTCATACACCCTGCCTATAGGCTGTGCGAAAGACCCGCTTCCGAGCAAACCGGAACAGGCGGGCAAACAGCCAGATTAGGACATGACCGGGACTTGGAATCGCATCGACCCCATCCGTCAGATCGAGTTTGCAAACGCCGTCGCTGTTGAGATCGAGCGCGTGCTGGCGCGGCAAGGCAAGGTGACGAACAGCGATGCGGTCGTCGCAGCGGGCAGGGTCGCCGGGGCCGTTGCCGCCGCCGTCGCCCTGCTTGCGCCGACCGACATCAGGGCGATCGACACCATGCAGGAAAGATTGCCCGGCATGGCGTCGCGGTTCGTGCGGATATTGGCGGCCGAAGCGACTGAACGCCGTACCCGGACGCCTCTGTCGACGGCGCACGAAGGCCAAGGGGCAGACATCCAACCCCTGGCCGGAACGGGCGACCTCGACGCGATGCGGGTCGAGGACTGGGCCGGTCGGGTCGCCGGGTCGACCTTCCTGCAGGAAAATCTCGGCATATCGCGCTCGACCCTGCATCGCTGGCAGCGGAGCGGCACGGTCGTTGCGTTGCGCACCGGTGGCCGCAAACATGTATTTCCTCTGGCGCAGTTCGTCGACGGCAGGCCGGCTCCGGGTATCAACGAAGTGTTATCCGCGATGCCCGATCCGCGGCGTGCCTGGTCGTGGCTGGTCGGCCCCGCGCCCGGCCATGCCGGACGTATTCCCATTGAAATGCTCAAACAGGATCTGGTGGCGGAAGTCGTTCTTGCCGCACAACGCAGCGATGGCGAAGTTGGCTTGATTTTCGCCGCCAACGTTAGAAGTCTATTCCAAAAAATAACACGTAAAAGGAATGTCAACCGGACTATGACCGGTTTGCCGGCTAATGGAATAAGTATAGTTTCGTACAATTGTGACAATGTCTCGTTTGTGCCGGAAGCAAACGTGAAGAAAATATGAAGTGATATTTGTGCAACATGGATTTCTTCTGTTATGCAAACATTGATTATTTTTGGAATCGTCATTGAGACTGGAATGCGGATGAGTATGTTCGCCGCCTGAAGAGGGGGTGCGGTGCGCGCCTTTTTCGACGTGGGTGAGGCGTTCAGCCGTTCAACCCATGAATCCAAAGCCATTTTTAACTTTGACTGGAGAGGTCAGAAAATGAATATCAAGAGCCTTCTTCTCGGCTCAGCCGCGGCATTCGTCGCGGTCTCCGGCGCGCGCGCCGCCGACGCTGTTGTGGTCGCCGAGCCGGAACCCGCTGAATACGTCAAGATCTGCGACGTCTACGGCGCCGGCTACTTCTATATCCCCGGCACCGAAACCTGCCTGCGCATCGGCGGCTATGTCCGCTATGACGCCAGCTTCGGCGACGGTGGCCGCGTTTTCGACGGCGCGACGACCCACGACCTTATGGACGGTGACGAACAGCAGACCTGGAACAAGAATGCCCGCTTCAATTTGAAGACGTGGACCGGCCAGGAAACCGAGCTCGGCACGTTGAAGACCTACACCGAGACCCGTTTCAACTTCGGCAATACCAAACACACCGTGAGCGGTGTTGATTTCAGCGTGCAGGACAACAAGGCGGTTACCCTGAACTTCGCCTGGATCCAGCTTGGAGGTTTCCGCGTCGGCAAGGATGAAACTGTCTATGATTCGTTCATCGGCTACGCCGGCAACGTCGTCCAGGACACCATCATCCCGTACGGCACCAAGGACACCAACCTGATCAGTTACTATTTCGACGGCGGTAACGGCTTTACGGCAGTCGCCTCGGTCGAAACAGGCTCCGGCGCTGACCAGTCGATCGACAGCTACGTTCCGTTTGTCGTCGGCGGCGTGAAATACAAGGGTGACTGGGGTGCGATCACCGCCGTCGGCGCCTATAACAGCACGTCGGAAGAATGGGCCGGCAAAGCTCGCCTCGACGTCAAGCCGATTACTGACCTGACCCTGTTCGTGATGGCGGGCTACGGCAGCGACGACAACGTCGCAAAGAACTTCTACAAGCCGTGGACTGGCAACTTTGCCGTCTGGGGCGGCGGCAGCTATGCCGTCAACAAGAAGACCTCTTTGAACGCCCAGGTCTCCTATACCGACGACAAAGACTTCGCCGTTGCGGCCAACGTCGCCTACACCATCGTTCCTGGTTACACGATCACCGCCGAAGTCGATTATTACGACAATTTCGATGCCGACGATGCCGACGCAATCGGCGGCATCTTCCGCTTCCAGCGCTCGTTCTGATCAAACGACGATCTCGCAAAAACGGCCCGTAGCGATACGCTACGGGCCGTTTGGTTTGGCGGCGGATAAGTCGCTCATCTTGATTTCGCCATCGAACCGGTGACAAGCTCTGGTCATGGAATGGCGCGACGAGGGAATCATTCTCGGCACCCGCAAGCATGGCGAAACCAGCGCCATTCTCGAGGTGATGACACGTGCGCATGGCCGCCATCTCGGTCTCGTGCGCGGCGGCCGTTCGCGCAAGCAGCAGCCGGTCTTGCAGCCCGGCAACCGCGTCGACCTGTTGTGGCGGGCGCGGCTCGACGAACATCTCGGCACCTTCCAGGCCGAGGCCATCGAAATGAACGCCGCCCGGCTGATGGACAGCGCCGTTGCCGTTTACGGCTTGCAGACGATGGCCGCGCATTTGCGTCTTCTGCCCGAGCGCGATGCCCATCGCGGTCTCTATGAGACGCTCGCGGTCATGATCGCCCATCTCGACGATGCCGATGCCGCCGGCGAGCTGGTGGCCCGCTTCGAGCTGCTGGTTCTCGACGAACTCGGTTTCGGCCTCGATCTCAGCCAGTGTGCGGCGACCGGCACCAGGCAGGATCTTGCCTACGTCTCGCCGAAATCCGGCCGCGCCGTGTCGCGGGCGGCGGGCGCGCCGTGGCGCGACAAGATGCTGGCGCTGCCTGCCTTCCTGCAGCGCGGTTCGGGCCTGCGCGCCGATCCGGCGGCGATCGACGACGCCTTCCGGCTGACCGGCTTCTTTTTGACCCGCCATGTCTACGAGCCGCGCGGTATCGAACCACCCGGCGCCCGCGCCGGCTTCCTCGCCGCCTTGCGCAAGCATTATGCGGGCGGCAAGGCAATCGCCGGGGAAACCGCCGTCGGCGAAGCCATCAGGTGAGCGAAGTGGAACTCTACCCCGGCCGGGTTTCGCCGCTTGGCCTCGACATTATTTGACGCGGCCGATCACACCAGGGACCGGCGAGGTGGTGTGCGAGGGCAAAGTGGTGCACAAGGGCCGCACGCTGGCGGTTTCGGAAGCGGCGCTGAAGGATGCCAACGGCAAGCTGCTGGCTTTCGGCACCGAAACGTGCTCGATCTTTCCGGCGGCCAATCTGGCGGCACGTTGAATGGACCGGCAGTCTGGCCGCCGCATTTGAATGTCACTGAACATTGAATGTCAGTGACGACTGGCCTGGTTTGGGGGAACCGCCATGTTTGAAAGCCTGATTGGCCTCGTCGCCATCATCGCGCTGTTCGTCATCATTTCACGCCAGCAGAGCCGTATCGGCCTGATCGAGCGCGAGCTTGGCGCGTTGCGCAGCCTCGTGCTTTCGGGCGCGCCTGTCCTGCCGCCGCAAGCCAAGGAACCGGCTGCAAACGACAGCAAACCGGCGGATGGCGCAATCCCGCCGGCGGCGGCAGCCGACATGGCCGCATCGCCAGGGGCCGAGACCGCAGCGGTCGCATCAGCTGCAGAGGCAGAAGCCGATACCGCGGCGCCGTCCGCACCGGAGCCGGCGCAACCGGCGGCAGCGGCGAAAGCCGCCCGCCAATCCGACGTCGAAACGGCGCTCGGTACCCGCTGGGCGGTCTGGGTCGGCGGCATCGCGCTGGCGCTGGGCGGCCTGTTCCTGATCCGCTACACGATCGAGGCCGGCATTTTCGGGCCAGGCGTGCGGCTTTTCATGGCGGCGGCACTTGGGCTGGCGCTGGTCGGCGGCGGCGAGTTCATCCGGCGCACCGGCTTCAAGGTCCCGGTGCAAGGTGCCGCCGGTGCCTATATCCCGGCGATCCTGACGGCGGCCGGCGCTTTCATCCTGTTCGGCACCGTCTACGCCGCGTACAGCATTTACGGTTTCATCGGCCCGGCGCTCGCTTTCACGCTGCTCGGCGCCATCGGGGTGGCGACGATCGCGGCAAGCCTGGTCCACGGTCAGGCGCTGGCCGGCGTCGGCCTGCTCGGCGCCATGGTGACGCCGCTACTCGTCGCCTCGCAGGCGCCCAATCCGTGGGCGCTGTTTGGCTATCTGGCGATCGTGCTCGCCGCCACCGGCGTCATTGCCCGCATCCGCGACTGGAGGCTCTTGATGGCCGCAGCCTTCGTCGCCACGGGCATCTGGACCATCTTCTACATGACCGAAGCGCCGGGGACGAACCTTTCCGTCATCCTCTTTATCGACGCGGTGACACTGGCCGTGCTCGCCTTCGTCTGGCTTGGCCGTCGCAGCGAAGCGGTCGCCGACACCGGCTTCGACTGGCCGTCGATCGCGCCGGGGTTCTTCGTCGCTCTTTCAGCGCTGGCCCTGTTCGTCGATCCGGTCTTTGCCGCCGCCGGCGATGCCTTGCAGGGAGCAGCCCTTATCGTAGCCCTGGTGGCGATAGCGCTCTACCGGCCGCGAGCGCTTGCACTGCTGCACGCCGCCGGGCTGGCGACGGTGCTGGTCTATCTCGGCATCATTCCGCCGACCACGGTCGCCGCCGATTTTTCGGGCGGCGCTCTCGGTGTCGATGGCGTGCCGGTTGTGGCGTCTGATGCCTTGATGCTCAGGATCGGCATCGCGCTGGGCCTGGTCTTCATCGGCGCCGGCTTTTGGGCAGCGCGCCGTTTTGCGGCTCCTGGCTGGCTGCGCGCCGCCACATGGGCGGCCTGGAGCGCTGTCGCGCCACTGGTCATCCTGCTGGCGCTCTGGTTCACCTTCGGCAATCTCGATCGTGACCTTGCTTATGCGGCCGCAGCGGCCGTTTTGGTCGGGATCTTCGTCGCCGGCGGCGAATGGATAGCGCGCGGCGAAGCGCCGCCGCTGACCGGCGGCGCTGCCGTCTCCTTCGCGCTCGCCGGCGCGGCGATCGCCGGCCTGCTGATGCTGCACATGGCCTTTGGCTCCGGCTGGACAACCGTCCTGCTCGGAGCAGCCGCCGTTGTGCCGGCACTGGCGACGCGCTGGCGTAGCTATCCGGTGCTTGGCTGGATTTCGGTCGGTGCGGTGATCGCAGTGCTCGGCCGTGCCGCCTTCGACCCGACCATCGTCGGTGCCGAGTTCCTGTCGAAAACACCCGTGTTCAACTGGCTGCTGCTCGGATATGGCGTGCCGGCGCTCGCCTTCGGCTTTGCCGCCTGGCAACTCGCCCGCACAACCAATGGCCGGCCGCGCCTCGCCATGGAGGCCGGCGCCGCGCTGTTTGCTCTGCTCGCCGTTGCCATGCTGGTGCGTCATGCCATGCATGGTGGCGTCATCGACAGCGGCTCGATGACACTTGCCGAACAGGCGATTTATACGCTGATCGCCATCGGCGCCGGTGCAATCCTGGTCGCCATCGACATGCGCTCGCCAAGCTCTGTGCTGCGTTACGGCTCGATGGCTGCCGGGGTGCTCTCGGTCGCCTTCATCGTCATCCGGCATTTTGTGGTGCTGAACCCGCTGCTGACGGATGAATCGACCGGCGGCATTCCGGTGTTCAACCTTCTGTTCCTGGCCTATCTGTTGCCGGCAGTCGCGACAGGCGCACTGGCGCTCTATACTCGCGACAAGCGGCCGAAATGGTATGCGGCCATGCTTGCGGTTGTGGCGGCGGTGCTCGCCTTCGTCTATGCCACGCTGTCGGTCAGGAGGCTGTTCAAGGGCGAGTTCATCGGCCTGTGGAGCGGCCTCGGCCAGCTCGAGACCTATACCTATTCGGCGCTCTGGTTGGCCATCGGCGTGGTGCTGCTCACCGCCGGTGTCTGGCTGAAGTCGCAGGTGCTGCGCATAGCGTCTGCGGCGCTGATCGCGGTCGCCGTGCTCAAGGTCTTCGTCTTCGATATGTCGGAGTTGGAAGGCGTGTTGCGGGCGCTATCCTTCATCGGCCTCGGCGCGGTGCTCATCGGCATCGGCTTGTTTTATCAGCGGCTGCTGACAAGGGCGGCGAAAGAAAAGCTCGAGACGAGCAATAGCTGACGATTTCAATTTGGCCGGGAATAAAGCTGGCATCGGCAGCGTTATTCAGTTGCTTGGGTGACCGGGGCGGCGGACCGCTTCGCGCTGGCCGCTTGCGCCGCGCCGCAAAGGCGCGTTCAATCACCACGGACAGGGGCTCCAGAACCAGCGGTCATGGACGAAAAGAAGGCAGCAATCCTTGGTGAAATACCGCGTTTGCGCCGCTATGCACGCTCGCTGTTGCGCGACCGCGATTCCGCCGACGATCTCGTCCAGGATTGTCTCGAGCGGGCGCTTGTGCGGCTCGACAATTGGCAGACAGGAGAAAGCCCCAGGAGGTGGCTGTTTACGATCATGCATCATTTGTTCATCGACCAGATGCGCAAGGTGAACCGGCGCGGCGAGGCGGCGATGCTGCCGCTCGAGGCAAGCGAGGCGCAGGCAGCACCCGCCGAGCAGGTCGAGAGCATCGCCTCGCGCGAGATCGTCGACGCGCTGCAGGCGATCAGCCCTGACCGGCGCGCGGCACTTGTGATGGTCGCCATCGAAGGGTTTTCCTATGCCGAAGCCGCCAACATCCTTGGGGTTCCCGCCGGCACCTTGATGTCCCGCATCGCGCGCGGGCGTGAGGAACTGCGCGCGCTGCTGGATGATACCGCGCGCCGCCGCTCGATAAGGATCGTCGAGAAATGAGCCGGCGCGATTTCTCCGAACGCGACATCCACATGGCTCTCGATGGCGAGTTGCCGGGCGACGAGCGGACGGCCTATGAGGCATGGCTCGAGGCCAATGCCGAGATGAAGGCCAAGAGTGCACGCTACGCCGCCGACCGGGCAGCATTGCGCGCAGCCTTTAACGGCGTGCTGGACGAACCCGTACCGGTGCGGCTGAACAAGGTGGTGCTTGGCGAGGCGTCGGTGGTCAGAGCGGCGCCGTCGCGCTCGCGTTGGTGGCTTGCGGTCGCCGCTGCCGCCATGCTGGTGATTGGCGGTGCTGGCGGCTATCTTGCCGGCATCGGCGGCCTCGGCCTGGAAAATACGGCCGAGGACCAGCTTGCCGAAGAAGCGATCGCCGCCCACGTCATCTATGCCGCCGAAAAGCGGCATGCGGTGGAAGTGCCGGCAAGCGACAAGGATCATTTGCAGAGCTGGTTGTCGAACCAGGTGGGTTTGAAGCTCGTCGCGCCGGATCTGGCAGCGCAGGGATTCCAACTGGTCGGTGGCCGGCTGCTGCCTGCCGGCCAGGGCAAGGCCGCGATGCTGCTTTACGAGGACGACAAGGGCGCGCGCATTTCGCTCTTCGTCACCGCCGAATCGGCTGCCAAGGCCAAGGGCACCTATGGGTCGGAAGAAGATGGTCCTGCGGCTGTCTACTGGCTGGACAAGGGTTATGGCTGCGCCGTCGTCGGCTCGCTGCCGCGCGAGCGGCTGGCCGCGGTGGCCAAGAGCGCCTATGGCCAGCTTCTGGCGGCCTTGCAAAGCTGAGCAGGATCTCATTTTTCCGGAGCCGCGCCGATGCCGAAACACGGAGGTCGCTCAAAGCCTTTGCGCGACCTGCCTGCTGTCAAAACTGTCACAATTCGGCCCTAATCGAGGTGCGATAGCGCTTGCTTAATGCTGGCACTTCGGCTGGTGTGACCGATGTTTAGACTAGGGTCGTTTCCACAACCCAATCGAGGTTTTCTGAGCCCGCATGCCTGCCGAGATTCGCAAGGCCCGCGCGTCCGACGTCGATGACCTCGCCGCCATCGAAAAAGCTGTTTTCTCGAGCGACCGCATTTCTCGCCGTTCCTTTCGCCAACTGATCGAACGCGACACCGCCGAACTGCTGGTTGGCGAAAGCGATGGCCGCGTCGCCGGCTATGCAGTCGTGCTGTTTCGCAAGGGCAGCGGCGTCGCGCGGCTCTATTCGATCGCCGTCGGTCCATTTTTCGGCGGCCGTGGCGTTGGCCGCCTTCTGCTGGAAGAGGCCGAGACCGCTGCTTTCGAGCACGGCCGCATGATGCTTCGTTTGGAAGTCCGCGAGGACAACCCGCGCGCGATCCAGATCTACGAGCGGAGCGGCTACCGCAAGATCGGCCGCGAACCGGACTATTACGAGGATGGCGCCACGGCGCTGCGCTATGAAAAGACCTTGCGTGGCGACATTCCGGTCGCCACCGAAGTGCCGTTTTATCAGCAGACTTGCGAATTCACTTGCGGACCATGCTGCCTGATGATGGCGATGGCTTACTTCGGCCCCGGCTTCGTGCCGGACCCGGTGATGGAAATCCGGCTGTGGCGTGAGGCGACGACTGTTTTCATGATGTCCGGCCCCGGCGGCTGCGAGCCGTTCGGGCTGGCCGTCGCCGGCTATGAGAGCGGGCTTGCTGCTGAGATCTATGTGTCCTTCTATGGCGCGCTTTTCCTGCAATCGGTGCGCAGCGAAGACAAGCGCCGGGTGATGGAGCTGGCGCAGGTCGACTTTCGCCGCCGCGCGGAACTTTACGGCATCCCGGTGAATTACCGTTCATTCGGGCTTGACGACATTCGCACCGCGATCGCAGAGGGAAAACTGGTACTGGTCCTGATCAGCGGCTTCCTGATGTTCGGCAAAAAGGTTCCGCACTGGGTATTGGCCATCGGTGACGACGGCGATCACATCCTGATCCACGACCCTTGGGTCGAGGACGAGCGGCAGGAGACGATCCTCGATGCTGCCAACATTCCCGTGCCTTACGGCATCTTCATGAACATGGCGCAATTCGGCCGCGACGGATTGCGCGCCGCCATCACTCTCGGAAAGCGCGACAGCCAATGACCTGGGTCATCCTTACCGGCCGGCAGAACGATCTCGACCAAGTGGCGACGCCGCACAAGATCATCACCAATCGCGACTACCTTGCCCATCCGGCACTGTTTCGCGGGCAGCGGCCGAAGGTCATCAACCTGTCGAACAATTACGGCTACCAGAGCCGCGGCTATTACGCCTCGCTGCTCGCCGGTTCGCGCGGCCATAAGGTCATCCCGACGGTCGAAACGATGATCGACCTGTCGGAGCGCAAGCTCTATGAGCACGCGTTGCCGGAACTCGAACTCGCACTCAACAAGTGCCGCAAGGACCTGGGCGGCGCTTTCCCGCAGAAGGTCTGCATCTTCTTCGGCATCGGACCGTCCAGGATCTGGGACCGCTTCGCCAAACTGCTGTTCGACTGGTTCCGTGCCCCGGCGCTTGAGGTCCACATCAGGGACAGCGCCGAATGGGCCTCGATCCGCAAGATTGGCTTCCATCCCCTGGCCAGGATGACCGAGGACGAGGAAACGCACTTTCTCCAGTGCCTGGAGACCTACACCAACCGCGAGTGGCGTGACACCAAGGGCCGCACGCCGGCGCGCTACACTTTCGCCACGCTGGTCGATCCGCATGAGGAACTGCCGCCGTCGGAGATTTCGTCGCTGCGCCACTGGGCCAAGATCGCTGAAAAGATGGGCGTCGAAATCGAGCCGATCACCAAGCGGGATCTGGCCAAGCTCGCCAACTACGACGCGCTGTTCATCCGCGAGACCACCTCGATCTCCAACCACACCTACCGCTTTGCCCGCCGCGCCCAGCAGGAAGGTATGCCGGTCATCGACGATCCGCTGTCGATGATCCGCTGCACCAATAAGGTCTATCTCAACGAGCTGATGACCTACAACAAGGTACCGGTGCCGCCGACGGTGATGATAGCCGGCATCTCGGATCTGGAAGTTGCGGCGCAGACGCTGGGCTTCCCCCTGGTGCTGAAGATCCCGGACTCCTCGTTTTCGCGCGGCGTCAAGAAATGCGGCACCTTCGAAGAGTTAAAGACGCTCGCAACCGAATGGCTGGAGGATTCCGACCTCCTGATCGCGCAAAAATTCATTCCGACGGAATATGATTGGCGCGTCGGTGTCCTCGGCGGCCAACCCTTGTTTGCCGTCCATTATCTGATGGCCAAGAAGCATTGGCAGATCGTCAATCATAAGGCCAACGGCAAGCCCGACCAGGGCGGCATCAAGACCTTCACCCTGAAGGAAGCGCCGGCCCATGTCGTCGAGACGGCGGTGAGCGCGGCGCGCTGCATCGGCGACGGCCTCTACGGGGTCGACCTCAAGGAGACCAGCGACGGCGTCTTCGTCATCGAGGTCAACGATAACCCCAACCTCGACCACGGCTGGGAAGACTCCGGCGAAAAAGACGAGGTCTGGGTGCGGCTGACGCAGTGGTTCCTGGAGCGATTGGACCGGCCGGGCCGATGACATCCGAATTGAGGGGAAAAAGATGCTGTTCTTCGTAACCGAGGATTTTCGCGGCTGCGACCGTAAGGAGATCTACCGCCGTTTCCGCGACCAGGGCCGCCTGAAGCCGGACGCGCTGCTCGTGCACCACAGCTGGATCGCAGCGGATATGAGCCGCTGCTTCCTGCTGGTGGAGGCCGATGACGTCACACTCCTGCAGCGGTGGGTCATCGAATGGGCGGATCTGGTCGAATTCGAGATCGTTCCCGTGGCGACGAACAAGGATATGGTGGAGGCGTTGAGCGGACATCTCTGACCTGCGCGCGCTTCGACGAGGTATATCCAGACATTGTATTGATGGCAGATGTCCAGGCTGAGCCGATGACTGGCTCGCCCGGCTGTCGCACTTAGCCGGATTGCCTGATCGTCGCGTTCGACTTCAGCAGCCGGTTGATGTCCGACGCTTTCGATGGCACGCCGATCAAATAGCCCTGGGCCTCGACGCAGCCCTCCTTTTGCAGGAATTCAAGCTGCGCTTCGGTCTCGACACCCTCGGCGGTGACGGTGATGCCCAGCTGTGCGCCAAGCCCGATGATGGTGCGCACGATCGCCGCGGTATCGCGACTGTCGATGTCACGGGTGAAAGAGCGATCGATCTTGATCTTGTCGACGGGAAAGCGCCTGAGGTAGCCGAGCGAGGAATAGCCGGTGCCGAAATCGTCCAGCGCTATGCGGACACCCAGATCGCGCAGCTGCCTCAGTGTCTTGAGCACCAGATCGCTCTCGTCCATCAGCACCGTTTCGGTGATTTCCAGTTCAAGCCGGTTGGCCGGCACGCCCGAGAACGCCAGCGCCGAGATGACGCTGCGGGCAAAGGTGCCGCTTTTGATCTGCACGGCGGAGACATTGACTGCGATGCGCAAAGGCGCCCAGCCTGCCGCGGTCGTGCAGGCTTTCCGCAGCGCCCATTCTCCAAGCGGCACGATCAGCCCGGTCTCCTCGGCGGCCGGAATGAAGTCGTCCGGACGCACCAGGCCGCGCACTGGCGAACGCCAGCGCATCAAGGCTTCGGCACCGACGATTTCGCCGGAGGCGATGTTCATGATCGGCTGGAAATCCAGCTCGAATTCCCGGCGCGACAGCGCCGCCCTGAGATCGATTTCGAGCGCCCGGCGCGCGCGCACCATCGCATCCATGGCTGGTTCGAAGAAACGGTAGAGGTTGCGCCCTTCGCTCTTTGCCCGATAGAGCGCCATATCGGCGTTTTTCAGCAAAGTGTCGGTGTCCTTGCCGTCATTCGGAAACAGCGCGATGCCAACACTGATGCCGACGCGCATGTCGTGTCGCTTGTCGCGAAACGGCTTTCCGATGATCTCGACGATGCGTTTGGCCAGTTTTTCCGCATCGCCCGGGCTTTTGAGATTGAACTGGATTATGACGAATTCGTCGCCGCCGAAGCGAGCGACAACGTCCGTTTCATTGCGCAGGCACCGTTGCAGCCGTTCGGCCACGCATTTCAGCAGCCAGTCGCCGGAAGGGTGGCCCCAAGTATCGTTGACCGCCTTGAAGTGATCGAGGTCGAGCGAGAATATCGCCAGCGATCCGTCTTTCGTCTCGCTAAGGGCTTGGTCGAGCCGTTCGCGAAGCATCGAGCGATTGGGCAGGTTGGTCAGTGTGTCGTGATGCGCAAGGTGGGTCATGCGCTCTTCCACGCGCCTGCGCTCGGTCACGTCGTCGAATGTCGCGACCCAGCCGCCGCCGCTCATCGGCCGGCGTGCAACCAGCAGCGTTCTGCCATCGGCAAGATGGCGATGCGTTACGTGTGTTTTGCCCGCCCGCAGGCAGGCTTCGATTTGCGAAATTTCGCTGTCGGGGTCGAGCTTTGTGTAAATGCCCAGTTCCAGCAGCCGCTTAAAGGCATCACGGTGGCTCATGCCAAGCGGGAGGTCGGCCGGCCTGACATGGTAAAGTTCCAGAAAACGTTCGTTGCGCACGATCAGCTTGCCGTCCGCGTCGTACATCAAAAGTCCTTGCGACATGTTGGCAAGTGCCGCGTCGAAACGGCGGTGCTGCTCCTTCAACTCCTGCTCGGCGCGCCGTTGCTCGGTGATATCCTCGTAGATCGATACCCAACCGCCCGACGCCAGCGGCCGGTGCGAAATGTTGACGATACGCCCGTCTGCAAGCGTTTCCTCATAGGTGGAAGGTTTTGCCTGGTCGATATAGGGCTTGCGAATGGCATAGAGTTGCTCAGCGCTTTGCGAGGCGATGCCGATGTCCACGCTGTGCTGGAGGATGTCGAAAAACCGGATGCCGGGCCGTACCACTTCGGCGTCGAGGCGAAAGATGCTGATGTAGTTCCTATTGCAGATGATCATCCGTTCATCGGCATCGAACATGCACAGGCCATGCGACATGTTCTCGACCGCTGCCGAAAAACGCTCGTTCTGTTCGCGCAGTTCGTCTTCAATCCGTTGCGGCAGACCAACGCCTTTGACCCGTCGTCGGCGGACGGACGAACCTGCCTTGATACCGGCAACGGGCATGTAGCGCGCCTATGGACCGTGGTTAACCACGGCACTCTTGTCCTTGCCGGTTAATTTACCGTTTTCAGCCGGCTGGAACGGCAGTCTGGCGTCGCGACTTCTCGATCGCCGCAAACCGTTTGACAAAGGCATTCTGCGCCCAGGTCACCGAGCGCGGCGTGACATCGAAGCGCTCGGCATTGAAGCCGCGCGGCCGGCCGAAGAACTCCGTCGCCTCTGCCGTTGAAAAACCCGCAAGCAGCGTCGCTTCGAAATAAGCGGCGATCTGATCCGCTCGCTTGATCTCCTTGCGCAGTCCCGCGTCGAGTTCCGCTGGCAGCGAAAAGCGCAGATGGATGGCGCGCTGCAGCCTGATCTCGCAGTCCCTGTAGCTGCCGCCCATCACGGACTTGAACGGCGAGATCATGTCGCCGATGACATATTCCGGCGCGTCGTGCAGCAGCGCCGCCAACCGCGCATCGGCGTCGGCATCCGGCATCAGCTCGCCGACAAGCGTTTCGACGAGCAGCGAATGCTGGGCGACCGAAAAGGCGTGCTCGCCTCTGGTCTGGCCGTTCCAGCGCGCGACGCGGGCAAGGCCGTGAGCGATATCCGAGATCTCGATGTCGAGCGGCGAGGGGTCGAGGAGATCGAGCCGTCGCCCGGACAGCATGCGCTGCCAGGCGCGCGGCGGCGCCCCGGCGCGATCGGCCGCCATCAGGCCTCCTCCGCGCCGACGGCTTCCTGCGGAAAGCTGAATTTCGCCCAGGGCGGGATGGTGAGCGACACGGCGACATCGTCAGCCAGGATCGGCAGGCCGGCGTCGAACGCTGCCTTGACCCGGTCGATGCGGGCAATGGCGAGGCCTGTCGTGCCGGCGGTCGAGCCAAGCGTGCCGACCGGCCGCCCCTCCACGGTCAACTCTGCGCCCGAGGCGGGCAGGGAGCGTTCGGCCGAGACGATCAACACCCGGCGTCTGGCAGTGCCGCGATGCTGCATGCGCGAGACGACCTCCTGGCCGACATAGCAGCCCTTCTTGAAGCCGACGCCGCCGATCTCGTCGAGCAGCACGTCATGCGGAAACGCATCGCCGAGCTGATAGTCGCTGCCGCTTTCGGCAATGCCATGGGCGATGCGAAAGGCTTGCCATGCGGCAAGGTCGCCTCCTTCTGCGGTGCCATCATAGAAGCGCTTGACGATAGCATCGACGAACCGCGCATCAGCAAACGGTGCCGATTCAAATTGCGAGGCAGTTGAAGCGCTTTCCCATAGGACGGTCACAACCGGGTGATCTAGCTTGGCGATTTGGACTTTGGCGCGCAACTTGTAGAGCGTCAGCCGGCGCATGAAATCGTCAGCGGTCTCGGCACGGCATTCGAGGCGGAAAGCATTTTCGCCGGCGCGCGAGATCAAGAAGTCGAAAAGGATCTTGCCTTGCGGCGTCAGCAGGGCGCCGGGCTTTGCTTCGCTGCTCCCGAGCACGTCGAGGTCGGTAGTCAGGATGTTCTGCAAAAAGTGCGCGGCATCCGGCCCGGACACGGAAACGAGTGCGCGATCTCTGAGCGAGGCAAAGGGCATGGTGGGAAAACGAGCCTGATCTTGCAAAACTGTCGGCCATTACGTAAGCCGCTGGCACTTCCCCCGCAAGAGACCTGATCCGCATGGCCCCCATCTACGATCTCATCCTGACAGGTGGCACCGTGGTCAACCACGACGGCGAGGGTTTTCGCGACGTCGGCATCAATGGTGGGCGCGTCGCTGCCATCGGCGATCTCCGCCAGGCGTCGGCCGGCGAGACAATCGACTGCCGCGGACTGCATATCCTGCCGGGCGTCGTCGATAGCCAGGTGCATTTCCGCGAGCCGGGACTGGAGCACAAGGAAGATTTGGAGACGGGCTCGCGGGCAGCGGTGCTTGGCGGCGTCACCGCCGTCTTCGAGATGCCGAACACCAATCCGCTGACCACCAGCGAGACGACCCTTGCCGACAAGGTGCGGCGTGCCACCGGCCGCATGCATTGCGACTTTGCCTTCTGGGTCGGCGGGACCCGCGACAATGCAAAAGACGCTGGCGATCTCGAGCGGCTGCCGGGTGCGGCCGGCATAAAAGTGTTCATGGGCTCGTCCACCGGCGACCTGCTGGTCGAGGACGACGAAGGCGTTGCCTCGATCCTGAGGAACACACGCCGCCGCGCCGCCTTTCACTCCGAGGACGAGTTCCGGCTGCGCGAGCGGCTCGGCGAGCGCATCGAGGGCGATCCGTCCTCACATCCGGTGTGGCGCGACGAGATCGCCGCATTGCGCTGCACCGAGCGCCTGGTGCGCATCGCGCGCCAGGTCCGTGCCCGGATCCATGTGCTGCACATCTCGACCGCCGAAGAGATAGGCTTCCTCGAACAGCACAAGGATGTCGCGACTTGCGAGGCGACGCCGCATCATCTGACGCTGAGCGCAGATGACTATGCGCAGTTAGGCACGCTGATCCAGATGAACCCGCCGGTGCGCGCCGCGCGCCATCGCGAGGGGGTCTGGCAGGGCATTGCGCAAGGCGTTGTCGATGTCCTCGGCTCCGACCATGCGCCGCACACGCTGGCCGAGAAGGCAAAACCTTATCCGGCGTCGCCGTCAGGCATGACCGGCGTGCAGACTTTGGTGCCGATCATGCTGGATCATGTCAACGCCGGCCGGCTGACGTTGCAGCGCTTTGTCGACCTGACCAGCCATGGCCCACAGCGCATTTTCGGCATCGCCAGGAAAGGCCGTATTGCCGCCGGCTACGATGCCGATCTGACCATCGTCGACCTGAAGCGCCGCGAGATCATCGCCAACGCCCAGCAAGGCTCCAAGGCCGGTTGGACGCCTTATGACGGCAGGCAGGTGACCGGCTGGCCGGTCGGCACTATCGTTCGGGGCCGGCGCGTGATGTGGGAAGGCGAGATTGCCACGCCAGGCCAAGGCAGGGCGGTGGAGTTTTCCGAGGCGTTGGCGGGCTAAGCTCCCTGCCTCAATAAGGGCCAGGCCTGACCACTCAATCCCCAGCGACGAAGAACGTCCATTGCCCGGTCGGCGTGATGCCGACGCGGTAGAAGATGTAGGCGCCGAACTGCTTCATGTTGTCATAGTCGCTGGCAGTGACGATCTTGAATAACTCGACCCGCTGCCTGGCATCGAGCTTGTCCAACGGCAGGGCGAAAAAATACGGCCAGACGTAGAGATCCTGCGGCGTGCCTGCATCGACATGGACATAGCCGGCATTGAGCACCTCTTCCAGGATGGCGAGGATTTCCTGGCCTTCCGTGTCGCCCGAAAGCCCTTTCAGGAAGGCGATCGGGTCGCCCTCCATGTCGCCCAGCGACAATTGGGTCATCATGTCGCCCGTGCCGATCAGCGGCCGCAGTCTTTCGATGTCGCCGCTTTTGCACGCCTCGACGATCAGATCGTGCATGCGCCTGACCGGTTCCGGCAACTTGGCAAGGTCGTAAACGACTTCGGGCACAGGCGCGTCCGGATCGACATGCGGATTGGCCATGCCGCCGTCGTCCGCTGGCCCTTTCGGTTCGGTTTGCCTTGGCTCGTCGGACGGAGTCGGCTGGCTGGCTGCAGGTGGCGTCGTGCCGAGCGGGCCGGGCATCGGCACGGTACTTCCGGGCGGCGACATGTCGCCGTCGGGCGGCGGCGTGACCGGCGAAGGCAGGTCTTCGCGCTTGATCTCGCTGAGGGCGTGAGCGGGACTGCTCGCAAGAAACAGTGCAAGGGGAATCGTGGCGCAGGAGGCGATAAGCCAAATGCTGAGGACCAGGCCGCGCGGCTTGCCTGATATCGAAAAATTCACCGCCTGCTACTCCCTGGTTCCAGGCCCACTCATGTGCCCGGACATGATGTGCCCGGACATGATGTCCGGCGACGCGCCGTCGTCAAAGAACCGGGGTCAGTGCCGCAGCCTTTCGGGCTCGAAGGCCCCGGCAACCACCTTTTCGCGCATGCGATCGAGCAGGGCAAGCGCCGAGGTCTCGCCATTGGTTCGCAGCATCTCGCCGAATGCCGTTTCGAGGGCTGCCTCGGCGATGATTTCCGGCTCGATCCCCGCCGACAATCCTTCCGCCCAGGCTTCGCTGTGGCTTTCCACGGCGGTCAGGCGCTTTTCTTCCCTGACCAGCGCGTCGATGTCGTTGACGCCATGTTCCATTGCGATGTCCACCCTTTCAAGCGGTGATCCGTTGGATAGGGATCAAGCTTGAGTTGTCCCTTTTACACGCAGGCGAAGTAAGTACTTGTAAATGCGACATTTTTTTGGTCGTTTTCTACAAAACCCGTCGCATTAAGCAAACCTGCGTCCGATCCGTTTCAAACTTACCCGATTAGGCCGGCCAAGGGGACGGAAACCTTCAGTTTGAGTTAATTTCACATCTGCGCGCTAACGTTTCGTTAACATAGTTGCAAAAGTGCAACATCAGGTTTGCACCAAGACCTCACCCGAGGCAAGCGGAGAAGTGTCGAACGCGTCCGCCGCCAACAGCGCCGACGCTTGATTCCGCTTTGCCGGAACGGCAGCTGCCGCCGTCAGTTCCCGTAGCGCGAGGCGATGTCGCGAGACAGCGTCTCGCCTTCCTTCATGTAGCGGCTGATGGCTTCCGTCGCCGAGGCGGTGCATTGCGTATAACTGCCGCCGAAGGATCGGTAGCCGCGGTTGAAGCTGGCGATGAAGCGGGCGCGCCGCTCAGGGTTCGGATTTTCTGATGCGATCAGTTTTTCCATCTCGGCCCGCCACCGGTCGCCCTTCTCGCCGCATAGATTGCGCAGGAAATGCAACGAGCCGAGCACTTCCGCCAGCCGCAACAGCCCGGGCTCGAACGGCGCCTCGGCGGCAATGGCAGGACGCAAGCCGACAACCACACTGACGGCGAGGCAGGCGGCGAGAAACGGTGATGTGCGGTTCATGAGCCCTTGTGCTGAAACAATTTGTTGCCTGCAAGGCGATTCTCAAGCTCAGTTCGCGCCGCCCTTGCTGGTGGCCAGCAGGTCGTCGGCGATATCAAACACTGCATCGGCAAGCTGCATCGCTGTCATTTCGGCCAGTGTATAGAAGGCGGCGGTTTCGGCGTCGTCACTGGCCACCGCCTCGCCGCCGGCATAGTTGGCCCCAAACACCGTCAGCCGGTAGTCGACCGGATGCCCGTCGCCGCTGCCGTCGATGTGGATTTCCCGCAGCGGCCGGTAGTTGCGCGCCTGCAATCCGGTCTCTTCCAGCAATTCGCGCCTTGCTGCCTGTTCCAGCGTCTCGCCGGCTTCGACCTTGCCACCGGGAAAGGCATAAAGGCCCTGCGAGGGCGGTCTGGCCCGCTTGACCAGCAGCACCGTGTTCTCGCGCACGACGCAGACCGAGACTGCCGGAATGATCTTACGTGCTTCCATGGGTTCCCGATCGCTCGATTGGCATAGCCCGTTGTGGACCGGCCGTCGGCGAACAGCTTTAGCGGTTGCGAAAGGCAGGTTCCATGGTCACTTTCACATGTCACCCATTCGAGAGCTGAATTCATGTGCGGACGCTTTGCCTTGACCGCCACTCCGGACCAGACCGCCGCCCTTCTCGGTCTGGCGGAGTTGGAGGAGTTTCCGCCCCGCTACAATATCGCGCCGACGCAGCCGGTGCTGATGGCGCTCGCCGGATTGCCGCAGGCGCCGGGCTCGAACCTGCCCGACCGCCGCTCGATGCTGGTGCGCTGGGGCCTGATCCCGGCCTGGGTCAAGGATACGCGTAACTTCCCGCTGCTGTTCAACGCGCGTTCTGAGGGGGCTTCGGAAAAGCCGTCGTTTCGCGCTGCCATGCGCCATCGCCGCGCCCTGGTACCGGCTTCGGGATTCTACGAATGGCACCAAACCGCTGGCAGAAGAGGGCAGCCCTATTGGGTGCGGCCAAAGCATGGAGGGCTTGTCGCCTTCGCCGGGCTGATTGAGACGTATGCCGAGCCGGGTGGCTCGGAAATGGACACCAGCGCCATTCTGACCGCCCACGCCAATGCCGATATTGCCCATATCCACGACCGCATGCCGGTGGTGATCCATCCCGAGGATTTCGCGCGCTGGCTGGATTGCCGCACGCTCGAGCCGCGTGATGTGGCCGATCTGCTGAGACCCACCCGGCCCGATTTCTTCGAAGCGATCCCGGTTTCCGACCTCGTCAACAAGGTCGCCAATACCGGGCCGGAGATTCAGGAGAAGGGCGTCGTCGAGCCTGAGCCCGAGAAGGTCAAGCGCCAGAAGTCCGGCGCGAACGACAGTCAAATGACATTATTTTAGCGAAAGCTACTATTTCCAGGACACCGTGAGCGCCTCAATCTTCACCCGACGGCATTCTCAGGCAGCGCGTGGCGACACGATCTTCTGTGCCGGCTTCTTCTTCTTCGCGGTGTGCAGAAGAGCTGCGACGATTGCTGCCGGGCCGATCGCCCGGTAATGGCTGGCGAGCGCCGGTTGCTTGGCGCGGTTGGATTCTTGCTTAGGCATTATTCTCTTCCCTGGTAACGTCTTCGTGTCTGCGTTTGCTGGCCGAATCCGACCAAATCGTGACGCTTGCTGATCTAGCCGGCGAATGTTTCATGACAGTGCCGATCTGTTTAATAAAATGTTTCAGTGGCTCATTTCCTGTGAGCCAACGATATTTTTGGCGAAGGTAGCGACTTGACGGCAACACCGGGCAAGGCGATAAAGCCGGCCATGAAAACGTCTTTCGCCATTTGCGGCATTTGCATTATCGACTAGCCTCGCGCTGGTCCTGGACGTTTTCGCCTCATCTCCTCCCAGATTGGACAAACGCCCCGGCCAGCAGGCTGGAGCTCGATTTTGCGCCTCGGCGTGACCGACTCCATCCAGAGCACGATCCCAAAAGATCATGCTCAAACAAAGTAACGCACCGGAACGCACGCATGTCTGACGCATCGAAGAGCCTGCGCCTCTACAACACGCTAACGCGGAGCAAGGAGGATTTCTTCCCGATCGATCCGCGCAACGTGCGCATGTATGTCTGCGGCCCGACGGTCTACGACTTCGCCCATATCGGCAATGCGCGGCCGGTGATCGTCTTCGACGTGCTGTTCCGTTTGCTGCGCCATCTCTACGGGCAAGCGCATGTCACTTACGTCCGCAACATCACCGACGTCGACGACAAGATCAACGCTCGCGCGCTGCGCGATTTCGGCGGCGAGATTGCCTTGGGCAAGCTGTCGCTGAACGAAGCGATCAGGCGGGTCACCGAAAAGACCGCCGATCAGTTCCACAAGGACGTGGCGGCGCTCGGTTGCCTGGAACCGACGGTCGAGCCGCGCGCCACCGAGTTCGTCGAGCCTAGGCCCGACGGCAAGGTCGACATGATCCTCTTGATTCAACGCTTGATCGAACGCGGCCATGCCTATGTCGCGGCTGGAGAAGTCCTGTTCGACACCGCTTCCATGCCGGACTACGGACAGTTGTCGAAGCGCAATCTCGACGAGCAGCAGGCAGGCGCCCGCGTCGCCGTCGATGCGCACAAGAAGAACCCGCAGGATTTCGTGCTGTGGAAATTGTCTTCGCCCGAGGAACCGGGCTGGGAGAGTCCGTGGGGCAGGGGTCGGCCGGGCTGGCACATCGAGTGCTCGGCGATGTCGGCCGCCTATCTCGGCGAGGTGTTCGACATCCATGGCGGTGGTCTCGACCTGATCTTTCCACACCACGAGAACGAGATCGCCCAGTCACGTTGCGCCCACGGCACCGAAACGATGGCCAAGGTGTGGATGCACAACGGTTTCCTGCAGGTCGAGGGCCAGAAGATGTCCAAGAGCCTGGGCAATTTCTATTCGATCACCGAACTGCTGGAGACGGAGACTTTTGGCGGCCGCAAATGGCCGGGCGAGGTGCTCAGGCTGGCGATGCTGATGACGCATTATCGCGAGCCGATCGACTTTTCCGTACGCAAGCTGGAAGAGGCGGAGAATACGCTGCGCAAATGGAAGCGAGCGGCCGATCTGGCGCCGCCAACGGCAAAATCGGTGCCGGCGGATGTGATCGAAGTGCTGTCGGATGACCTCGCCACCTATCCCGCATTCCAGTTGCTGACCCAGTTGGCTGGCGATGCTGTTGATTTCGACGCTGGTAGCAGCAACGCAGCCGCCGAAGACAACGATGCTGCCACTTTGCTGAAGGCATCGCTGCTGTTCCTCGGCTTCGACGTCGCAACAGCCAAGGTGGATGAAGACGCCATTGCCAAAGCGATCGCCAAACGCCTCGCGCTGATCGCCGCCAAGAACTGGGCCGAGGCCGACCGCATCCGCGACGAGTTGCTGGCGCAAGGCATCCAGTTGAAGGACGGCAAGGACCCTGTCACCGGCGAACGCATCACCACCTGGGAGGTAAAAAGATGATCGATCATCTCGGCATCACCGTTTTGGATTTCGACGTGTCGAAAGCTTTTTACGACAGGGCGATGGCGCCGCTTGGTGCCTCGCTGCTCTACATGGTGCCGCAGGAATATACCGGCGGCGCCAAGGTCGGCGGCTACGGCCGCGACCGGCCAGTGTTTTGGCTGCATGCCGGCAAGGACAAGCCGAAGGATCATCAACACGTCGCTTTCACGGCGCGCAGCCGTGCCGAGGTCGATGCCTTTCACGCGGCGGCAAGGACAATGGCGGGCCGGGCCTGCGCCCGCACTATCATCCGAACTATTATGGCGCCTTCGTCTTCGATCCCGACGGCAACAATGTCGAGGCGGTCTGCCATGCTCCGGAGTAAAATGCGATGAGCCTTGACAACAGACCGGTGTATACGGGCGGCTGCCAGTGCGGCGCAGTGCGCTTCCGCGTCGAAGGCGCGCTCGGCGATGCCTCCGTCTGCCATTGCCGCATGTGCCAGAAGGCGAGCGGCAATTTTTACCTGCCGCTGGTCTCGGTGCGCGGCGCAGGACTCGACTGGACGCGCGGCGAGCCCAAACGCTTCCGCTCGTCCAATGCGGCGTTGCGCGGTTTCTGCGCCGAATGCGGCACGCCGCTGACCTTCGAAGCGACCGACGGCGTGGCGCTCGCCATCGCCGCATTCGACCACCCCGAGGAGATCGCGCCGACGATCCAATGGGGTGTCGAAGCCAAGCTCCCCTATGTGGATCATGTCCACGAATTGCCCGGTGAGGAAACGATGGCCGACGTCTCGTCTGCCTCCTATCTCGCCGACCTCGTCTCCTACCAACATCCCGACCATGACACCGAACAATGGCCGCCGGAGGAAAGATCATGACCGAAACCGTTCGTACCGGCGGCTGCCAGTGCGGCGCCGTGCGCTTCCGCATCCACGGCGCGCTCGGCCGCCCCTCGATCTGTCATTGCCGCATGTGCCAGAAACAGTTCGGCTCGTTTTTCGGCGCGCTTGTGACAGTGCCGAGCGACGGCGTCGAATGGCTGCGCGAGGAGCCGAGTTACTTTCAGTCGTCGGTCAACATCGATCGCGGCTTCTGCGCCCGCTGCGGCACGCCGCTGACCTACCGCCAGCCCGGCGCGCTCGAGATCGCCATCGGCGCCTTCGACGACCGTTCCGATCTGGCGCCGCAGATCCAGGTCAACTACGCCGCCAGGCTGCCTTGGGTGGAGACGATCTTCGACGCGCCAATCCACGACGATCCGGATTTCTACGCGCGACAGGAGTCAATCATCTCCTTCCAGCATCCCGATCACGAGACGGCCAACTGGCCGCACCAGGGCCTGAAACTATGAGCAGCGAATTCCGCACCCTCTATCCCGAGATCGAGGCTTTCGAGTCCGGCATGCTAGACGTTGGCGATGGCCATCAGGTCTATTGGGAGCGCTCCGGCACCCGCGGTGCCAAGCCGGCGGTATTCCTGCATGGCGGACCGGGCGGCACCATTTCGCCAAAGCACCGGCGGCTGTTCGATCCGACGCTGTACGATGTCATCCTGTTCGACCAGCGTGGCTGTGGAAAATCGACGCCCAATGCCTCGCTCGAAGCCAACACCACCTGGCATCTGGTCGCCGACATAGAGCGGCTGCGCGACATGTGCGGCTTCGACAAATGGCTGGTGTTCGGCGGCTCGTGGGGTTCGACGCTGGCGCTGGCCTATGCCGAGACACACCCCGAGCGGGTCAGCGAACTGGTCGTGCGCGGCATCTACACGCTGACCCGCGCCGAACTCGAATGGTACTACCAGTTCGGCGTCTCGGAGATGTTCCCCGACAAATGGGAGCGGTTTTTGGCGCCCATTCCGGAGGCTGAGCGCGGCGACATGATGGCCGCCTACCGCAAACGGCTGGTCGGTAGCGATCCTGTGGCGCAGGTCGAGGCCGCTCGCGCCTGGAGCCTGTGGGAGGGCGAGACGATCACTTTGCTGCCGGAACCGGAAACCAGCGGTCCCTTCGGCCAGGATGATTATGCCCTGGCCTTCGCCCGCATCGAGAACCACTATTTCGTCCATGCCGGCTGGCTGGAAGAGGGACAGCTGCTGCGTGATGCATGGAAGCTTAAGGATATACCGGGTAGCATCGTTCACGGCCGCTACGACATGCCGTGCCCGGCGCGCTATGCCTGGGCGCTGCACAAGGCGTGGCCGAAAGCGGATTTCCATCTGATCGAAGGTGCCGGCCACGCCTATTCGGAGCCGGGCATCCTCGACAGGCTGATCCGCGCAACGGACGTGTTTGCCGGGAAATGACGATGGCTCGTGAGCGCCTTTATCTGTTCGACACGACGCTGCGCGATGGTCAGCAGACGCCGGGTATCGACTTTTCCGTCGAGGACAAGATCGCCATCGCCAAGCTGCTCGACGAGTTCGGCATCGACTACGTCGAGGGCGGTTACCCTGGCGCCAATCCAACCGACACCGCCTTTTTCGCCGAGCGTCGCACGGCCGATGCCAAGTTCGTCGCCTTCGGCATGACCAAGCGGGCAGGAGTGTCGGCCTCGAACGACCCCGGCCTCACCGCGCTGGTCCAGTCGAAGTCGGATGCCATCTGCTTCGTCGCCAAGAGCTGGGACTACCATGTCCGCGTCGCGCTCGGCTGCACCAATGAGGAGAACCTCGAGGCGATCAAGGCCTCGGTCGAGGCGGCGCTCAGTGCCGGCAAGGAGGCGATGGTCGACTGCGAGCATTTCTTCGATGGCTTCAAGGCCAACCCCGATTATGCGCTGGCCTGCGCCAGGACGGCCTACGATGCCGGCGCGCGCTGGGTGGTTCTATGCGACACCAATGGCGGCACGCAGCCCTCCGAGGTGCGCGCCATCGTCGAAAAGGTGATCGCGGCCGGCATACCGGGCGACCATCTCGGCATCCACGCCCATGACGACACCGGCCAGGCGGTGGCGAATTCGCTTGCCGCCGTGGAGGCCGGCGTGCGCCATATCCAGGGCACGCTGAATGGCATAGGCGAGCGCTGCGGCAACGCCAATCTGATCTCGATCGTGCCGACATTGTCGTTGAAGCCTGCCTTTGCCGGCCGCTTTGCAACGGGCATTTCAGCGGAGGCGTTGACCGGTATATCGCGCTTGTCCCGCGCCTTCGACGAGTTGCTGAACCGTGCGCCGGAAGCGCAGGCCCCCTATGTCGGCGCCTCCGCATTCGCTACCAAGGCCGGCATCCATGCCTCGGCGCTGGCCAAGGAGCCGGCGACCTACGAGCATGTACCGCCAGAGACTGTCGGCAACCGCCGCCGCGTCATGGTTTCGGACCAAGGCGGCAAGGCGAATTTCATGGCCGAGCTGAAACGGCGCGGCATCGACATGCCCCGGGACGACCATCGCCTCGACGCGCTGATCGCCGTGGTCAAGGAGCGTGAGGCGGAGGGCTACGCTTACGAAGGCGCCGACGCCAGCTTCGAGCTTCTGGCGCGCAAGATGCTGCATGGCGTGCCGGAATTCTTCCGCGTCACTTCATTCCGCTGCATGGTCGAGCGCCGCTTCGACGCCAACGGCCAGCTGAAGACGGTCTCGGAGGCGATTGTGAAAGTGCTGGTCGAGGGCGAGGAGAAGATGTCGGTCGCCGAAGGCCATGGCCCGGTCAACGCGCTCGACATTGCGCTGCGCAAGGATCTCGGCAAATTCCAGAGCGAGATCGCCGATCTCGAGCTGGCCGACTTCAAGGTGCGTATCCTCAATGGTGGCACCGAGGCGATTACCCGCGTGCTGATCGAATCGCATGACGGCACCGGTGCGCGCTGGTGGACGGTCGGCGTCTCCGAAAACATCATCGATGCTTCGTTCCAGGCGCTGATGGATTCGATCGTCTACAAGCTGATGAAGAACCGCGACATGGCCGGGCTGATCGCGGCGGAGTGAGGAAATGGGCTTCACGATAAGCTGGGTCGCATTCAATGGTCTGCCACTCGCGAAGGCAGCGCTGGCTTTCGGTCTGGCTCAGAGCGGACAATCGGACGAGGTTTTTGATTTTGACTACAATGGCGTGACGGTTGGTCAAAATTGGTCTGTCGTCATTTTTAACGACGTGAACATGGACCTGGTGGACGAGAAGCGCCTGGCTAACCTTTCGACGGGCAGGGACATTGTCGTCGTTCACAATATCGATACGGTCATGCTGCAATGGGCCGAACAGTGGCGCGACGGGCACGAAGTCTGGAGCATACGACACACCAGCGCAGACGGTGCGCGCAACCTGGAAGCGACAGGAAACCTTCCATCCTGTTTCGAGGAGATCCGCCGCGAGCGCTTCGCAGATCAGGATCGCGAGGACGCAGGTGCTGCCGCCATAGACTTTATCGCCGATATTCCGATCGAGGTGGCAGAATGCGTGACGGGCTTTCGTCACGACACCGTTGGAGCGGAATTCATGGAATTGGTGCCTGCGCCCGGCGAGACCAAATGACTGCGGGCTTCGCGCATTTCAATGAACTGGTGAAAACTCCGGGTTCTTGAACCATCAGCGAGACTCCATTGATCCATCAGAACTTTGCGATGGTCTTGCCGGGGCCGCTGGCGCATAGCCTTGGGCCATGGCTACCCAAGTACTTCAAATCGAGGCCGATACCAAAGCTCGTCGCGGCTTCTTGCTGGCGCTCGGCGCCTACCTGCTTTGGGGGCTGCTGCCCTTCTACATGAAGGCTGTCGCGCATCTGCCGCTGGCCGAAGTCATCGCCCACCGCATCGTCTGGTCGGTGCCGATCGCGGCCGCCGTCCTGGTCTGGGCGGGCCGCACTGCCGATTTCAAAGCGGCCGTTCGTTCGCCGCGCATCATTTCGATGGCGCTGCTGACGGCGGCGCTGATCTCGGTCAACTGGGGCATCTATGTCTGGGCGATCGCGGTCGACCGCACGATCGAGACCGCGCTTGGCTATTACATCAACCCGCTGGTCAGCGTCGTTGTCGGCGCGCTGCTGCTCGGCGAACGGCTCGACCGCCTGCAGATCGCGGCGGTGGTGCTCGCGGCAATCGCCGTCGCGGTGCTAACCATCGACGCTGGCAAGCTGCCCTGGGTGTCGCTGGTGCTGGCCTTTTCCTTTGCCGCCTATGGCTTCTTCCGCAAGACGCTGCCAATTGGTCCAAGCCAGGGCTTCCTGCTCGAAGTGCTGCTACTGTCGGTGCCGGCGCTCGGCTACATCGTCTTCCTGATCGCCACAGGACAGGATCATTTCGTCTCCAGCTCCTTGAACGACACCGCCTTGCTGGTCGGCTGCGGACCGGTCACCGCCGTGCCGCTGCTGTTGTTTGCGTTCGGCGCCAGGCTGCTGCGCCTCTCCACCATCGGCATCATGCAATATATCGCGCCGACAATCGTCTTTTTGATCGCGGTGCTGATTTTCGGCGAACCCTTCGGCAGCGTTCAGGCCATCGCCTTCGGCCTGATCTGGGCGGCGCTGGCGATGTACTCCTGGTCGATGTTTTCTTCGGCGCGCAAGACCGTCGCCGCATCCGCTCGATCCGCGTAACGAAGAAAGGCGGCTGGCGGGCCTAATGCCGGCAGCCGCCTCTTTCACGGTCGCTCAGCGCTTCGGCCCGAAGCCTGGATAGGGCTGCAGCGGCACGACGGCGGCAATGTCCATCATGCCGGCCTTGACCAGCGGCAAGGTTGCGAGATGGCTGCGCACGTCGGCATCGCTGCCGGCCTCGAACATCATGCCGCTGCCGGGAATGTCGCCTCGATTCCACACCTGACGCACGGCGCCTTCGGCATAGAGCGTGCGGCGCTGCTCGGCCTCGCCGGGCAGCAGAGGCGCGAAATCGGCGTCGGTGAACTTTTCGGTGTTGCGCACAAGAAGGGCAAAGAACTGCATCGGAATCTCCTGATGTTGGCCGTTGGAATGGCGAAAATATTCGCTTCGGCTGGCCAGACAGTCCAAGACTGATTAGGCTAAAGTTGAGACCTCACGGGACTTGAGCATCGGAGCAACAATGTTCGACCTGCGCCAGCTCCGCTATTTCATCACGGTGGCCGAAACCGGCAATGTCGGGCGTGCCGCCGAATTGCTCCACATCTCGCAGTCGCCGCTCAGCCGCCAGATCATGCAGCTGGAGCAGCAACTGGGCATCACATTATTCGAGAGGGCGAGGCAGCGTGTTCATCTCAATCCCGAAGGCCGCGCCTTTCTTACCGAGGCGCGTGCGCTGCTGGCCCATGCAAGACGGCTGGAGGAGCTCGGCCGCAATCTCGCCAGCGGTACGGTCGGCCGTCTCGCCATCGGCTATGTCGAAGGTGCGGTCCATGCCGGGCTTGTCGCTCGGATGCTGCGCCAGTTTCGCCGCGACCGGCCCGAATTTCATCTTCAACTGAAGGGCCAGCGTTCCGCCGCGCAGATCGAAGCGCTGCGCGAACGATCGCTCGATCTGGGCCTCGTCTACACGCCTCCTTCTGCCGACGATCCCGACATCGCCGCCTTGCTCATCATGCGCGAGCCTCTGGTTCTGGCGATGCCGGAAAGCGATCCATTGGCCGAAATCGCGGAGATACTGCCGCAGCAACTGGACGGACGCACCTGGATCACGGTGGTGCGCCAGCCTGACGACACCAACCGCAGCCAATTTCTCGCCGCCTGTGCGAAGGCCGGTTTCCTGCCCGACATAGCCTATGAGACGACCGATCCGTTGACGTCGTTGGGCTTGGTCAGCGCCGGGCTTGGGCTGGCGACGGTGCAGGCCAGCCTGCGGAGTGCCGCGCCGCCTCAGATCGTGTTTCGCGATCTGCCGTGGTTCGAACGCACCGTCTCGATCCATCTCGCCTGGCGACGTCAGGACAAGCGGGCGGTCATCGCGGACTTAAGGAAGGCAGTAGGGAAGGAGTTAATGAAGGAGTTAATAGTGAATAGTGAATAGTAAAGTACAACACCTTCCGAACCGGCGCGCGTGTCTATCCCTACTCCCTACTCCCTACTCCCTACTCACTCTACATTTTATCAATCACCGACTGCACGCCCTCCGTCGGTGCATCGACGGAGGATCCCGCCACCATGATGGCGGCTACGATCGCTTCCGGGTCCTCGACCACCAGCGGCTTGACCCGCTGCGCGGTGTGGATGAAGCCTTCCGTTGCCATGTGGTCGAGCAGCGCCAGCATCGGATCCCAGAACCCTCCGACGTTGCCGAAGACGATCGGCTTACGATGATGTCCGAGCTGCGCCCAAGTCATGATCTCGACGATCTCCTCGACGGTGCCGATGCCGCCGGGCAACGCCACAAAGGCGTCGGATTTCTCGAACATCCTGTGTTTGCGCTCGTGCATGTTGTCGGTGATGACGAGCTCGTCGAGCCGGTCAAGCGCGGTTTCGGTCGCCTCCCGGTTGATCAGAAAACGTGGAATTATGCCCGTTACCTTGCCGCCGGCCTTTAATGCCCCTTCAGCGACGGCACCCATGATACCTTTAGTGCCGCCGCCATAAATCAGACGCAGGCCGGACTTGGCGATCGAGCGGCCAAGCAGGTGTCCGGCCTTGATATAGGTTTCATCTCGGCCCGGGGACGAGCCGCAATAGACGCAGACAGATCGAATCGTGTTCATGTTATGATTGGTGATAGGGACTATTGGCATGGTCAAGCCCCGGAGCGGGCTTTTTCTTGTCGGCTTTGGCAAAACAGGCTAGACCGAAATTAGGTGGCTAAGGGGCAGGGAAACATGGCAATTAATCCGTTGAAGGCGTTTTTGTTCGCGGCTGGCGGCTCCGTCGCTGCGGCGGGAACCGCCTATGTATCGGGCGCACTCGACCCGTATCTCAATTCTACCCCGCCTGCGGAAGTCGCGGCGCTGACGCCGCCGGTTTCGAAACCGGTCGCTCCGGCAACCGAGGGGCGGCTGCCGTCTGCGCCCGCCGCGTCCACCGATGCGGCGACGCCCGCCGCGCCGGCCGCTGCAGGTGCGATCGTGCCGACCTTCGACATCGTGCGCGTCGAAAGCAACGGCTCGATCGTCGTCGCCGGCAATGCAGCGCCCAACGCCAAGGTCGAGATTCTCAACGGTTCGACTGTGCTCGGCTCGACGGTCGCCGGTCCCGACGGCGCCTTTGCCATTATTCTCGACGATCCGCTGAAGCCCGGCGACTATACGATCACGCTTCGCTCTACGGCCGACAATGTCGTGACCGCCTCGGCGCAGACCGCCGTCGTTTCGATTCCCCAGAATTCCACCGGTCAAGTGCTGGCAATGGTCGAGGAGCCGGGAAAGCCGTCCGAACTGCTCACTGTTCCTGCCCCTGAGGCAAAATCTGACGCCTCGCCGCCAACCGGCGAACAGGCGGCCGTTCAGCCACCCGCCACCGGCACCGAATTGCCGGCTGCCGCAGCGCCGGCCGCCCCGGCGGCTGATGTTCCAGCAGCGCCTGCTTCTGCCGCGCCGGCCGCTGTTGAAGCCGCACCGGCTCCGGCAGCGCCCGCCACACCGGCAGCGCCTGCTACTTCCACGGCGGAGCCCAAGGTCGTCGTCGAAGCCGTCGAAATCGACGGCAACAAGATTTTCGTTGCCGGGGTCGCCGATCCCGGCCGCAAGGTGCGCGCCTATGCCAATGATATCCTGCTCGGCGACGCGAAGACCTCGCCCGACCGCCACTTCCTGGTCGAAGCGACACGCGACGTCCCGGTCGGCACCTACACCATCCATGTCGACGCGCTCGACGCCGACGGGGTGACGGTGGTGGCTCGTGCCGCCGTGCCGTTCGAACGCGAGCCGGGC
Source organism: Mesorhizobium sp. M0960 (assembly GCF_040319055.1). Classification (NCBI taxonomy): domain Bacteria; kingdom Pseudomonadati; phylum Pseudomonadota; class Alphaproteobacteria; order Hyphomicrobiales; family Phyllobacteriaceae; genus Mesorhizobium; species Mesorhizobium sp. M0960. The sequence goes on along the minus strand of NZ_JAMYNN010000015.1, from coordinate 51,399 downwards.
GAGGCGGTTGCCGCCGTCGCACCCGCCGAGCCAAAGCCTGCCGAGGTAAAACCAGCCGAGCCGAACGCTCCGGCCACCGAAGCCGCACCGGCGACAGCCGCCGAAACGCCCGCAACTGCCCCCATTCCTGCCACCGAGGCCCCGGCCGAAATGGCCGTCGCGACGCCTCCGGGCGAAGCTCCCGAGACCGTGGGCCCCAAGCTCGAACATGCCAATGGCGCAGTCATCATCCGCCGCCACGACACGCTGTGGCGGATTTCGCGGCGGGTCTATGGCCAGGGCATGCGCTACTCGACCATCTATCTCGCCAACCAGGACCAGATCAGCAATCCGAACCGCATCTGGCCGGGGCAGGTGTTCAAGGTGCCGGAGAAATCGAAAGAAGGCGAGCCCGCCGATCTCAAGGCAATGGGCGACCAGATGACGACGGCGCCAGTCAAGACTGAGTAGCCGTTCTGCCCATCAGGATAGCTTGCGGCAGGGCCAGTCATCGTTTATCGCCGATGGACGATGACCAAATCCTCTCTCGTAACGGACCGACGCCGCGCGGCAGATGAACACGCGCCGGCCAACTGCACGCCGGCCAACTGTACGCCGGATAGCCGCTCCGTCGCTGTCCGGCTCGCGGCCCTTTCGCATCCGGCGCGGATCGAAATTCTCAAACACCTTTCCGCAAGCCGTTCCTGCTGCTGTCGCGAGGTCGTCGAGCATCTCGACCTGGCGCAGTCCACCGTTTCCCAGCATTTGAAGATTCTGGTCGAAGCCGGGCTTATCCGCTTCGAGCCTGACCGCCAGCGCTCGCGCTATGAGCTCGACCGTGCTGCGCTCGCCGATGTTTCCGCGTCGCTGGCCGCGCTGGTCGATTCCTGCTGCTCCGGCCGCTAAGATATAAAAAGGTAAACAAGAATGGCCGAGAAAACCGTTTCCGCCGATTCCGGCTCGACCTTCAGAACGTTGCGCAATCTCTGGCCCTATATGTGGCCGGCCGACCGCGCCGACCTGAGGGCGCGGGTGGTGTGGGCAACCGTGCTGCTGGTTGCCGCCAAGCTGACCCTGGTGGCCGGACCCTATTTCTTCAAATGGGCGACCGACGCACTGGCCGGCGACGCCAAATCTCCGCCGCCGCTGCCGGCCTTCCTGCTAGCGCCGGTCATGCTGGTCGTCGCCTACAATGCCGTGCGGCTGGTGCAGCTCGGCTTCAACCAGTTGCGCGACGCCCTGTTTGCACGGGTCGGCCAGCATGCCGTGCGCCGGCTCGCCTTCCGCACCTTCGTACACATGCATGAATTGTCACTGCGCTTCCACCTCGAACGGCGCACCGGCGGCCTGTCGCGTGTCATCGAGCGCGGCACCAAGGGCATCGAGACGATCGTCCGCTTCACCATGCTGGCGACGGCGCCGACGATTGTCGAATTCGCGCTCACCGCCGGCATCTTCGCCGTCACCTATGGCTGGCTTTACGTGCTGGTGATCGCGGTCACGGTCTGGCTCTATGTCTGGTTCACCGTCAGGGCGAGCGATTGGCGTATTTCGATCCGCCGAGAGATGAACGACAGCGATAATGAAGCCAGCACGAAGGCGATCGATTCGCTGCTTAACTACGAAACAGTCAAATATTTCAACAACGAAGCCATGGAGGCCGAGCGCTTCGACCGTTCCACGGCGCGCTATGAGGTGGCGGCGACCAGGACCTGGACCTCGCTTGGCTGGCTGAACTTCGGCCAAGGCGTGATCTTCGGCATCGGCATGACCGTCGTCATGGTGCTGTCGGCGCTCGAGGTGAAGGCAGGCACGCAGAGCGTCGGCGATTTCGTCTTCGTCAACGCCATGCTCATGCAGCTTTCGGTGCCGCTGAATTTCATCGGCATGATCTACCGCGAAATTCGCCAGGGCCTGACCGACATCGAAAACATGTTCGATCTGCTCGACGTCAAGCGCGAGATCGTCGATCGGGCGGGCGCCAAGCCACTGGTCGTCGATGCCGGTAAGGTCGAGTTTCGTGACGTGCATTTTTCCTACGACCCCAACCGCAAGATACTGAAGGGCATCAGCTTCGAGGTGCCGGCCGGCAAGACGGTGGCCATCGTCGGCCCCTCCGGAGCCGGAAAGTCGACCATTTCGCGGCTTTTGTTTCGTTTCTACGACATTCAGCGTGGCACGATTTTGATCGACGGCCAGGACATTCGCGACGTCAAGCAGGAGAGCTTGCGCGCCGCCATCGGCATGGTGCCGCAGGACACGGTGCTGTTTAACGACACCATCGCCTACAACATCCGCTACGGCCGCATCGGCGCCAGCGAGGAGGATGTGCGCAAGGCGGCAGAACTGGCCCAGATCGGACCGTTCATCGAGCGGCTGCCCGACGGCTATCGCTCAATGGTGGGCGAGCGCGGGCTGAAACTGTCCGGCGGCGAGAAGCAGCGGGTGGCGATTGCCCGCACCATCTTGAAGGCACCGCCGATCCTGATGCTCGACGAGGCGACCTCGGCGCTGGACAGCCACACCGAGCAGGAGATCCAGGCGGCACTGGACCTGGTCAGCCAGGGCCGCACCACCCTCGTCATCGCCCATCGACTGTCTACAGTGATTTCGGCCGACGAGATCATCGTCCTGCAGGACGGCCAGATCGCCGAGCGCGGCACCCATGCCGCCTTGATGGCCAAGCGCGGCCTATATGCATCGATGTGGGACCGGCAGCGCGAGGCAAGCGAGGCCGAGGAGCGGCTGCGCATTGCCCGCGAAAGCGACGAGTTCGGCGTCGTCGTCCGCCGCCGCACCTCGGAGGTGAGCTGAAATTCGTGCTTGACCTCAACTTAAGTTGAGATCGTAGGCCGTTTTGGATCGTAGCAAGATGCGTCGTTCAAAAACGGAGACAATCGATATGAATGGGATAAATCAGGCAGTTAGTGGCGGCAGCGTATTCCGGGTGGACAAGTTTGTCGTTCCGGCCAACGCTCGCGAGGAGATTCTTGCCAAGGTCCGGATGACGCATGAATTGCTGCGCCAGCAGCAAGGGTTCGTCCAGGATTTCCTGCTCGAGCAATTCTCGGGGCCGGGGGAGTTCAACCTCGTGACCATTGTCGAATGGGAAGGGCAGGCCGCTGTCGATAAGGTCGTGCCGATCATCAAGGCCGCGCATGAGCGCATCGGCTTCAATCCTCAGGAGACCATTGCGCGACTTGGCGTCAGGGCCGATATCGCTAATTACCAGCGGATTCCCGCGGTGTAAGCTCTCTATGGCCAGCCTGCTCCCGGCGCGGTAGCCTCGATGCTGAGCACCTGGCCGGTACGGGCATCGCTGATCATATGTTCGAAGCCGCGCCATTCGGCGGCCACGATGAATAGCGTTTTTCCCTCGCTGCCGCCGAGCATGCAGGCAAAACAGCCGCGATCGACGTCGACGCTTTCGAGCATTGTGCCGCCCTCGCGCACCCGCACGCAATGCCTGTTCGGAACGTCGGCGTACCAGGCGGCACCTTCGGCATCGAGGCAGATGCCGTCGGGAAAACCGTTGCCAAGATTGGCCCAGACTCTCCGATTGGAAAGGTGGCCATCGGCAGCGATGTCGAAGGCGGTCAGCCGGTTGGCGTGGGATTCGGCAACGACAAGCGTCTTGTTGTCGGGCGTCACTGCCATGCCATTGGCGAAGGCGAGATTCTCAGCCACCTGCCGAGCCGAGCCGTCAGGTGCAACCAGCACGATGGTGCCGGGGCCGAAATGCTGGCCGGAAGCCGGAGCCGGCCCACCACCATTGACGTAGATGTTGCCGCGCCCGTCGACGACGATCTCGTTCCATGGACTCTTCGACAGATGTCTCAGATCGGCATGGGTGACCAATGTCCCGTCAGCCTCCTGCCTGAGGATCAGCCCTTCGCGGCCGGACACGACAAGCAGCCGCCCGTCCGGCAGCCAGTCGATGGAGTAGGGCAGGGTGGCCGGCACGATGAGCGCGATCTCGCTGTTGCCTAGGGCGTCAATGGCGATGATCTGGCCTGTGCCCCAGTTGCAGAACCACAGCCGGCCATCGTGCCAGCGAGGCGACTCGCCAAAGGCCAGACCGTTCATCACCACTTGCGCTTGCCTGGCTGCTGATTTCTGCATGGGCCGAGAACCTCCGGGTTTGCGCAAATCGTCACGGCCGAAAGGCCGATGAGAGGCGCTGTCTTGCCAAGGACGGGCGTGGGGGCTTCGTGCCGACAATCGCAATCAACATATTTCCGGTTGACCACTTCGGCAGTCCGGATGCTGCCAAGGACGCCCCTGAGGCGGCACGACCGCTAACACCCGACCGCCTGATTGTCGCGTTGCGGCGAAGGGGTGTTTCCGCTATTGAGGCCGGACTTGGAACCAAGGTTGCCCTCATCCCATGAGCCTCGTTGACACGATCAAAAATGCGTTCGTTCCGATCCATCGCGAGGGTTATCCCTTTATCGCTGCGTTCGGCGCGGCGACGCTTTTTCTTGGCTATTTCTCCTCGACCCTGTTCTGGATCGGTCTCATTCTGACCGCGTGGTGCGCTTATTTCTTCCGCGATCCCGAGCGTGTCACGCCGATCGACGACCGGCTGGTTGTCAGCCCGGCGGACGGCATCGTCTCGGCCGTCGGCCCGGCCGTGCCGCCGCGCGAGCTTGGCCTCGGCGGCGGCGAAATGACCCGCATCTCGGTATTCATGAATGTCTTTTCCTGCCACGTGAACCGCGCCCCGGTGCGTGGCCGCATTTCCAGGATCGAGCATCGGCCAGGAAAATTCCTTAACGCCGAACTCGACAAGGCAAGCACCGAGAACGAACGCAACGGGCTGGTCATAGAGAGCCCCAATGGCACGGTGGCTGCGGTGCAGATCGCCGGCCTGGTGGCGCGGCGGATCGTCTGCTGGGCCGAGACCGGCGGCGCCATCGGCACCGGCGAGCGCTTCGGGCTGATCCGCTTTGGCTCGCGCGTGGACGTATTCCTGCCCTCGACGGCGACGCCGCGCGTTGCCGTCGGCCAGACGGCGGTAGGCGGTGAGACGGTGCTGGCGGAATTCGGCGGCGTTGCCGCAACGCCGCTCGTGCGGATCTCCTGACCGGTGGCCCCGCCGTTCAAGAAATTCGAGGCGCATGGCGGCGGCGGCCCGCGCATCCGTGAAATCCCGATGCGCATGGTGCTGCCCAATCTGGTCACCGTGCTTGCCATCTGCGCCGGCCTGTCCGGCATCCGCTTCGGCTTCGAAGGCCGCTTCGAGCCGGCGGTGGTGATGGTACTGCTCGCCGCCTTCCTCGATGGTATCGACGGCCGCCTGGCGCGAATGCTGAAGGCGACCTCCAAATTCGGCGCCCAGATGGATTCGCTGGCCGATATCGTCAATTTCGGCGTGGCACCGGCGCTAGTGCTTTATGCCTTTCTGCTCGACAGGGCAGGTTCGCCGGGCTGGATCGCGGCGCTGCTGTTTACCATCGCCTGTGGGATGAGGCTTGCCCGCTTCAACGTGCTCGACGAAGAGCTCGACCGTCCGCAGTGGCAAACCGAATATTTCGTTGGCGTGCCGGCGCCGGCGGGTGCGGTGCTGGTGATGCTGCCGCTCTATCTGTTCTTCCTCAGGCTTGGCCTTGAACCCAGCCGCCTGGCGGCCTTCATTGCCACCGGCTTTACAATATTGGTGGCGTTCCTGCTGGTCAGCCGACTGCCCGTCTATTCCGGCAAGAGCGTCAGGATACCGGGCGACAGAGTGCTGCCGATCATCCTCGCAGTCGTCCTCTACGTCCTGCTTTTGATGACCTATCCCTGGTATACGCTGACGGCTTCGGTTGCCGGCTATTTGCTGTTTTTGCCATTCAGCGTGCGCGCCTATTCCAGACGCGCCAAGCGCGAAGGCGAGAAGGTGCCGTCCTCGGACATCGGCTGACAGATTTGGTGCCAATTTCGCACGCGGCGCTGTGGAACGCCCTTCAAAACCACGTTTTCGGAACTTGCTGGGCGCCTGACCGTTTGTGTCGGTAGGTCCGTTTGAGCGACTGCTCGTGATCGTCAACGTCGCGCAAGCTGCCGCATCGGGCCCAGAATCATCGGAATACGAGAAATGGCTGTCATCCTCATTGGCGCATTACTGACTGTCGCCGGCCTCGTATATATGGCGGTTGCAGCCATCATGCGCGGGCGGCTCAGTGAGCCGGCCGCTGTCTCCACCGCGCCGGATAGCCCGAGGCCCAATCTCGCAACACCAGGTCCGACTCTGGAGCCGCGGCGGCGCGGGCTCCGCTTTCTCGGCTTGTCACAGAATTGGCCGGGCCTGCTGATGATGGCCGTCGGCGTCATTCTGCTGTTATCGGTAGTGGTCCTCTAGAGTTTTGGAAAGGTCTGGAAAACCTCAGGCGGCAGCGCTCAGTCCCAGCCTCTCGAGCGCCAGCTTTCTTGTCGAGACATAGTCGGTCTTGCCCGAGCCCAGCACCGGGATTTCCTCGACCTTGACGATGTCGTTCGGTACCATCAGTTCGGCCGCCCCGGCCTTCTTGCCGAATTCGCGCAATTCGTCGGGATTGGCACTGTCGGCGGTGGTGACCAGGACGAGGCGCTCGCCGCGCCGTCTGTCTGGCACCGCCACCACGGCGTGATGCTCTTCCGGCCACAGCGACTGCACCAGCATCTCGACCGCACCAAGCGATACCATCTCGCCGGCGATCTTGGCGAAGCGCTTGGCGCGGCCGCGAATGGTGATGAAGCCTTCGCGATCGACCGAGACGATATCGCCGGTGTCGTGCCAGCCTTCGAGCGGCTGTAGCTCGCCCGGCCGATCGGCGGTCATGTAGCCCATCATCAGGTTCGGCCCGTCGAGCCACAGCCGGCCGGCGTCGCTAATGCCTTCGACCGGTTCGAGTTTCATGCGCATGGCCGGCAGCAGCCGCCCGACCGTGCCGTCGCGACCGTGGATGGCGGTGTTGACGGCAACCACCGGTGCGGCCTCGGTCAAGCCAAAACCTTCGATGATCTCGGCCTGGAAGCGTTCGCGATAAACCCGGCGCGTCTCCGGCTTCACCGCCTCGGCACCGGCGACGACAAAGCGCAGGCTGGAAAAATCGCCGTCCTTGGCGGTGCGGGCATAGTTGGCGAGGAACGTGTCGGTGCCGAACATCACCGTTGGCCGGACCTTGCGCGCCACCTCCGGAATAAGCTTGTAGTGGAGCGGTGAGGGGTAGAGGAACAGTTTTACGCCGGTGACCAGCGGCAAGATGGTGCCACCGGTCAGGCCGAACGAGTGGAACACCGGCAGCACGTTGAGCAGGATGTCGACCGGCGAGATGGTGATGCGGGCTTCGGCCTGCATGGCATTGGCAAGAAGGTTCCGGTGCGACAGCACAACTGCCTTGGGTGTGCCTTCCGAGCCGGAGGTGAACAGGATCACCGCCGGCTTGGCTGCATCCTGGCGCTGCAACGGCCATCGCCACAGCAAGGCGGCAGCGAGCTTGTCCAGCACGGTCACGCTTGCGCGAACATCCTCCAGCCACAGCAGTTTCGCTCCGCCCTTTTCCACCGCCTCGACTATGTCGGCGAGGTTGGCCTTTTCGACAAAGGCGCGTGAGGAGACCACGGTGCGGATCACCGCCGTGCGGATGGCGGCGGTGACGCTCGCTGGGCCGGCGGTATAGTTGATCATTGCTGCCACTCGCCCAGCCGACAAAACACCGACGAACGCCAGCACGAGGCCATTGGCGTTGGGCAGGAGCAGCCCAACCGCTTCGCTCGGCGCTGTCATTGCCTCGAAGCGGCGGCCCAAAACCCTGGCACCGATAAACATTTTCCGGTAGCTCAGCGCACCGCCGATGATGTCTTCGATAATTGGGTGCGAAGCGCCGACACGGTCGGCGGCGTCACGCATGGCAAGGAACAGCCCTCGGTCGAGATCACTGCCAAAAAGCCTGGCCTCGGCGAAGCGATCGAACAGCGCATTGGTATTGGAGGCCTGATTGGGGTTCCGCGCCACCAGCTCGGCGATGGTCATCGGCTGCAGCGCGCTGATCGACAGCTGCGGGAACCAGTGGCGCGGCGCCTTGTCTGCCGGCGTCAGCGACGCCGGCAGGCTGCGCGCGCCGGCAACGAAGATCGGCACGATGCGAGCGTCGGCCTGCATGGCGATACGGGTGATGGCGCGGAACAACCGAAACGACTTGACGTCGGGCTCGACCGCATTCGGCAGGTAAACGGCGAGCCGGCCCTTGCCCTTCAGCACCCGCACCAGTCTGCGGCTGACGAAGACATGCTCGGCGTTGAAGGCGATGGTGCGGCCAAGCTCGCGCCATGGTTCCAGCCAAGGCGATCTGGCCGAAGCCGGGTCGAGGATGTGCAGCGTGTCCTCCGGCAGCAGCGACAGCATCAGCGCCGGCTCGAGGCGCGACTGATGCCAGACGACGTAGATGATCGGGGCCGCCGACTTGCGGGCAATCTTGATGCGCTCGTCGTTGATGCGGTAGGCGAGCTTGAACGGCACGTAGAGCAGCGCCTGGCTCAAGCGCAGGCCGAGGCGGAACTTCTCCACCACGCCGATCAGCAGCCAGGCCGTGACAAGACCCGCAAGCAGCGCCAGTGTCAGGATCATCGCCGCATCTCCCAACAATCTCACGTCGCGGCTCTTCAGTGGCCGCTTCGGGTGAGAACCTAGCCGAAGTTGGATCAACGTCAATGCGGCTTCATTTTTCCGTCTCTCCTGCTATCAGTGGGCTCGGCTGCCTTCTCCACAAATCGCAGCTACGCCGCCTTCATCCTCCCGCTTATGAAGCGGAATTCCTGCGTCTTGCCGCCAAAGCCATACGCGGCCGCTGGCACTTCGTGCACGAGGGCATAGCTTTCCTCATGGATCTTGCCTAGCAGCCGGCCGAATGCGGCAAAAATTGCCTGGAGATAGGCCTCCAGTTCGAGCTTGGTGTTGGTGCCGTCGACGACCTTGATGTCGAGCCAAGCCGTGTTGGCGCCGTGCTGGGCCAGCGACTTGCCGCCGGCGAACCAGTGCTCGGGGTCGAGATAGGAAATCGCGACAGCTGTGATCGTCGCGTCCTTGCGCAGATGCGTGGCCGTCAGTTCGGTCACCTCCTTGGCAATAGCGGCGGACAAAGCGGCATCGGGCTTGCCGGTAACGCTGACGTTGATGATCGGCATGTTTCTTCTCCTCGGTTTCAAGCGGCGTCTCTTCGCCGTCGAGAAAATCATGCCATCGTCCTTGCGTCAGAAAAATCGAATTGTTTTTGATAAATACTTTGATATTGTCGAACTATGCAGGCGCTCGATCCCGACCTCCTCAAAACTTTCCTCGCTTTCGTCGATAGCGGCTCGCTGGCGCAGGCTGCGTCGATCGTCGGCCGCTCGCCGTCGGCGGTGACCGCGCAGATGCAGCGGCTGGAGGATGTAGTCGGCGAACCGCTGCTGGTGCCGCAGGGGCGAGGGCGTGGCCTGACGCCGGCGGGCGAGGATCTGGTCGGCCACGCGCGGCGCATTCTTGCTGCGCACCGCGAGGCGTGGCTGGCCCTCAAAGGGGCGCATGCCGATGGGCGCGTCGCCATCGGCACGACGCAGGATTTCGCCGACAGCGGCTTGCCGCAGCTTCTCAGGGCCTTCGCTGTCAGCCATCCGCGCGTCAGGATCGAATTGCGCGTCGGCCGCTCCGCCGAACTGGCGCAGGCTTTGCAAGCCGGCACCCTTGATCTGGCCATTGCCATGCGACAGGCGCCGACGCGGGACGAAGTCGGCGTGCTCAAAGAGCCAATGATCTGGCTTTGCTCACAAAACGGCTTGGCCACCCGCCAAGAGGAATTGCCCTTGGCGCTGCTCGATCCCCATTGCGGGTTTCGCGATGCAGCGAGCAGTGCACTGGATGCGGCCGGCCGCCGCTATCGCATTGCTGCCGGCAGTGCCAGCCTTGCCGGCCTGCGTACGGCGGTACACGCTGGCATCGCTTTGACGTTGAGGACGGCGCGCTTCGCTCATTCCGGCATCGTCGAGGCGCCGCGCGATCTTGATCTGCCGCCGGTGCCGGTCGCCGAATTCGCCATCCGCTTGCGTGAGGATGCCGACCGGCCGGCGCAGGATCTGGCCGCGTTGTTCAGCGGCAACCTGGGCTTGGCCAGTTGAGTCAGCAAAGAAAAAGCCGACCTTGCGGTCGGCTTCTGAGTAGGACGGGCCGAGGGGTTTGGGGGGACTTGGGGGTGGCCCGTCGCAGCCATAATGCCTGAGCCCGATGATGGTTCCATGACTTTTCAAAATTTATTTTCAGGCACGGATTTCGCGTGATCGGACCTCCAACTCGCCCTCGGGCGTGGCGAGGATTTTGGTCATGCATCCGCTGCGCGCTGCCTGGCCATCAGCCAGTCACGGCCGGCGTGAGCGAACACCGCGCAAAGCACGATTGCGCCGCCGACCATGCTGGCCGCCGGCGGGATCTCCGCCAGGAACAGGAAGGCGAACAGGATCGCGAATGGCACTTCGGCCGAACCCAGCAGTCCAGACTCGGCCGCCGGAATGAGCCGGGCGCCCTCCGTCCACAGGATCGAGGCAAGCGCGAACGAGGAGCCGAAGGTGGCTAGAAGCAATGCGTCCCTGGCCGAGACGGCCAGCGGATCGGTGACGAACCAGCCGAGCACGAACAAAAGGAATGCCGACACCGCACCCGCCCACACCACCGGCGTATCGCGGAAGGTGCGCACCATGATCATGTAGAGGGCGCTGCCGATCGTCATCAGCAGCGCCAGCCCGTCGCCGAACAGATGGCCGGTGCCGAAGCCCGACCAGACCATGATCGCCACCCCGCATAGTGACACGGCAGCGGCAGCAAGCGTCTGCAGCCGGAACGGTTCGCGGACCAACAGGAGGGCCAGCAGCGCGGTGACGAAGGGGGCGGTGGCATAGATGATGGCGACATTGGCGACAAAGGTGAACTTGAACGCCGAGATGAAGGCGATGCTGGCGAGCGCGCCCTCGATCGCCAGCAGCCAGCCGCGCCAGCCGAGCCGCAGGCTGTCGCGACCGCCGGAGCGCTGGCGGCGCCATAGCACATAGAGGCTGATCAGGATCGAGCCGACGAAGCCGCGCCAGCAGGTGATGGTCAGCGGGTCGGAATGGATCGATTTGGTCAGCACGCCGGTGAGGCCGAAGACGACCGCCGATGCCGAAACCAGGATGATGCCGAGGGTGCGTTCGCGGGCGCTTTCCACTGTGCCTGGCATATCCAGCGATTCCGTCATCTCACCAGCTTACGCTGCCCCGTCCTGACACCATAGTGTCAGCTTGATCGAGGCGTCATGCATCGAAACAGCAGACCGGCAGCCCCGGTGAACAGGCTGCCGGCGAAGCCCTTTCGCGGATTTCCAGGATGGCGATATCGGCCATATGTCCGGCGGCCTTACGAATGTGTTGCGAGAGAGGGTGTGAAGGCGTTGGATGCTCCCCGTATCGTCAGGCTATACGGGGCGAAGCCCTGCCAAGCGCTACGCCAGCGGGGACTTGCGTTTGGGGCAGCCGACACCGCCGTTAAGCAGCGAAGCCAGGCAACTATGGGAGGGAAATGAAATGGACGCGATCGCATTGAAGGCCATGCAGGTGCCGCTGAAGGAGGCCTATCGCGACGACGCCTCGCGCGCGCTGATTACTCTCCGCGCCAAAGGCTCGATCGACGACCAATCGATCGCCTGCAAGGTCGAGACAGGCAGGGCGATCGCCATTGCCGGGCTGCATCCGGCGACCGGCGGCACCGGGTTCGAACTCTGCTCCGGCGACATGCTGCTGGAGGCGCTGGTGGCTTGCGCCGGCGTCACGCTGAAGGCGGTGGCCACGGCGCTGGAATTCAAGCTTGGGGCCGCCACGGTGGAAGCCGAAGGCGATCTCGACTTTCGCGGCACGCTTGGCGTGGCGAGGGATGCGCCGGTTGGCTTCCGCGCCATCCGGCTGACATTCGGCCTCGACACCGACGAGCCGCAGGAGCGCATCGATGCGCTGATCAAGTTGACCGAGCGCTACTGCGTCGTGTTGCAGACCATCAGTCAGAAGCCGGAGCTGACGGTAAGCGCACGACGCTGATGTGCCAATCTCTCCCCCTCAAGGGAGGAGATGACGCTCCTACTGCGCCGACGGCTCCTCGGCGTCGCCCTCGTCCGCGAACGGCGAGGCACTCGGCACGCACTGCACCGACCAGCCGGCCGGCGTCGGCTGCTTCTGGTATTCGGTGACGGCGGAGGTGCACTGTTCGCGGGTGTCGAAGGTGCTGGGCAGCACGACCATGCCGCCTTGCGGGCCGGCGATCACCAGATACCAGACCAACGCTACGCTCGGTGCCGCCATGAGTATTTCCTCGCTCTGCTTGTTTTGGGAGTCGGTGCGATCCTAGCAACTCCGGCCAAGCGGCGAAAGTTGGGCCGAAGCGCGGCGTTAAGCCACGGCATCACAGCCGCGTGATGTCAGGCCGCTTACTCCGGCTGCCGGTAGGCGACAAAGCGGTTGTGCTTGGCCTGGAAGATCAGCCCCGTCTCCTTGAGCGCAGGGCTGGCCAACGGCACGATACGCTTGGCGATCTCCGAAGGGTGCGGCAGAGTCTCCGGATCCTCGCCGGGTACCGCCTGCGCCCGCATGGCGGTGCGCGTTGCCCCGGGATCGGCGGCGTTGACCCTGAGCGGCAGGTTTTCGGTCTCATGCGCCCACGAACGCGTCATGGCCTCGACCGCCGCCTTCGACGCCGCATAAGGCGCCCAGAAGGCGCGTGCGGAGTGGGCCAGGCTGGAACTCAGTACGATAGCGCGGCCGGCATCGGAGAGTCTCAGCAGCGGGTCGACCGAGCGGATCAGCCGCCATGTTGCGGTGACGTTGATGGTCATCACCTTCTCGAAGGTCTTTGCCTCGACATGGCCGATCGGAGCGATGACGCCGAGCACGGCGGCGTTGGCGACCAGTATGTCGAGCTTGCCCCAGCGCTCGTGGATGGCGCCGCCCAGCCGGTCGATCCCCGCCATGTCGGCAAGATCGAGCGGTACCAGCGTCGCCTGTCCGCCGCCTGCTTTGATCTGGTCGTCGAGTTCTTCCAGCCCTCCGACGGTGCGGGCAACCGCAATCACATGCGCACCGGCTGCGGCAAGCTCCCTGGCGATGAAATAGCCGATACCGCGCGAGGCGCCGGTGACGACCGCAACGCGGCCGGAGAGATCGAGGGTCATGCTTGAACTTCCATGAGGTCGGCGTGAAGCACCCCCCTCTGCCTTGCCGGGCATCTCCCCCTCAAGGGGGGAGATTGGCCCTCATCAGGCTCAGCGCCTGTTCTGCGACCGTCGCGATTGGCGAAAGTCGACAGTTCAGCCGATCTCCCCCCTTGAGGGGGAGATGCCCGGCAGGGCAGAGGGGGGTAACCTGGCGAAGACAAATGGCGATCCGGCAACCTTACGACCCGCCTGCCGCCAATAGCGACAGCGTGCGGACATTGTCGGAGCCTTCGAAATCGGCAAGCCGGGTCGGATACTGGCCGGTGAAACACGCGTCGCAGAATTGCGGCTGTTCGTTGTCGCGGCCGGCTTCGCCGACGGCCCGGTAGAGCCCGTCGATCGAGAGGAAGCCGAGCGAATCGACGCGGATGAACTCGGCCATCTCCTCCACCGACATGCGCGAGGCCAGCAACTTCGACTTTTCCGGTGTGTCGACGCCGTAAAAGCAGGAGGCGCGCGTCGGCGGCGAGGCGATGCGCATATGCACTTCCTTGGCGCCGGCATCGCGCACCATCTGCACGATCTTCTGGCTGGTGGTGCCGCGTACGATCGAATCGTCGACCAGCACCACACGCTTGCCTTCGATCATGCGGCGATTGGCGTTGTGCTTAAGCTTGACGCCCATGTGGCGGATCGAATCGCCGGGCTGGATGAAGGTGCGGCCGACATAGTGATTGCGGATGATGCCGAGCTCGAACGGGATGCCCGCGGCCTGCGAAAAGCCGATCGCCGCCGGTGTGCCCGAATCCGGCACCGGCACGACGATGTCGGCCTCGACCGGGCTCTCCAGTGCCAGCTCGGCGCCGATGCGCTTGCGTACCTCGTAGACATTGCGGCCTTCGACCGAAGAATCCGGCCGGGCGAAGTAGACATATTCGAAAATGCAGAAGCGGGTCTTCTGCGGCTCGAACGGGAACAGGCTCTCGATTCCCTTGCTGGTGACGACGACCATTTCGCCGGGCTTCAGGTCGCGCACGAAACGCGCCCCGATAATGTCGAGCGCACAGGTTTCGGAGGCGAGAATCCAGGCGCCGTCGAGATCGCCAAGCACCAGCGGCCGGATACCGAGCGGGTCGCGGCAGCCGATCATCTTCTTGGACGTCATTGCCACCAGCGAGAAGGCACCTTCGACCTGGCGCACCGCATCGATGAAACGCGAATTCAGGTCGCGCTCCTTGCTGGTGGCGACCAGATGCAAGAGCGTCTCGGTGTCGGAGGTGGAAGAGAAGATGGCGCCCTGCTTCTGCAGGGCGCGCTGAACGGTCATGGCGTTGGTGAGATTGCCGTTATGGGCGACGGCAAAGCCGCCATCGGCAAGTTCGGCGAAGAAAGGCTGGATGTTGCGCAAGCCAGCGCCACCGGTGGTGGCATAGCGTGTGTGGCCGATGGCACGGTTGCCTTGCAGGCTGTCGATGACACGCTGCTTGGTGAAGGTGTCGCCGATCAGGCCGACATGGCGTTCGACATGGAATTGGGTGCCGTCATAGGAAACGATGCCGGCCGCTTCCTGGCCGCGATGCTGCAACGCATGCAGGCCGAGTGTTACGATGGCTGCGGCGTCCTGCCGGCCGAAAATGCCGAACACGCCGCATTCGTCGTGGAAATGGTCGTCGGCTTCGGCGGAAAGCACGTCGTCTGCGTCTGCCACTGAGGCTGCCATTGGGGGCTCAAGCTCCGCTAAAGTCGCCATATAAGGTCATAGCGCATCGAAAGCAACGCACGTCGTGCGACGTTCACATGATCGACAGTCTCGAGGCGAGCAAGTCTGCCGAAATCAGTTTGCCGGCGCCGGGTTTGCAGGTGCCGGCGTCGCGGGCGCATTGTCGGCCGGCGGAGCGTCGCTGTCATCGGGTGCCGGAGCAGTGGCGTCGTCGCCGGCGGCAGGTGCTTCCGCTGCAGGCGCGTCGGGGGCCAGAGGCGTCTCGGTGGCCGGCCGATTCGGATTGAGCTTGTTGAGGATGGCGTTTTCCGGATCCTCGGGCAGCAGGCTTTCCAGCTTGGCACCGATCGATTCGAGCAGGGGCTTTGACTTGGCGTTGGCAATCCAGCCTGGAGCTTTGGCGCCGGCCAGCCAATTGAAAAACAGCAGTGCGACCGCGACCACCAGGATGCCGCGCGCCGCGCCATAGAGGAAGCCAAGTGTGCGATCGAGCGCGCCGATCCTGGAATCGATGATCCAGTCGGCGAGCTTCATGGTGATGACGGAAACGACGATCAGCGCGACAATGAAGACGATACCGGCGGCCGCCGCCATGGCTGCCTTTTCGTTGTCGATATAGGGCTGAATGTAAGGCAGCACCGGCTTGTAGAAGAAGAAGGCCGCCGCAGCGGCAACTGCCCAGGAGATGATCGACAGGATCTCGCGCGAAAAGCCGCGAACCATGGCGAGCATCGCCGAGACCAGGGTGAAGCCGACGAGAATTCCGTCAAGCAGCGTAATCGGCATGTTTTTCGCCCCGCTCCGATCTCTTTTTCACGACTCGACGAGCCGCATCAGTCTTGCTCGTCGGCGCGGCTGCGCCGAGAGCCGGCTATGCGCGCCACGAGATCGGCAAGCTCGGTGGGCTGGAAAGCGCCGGCTCCGATCCCCCCGGCCCCATTACCACCAACAAGTTCCTCGCTGCCCAAGGGCAGAACCGCGCTTCCGAAACCCAGCTTTTCGGCTTCCTTGAGGCGCTGCTGCGCATGCGCAACCGGCCTCACCGCCCCCGAAAGGCTGATTTCGCCGAAATAGACGCAATCGGCGGGAAGGGCAAGACCGGTGAGCGAGGAAACCAGTGCCGCCGCCACCGCCAGGTCGGCCGCCGGCTCTGAAATGCGGTAGCCGCCGGCAACGTTGAGATAGACGTCGTGCGTGCCGAAGCGAACGCCGCAATGGGCTTCCAGAACCGCCAGGATCATCGACAGCCGGGCGCCGTCCCAGCCGACGACGGCGCGGCGTGGCGTGCCGAGCGTCGAAGGTGCTACCAGCGCCTGGATCTCGACCAGCACCGGCCGTGTGCCTTCCATGCCGGCGAAAACCGCGGCACCCGGCGACTTCGCGTGACGTTCACCGAGGAAAAGCTCGGACGGGTTGGCGACTTCCCGCAAGCCCTTGTCCGACATTTCGAAGACGCCGATCTCGTCGGTTGGCCCGAAGCGGTTCTTGACCGTTCGCAGGATGCGGTAGTGGTGGCCGCCTTCGCCCTCGAAATAGAGCACCGCGTCGACCATGTGCTCGACGACGCGTGGGCCGGCGATCTGGCCCTCCTTGGTGACATGGCCGACCAGAACGATCGCCGCCCCTGTGGATTTTGCATAGCGGATCATCGCTTGGGCGGCGGCACGCACCTGGGTCACCGTGCCGGGCGCTGAATCGGCCATGTCGGTCCATAGCGTCTGGATCGAATCGAGAATGACCAGGTCCGGCCGCTTGCCATCGGCAATGGTGGCGAGGATGTCCTCGACGTTGGTCTCGGCGGCGAGTTCGACCGGGGTGTCGGCGACGCCGAGCCGCTGGGCGCGCAGCCTGATCTGGGCGACCGCTTCTTCACCGGAGACGTAGACGATGCGGTGGCCCTTTGCCGCCAGTGCGGCTGCAGCCTGGGTGAGCAGCGTCGACTTGCCGATGCCGGGATCGCCGCCGACCAAAAGCGCCGAGCCGCGCACGAAGCCGCCGCCGGTGGCGCGGTCGAGTTCGCCGATGCCGGAGACGATGCGCGGCGCGTCCTCGATGTCGCCGGAGAGGCTGGTCAGCACCACCGCGCGGCCCTTGCGGGCGTTGCGGGTGTTGGCCGGGCCGGAGCCGATGCCGCCCGACGTGCCTTCCTCGACCAGCGTGTTCCACTCGCCGCAGGCATCACATTTGCCGGCCCAACGCTGATGCACCGAACCGCAATTCTGGCAGATGAACTGGATACGGGATTTGGCCATCAGTTTATTGGTTCCAAGAGGTATTTGGGACGATCCCAGTAAACCGGCAAAGCATCTTCGATCGTATCGAAATGAGTGCGGCGCTGGCCGTTTCTCAGAGCCCAATTGTCGTATGCCGACCAACACGCATATCTGAACAGACCGACCGCGAAGTCGTTCTCTCGCCCGACTTCATCGTGCAACGTCTCCAGCAATCTCATAAGGGCAGTCGAGAGGCGACGATCATTGAGCCGGTGCATCAAAAGGAATGCGCACCCGATCGCCGCCAGAGAGGTGTCGTGCCGAGTTTCGTCCAACGAAAGGGCCAAAAAACTCAGCAGATCGTCGATGTCAGCTGTCGCTCCCAATTTCCAAACTCGATAAAGACCGGTCACTGCCGCGCTTCGCGTATAGTCTTCGACATGCTTGGCAAGGAATTTCCTCACCAATTCAACGTTCTCGGGCGTAGGTTCGCTTGAGTAGCAGAACACCAGCAAACCGGCGTGCGATTCCGTGCGAGAAATTGACCGGGCAGATCTCAAATATTCAGTGAGTTGCGCGCGTTCATCCTCGGAGATGTTATACTCTTCGAATTTTATCCTTTGGTAGATATCGCTAAAGTCCAATCGGCTGCTCCGCGACAATGCCTACTCGAACCGATCCGGCAAATGATGCTCTTCCGCAAGGTCCGAGAAGCGGGTGAATTCGCCCTGGAAGGCGAGGCTGACCGATCCCGTTGGGCCGTGGCGCTGCTTGGCGACGATTACTTCGGCCTTGCCGCGCATCTCGTTCATCTCGTGTTCCCACTTGATGTATTCGTCGGTGCCCGGCTTCGGCTCGCGGTTTTTCAGATAATATTCCTCGCGGTAGACGAACAGCACCACGTCGGCGTCCTGCTCGATGGAGCCCGATTCGCGCAGATCCGAAAGCTGCGGGCGCTTGTCGTCGCGGCTCTCGACCTGGCGCGACAGCTGCGACAGCGCGATGATCGGCACCGCCAACTCCTTGGCCAGTGCCTTGAGCCCGGTGGTGATCTCGGTGATTTCCTGGACGCGGTTTTGCGATGATTTCGCGCTCGATCCCTGCATCAGCTGGATATAGTCGATGACGATGACGTCGAGGCCGCGCTGGCGCTTCAAGCGACGCGCGCGGGCGGACAGCTGAGCGATGGAAATACCGCCGGTCTGGTCGATGAACAGCGGGATTTTCTGCATGGTCTGCGAACAGGCGACGAGCTTTTCGAAATCCATCTCGCTGATCTCGCCGCGGCGGATTTTCGACGACGGGATTTCGGTCTGTTCGGAAATAATGCGGGTGGCGAGCTGTTCGGATGACATTTCGAGCGAAAAGAAGCCGACGACGCCGCCATTGGCCGCCTTGAACGAGCCGTCGGCCTGCTGCGCCGGGACATACGCCTCCGCGATATTGAAGGCGATGTTGGTGGCGAGCGAGGTTTTACCCATGCCGGGGCGGCCGGCAATGATGATCAAGTCGGACGACTGCAGGCCGCCCATGCGACGGTCGAGGTCGCGCAAGCCGGTGGCGACGCCCGACAAATGCCCGTCGCGCATATAGGCGGCATTGGCCATGTCGACCGCCGTCTTGACAGCGTCGGTGAAGCTCTCGAAGCCGCCGTCGTAGCGGCCGGTCTCGGCCAGCTCGAACAGCCGCCGCTCGGCGTCCTCGATCTGGTCGGAGGGCGACATGTCGACCGGCGCGTCATAGGCGATGTTGACCATGTCCTCGCCGACGGTGATCAGCGCGCGGCGCGTGGCCAGATCGTAGATGGCGCGGCCATAGTCGGTGGCGTTGACGACGGTGACGGCCTCGACCGCCAGCCGCACGACATATTGCGCCACCGTCATGTCGCCGACCTTCTCGTCGGCCGGCAGGAAGGTCTTCAGCGTGATCGGCGTCGCGATCTTGCCCATGCGGATGAGCTCGGCCGCGACCTCGAAGATATTCCTGTGCAACGGCTCGTAGAAATGGCCAGGCTTCAGAAAGTCGGAGACGCGATAGAAGGCATCGTTGTTGACCAGGATGGCACCGAGCAGCGCCTGCTCGGCCTCGATGTTGTTCGGCGCCTCGCGATAGAGCGGTGTTTCCGCCACGCCGAATTTTCGTGCTGCCTCTGCCATGATGTCCCCGGTCCTGATCCCGGTCTCTCGATATCAGAACGAGACAAGTCGGTGATGACTTATCTGCATCAGTCCCCAACCAACCAACTTTGATGCCCGCGATTCACAGCCAAGATACTTCGGTGGAAAGAATCTCGATTGACTCGAATCAAGATGGCGAGCCTAACCGTTCTTGGGCGAGAACAAAACAGGAAAATAGCTGCCGATCATTCCGGCAAGGCGTCACCCCAGTCCAGTCGCCGCGCGGCCTTGAACGTCTCGCCGTCGCGCTTCGTGAACAGTCGCTCGGCGGCATGACCATCCTGTTGGCAAAGCTTCAGCAAGACCTTGCCGGAGCCCGATTTCGGTGGTGCGATCACCCGCGCGCGGGGCGGAGCGGCCGGATGACGGGAAGCGGCGACAAAGATGAACTTTTCGTCCTCCCACGGCACCTCGGCATCCTTGGCCAGACGGTGCAGGCGCGAGCGGGCGACGCGGCGGGCGAAATGGCACCAGTCGGGAGCGACAAGTGGGCAGGGCGCCTCATGCGGGCAGGGCGCGAGCACGTGCGCCCCCGCCTCGATCAGCTGCCGCCGCACGGCAAGGATGCGCTGCCAGCCGGCCGGCGTGCCTGGCTCGACGACCAGCAGCGTGTCGGCGGTCAGCTGCCAGAGCCGGTCGATTAGTTTTGCCAGCGATGCCGGCGCGATCTCATCCAGCACATAGGCCGAAGTCACCAGCTCGGCCGGCTCCAGATCGACCAGGTCGATGGTGACGTCGCCGGTCAGCCAGGCGGTCTTGGCATGGATTGTCTCGGCGGCAAGCGCCTCGCCGACCCGCCGCACCGCGGCACCGGCCTCGAGCAGCACTGCCTGTTCGAGATCGGGCCAGAGATCGATTGTGGCCCAAAGCACCGTGCCAGGGCCGGCGCCGACATCGAGCAAGGTCTTCGGAGCATAGTCGGGCCGAGACTCGCCCACCGCATCGAGGCTGGCACGGACGGCCGCATAGGTCGCCGGAAGCCGCGTTGCCAGATAGGCCTTAACCGCCATTTCTTCGGCCATGTGCAGGCGGCCATCGCGCAACTCGGCGCGGTAGCGGTCCGACAGCGTCTTGGCCGCTTGCTTGATCATCGGCAACGGCACCTGTTCGAGAAGGCGGTCGACGCCTTGTCTAAGCGGGGCGGGCAGTTCCATGGCCTACGCAGCCCGAGGTGCGAGCACGATGACCGAGGCGCCAATGATGCACATCGTGGCACCGGCAAGATCCCAACTGTCGGGGTGCACGCCTTCCGCCAACCATAGCCAGACCAGCGAGGCGGCAATGTAGATGCCGCCATAGGCGGCATAGGCCCGGCCCGCCGCACTGGTGTCGACAAGCGCCAGCAGCCACGCGAATAGCACCAGTGAGACGAGACCGGGCGCCAACCACAGCGGCGACTTATCCAGCCGCCACCACGCCCAGAACGAGAAGCAGCCGGCGATCTCGGCAAGTGCGGCGGCGACGTAGAGGAGGTAGGTCATGAAAAAAGGTCCCGCGTTGACGAGACCTTTTTCAGCGTGCCAGCCGGCAATGGCAAGCGGCAATGGCGCGATCGCCGGCAGTCTACTCCGGATCCGCCACCTTGCGGCGGCGAGTGGGCTTGGCGGCAGGAGCCTTTTCACGACGTCCAAGATCGCGCATCTCCAGCGCCTTCTCGCAACTGGCCATGTAGTCGCGCGTCACCGGCAGCGTGTCGTTCTTCTTGGCAATCTGGATCTGGAAGATCACCAGATCCTGCCATCGGAAGGCAGCTTCCGAGGCGGCAAGATAGAACTCCCACATGCGGCAGAAGCGCTCGTCATAGATCGCCTTGGCCTTGTCGCGGTTGGCGGCAAAGCGCTCGCCCCAATGCTTCAGCGTCTCGGCATAATGCAGCCGCAGAACCTCGATGTCGGTGACGACGAGCCCCGACTTTTCGATAGCCGGCATCACTTCGGAGAGCGACGGGATATAGCCGCCCGGGAAGATGTATTTCCGAATGAAGGCGCTGGTCGCCCACGGCACACCGGAACGGCCGATCGTGTGCAGCAGCATGACACCGTCCGGCTTCAGCAGCGTCGCCGACTTGTCGAAGAAGGTACGGAAATGATTGACGCCGACATGCTCGAACATGCCGACCGAGACGATGCGGTCGAAACGCTCATTGAGCTCGCGATAGTCCTTGAGGTCGAAATGCACCCGGTTTTGCAGGCCTTGCGCGTGCGCGCGGTCGGTGGCGACGCCGTGCTGCTCGGTCGACAGCGTCACGCCTTGCACGTCGACGTCGAACGCCTTGGCGAGATAGAGGCCAAGCCCGCCCCAGCCGGAGCCGATGTCGAGTACCGTCTGGCCCGCTTTCAACCTGAGCTTGGCGGCGATGTGGCGCTTCTTGGCTGCCTGGGCCTCATCGAGCGTCATGTCCGGCTGCTCTAAATAGGCGCAGGAATACTGCATGTCTTCATCGAGGAAGAGGCGATAGAGGTCGCCCGACAGATCGTAGTGGCGCTGCACGTTGCGGCGCGCCCGCGACGCCGTGTTGATCTGCTGCAGGCGCCGGAAGGCGTGGCGCAGACCCTCGATCGCCTTCGACCAGGTGGCATCGATGCCGCCGCTGCCCATGTTCTGGAACGCAATGCGCATCACCCCCAGCGCGCCGCCCTCGATAATGTCGAGTTCACCGTCCATGTAGGCTTCCGGCACCGCCAGCATCGGATCAAAAGTGATGGCGCGCTCGGCATGCCTTGTCTTGATGTGCATGTGCACCGGCTCGCCGCTGCCGTCACCAAAAGTCACCATCGAGCCTTGCGGCCCTGTCACCTTGAGATTGCCTGTGCGGACCAGGCGGTCGAGAACGCGCTTAAGCAGAATATTCATGACCAATTGTCCCCTCTCGGCCAGACATGCTGTCCTATTCTGCATCAAGATATAGGGATTCGAAAAGTTCCATTTGGCATAAAAATGCCCGGGTGCGAGGCCCGGGCATTGGTCCAGATAGGTATTAGCCGACGAATGCCGGCGAACAACGATCAGCCGTTGTCTTCGCCGCCCTCGAACTCCGCGTTCGGATCGAAGAAATTTTCCGGCCGCGCATTGTCGTTGATGTCTTCGCCGTAGATGGCTTCGGCGGTGGTCAGCGTTTCGCCCTTGGCCTGGCGCTCGGCTTCGTCGGCCGTGCGGGCAATGTTGAGCGTGATGGTGACCTCGACTTCCGGGTGCAGCGCGATCGCCACGTTGGTGACGCCGATGGTCTTGATCGGCTGATTGAGAAGGATCTGGTTGCGGTTCACCGAAAAACCCTCCGCCGTCAACAGCTCGGCGATGTCGCGCGTCGACACCGAACCATAGAGCTGACCGGTCTCGCCGGCCGAGCGCACGGCGATGAAGCTCTTGCCGTCGAGCTTTTCAGCAATCTGCGCGGCCTCGGACTTGCGCTCCAGGTTCCGAGCTTCGAGCTGGGCGCGCTGTCCCTCGAACTTCTTCTTGTTACCTTCGTTGGCGCGCAGCGCCTTGCCCTGCGGCAGCAGGAAATTTCGGGCGAACCCGTCCTTGACCCTGACGGTGTCGCCCATCTGGCCGAGCCGGGAAACGCGTTCGAGAAGAATGACTTCCATGGTTTTGTTCCTTCGGTTGGGCGCCTATCCTCAGGATCGGCGCCGAATTGTCTGGAACAGGTCAGGAAGCTGGGGCGTCGCCGCCTGTGTCGCTGTCCTGCCTGTCGCGGCAGTTAGGATCTCTTGTCGAAATCCAACCCGGGATTTGGTGTTCGATCCAGCTACGCCCGTCGTGGCCGGTGAAAAAAGCGGGCGGCGAACCGCCCGCTGGCTAGACCATGATCCCGAAAAGTGAAAACCGGTTTTCGGATAAGATCATGGTCAACTAATCAGTCTTAGCGGACCACGTAGGGCAGCAGGCCGAGGAAGCGGGCGCGCTTGATCGCCTTGGCGAGTTCGCGCTGCTTCTTCTGGCTGACGGCGGTAATGCGCGACGGCACGATCTTGCCGCGCTCGGAAATGTAGCGCTGCAGAAGCCGCACGTCCTTGTAGTCGATCTTCGGCGCGTTGGCGCCGGAGAACGGGCAAGTCTTGCGGCGACGGTGGAAGGGGCGCCGGGTTGGGATCTGGTTGATGTCGACCATTATTCTGCGGCTCCTTCAAAGCCTTCGCGCGGACGGCGCGGGCCACGATCGGCACCCCCATCGCCGAAGCTGCGCGGCGGACGATCACCACGGTCACCGCGATCGCGGTCGCCGAATGAGCGCGGGCCACGATCGCCACGGTCGCGGTCGCCGAAGCCGCCGCGTTCCGAGCGCTCTTCGCGCTTCTGCATCATTGCCGACGGGCCTTCCTCATGCGCATCGACCTTGATGGTCAGGAAACGCAGCACGTCCTCGGACAGGCCCATCTGGCGCTCCATCTCATTCAGCGCGGCCGGCGGGCAGGTGATGTCCATGAGTGTATAATATGCCTTCCGGTTCTTGTTGACCCGGTAGGTGAGGGACTTCAGTCCCCAGTTCTCGACCCGGCCGACGGACCCGCCATTCGCGGTGAGGACGCCCTTGTACTGTTCGACAAGTGCATCGACCTGCTGCTGCGAGAGGTCCTGCCGGGCAAGAAACACATGTTCGTATAGAGCCATAGTGTTCGTGCCTTTCTTCGTTTCTCTCCCGGTTCCCGGCGGCAAAAGCCTCTGCAACTTCTCTGACCCGCAATCCTTGCGAAGACGGGGAAGAAAGGAGCATGACGAGACGGTCGAGAGCGGAGACACGGGAGGCGGAAGCGCTTCTGGCTCCACGCGAAGGTTTCGAAAACCTCCGGCCCTCCGTTCAGCCCCCAGCAAGGACCGGCAGATTGCGGGCGTCTATACAGGAATTTGACCGCAAAGCAAGGCCAAACGACAGGCCAAACGGCTCGACTAGCGCCCTACCTTCCAGAGCACAACGGACCTCGATGGCAAGGTTTTACGGATTTCCTGAAACCTGACCTTAACCATCATGCGAAGTTCCCCGTGCCGGCGGGCGTGGTGGCAACCCGCCGTTCATCATGCGAATGCAAAACGAAACAGTTCGCGCGCGGCCGCCAGCAAGGCGGTTTGGGGGTAAAATGCTGTTCGACAAGTTCTGCCGTTCGAAGAGCGGCAACTTTGCCCTGATGCTGGCGTTCGGGTTGCCTGCGGTTCTGACGGCCGTCGCCTTTGCCGTGGACGTGTCCACCTTGATGAGGGCCAAGGTCAGCTTGCAGAACGCGCTCGATGCCGCGAACCTTGCATCTTCGCATCTCGGCGACATCGAGGCCACGCGCAAGGACGTGTTCGACCGCTATTTCCAGACCAATGTCGCCGGCCACAGCGAGTTGAGGAACGCCGAAGCGACGCTTACCGTCGAAAGGGGCCTCAATTACATCCAGACAAAGGCTGTCGCCGCGGCGGACGTCAACTTGAACTTCGCTTTCCTGTTCGGCAACGACAAGCGCATCACGGTCGATGCTGGCGCCGTCGAATCGACCAATCAGCTCGAAGTCGTACTGGTGCTCGACAATACCGGGTCGATGGCCAGCAACGATCGCATCGGCGCATTGCGGACGGCGGCGACGGGCTTGATCGATATGCTCGAAGCCGCGAAGTCGCCGACACGCAGCGTACGTGTCGCAGTGGTGCCGTTCGTCACCGCGGTCAACGTCAAGGGCGAGGACTACGATCCGTCCTGGATCGACATGGCCGGCAAATCGCCGAACAATGGCGCCAATTTCCCCTTGGTCGGCGGCAAGCGCATCACCCATATGGACCTGTTCAAGCAATTGGGCGTCGAATGGAGAGGCTGCGTCGAGGCGCGGCCCGGAACCAACAATGTTTCCGACATTTCGCCCGACCAAAACAAACCGGACACCCTGTTCGTACCTTATTTCGCGCCGGACGATCCAGGTAACGCCAAAAATCCGAACAGCTCCTATGGCAATTCGGCGACCGGCTACAATAATTCCTATCTCGACGATACGGTTATCACCCTGCTTCCCGGCCTCACCGGCGACATCGCGAAGTACAGTGTTTCGACGATGAAGCTGATCAACGACAAGAAAGGCCCCCTGACCATCGGCCCAAACCGGGCCTGTCCGACGCCGATAGTGCCGCTGACCGACGATTTCGACAAATTGCGTAAGGCCGTCAGTGAGATGATCGAATGGAACGGCTCGGGGACCAATGTTTCGGAAGGGTTGTCATGGGGGATGCGGGTACTCTCGCCGGAACCGCCCTACAGTGACGGCGCGCCGTTCAGGGCGTCAGGCACGACCAAAACGGTGCTGCTGCTCACCGACGGCGAAAATGTTGTCTATGGCGCGAAGGATACGCCACAGAAGTCGGACTATGGCTCTTACGGGTTCCTGGCTTCGGGTCGGTTCGGATCCAGCGACCAGACCGCGGCCGCGCGCAATGTCGACGACTGGACAACCAATGTCTGCAACACGTTGAAGAAACAGGACGTGCAGATCTTCACAGTACTGCTGCAGGCCGACACCGCAGCCAACCGCAAGCTCTACGAGGCCTGCGCGTCGTCGCCGTCGGATTATTACCCGACCAACGACGTCAGTCAGCTCGAAAGCGTCTTCCTGAAAATCGGAAGCTCGATCTCGCAACTGCACTTGACGAACTGAACGACGTCAGTCGCCCAACGGCCGTTCCGCCGCCGCTGCTCAACTCGTGTGCGCAGCCACTTTGCCTGTGGTTTCGGGGAAGAAGTCGGGCGCCGCATGGCGCTTGCCGAACATCATGTCGTACTGCAGCAGACGGAAGTCGCGGATTGCCGGGTCGATCTCTTTCTGACGCGACCAATCGGGGGTGGCGTCGCCCGCCGGTGCCAACAGCAAATTGCGGTCGATGACGCGGTAGTGCTCCCGCAACTGGCCGAGGAAGCCGGTATAATAGGGATGACTGATGCCGGCAGTCTTCAGGATATGGTAGGGCAGGAAGGCTGGGCTGACGGCGCCGAGATCCTCGGCCGGGCCGCTGCGGTTCGACCAGACGATCAGCGGCGTCTGGTGATGCAGCAGCATCTGGTCGGCCGCCTCCTTGCGCGGCGCGACATTGTCCTTCATGAAACCGGTCTCGACGTAGACCGGCCCAAGCGGCGGCAGATGGTCGCCGAAGAAGGCGATGACCGTCGGCCGCTGGCGTTTCTTCGCCCATTCGATCAGCCGCTCGAGGCCGCGGTCCGCGTCGGAAGAGCCTTCGGCGTAGCTCAACAGCGATTCACGCGCCCATTGGCTGATCGGCGCCTGCACCTTATGGGTCGGATTGTTATAGCGATACGGCTCATACGGCCCGTGGTTCTGCAGGCTGACGGCGAAAAAGAACACCGGCTCGGCGCTGGTATCGGCCTCGTGGATGATCTCGTCGGTCATCGCCGCGTCCGACGCGAGCGGTCCGCGTTTTTGCATGGGCGGCAACGTCTCCTCGGACTTGAAGTCGTTGAAGCCGAAATCGGCATAGACGGCTCCCCGGTTCCAGAACCAGTTGGTGCCGGGGTGGATGGCGCGTGCCCGATAGCCCTGACTTTTCAGGAAGGTCGCCAGTGACGGGGTCGGTGTCCGCACATATTGCTGGTAAGGAATACTGCCCGCCGGCAGGAAGGCGTTGGAAAAGCCGGTCAGGGCCTCGAACTCGATGTTGGCCGTCATGCCGCCGAATTCGGGCGAGAACATGTAACCCGTGCGCAGTGCCCGCACATTGGGGATAGGGTCGGGCGTGATGGTGACGCCGGGTAGCTTGGTCGGATCCCAGAAGGATTCGCTCATGACGACGATGATGTCGGGCTTCTCGGCGGGTACCGAAGCCGTCACCTGCGGTTTGCCGATCGCTTCGATCGCCTTGCCGGAATAGCCGGGCGGCGCCGAGACATGCGCCATCGGGACGTTCAGCGCGAAGGCGAGCGCAAAACCGTTCGAGGCATAGTTTTCCTTCTGGTCCCACATGATCGGGATGATCTGCAGCCGGTCGCGCGTCCACGAGAAAGTGGCATAGTCCATGATGGAAACGAAGAAGGCGATGAGCGGTACTGTCAGCGTCAGCCGGGCAAGGCGGCCCTTGTGGCTGAGCGCCGGAACGCGGCGGCGCCATAGCCGCCAACCGTAGACGAGCAGCGACAGTCCGCCGACGATGCCGATCGCCAGGGCAATGGCGGTTCCCGGGCGATCGCGTACCAGAAGCGGCATCAGTGCCACGATCTGCCGGGAATAGAGGAAATCGGTCGGATAGAGCGGATCGCCGAGATACAGCGACTTCTGGTGGCCGACGAACGCCAGCGACAATGTCAGCGGCGCGACGATCATCAGGCTCTGATGACTGCGGCCGAGCACGGCGTCGAGGCCGATGAGGATCAGCGCAAAAATGATGATTGTGGTCCAGCCGGGTTTGAAAGGCTGCAGAAAGAAATCAATGGTGCCGGCAAAGTTGCCGCGCACGATCAGTTCGATGGCAAACACAAGGATGGCCGCAGCCAGCAAGCTGATAAGGCCATAGCGGATGACAGGCCATTTGCGCGCCGGCAGATAGCCGGTCGACGGATCGCCTTCAAGAAACTGGGGCGCCGCCTCGGCTGCGCTCTGCTTGGTCTTTGCCACTTCAATAGTTCCCCGGCCCGCAACAAAAGCGTCACTCGATTGTCATCGAACTGTCACGCAAAGCCTAGCGCCTGTGGCGGAAATAAGAAGAGCCAGCAAACAAATCGTGAGCGGTTTTCATCATGAGTGATCGCCAAAAAGCCTGCCGAAACAGGCACTCGGCCGATATTACGCGATCAAGGTTGGACTTGACTTGGCCGCACGCCTTGCGTCACAGGCAACGTGAACCAGCAGCTGGGAGCCGCCGATGGCCATCGCATTCACCTTTCCGGGGCAGGGCAGCCAGGCTGTCGGCATGGGCAAGGACCTCGCCGATACCTTTGTGGAATCGCGGCGGATCTTCGAGGAAGTTGACGACGCGCTCGGCGAAAACCTATCGAAGCTGATCTGGGAAGGCCCGGAAGAGACGCTGACGCTGACCGCCAACGCCCAGCCGGCGCTGATGGCGGTGTCGCTTGCCGCAATCCGGGCGCTGGAGGCGCGCGGCTTCTCCCTGAACGGCAAGGTCACCTATGTCGCCGGCCACTCGCTCGGCGAATATTCGGCACTTGCGGCCGCAGGTTTCGTTTCGGTCGCCGACGCCGCCCGGCTGTTGCGCATCCGCGGCAATGCCATGCAGGCGGCTGTGCCGGCCGGCGAGGGCGCCATGGCGGCGATCATCGGGCTGGAACAGGCCGACGTCGAAGCCGCTTGCGCAGAGGCCGCCCAGGGCGCCGCCAAAGATCCCGCACAAGCCTTGGTTTGCCAGATCGCCAATGACAATGGCGGCGGCCAGCTGGTGATCTCCGGCGCCAGGCCAGCGGTCGAACTGGCGGCGAGGCTATGCACGGAGAAGGGCGCCAAGCGGGCGCTGATGCTGCAGGTCTCGGCGCCCTTCCATTCGGCATTGATGAAGCCTGCGGCCGAGATCATGCGGGAGGCGCTGGCCGCCGTGACGAAGAGTGCGCCGGTCGTGCCGCTGGTCTCCAATGTTACGGTGACCCCGACGAGCGATCCCGACGAGATCGCCCGCCGACTCGTCGAACAGGTGATCGGGCGCGTGCGCTGGCGCGAAACGGTGGAGTGGTTCGGCAGCAACGGCGTTGCGACGCTTTACGAAGTGGGTGCCGGCAAGGTGCTGTCGGGGCTGGCCCGCCGCATCAACCGCGATATTGCCACCAGCAGCATCGGATCGGCGGCGGAGGTCGAGACGGCACTTGCCGCCTTGGGTGACCACGTAGCTTGAATTCATCTGTGCTTGCCGCTACATGAATACATGTATCGCAACAAGGTGCGGCATGCCCACGTCGATCCGCCTTTCTCCCGAAGTCGAGCAGCGCCTGGATTTTCTCGCGGCCAAGACTGGTCGCAGCAAGGCCTACTATCTGCGCGAGCTCATTGAACGTGGCCTGGAGGATTTGGAGGATTACTACTTGGCTGCCGAAGTCATTGAGCGGATCAGGCGTGGTGAAGAAGACGTCATGAGAGCCGAGGACTTCTGGCGTGGCCTGGACGCTTGAATACGCCCGCTCGGCGCGAAAATTTGTCGAAAAACTGGATCCGCAGACACGTCACCGTATCCGTGATTTTATTGAAAACCGCATTGCCGTTCTCGACAACCCGCGTGAACTCGGCAAACCGCTGAAGGGCCCGCTCGCAACCTTTTGGAGATATCGCGTCGGGGATTATCGCATCATTTGCGATGTGCAGGATAACCGGCTCGTCATTCTGGTGGTAACCATTGGCCACCGCGGCGACGTTTACAGATAGCCGAACTCACCGGCCCGTATGATTGGCCAGTACGATTTGGGAAGAGGATAAAACATGTTCGAATTGTCCGGCCGCAAGGCGCTCGTCACCGGCGCATCGGGAGGTATCGGCGAGGCGATCGCCCGCGTGCTGCACGGCCAGGGCGCCATCGTCGGCCTGCATGGCACACGTATCGAGAAACTGGAGGCGCTGGCCGCCGAACTGGGCGACCGGGTCAAGCTTTTCCCGGCCAATCTTTCCAACCGCGACGACGTCAAGGCGCTCGGCCAGAAGGCGGAGGCCGACCTCGAAGGCGTCGACATCCTCGTCAACAATGCCGGCATCACCAAGGACGGGATGTTCGTACGCATGGCTGACGCCGACTGGGATAGCGTGCTCGAGGTCAACCTGACCGCCGTGTTCCGGCTGACCCGCGAGCTTACCCATCCGATGATGCGGCGCCGCCATGGCCGCATCATCAACATCACTTCAGTGGTTGGCGTCACCGGCAATCCCGGCCAGACCAACTACTGCGCCTCCAAAGCCGGTATGATCGGCTTTTCCAAATCGCTGGCGCAGGAGATCGCCACCCGCAATATCACCGTCAACTGCGTCGCCCCGGGCTTCATCGAATCGGCGATGACCGCCAAGCTCAACGACAAGCAGAAAGAGGCGATCATGGCGGCGATCCCGACCCGGCGCATGGGCACGGGCGCCGAAGTCGCCTCTGCCGTCGCCTACCTAGCTTCCAACGAGGCAGCCTACGTCACCGGCCAGACCATTCATGTGAATGGCGGCATGGCAATGATCTAACACTTGGGAAAACGCTTCATTCCGTCTTGGATGCACGGGATTTTTCGTGTAATGCCGCCCGCAACCCGGCGGTTCGGGCAAAAACCGGTCCTGTTCCGCTGCGTTTCCGGCAGGACCATCTTTCAGCTTGATTAGCGGCATTCTGCCCGCTAACGAAGACAGACAACCAAAAGACGAGGATGCCCAAATGAGTGACACCGCAGAGCGCGTCAAGAAGATTGTCATCGAGCACCTTGGCGTCGATGCCGACAAGGTGACGGAGCAGGCGAGCTTCATCGATGATCTGGGCGCGGACAGCCTCGACACGGTCGAACTTGTCATGGCGTTCGAAGAAGAGTTCGGTGTCGAAATCCCGGACGACGCCGCCGAGACCATCCTGACTGTTGGCGATGCGGTGAAATACATCGACAAGGCCTCCGCCTGACGCTATTTGCAGTCATCACCGGGGAGGACCTGCGATGAGGCGTGTCGTCGTCACGGGCCTTGGGCTGCTTTCGCCGTTCGGCATGGGCTTCGAGCACAGCTGGAAGGAGCTTCTGACCGGCCGCAGCGCAGCCAAGCGCATCACCGAATTCGAGGTGGAAGACCTTGCCTGCAAGGTCGCCCACGTCATTCCGCGCGGTGACGGCTCCAATGCCACTTTCAATCCTGAAGCCGTTCTCGAGCCGAAGGAACTGCGCAAGATCGGCGACTTCATCCTGTACGGGATCGCGGCCGCCGACGAGGCACTCAAGGATTCCGGCTGGCAGCCGAAGACGCATGAGGAACAGTGCGCCACCGGCGTGCTGATCGGTTCGGGCATCGGCGGCATCGAAGGCATCGCCGAGAATGCGATGATCCTCAAGGAACGCGGTCCGCGCCGCATCAGCCCATTCTTCATCCCTGGCCAGATCATCAACCTCGTCTCCGGTCAGGTCTCGATCCGGCATGGGCTGAAAGGCCCCAACCATGCCGTCGTCACCGCTTGCTCGACCGGTGCGCACGCCATCGGCGATGCCGCCCGGCTGATCATCTGGGGCGATGCCGACGTTATGGTCGCAGGCGGCGCCGAAGCGCCGGTGACGAGACTGTCGATCGCCGGGTTCGCCGCTTGCCGCGCGCTCTCCACAGAGCGCAACGACGCGCCACAAACGGCCTCACGCCCCTATGATCGCGATCGCGACGGCTTCGTCATGGGCGAGGGCGCCGGTGTTGTCGTGCTCGAGGAGCTCGAACACGCCAAGGCCCGCGGCGCCAAGATCTATGCCGAGGTCACCGGCTACGGTCTGACCGGTGACGCCTATCACATCACCGCGCCTGCCGAAGACGGCGACGGCGCTTTCCGTTGCATGACCGCGGCGCTGAACCGGGCGAAGCTGACGCCGGCCGATGTCGACTACATCAACGCGCACGGCACCTCGACCATGGCCGATACGATCGAACTCGGCGCCGTCGAGCGGCTGGTCGGCAACGCCGCCTCGAAGATATCGATGTCGTCGACCAAATCGTCGATTGGCCACCTGCTGGGCGCGGCTGGTGCGGCCGAGGCGATCTTTTCGATCCTCGCCATTCGCGACAACATCGCGCCGCCGACCATCAATCTTGACAATCCGGAGCGCGAAACGGCGATCGACCTGGTGCCGCACAAGCCGCGGGCCCGGCAGATCGACG
The DNA here is from genome assembly GCF_040319055.1 of Mesorhizobium sp. M0960. Classification (NCBI taxonomy): domain Bacteria; kingdom Pseudomonadati; phylum Pseudomonadota; class Alphaproteobacteria; order Hyphomicrobiales; family Phyllobacteriaceae; genus Mesorhizobium; species Mesorhizobium sp. M0960. The sequence continues at coordinate 19,365 of NZ_JAMYNN010000015.1, read as the reverse complement.
TGGCGCTGTCCAACTCCTTCGGCTTCGGTGGCACCAACGCCTCGCTCGTCTTCCAGCGCTACAATGGCTGACCGCTCCGCCGGTTTGCGTCTGCCGTCAATTTTGCCATATTCGCCCCTACTCTGCCCGAGGGGATTCGTCGCAAGATCAATTGGTAGGGCGCTATGAACACAAATCCGGCCGATAACGGGGAATTCGGGCAACGGGCAGCAACCCCCGGCCCGATCGTGCCGAAGACGGCTAGCGAGGCGTTGCGGCCCGAGGCCGGCACGCCGCCGCCGAAGCGCTCGCGTGCCTCGCGCAGCCAGTTCGTCGTGTTCATGAACTTCGTCATCTCTTCGGTGATGCTGATGGTTCTGGCGGCAGGCGTTGCGCTGTATTTCGGCAAGCAGGAATTCAACGAGCCGGGCCCGTCGGCCAATGGCGACACTTTCCTGGTCAAGCCGAATAGCGGCGTCCAGGAGATCGCCGACCAGCTTGAGCGGCGAGGGCTGATCAGCGACGCCCGCATCTTCCGCCTTGGCGTACGCGCCTTCGGCAATGATTCCGCCCTGAAGGCTGGCGAATACGAGATCAAGCCGCAGGCTTCGATGCACGATATCATGGAACTGCTGAAGAGCGGCAAGTCGGTGATGTATTCGCTGACCATCCCCGAGGGGCTGACGGTCGAGCAGGCACTGCAACGGATCGCTGAGCAGGACGCACTGACCGGCGATATGCCGTCGACCACTCCACCCGAGGGCAGCCTCGCCACCGACACGCTGCGCTTCACCCGCGGCGCAACACGCCAGCAGATGGTCGACAAGCTTCTGGCCGACCAGAAAAGGCTGGTCGACGAAGTCTGGCAGCGCCGAGCGCCGGATCTGCCGATCGCCAACATTGAGGATTTTGTCACCCTGGCCTCGATCGTCGAGAAGGAGACAGGTAAGGGCGATGAACGCTCGCGGGTAGCGGCCGTCTTCCTCAACCGGCTGGCCAAGGGTATGCGGCTGCAGTCGGACCCGACCATCATCTACGGCCTGTTCGGCGGCAAGGGCAAACCCATCGACCGCCCGATCTATCAGTCGGACATCCAGAAGCCGACGCCCTACAACACCTATCTGATCAACGGCTTGCCGCCGACGCCGATCGCCAATCCCGGCCGTGCGGCGCTGGAGGCAGTCGCCAATCCGTCGAAGACCAGCGATCTTTACTTCGTCGCCGACGGCAGCGGCGGCCACGTCTTTGCCGCGACGCTCGATGAGCATAACGAGAATGTCGCTCGCTACCGGGCACTGCTGAAAAAGCAGGCGCAGGACGCCGCCAAGGCCGGGGCAACCAATACCGGAGCCGACACGCCGGCGGGAGCCATCGTTGACGATGCGGGGGCTACCGCCGCCCAGTAGGGCCAGACGCCATCAGGTCGGCCCTGTGCATGTCCGGGTGGATGTGCAAGGGCTGCTATGGCATTGAAATTCACATGATCCTGTCCGGAGCAATCGTTCCGGCTTGAGGGGCATTCGGCAAGGGGACGCACGGCAACATGAACTTGCAGAGTATGACCGGTTTTGCGCGCAGTGTCGCCGAACACGAAGGCACTTCGATTGCCTGGGAAGCCAAGTCCGTCAACGGCAAGAGCGTCGAGGTCAGGCTGCGGCTGCCGCAAGGTTTCGACCGGCTGGAGCCGGCCGTCAGGCAGACGGTGCAAAAGCGTTTTGGGCGCGGTAATTTCCAGATGACGCTGACCATTGGCCGCGCCGCCGGCGCGCAAGCGCAACCCGTGGTCAACGAGGCTTTCCTGAAGGATCTGGCGGGGTTGGCCAAGCGGCTGCAGGAGCAGTTCGGAGTAGCGCCTGCGGCGGCCGACGGACTGCTTGCGCTGCGCGGCGTGCTCGACATTCCCGAAGCCATCGAAACCGAAGAGGCGCGCAGTGCGCTCGATACCGCGTTATTGTCGGCGCTGGAAGCAGCACTGGACGGGCTGCAGCAGGCGCGCCAAGGCGAAGGTGCGGCGCTTCGTTCCCTGCTGTCCGGCCATATCGATGCCATCGAGGCGCTGACACTGCGGGCCGAGGCCGATCCATCACGCGAGCCGGCCACGATCCGCGAAAGGCTTGCAGAGCAGATCCGGCTGCTGATGGACGCATCAGCCAATCTGGATGCCAGCCGGCTGCATATGGAAGCGGCGTTCCTGGCCACCAAGGCCGACATACGCGAGGAGATCGACCGGCTGAAGACGCACGTGGCGTCGGGCCGGGCGCTGCTCGCCGGCGGTGGCGCCGTCGGCCGCAAGCTCGATTTCCTGGCGCAGGAATTCAACCGCGAATCGAATACGCTGTGTTCCAAGTCGAATGCTGCCGCGGTCACCGCCATCGGACTGGAACTGAAGGCGGTCGTCGACCAGTTTCGCGAACAGGTCCAGAATCTGGAATGATCCCGATGCCAAGCCACATGACTGCCAAGCCCCATGACCACTAGGGATGTGGGTTCCCGCATTCGGCGCCGCGGGCTGATGCTGGTGTTGTCGTCGCCCTCAGGCGCCGGCAAGTCGACGATCGCGCGCAACCTGCTGGAGAGCGATTCCAGCCTGGAATTGTCGGTCTCGGTCACCACGCGGCCACGCCGCGGCAGCGAGATCGAGGGTGTCCATTACCACTTCCGCACGATGCGCGAGTTCGAGCGGCTGCGCGATTCCGATGCGCTGCTCGAATGGGCGGAGGTGCACGGCAATTGCTACGCGACGCCGCGCGAGCCGGCCGAACAGGCGCTGGCAGAAGGCCGCGACATGCTGTTCGACATCGATTGGCAAGGCGCTCAGCAGCTCAAGGAGAAGATGCGCGCCGACATCGTCTCGATCTTCATCCTGCCGCCGTCGATGAAGGAATTGAAGGCGCGGCTGAAGCGTCGCGCCGAGGACCAGGAAGCGGTAATCGAGACGCGGCTCAAGAACGCCCGTAATGAGATCGAGCACTGGAAGGAATATGATTTCGTCATCGTCAACGACGATCTTGACCGCGCTTTCGCCGAGGTGCGCGGCATCGTCACGGCCGAACGGCTCAGACGCGATCGCCGGCCGGGCCTGTTCGATTTCGTCTCGGGGCTGCTCGATGAGAAGACGGATTGAGCACCTTTATCGTAAGCGTCCGGCCTGCGGCGTCTTTCGGGACGGTGGCGATCACACGAAGATAGTGTCCTCTTGTCGGGATAATTGACATTTGCCGATGTTTGTTGACGAGAGAGACGCCCTCGTACCAGCGATCAACGTCGGGATAAAACGCGATAGAGAGTTGGCATGCCGATTGAATTATGGGCTTTTGACACACCGAATGGCCGAAAGATCAGCGTCGCGCTCGAGGCGATGGCTGCCCTACACGGTGAAGGTGGTCGACATCACGAAGGGCGAACAGCATGCCTCTGGGTTTCTGCGTATTAGCCCCAACAATCGCATCCCCGCCATCGTCGATCCCGCCGGACCGGACGGGTAGACCGATCAGCGTGTTCGAGTCGGGTGCCATCCTAATTTACCTAGGCCAGAAGACCGGCCACTTTTGGCCGTCCAGACTCAGCGCGCAAGTCCCTGTGTTGGAATGGCTGATGTGGCAGGTGGGTGGTTTCGGTCCGATGCCGGGCCAGGTGCACCACTTTCTTGGCGTGACCGACGACCAGGACCGCCGCTACGGACTGGCACGCTATAGCGCAGAGACCCGACGCCTGTACGGAGTCGCCGATCGGAGGCTGGCGGAGGTCGAGTATTTCTCGGGCGAGCTGTCGATCGCCGATTTTGCTATTCTCGGCTGGGCATGGCGGCACGAGCGGCATCAAGTCGATCTTGCCGAATTTCCGAATGTTGAGCGCTAGTATGGGACTATGATGGCACGGCCGGGGGTTCAACGCGGCTTTGCGGTATCGCTCTCCTGATGGAACGACACGAAGCTCGACGCTTCCGTGAATTCGCTCCTGTCTTCGACAATATTTTCGTCATATTGCGGCAGGTCGTCTGTAATGGTGAACCAAGGTGCCTTGGAGCCGACGAAAATGTGCGCGCTTGGGCGAATGTTTGGGTCGTCGACGAGGGTCCCCATAGCGATGTGGGCGAACGCGCCGTCACGAACAACCGCAAAAAGGAACGACCCGCATAGCTTGCATCGCTCGTCATGCCAGCTATTGCCGTCGACGATCTGGATTTTGTCCTCCCCACTCGTGATGCGCAATTTGACACGCTCTATGCCTGCGAGTGGCTTGAACGCTGCGCCGGTTGCGCGACGGCAGATCGAGCAATGGCAATTCACGGCAAATATGAACTCGTCCGTCACCTTATAGGTGACTGCACCGCACTGGCATGATCCACCTAGCGTGCGGGTGTTGGTCGGCTCCTGCAGCGTCACGACTGGCATTCCTCTGTGCGATCGAAGTTTGCCAGATAGCGCACTTTTATCGGACTTCAGGCGGGTAGTCGGGGCGACGCTTTGTCTGGGCGGGTGTCAAGTGTTCAATGATCTGTACAATGTCGGTCCGTCCGATCTGCGGATAGTGCTCTCGCATCCCCGTGACCTCTTGGGGCCATTCCGATTCTCTCCAAGGAACGTTGCCGCCTCGGACAGGCGCAGATCGGTGCAGCGCGTGACCCACACAATCGCGATCCTGCTGGCATCGCCGTCACAAACATAGCGCATATAGCCCGGCAAAATCGATATTTCGCGCCAGCGTATGGTGGATATTTTCTCGCCTGCCTCGATAAGTGGGAAAAGCCGAGCGACCACTCCAAGTTCCTGCATCACAGCCTCACACCGCATTCGTCAGCCGCACGAATTCCTCGACGCTGAGCGTCTCCGCACGCCTGGTCGGATCGATGCCGGCGCGGGTGAGCAGCGCCTCGCCGCCAAGGCTTTTCACGCTCTGCCGCAGCATTTTCCGGCGCTGGCCGAACGCCGCTTCGGTGACGCGGCTGAGCCGTTTCACCTCTGCCGGCAAGGGGCTGGCGCGTGGCACCAGATGCACAACCGAGGACGTCACCTTGGGTGGCGGCGTGAACGCCTGCGGCGGCACGTCGAAGGCAATCCTCGCCTCCGTCCGCCACCCTGCCAGCACGCCGAGCCGGCCATAGGCCTCGCTGCCGGGGCTGGCTGCAATGCGTTCGGCGACCTCGCGCTGGAACATCAGCGTCATCGATGTGTAGAAAGGCGGCCACTCGGTGACGGTCAGCCAACGGATCAGCAATTCGGTGCCGACATTGTAAGGCAGGTTGGCGACGATTTTCGCCGACCCGCTGCTTCCCGGCACTCCTTTGGCAAGCGCTGCAAAATCAGTTTTCAGCGCATCGCCGGCCACGATCTCGAGCCGACCCGGATAGTGGTTCGCGATCTCAGCCAAGGCCGCCAGGCAGCGCTCGTCGCGCTCGATCGCGACGACCCGCCGGGCGCCGTTGAGGAGCAGGGCCCTAGTCAGCCCGCCCGGACCGGGACCGACCTCGATAACCGTAACGTCGCTCAGGTCGCCGGCGGTCCGCGCAATCTTGCTTGTCAGGTTAAGGTCGAGCAGAAAATTCTGGCCGAGCGCCTTTTTCGCCTGCAGCCCATGGCGCTCGATCACCTCACGCAGCGGCGGCAGCCCGTCTATGCTCATCGGGCTGGGCTCATCGGGCTGGGCTCATTGGGTTAGGATCATCGGATTGGGCTCATTGGCCTGCAGTTTTTGTCCCAGTATCGGCAAGTAGGCGAGCGAGCTTCAGTGCGCCAATCAGACTGTCGGCGCGGGCGATGCCCTTGCCGGCGATGTCGAAGGCGGTGCCATGGTCGGGCGAGGTGCGGATGAAGGGCAGGCCAAGCGTGACGTTGACAGCCTCGTCAAACGCCAGCGCCTTGGCCGGGATCAGCGCCTGGTCGTGATACATGCAGAGCGCCACGTCGTAGCCGGCGCGGGCGCGAGCATGAAACAGCGTGTCGGCGGGCAATGGCCCGAAGGCGTCGATCCCTTCCTGCCTCAGCCTGTCGACCGCCGGGCGTACGATGCGCTCATCTTCGGTGCCCATCGCGCCGCCTTCGCCGGCGTGCGGGTTGAGGCCGGTAATGGCGAGCCGCGGCTTGGCAATTCCGAAGCGGTTTGCAAGGTCGGCGGCGGTGATGCGGCCGGTGGTGACGATCAGGTCGGTCGTCAGCGCCTTCGGCACCTCGGCCAGCGCGATGTGGATGGTGACCGGCACGGTGCGCAGGTCCGGTCCGGCAAGCAGCATCACCGGCGTCACCTCGGTACCGGTATGAAGCGATGCCAGATGCGCCAGATATTCGGTGTGGCCGGGAAAGCCAAAGCCGGCATCGTAGAGCGGCTTCTTGGCAATGGGGCAGGTGACGACCGCGGCAGCGCGGCCGGCCAGGCAGTCGGCGACGGCGCGGTCGATCGCCTCGACGATGCCGGCGGCGTTGGCTGGATCAGAGCGGCCGGGACTGTCGATGAAACGGGCGGCAAGCGCCACCACCGGCAGCGCGCGCGAAAACATCTCCGGCGCTAGCGCCGGCGTTGTCTCGGCCATCGCAATATCGGCGCCGAGCCTGTGCGCCCGCGCAGCAATCAGTGCCGGATCGGCAAGAAGATAGAAAGACGGAACGCCGGCGGTATCGCGGGCCTGCCAAGCGGCGATGGCGATGTCCGGCCCCACACCGGACGGATCGCCGACGCTCAGCGCCAGCGGAAGCTCTGCGTGAGGCACGGCTATCGCGACTTCAGCGCTCGATGATGCGGGCTTTCTTCCGCAACTCCTCGACATATTTCTTCGAGAGCTCGTCGGCGTTCTTGTCGCTCGAACCTTCATTCTGGAACACCATCTGCGCGACTTTGTCGTCTGACACCTCGCGCGACGAGCAGATGCCGATGAATTCGACGCCGCGGTCGGTTTCGCGCGTCGTGGTGGCGCCGCCAACCTTTGTAGCTTTTATCTGCTCGGCCCAGTCCAGCGGCAATTGCGGCGCCAGCACCCGGCCGAGATCGCGAACGGTGACATCCATCAGGCCCTTGGCGAATTCGCGCGTGGTGTTGCAGCCGTTGAAGCGGGCGCGCATGGCGTCGGCTTCGCGTTTGCGCTTGGCCAGCGTCGCGCTTCGCTCGGCGGCCGGCACCACGAAAATGACCTGCTGCAGCATGTACTCGGTGGCACTCGGTTTGCTACCGCCTTTCTCGAGCATGCGCTTGACGAGGTCCTGCTCGCTTATGGCGCCGCCGCCGTCGCTAGAACGGTGACGCGCGGTCAGCGCCTGGTTCCAGGCCATCTGCGCCCGGATAAACTCCTTGAAATGCTCCTTGGAGACGCCGGATTGCGCCATGGCGCCGTCAAGCTGCTTGAGCGGCATCTTGTTGCTCGTGGCGAAACGCTGATAAGCGGCATCGACCTGCGCGTCGCTGATGCGGATGCCGAGCCGCCTGGCTTCGGCCATCCGCAGCGTCTGGTCGATCATTTCCTGGCCGGCATCGCCCTTTTTGTGCTGCAGGCGCAGGAAAGCCGCGCGATGCTGGATGTCGCCGGTGGTGATCGGTATATTGTTGACGACGTATTTGATCTCGCTGGCGAAAACCGGCCGCGTCACTGCGGTGATCGAGACCGCCACCAGCAGCGCGAAGCCTGCCGAAAAGAGGTATTTCCTCATCGAAAGCATCCCAATTCCATCTCGATTCGGCCCAACCTGTCCCAGTTCAGGCCGCGGAAATTCGTGCCTGCTCTATGCGGCGAAACAATGTCGTCCGCCAGCCGCCCCGTTGCCGACTGCTGCTCCCCTTATTGGATGGTGTCGATGGAGCGTTGCGACGAGCCGAAATCGCCGAGCGTGCGGAACGACAGGTTGAAGCCGACGTTCTGCGATACTTCCTTGGTGTTCAAGTCACGTCTTTCCGAAAACGTCATCAAATAGGTAAAGCACGAATCGCTATAGGCAAAGCCGACCCCGTCCTTGACCAGGATGCTCTGCTCCAGATCATACGTGCCGGTGCCAAAGACGCGCCAATTCTCAGCAAGATGCGTCGAGGCGCCGAGCGTGATCTCATGGCGATCCGTGGAGAAGCCATAGAGCGGCTGCGCCTGGATGAAGGCGTATTTGGCGCTCAGCGATACGGGCAGGCCTGAAAAGGCGGCCTTTACCTCAGCGCGGCGGACCTCGAAGCTTTGCTCGTCGAAACGGCCGCTGACCGAGCCGGAAAATCCGCTGGGGCTATTGAAGCCGACAAGGCCGACATAGTCGGAGGTTGCGGTTTCAAGACCCGAATAGGCGCCGACATTGACCAGATCCGGCGTGCCGAACGAGTTCTGGCCGCCGAGTTGGTAGGATTGGCCGAACACCGCATTGGTGCTCCAGCCATTGTCGTACGCGCCGGAATAGCGCAGCCCGACATTGGCGCGCGTGCCGCCTTCCATGCGGTCATAGCCGGAGAATTTGTCGCGCTCGAACAGCGTCGTGGCGTCGAAGACGAAGCTCTGGGCGTCCTCGTTGGGGACCGCCAGCCCGCCGACATATTGCTCGTTCGGACGCATGAACACTTGCGCCATCGGTTCGAAGACATGGCTGGAACTGGTCATCGAGAACAGTACCGGCCAGCGCATCTCAAGGCCGGCGGTCGCCATGTAGCGGGCAAGCGACGAACGCATGTCGTCGTCAACGCCGAGATTGGTCGCCATCTGGTTGACGGCGTCGAGCGAGGCCGAGGAGGCGTTGACATAGCCGGCGTCGCCGCGCAGCGCCAGCAGCGGCGTCAGCAGCAGCCCGCCATCGGTGGTGAAGGTGCGCTTCCATTCGGCCTCAGCGGTAACGCGGCCGGATTGACCGTCGATGCCGCGGACGTTGTTGACGGACGAAGGGATGCCCGAATCTGCAAGAGCCGTATCGAGCCTGTCGCGGTCTATGATCCGCGCGTTGACGTCGAACGACAGCTGCCCGCCGGCCACCGGCATGTCGGGGATATAGGCGTAGTCGAGCGAGGGCAGCACCCAGGGCTGCTTGGCGGCGCGGGCGGTCGGATCGCTAGCGAGGGTGTCTTCTTGAACGTCGAAGTGCATGGCGCGCACATCGAAATAATTGCGATCGTTGAGCCCCGTCAGGTACACCTCGGAGCGGTGTACGCTATCGTTGAAGCCGTCGATATCGTAGGTGCGCGAGAAACTCTTGTCGCTCTGCAGCAGGATGTCCCAGCCGAAGTCCCAGCGCGGGTTGATGGCGAACTGGCCTTGGGTGCCCATCATGCCGCGGAACCTGTTCGGATCGCCCTCGGTACCCGAACTGACGTTGTGGCCATTGTCGTCGATGAAGGCGTCGGGATTCTCTTGACGGATGCCCGCAATCTTCAGGCTGTACTGACCGTTGTTGAAGCGCTGCCTCCACTCGGCCTCACCGAGGAAACCCTGTCTGGTATAGCCGCTGCCGGTGACAGTTAGATCGTAGGTCGGCGAGAGCGCGAAATAATAGGGAACTCTAACACCGACGCCGAGATCGCTCTTGTAGGCGACGCCGGGGATCAGGAAGCCGCTCTTGCGCTTGACCGTCGGGTCGGCGATCTCGAAAGCCGGCAGATAGGCCAGTGGAAAGCCGAAGAACTCGAAATTCGAATTCTCGAAGCGAACCGTCTTCTTCTCGCCGTTCCAGATGATCTTCCTGGCCTTGATACGCCAGGTCGGCGCTTTGTCGGGCTTGTCCTCGCACGGCTCGCAGGCGGTGTAGACGCCATTGTGGAACGTCGTCAGCACGCCGCCCATGCGCTCCGCGCTTTCGGCGGCGAAATACGCCTTGTCGACGGTCTCGACACGCAGCGCGTTGACGAAGCCGTCGGCGAAATCGTCGGTGATGTCGGCATGCTGCGAATAGATTTTGGTGCCGTCGCTGTTGACGAGCTCGACATTGCCGCTGGCGACGAGGCGTTTGGTGTTGCGGTTGTATTCGACCCGCTGGGCGACGAGACGGTTGCCGCCATAGTCGATCTGGACGCCGCCGACGGCCGTCACAGTCTGCTTGTCGTTGTCGTAGACCAGCGTATCGGCTGCCAGCAGCATCTGCGTGCCGCTCGGAACCTTCGTTGCCAGCTCACTGACGTCCTGGGCGAAAACCGGAGCAACCGGGGCAGCGCCGGCAAGCAGGCATGCCAAGGCGCTCGCCGCAGAGAGGCGTGCCAAACCGGCGTGCCTATGGCTGCGCAAAACCGCCTCCCTCACTAGCCGTCTTCCTTGTATAGCAGGAATGTCACCCCGAAGAACATAGCCACGACAACCGGGACCCAAGCCGCTACGGCAGTGGGTACGAATCCCGCTACGCCGAATGCCTTGACCAGCACCGAAACGACATAAAGCAGAAAGCCGGCCACGATGCCACCCAGAATCATCGTCGCCGACTGCCCCATCCTCGCAAATCGCATTGATACCGTTGCCGCAATCAGCGTCATCGCGACGAGCAGGAAGGGCAGCGCAATCAGGGAATCGAACTGCATGGCGAAGGCATTTGCCTTGAGGCCGAAGGAGCGGGCCACCTCGATCTTGCCGGGCAGATCGTAGAAGGGGATGGTCTCAGGGCGCGCCAACCGCTCTTGCACGAATTCCGGCTTGAGATCGGTCGGCAGCCGATCGCTGGGTAACGACTGGATGGTGCCGTCCCGGAACACCTTGACGTCCCGCAATTCCCAGTAGCCGTCCCGCAAAAAGGCGTGCGCGGCATCCTTGCGCTCGATGATGTCGCCTTGCGGGCTGAAACTGAAGAAGACCGCGTCGGCCATCTCCAGGCCTTGATTGAGAATGGCGCGCGCGCCGATGATGGTATCGCCGGAGCTGGTTTTCTGCCTGATCCAGGGCGCGGCGTCGGCCGAGACGGTGTTCGACTTGCCCGAACGGAGCTGGGTCTCGATCTGCTCGGACCAGGAATAGGCGTGCGCGGCTATCGGATTGATGACGCCAACCGACAAGGCCCCAAACAGCAGCGCCCCGATGCAGCACGGCAGCAGGAACTGCCATGCGGAAACCCCGGCGGAACGGGCGATGACCAATTCATATTTGCGGTTGAGCGACACCAGGGTCGCCATCGCCGAGAACAGGCCGACGAACGGCACCGTCTGCAGCATGATCATCGGCATCCGGAGCCCCGAAATGGCGAACGCAGTTGCGTAGGTGAAGCCCGGCACGCCGGTCGTGCGGCCGGAAAGCTCGGTGAAATCGATCAGGAACACCAGCGCCAAAAGGCCGATGAAGAACCAGATGGTGATCGTCACATAGCGAAAGAAGAAGTACCGACCCAGAGTCCAGCCCATCAGCCGGCTCCCTGTCCGGATGCGCCACGCCGGGCAAAGCGGAGCTTGACGGCGCTCCAGCCGTCATTGAAGCGGCCGGCAAGATTGGTTATCCAATCGGCCCAAGCAACCGGCAGTTCCATCGTCCGGTTGGAAACGATGAACCAGATAGCGATCGCCGATGCCACGATCGGGACGCCGTAGACCATATAGGCATATTGCGGCACCTTGTCGGCCTTGCCGGCGGCAAAGAACCCGAGCCAGCGCACGAACAGCGCGATCGCGATTGCCGTGATCAGCGGGTGCACGCGCGCCTCGCGATGCGAGCGCGCATCTCCGGCGACCGCAAGCGCGATCAGCGCAAAGACGAGCGAATAGGACCACTCGGAAAAACGCTGGTTGAGCTCGGCCAGGTACCTGTTCGGCTTTTGCTGGTACATCTTGTCGTTCGGACTGGGATTGAGCAGGTACTGGGTCGTCCGGTCCTTCGGCAAAAGCAGAATGTCAGATGACGCCGACAAGAAGGCGGACAAGTCGAAGGCGTAGGAGGTGAACCGGATTACCGAGAGGTCGCCGGTCATGGTTTTGCGATGGATGACGCCGTCATTCATCATCAGCACCTTCTCGTCGCCGCGTTCGATGATGCTGCCGGTCTTGGCATAATAGATGAGATTGACGCCTTCTTCGCGCGAGTCGGCGACGAAGATGCCGCCGAGGCGATTGTCGGGAAGCCGTTCGCCAATCTGCAGGAACAGGCCATCATCGATCTTGCGGAAGGTGCCTTCCTGGATGATCAACGACAACAGATCGGCACGCGACGAAGCAATCAACTCGCGGTTCTTCTGGCGTGCGTAAGGGTCGACGCCATTGTCGACAGCAAACGAAAAAACGCTGGCTGCGAGTGCCAGAAGCATGATCGGCCTGACGATGGTCCAGCGTGAAGCGCCGGCGGCATTGATGACGGCCAGCTCCGAATCCGAATTCATCACGCTGAGGATCTGCGCGACCGCGACGACTAGGGCGAACGGCACGACGATCGGAACGATCGACGGGACGATCAGCGCTGCGACTTCGAAGAAGGTGAGGGCCGACTGACCGCTATCAGTGACGAGGTCGATGCGGGCGAGCACCTGAGTCGTCCAGACGATCGCCAGCGTCCAAACGAGCGCCAGCGCGAATACCGCGAAAGCACGGCGCATGATGTAACGTTCAACGACCTTCATGAAGGCTTTTCTCGGCGGTTTCGAACGGCATCATGCCTTGGAATAAGGTAGTCGTCCGGCGCCGGCTGCACAACTGGCTCAGTTTGGCGGTTCGATCTGGGTTCTGTCCCGTATCGCAAATTCCGCTGGGCCGGAGTGTCGGCGGCAATGGATAAGAAAGGGCGAACATTGTTGGTTAACAACAGGTTGCGGCGGGAAGCGGGGCCGTGCCGCGACGAATCGTGGATGGTTCAATGTCGCATATGGGAGCGATTTCGGCCAAAGTCTTGTCAAATGCGGCAAAACGACCAAATGTCGCGCCGATCGCCGCCGCGGCGGCGTGATAAGACGGGTCAGGATCTGTTGAGCCCCAGCATGGAAGCGGAAAAATTGCGCAGTCAAACCGGTTGGGAAGCGGTCTTTGATGGCGCGATTGTGATCGGCGCCGGCGCGGCCGGCCTTGCCGCCGCCCACGCCCTGATGAAGGCCGGCGTACCGACGCTCGTCCTGGAAAAGGAGAGCCGGCTTGCCGAGCCCTGGCATCGGCGGCACCAACGTCTGCACCTCAACACGCATCGCGATCTCTCGACGCTGCCCGGCATCGGCTATCCCGCAGGCACCCCGGCCTTCCCGCACAGAACCGCCGTCATTCGCCATCTGAACGATTTCAGCCAAGTGCACCGGCTGCCTGTCACATTCGGCGTTGCCGTCGAAGAGATCACGTTCGATGGCGATCACTGGACCGTACAGACCAATTCCGGATCCCGTCCGGCGCGCCATGTCGTCGTCGCCACCGGGCGCGACCGGCAGCCGTTTATTCCCGCATGGAAAGGCATGAAGGATTTTGCCGGCCGGATCGTCCATTCGGCAGATTTTGGCGAGGCGAAAGACTATGCCGGCAAAAAGGTGCTGGTGGTCGGTGCAGGCAATTCGGGTTTCGACGTCCTCAATCATCTTGCGGATGCAGACGCCGAAAGCATCTGGCTGTCGGCCCGCAATGGTCCGTCATTGCTGCCGAAACGCATCTGCAAGATCGCCGTCCACAGGCTTTCGCCTTTCATGGCGCGCTTGCCGGTACGGATTGCCGATGCGGTGATGGCGACAACCCAGCGCCTGGTTTTCGGCGACCTGACGAAATTCGGGCTTCCGCCGGCCTCCATAGGAGGTGCGAGCCGTCTGAGCGCCGACTACACCGCGATCGCAGCCGATGACGGCGCGGTTCGCGCCATCAAGGCAGGCATGATCGTGGTGGTGCCGCCATTGCGAGAATTTACTCGCGACGGCATCATATTGAACGACGGCAGGTTTATCACGCCCGATATCGTCATCTCAGCGACCGGCTACCGGACCGGGCTGGAGCAGATGGTCGGCAAGCTCGGCGTTCTCGACGGCAAGGGCGTTCCGCTTTTCAACGGCGGCGAAGCCGACCCGCGATTGCCCGGTCTGTGGTTTACCGGCATGCGGCCGAGCATTCGCGGTTGTTTCGCCAATGCCCGCATTCAGGCTAGGGCGATAGCGGCGCGGATTGTCAAGCGGCGATAATGAGCAGGACTATGCCGACTGTTCCGCCCGCAATAGACACGCCTTGTTGGAACGTGCTCGAACCGAAAGGTCAATGATCATGACGCCAGTCAGCATTCGCTACATTGTCGATGATGTCGCCGCCTCGATCGACTTCTATTGCGGACATCTGGGCTTCGCCGTCCAACAGGACGCGCGACCGGCTTTTGCCTCCGTCACGCGCGGCGCGTTACGGCTCCTTCTAAGCGGACCCGGCAGTTCGGGTGCTCGGGCGATGCCCGACGGCCGGCAGCCGGTGCCGGGAGGCTGGAACCGCATCCTGCTGGTGGTGCCGGACCTGAAAGAAGAGGTTGCGCGTCTCAAGAGTGCTGGACTTGTCTTTCGCAACGATATCATAACGGGCGTCCGCGGTTCCCAGACCCTGCTCGAAGACCCATCCGGCAATGTCATCGAGCTGTTTCAACCCGCCGCTCACTGACGCAATAACACGGCATCTTAGATCCGATCTGCCCAATCGAACGCCTCTCCCCGATAATCCAACGCATTTCCCCGAAAGCAGGACATGATGAATTCGAGACCCTCGATCGCCTTCGCCAAATTCGCCGCGCCCAAAAAGGGCAGCGTTTTCGTTCTGGCGGCCGACGAGGGCGGCCTCGGTGATGCGGTCAGGGCCTGCGATCCGGCAAAGACCCTCGAGCGGGCCTTTCCCGTCGCCGACTTCACCGGCAAATTCGCCAGCCAGGTCGAAGTGCTGGCACCGGAAGGGACGTCGCTCGAGCGGCTGGTGGCGGTCGGCGCCGGCAAGGGCTCCAATCTCGATGACTACGCCTGGCTGAAGCTCGGCGGCACGATTGCCGCATCCTTTCGCAAGGCAACCGAAGTGGCCGTCGTGCTCGATCTTCCCGGCGCCGCCGTCAGCGGCAGGCAAGCCGTTCAGCTTGCCGCGGGCATCCTGCTGCGCAGCTATTCCTTCGACAAGTACAAGACCAAAAAGGACAATGGTGACGGCAAGCGTGAGCCAAAAAAGCCGGTAAAGGTGACCATTCACACGGCCGATCCGGCGGCCGCAAAGAAGGCCTTTGCCGATGAAGCGGCGGTGATCGACGGCGTCTTGCTGGCGCGCGATTTGGTCAATGAACCGGCCAATGTGTTGGGACCGGTGGAATTCGCCGCCCGCATCGCCCAACTGGAGGCGCTCGGCGTCACGGTCGAGATCCTGGCCGAGAAGGAGATGAAGAAGCTCGGCATGGGTTCGCTGCTGGGCGTAGCGCAGGGCTCGCCGCGTGGCGCCCGCATCGCCGTCATGCGGTGGGACGGCGGCAAGGCCAAGGAAAGCCCGGTCGCCTTCGTCGGCAAGGGAGTCACCTTCGACACCGGCGGCAATTCGATCAAGCCGGCCTCCGGTATGGAGGACATGAAGGGCGACATGGGCGGCGCTGCTGCCGTCACCGGGCTGATGCACGCGCTGGCCGCGCGCAAGGCGAAGGTCAATGTCGTGGGCATTGTCGGGCTGGTCGAAAACGCCGTCGACGGCCACGCTCAACGACCGGGCGACATCGTCACCTCGATGTCTGGCCAGACCATCGAAGTGCTCAACACCGACGCCGAGGGCCGCCTCGTGCTGGCCGATGCGCTGTGGTACTGCAACGACCGCTTCCAGCCGAAATTCATGATCAATCTGGCGACGCTGACCGGCGCCATCATGGTCGCGCTCGGCCAGCATTATGCTGGCCTGTTCTCTAATAATGACGAGCTAGCGGACCGGCTGACGGCGGCCGGTCAGGCGACGCAGGAGCGGTTGTGGCGCATGCCGCTCGGCGCCGAATACGACAAGCTGATCGAGTCCAAGAATGCCGACATGAAGAATATTGGCGGCCGTTATGGCGGCGCCATCATCGCCGCGCAGTTCCTGCAGCGCTTCGTCAAGGACACGCCCTGGGCGCATCTCGACATTGCCGGCACCGCGATGGGCTCGCCCTCCAACGAGATCAACCAGTCATGGGCTTCCGGATTCGGCGTCAGATTGCTCGACCGATTGGTGCGCGATCATTACGAGCAATGAGCGGCGCGCCAAATGATTTAGACTGAAGTCATGGCCGAAATCCTGTTCTATCACCTGACCGAATCGACCCTGGAGGACGCGCTGCCCGGCCTCCTGGAGCGCAGCATCGATCGCGGCTGGCGCGCCGTGGTGCAGACCGGCACCGAGGAACGGCGCGACGCGCTGGACCAGCATCTGTGGACTTTCCGGGACGATTCGTTCCTGGCCCATGCAACGGACCGCGAAGCCCATCCCGCCGAGCAGCCGGTGCTTCTGACCGTCGGACCTGACAATCCGAACCAGGCGCAGATACGCTTCCTGGTCGATGGCGCGGTGCCGCCGGAGCTTGGCGGCTACCAGCGCGCCGTGTTCCTGTTCGACGGCCACGATGCAGCCCAGCTAGAGGCGGCACGCACGCACTGGAAGACAATGAAGGAGGCCGGCCACACCGTGACCTACTGGCAGCAAACACCGGACCGGCGCTGGGAACGCAAGGCTTAGAAGACCTGAGCAAGCCCGATGCCGCCTGATGATCAAACACTAAGCATATCGATAGATGCCGCACTTGTTCGCCGCTTGATTGCCGCGCAGTTCCCTGAATGGGCGGACCTGCCGGTAGAGCCGGTCGAGCCTGGCGGCTGGGACAACCGCACCTTCCGGCTGGGCGATCGAATGTCGGTGCGGCTGCCCAGCGCTGCCGCCTATGTTGCCCAGGTCGAGAAGGAGCATCGCTGGCTGCCTCGCCTCGCGCCTCACTTGCCTCTGCCGATACCGGTGCCACTGGCCAGAGGCGCGCCCGGTGAAGGCTATCCATGGCCTTGGTCCGTCTATCGCTGGCTTCGCGGCCGGCCGGCGGCTGGTGGGCTGATTGCCGATCTCAATGAATTCGCTCGTTCGCTGGCCGGCTTTCTGGTTGCGCTCTACCGGATCGACGCCGCTGGCGGACCACCGGCAGGTCAGCATAATTTCCACCGCGGTGGCCAGCTTTCAGTCTACGACGCCCAGACCCGAGCCGCGCTTTCGGCGCTCGGCGGCCGCATCGACAAGGCAACCGCCGAGGCGGTGTGGGCGACCGCGCTCGGCTCGCGATGGCAAGGGCCGCCGGTCTGGGTCCATGGCGACGTTGCCTCAGGCAATCTGCTCGTCGAAGATGGCAAGCTCTGCGCGGTCGTCGATTTCGGCAGTTCGGCTATCGGCGATCCTGCCTGTGACCTGGTGATCGCATGGACGGAATTTTACGGCGAGAGCCGCCAGGCGTTCCGCGACGCCATTTCCCTTGACGAGCACAGCTGGGCGCGCGCTCGGGGCTGGGCGCTCTGGAAGGCGCTGATCGTCGCTTCGGGACATGACGGCAACCAGCGCGAGGCGGAAAAATCGTGGCGGGTTATCAATGAGGTGCTGGCGGATCACACAAACAGTTAGAGCGGGATGGAGAATTCAGTTTGAACGCATCCCGCTCCAAAAACGAAAGCATTACTGCCCGCCCGTCTCCCTCCTGAACGTATCGAAATCGACCTGCATGCCGTTGAAGATAGAGCTCCAAGCGCCCATGGTCGACTGGATGTCCTTGATGGTTGCGTCATAGTCGTCGGCACGGGCCGGTGCGGAGGCCAGCGTCAGGGTCAGCGCGTGGACCGTGGAGGCGAGCAAGGATGCATGATGAAGCGAAGAGGGCGTGGATGAAAACGATATGGAAGCTGTTCATGGCGTTCTCCTCTGGTTTTTGTTGGCCTTACGATGTAAGGTAATGTCGAAAATTAACCTTACAGCGTAAGTTGTCAAGCGGCACCATGGACATATCAGTCAAAAAAAAGCGAACGCGCGGCCGGCTGTCTCGCGAGATGATCGAGGATGCGGCTTTCGAGGTAATCGAGAGGGAGGGGCTTTCCGGCTTTTCGATGCGCAAGCTGGCGGCAGAACTCGGCTGCGAAGCGATGAGCATCTACCATCATTTCCCCTCCCAGGCGCATCTTTACGAGGCACTGGTCGATCGACAGATCAGCTCGATCAAGATTCCTGACGACGGCATGCCTTGGCGCCAGCGGATCCACGTCGCCGTGAAGGAATACCGCCGGGTCGCCACCGAACATCCCGCCTTTGCGCCGTTCATTGTGGTCTACCGCATGAATTCGCCGGCATGTCTCGCCAAGCTGAACCACGTGATCGGCCTGTTCGAAGCCGGCGGTTTCGGTTTGGAACTCAGCGCCCGGTTGTTCCGAGCCACGAGCTACTATCTGATGGGCGCGATCCTTGACGAGACGGCCGGCTACGCCAAGGGGCCTTCGGCGGTCACCACGGTGAGCGATGAAGCGCTAGCGCGGGATTTCCCCGGCGTCATGGCTGCCGGGGCATATTTCGGCACAGCCGGTTTTGACAAGACCTTCGATATAGGCCTCGACATGTTGCTGGACGAGATGGAGCGTATCCGCGACGGTGCCAATGCGAGGTAGTTGCATCAACGGGGCATTGTCCGCATGCGCTTTTTGTTTCTTCTGATCCTGCTCATCGGTACCGGCATCGGCGTCGTCTATCCCTGGGCGATGACCAATTTCTCCGGCCGTGAGATCGGCACCTGGCGGGTTTACGACCAGGGCCGGTTCAAGCCGGTGACGGTGGCCCTGAGCGCACGCGACGGGCCGCTACGCGTGCTGGTCGATCTTACTGCAAGAGCCGAGCGCATCGTCTCGCAGCAGCGCACCGTGCTGACCCTGACCGCCGCCACCGGCGGCAGGACGGTGCTCGCCTCGACGCTGCAGTTCAATCACTCCGACAATCCGCGCCAGGTCAGCCCACAGCTGCCGGACAGGATCTTTCGCGACGAGGCCGGCCTGATCCCGAGCGTTACCCCCGGTTCCTACATCTTCACCGTCGGTCCGGGCGACGCCGAGGGCATTCCGATGCGGGCCGTCGACCTCGTCCTGCGCTCGGCTGCCGGCGAGGTCGACCGCCGGGCGCGGCCGGTCGGTTTTTCCCTGATGGCGGCCGGCCTGGCCGGGCTGGCGCTGGCATTCCGTTTCGGCGGCCGCCGGCCGGAAAATCCGAACTCGCAGCCGCCACCGCCGCGCTGGGGCAGGGGCTCCAATTGAACTATCGCCACGCCTACCATGCCGGGAACTTCGCCGACGTCGTCAAGCATGCCGTGCTCAGCCGGCTGATCGAATATCTGAAGCAGAAGGACAAGGCGTTTCGGGTCATCGACACCCATGCCGGCATCGGCCGCTACGATCTGTCCTCAACCGAAGCGCAAAAGACGGGCGAATGGCAGGGCGGCATAAGCCCGCGGGGCCCAGGCCCCCCCAAACCCCCCCCGCCGGCAATGCAGGCTCACTAAATTTGATACCAAACGGTGCTCAAAACAGCACGCGGCCTGAAAAAAAAACC
>NZ_JAMYNN010000014.1:0-161139 GCF_040319055.1 Mesorhizobium sp. M0960 | reverse complement strand
CCGGCAGGCCAGAGGGGGGTGCCTTGGCTCGGCGCTGGCCATTGGAATGGCGCCAATTTCTCAAAGGTCCCTGAATCAATCGCGCCATACGCGCCTATATCAAAATCGCGCGCGCCGTCATTCTCGAAACCCGACAACGCCGCATGCTCGGCGAAGATGTCGGCCGCCGACACATGCGAAAAAGCTTCGGCAAACCCCATCCGCCTGGCGACTTCAGCGATGATCCACCAATCTGGCCTTGCCTCGCCGGGCGTGGCCAAAAAAGCCCGCTGGCGCGAGATGCGGCGCTCCGAATTGGTGACGGTGCCGTCCTTCTCGCCCCATGCCGCCGCCGGCAGCCGGACCTGAGCATGGCGGACCGTGTCGGTCTCGCCCAGCACGTCCGAGACAACGACAAACGGGCAAGCCTTGATCGCCGCCTCGATGGTATCGGCGTCCGGCATCGAATCGACCGGATTGGTCGCCATGATCCACAGCGCCTTGATGCGTCCGTCGGCCACCGCTTGGAACATCTCGACCGCTTTCAGGCCGGGCTTTTCGACGACGGTCGGCGCGTTCCAGAAGCGCTGCACGCGGTTGCGGTGCTCGGGGTTTTCGATCTCCATGTGGGCGGCCAGCATGTTGGCCATGCCGCCGACCTCGCGGCCGCCCATAGCATTGGGCTGGCCGGTCACCGAAAACGGCCCGGCGCCGGGCTTGCCGATGCGGCCGGTGGCGAGATGGCAGTTGATGATGGCGTTGACCTTGTCGGTGCCCGAAGACGACTGGTTTACGCCCTGGCTGTAGACGGTCACCGTCTTCGCCGTCGCGGCAAACAGGCTGTAGAAGCGGGACAGTTCGTCCTCACTGAGACCCGTGGCAGCCGCGATGCCGGCAAGGTCGAGCGCCGAGGCAGCGAAAAGCGCTTGCCCGAATCCGGTCGTGTGCGCCGTGATATAGGTACGGTCCAGCGCGTTATGCTGGCCGAGATAGGCGAGCAGCCCTGTGAACAAAGCGACGTCGCCATCGGGCGCGATCGCCAGATGCATGTCAGCGATATCCGATGTCATGGTGCGGCGTGGGTCGATCAGCACCACCTTCATCTCGGGCCGCTTTTCCCGGGCAGCGGCAATGCGCTGATAGAGCACCGGATGGCACCAGGCGAGATTGGAGCCGACGAGCACGATCAGGTCGGCAAGTTCCAGATCCTCGTAATTTCCCGGAACCGTGTCCGAGCCAAAGGCGCGGCGGTGGCCGGCGACCGACGAGGCCATGCACAGGCGCGAATTGGTGTCGATATTGGCCGAGCCGACAAACCCCTTCATCAGCTTGTTGGCGACGTAGTAGTCCTCGGTCAGCAACTGGCCGGAAACATAAAAGGCGACCGAATCGGGGCCGTGTTCGGCAATGGTTTGCGAGAAGGTCGAAGCGACTAGATTGAGCGCTTGGTCCCAGTCGGTACGGCGACCGTGGATTTCCGGATGAAGCAGCCTGCCGTCGAGATCGATGGTCTCGGCCAGTGCGGAGCCTTTGGAGCAGAGGCGGCCGAAATTCGCCGGGTGGTCCGGGTCGCCACGAACGGTTATTTCACCGTCCGCGGCGACCTTCGCCAGCACGCCGCAACCCACCCCGCAGTAGGGGCAGGTGGTCCTCACCTCGCGCGCTTCATCAATCTGCATGGTTCACGCCGCGCGGCTGGCCAGCGCTTCCAGCGCAATGAACAGCCGCTCGCCGTCGATCCGCACCGGAATGGTGCGCACCACGCCCTCGTCGGCGCCGAGCGCCTTGCCTGTCTCGAGCGAGATCACCCAATTGTGCAAAGGACAGGTCACCGCCGTGCCATGGACGATGCCCTGGCTGAGTGGCCCACCCTTGTGCGGGCAATGGTCGTCGATGGCGAAGACTTGATCGTCGGCCGTGCGAAAGACGGCGATCTTTCCTTCGGGTGTGGCGACGCAGCGCGCACCGCGACGCGGAATGTCCGAGAGCGTGCCGATGGATACCCAATTCATGTGGCTATTCCTCTTTTGCGCGTGTTCTTGTCCGGAAACCGCATTCCACTTTTCGGGAACACGCGCCTACTCCGCCGCCTGCGCAAAGCCGACCGAAGCCATCGGCCGGAATTCATGCTTGTCCTTGCCGGAAGCACGTTCCGACCACGGGTCGACCTGGGCGAATTTCTGCGAGAAGACGAAGCGCGCGAAATAGGCCTTGCGCTTCTCGCCATCGTCCATGATCTGGCGCTTGATCTCGGCGATGCCGACGCGCTTGGCCCATTTGTAGATACGCTCGAGATAGCGGCCCTGCTCGCGATACATCTGCGTCAACGCCACGATATGCTCCAGCGCCTCGTCGTCGGTCTTGACCAGGCCGAGCACTTCGGTGCCCTTGATGTCGAGCCCGGCGGCGCCGGCGAAATGGATCTCGTAGCCGCTATCGACGCAGATCACGCCGACATCCTTGCAGGTCGCCTCGGCACAGTTTCGCGGACAGCCCGATACCGCCATCTTGACCTTGGCAGGGGTCCACGAGCCCCACATGAATTTTTCGATACGGATGCCCAAACCGGTCGAGTCCTGCGTGCCGAAGCGGCACCAGTCGGAACCGACGCAGGTCTTTACGGTGCGCAGCCCCTTGGCATAGGCGTGGCCGGAGACGAAGCCAGCCTGGCCGAGATCGGCCCACACCGCCGGCAGGTCTTCCTTGCGGATGCCGAGCATGTCGATGCGCTGGCCGCCGGTGACCTTGACCATCGGGATCTCGAACTTGTCGACGACGTCGGCGATGGCGCGCAATTCGGCGGCGTTGGTGACGCCGCCCCACATGCGCGGCACCACCGAATAGGTGCCGTCCTTCTGGATGTTGGCGTGAACGCGCTCGTTGATGAAGCGCGACTGGTAGTCGTCGGCGTATTCGTCGGGCCAGTCGCAGACGAGATAATAGTTTAGCGCCGGCCGGCATTTGGCGCAGCCGCAGGAGGTCTTCCATTCCAACTCCTGCATGACGGCGGGAATGGTCTTCAGGCCCTTGGCCTTGATCAGCCGGCGGACCTCGTCATGACCAAGCGCGGTGCAACTGCACATCGGCTGGACCGCCGCGGGGTTGTATTTGTCGCCGATGGTCAGCACCATCAACTTCTCGACCAGTCCGGTGCACGAGCCGCAGGAGGCAGACGCCTTGGTGTGCGCGCGCACGTCGTCGAGCGAGGTCAGGCCCTTGGCCGTGATCGCGCCGGTGATCTTTCCCTTGCATACGCCGTTGCAACCGCAGATTTCCGCATCATCCGGCAAGGCTGCAACGGCCGCCATAGGGTCCAGGGGGGCGCCTCCCTGGTAGGACTGGCCGAAGATGAGCGTATCGCGCATCTCGGATATATCGGTCTGCTTCTTCTTGAGGTCGTTGAACCAGGCGCCGTCGGCCGTCTCGCCGTAGAGCACTGTGCCGATGATGCGGTCGTCCTTGAGCACCAGGCGCTTGTAGACGCCGGCCGCCGCATCGCGCAGCACGATCTCCTGGCGGTCATCGCCCTCGGCGAAGTCGCCGAGCGAGAACAGTTCGATGCCGGTGACCTTGAGCTTGGTCGGCGTGTCCATGTGGACGAAAGCCGCTGCCTCATTGCCGGCCAGATGGCTGGCGGCGACGCGCGCCATCTCGTAGAGCGGCGCGACCAGCCCGTAGACCTGGCCGTTGACCTCGGCGCATTCGCCGATTGCATAGATGTCGGGATCGTTGCTGCGCATGCCGGCGTCGACGACAATGCCGCGATTGACGGCAATGCCGGCTTCCTTCGCCAGGACCGCGTTCGGCCTGATGCCCACGGCCATGACGACGAGCGTTGCGGGAATGACAGTGCCGTCGGCAAGCTCCACCCGCTCGACCTTGCCGTTGCCGGTGATCGCCTGGGTGTTGGCCTTGGTGATGACCTTGATGCCGCGCTGCTCGACGGCGCGCTGCAGGAGATATCCGGCGGCCGGATCGAGCTGACGCTCCATCAGCGTCGGCATGACATGCAGCACGGTGACGTCCATGCCTTGCGCATTTAAGCCCGCTGCTGCCTCGAGCCCGAGCAGGCCGCCGCCAATGACCACAGCCTTGGCCCGCGACTGGGCGGCAAGCATCATGGCCCGGACGTCGTCCAGATCGCGATACGTGAGCACGCCCGGCAGGTCATGGCCCGGCACCGGAATGATAAACGGCACCGAGCCGGTGGCGATGACGAGTTTGTCATAGGGCTCGGTCACGCCATGATCGGAGGTGACGGTCTTTGCCTGCCGGTCGATGGCGACGATCTTGTGGCCCTTGTAGAGGGTGATGCCGTGCTTGATGTACCAGCCGTCGCCATGGATGATGATCTCTTCATAGGCCTTTTCGCCCGACAGAACCGGCGACAGCATGATGCGGTCGTAGTTCACGCGCGGCTCGGCGTTGAAGATGGTGACCTGGTAGCGCCCAGGCGCCTTTTCCAGGAGGTGCTCCAGCATGCGCCCGGGGGCCATGCCGTTGCCAATGATAACGAGTTTCTCGGTCATGTCCTGATCCACTCCGGTCTCACTCAGCCGCGTAGGAAAGGCCTGAAGCTTCGTCAGACGCCGTGCGCTCCATCCGCCTGATGGAAAAATGCATCCAGGCAAAGCAGGTAGCGACGATGACGAAGAGCAGCATGAAGCAGCTCGACCAGACGCCGGTGAGGTCGTTGAGCGCGCCGAAGACGATTGGCAGGATAAAGCCGCCGAGCCCGCCAATCATGCCGACAACGCCGCCGACCGCGCCGACACTCTGCGGATAGTAAGCCGGGATGTGCTTGTAGACGGCAGCCTTGCCAAGGCTCATGAAGAAGCCGAGCACACAGGCAACGGCTATGAAGGCGAGCGGGCCGACCTCGAAATGGAAGGCGATCGGCCCGCTGACACCGCGCACGACGTAGTCTGCCGAGGGGAGAGACAGAACGAGAGTCGCAGCGGCACTGACAGCGAAGGTCCAGTAGAGCACGGTGCGGGCGCCGATCCGGTCGGAAAGCACGCCGCCATAGGCGCGGAAAATACTTGCCGGAATTGAATAGGCCGCGCCGATCATACCGGCGGTCGCAAGCCCGAAGCCGTAGACGCCGATCAGGTAGCGGGGCAGCCACAGCGAGAGCGCCACGAATGCACCGAAGACGAAGAAATAATAGAAGGCGAAGCGCCAGACCTGCAGGTTCTTGAGCGGCGCGAATTCCTGCAAGAAGCTTCTCGCGGGCGCTGCCTTGCCGGCGCGGCGCTCGCGGATGACCGGATCGTCGCCGGTCGTGAACCAGAAGACGGCGGCCATGACGACGAGTGCTGCCGCCCAGATCAGCGCGACCGACTGCCAGCCCCAGGAGAGAAGCACGAACGGTGCCAGGAACTTGGTGACCGCGGCGCCGACATTGCCGACACCGAAAATGCCAAGCGCCGTGCCCTGCTTGCCGGCCGGGAAGAAGCGCGAGACATAGGCGACACCGACGGCGAAGGAACCGCCAGCGAGCCCGACGCCCAGCGCAGCGACCAGCATCTGCCCGTAGGTGTGCGCAAAAGCGAGCAGAAAGGTCGCGACCGCCGCCGCAAGCATGGTCGCGGTGTATACCAGCCGTCCGCCAAAACGGTCGGTCCAGACACCGAGCACCATACGCACGAGCGAGCCGGTGAGGATCGGCGTGCCGACGAGCAGGCCGAACTCCGTCTCGTTCAGCCCCAGCTCCTGCTTTATGCGCACGCCGATGATTGAAAAGATCGTCCACACCGCGAAGCAGACGGTGAAGGCGATGGTGGACATGACAAGCGCCTGCCGGGGAGCACTGTCCTGGCTGGGCGCGGCTGGGAGATTTGCGGTCATTTTCTGGCTCCGGTTTGCGGCGTGGGAAGCACCGCCCTTGTGCTGTTCGTTCGCGACTGTCAGCGGCGCGGCATCGCCCTCAGCGCGCTGACGGCCAGAAAATCGCGGCGCGTGAAGTCCGCGAGGGACGCGCCAGTTCCGATCCGTTTCATCATCGTCGTCTCCGGTTGGGCGCTTGGGACCAGCGCCGTCGATTGCGTCAAAACAAAAAAGCCGCCGGCCAGGTCTTCGCGTCCGGGGTTCCGGGAGCGCGTGTGGACCTGAGCGGCAGCTTTGCCTGTGGCGCCCGCCATTGGACGCCGTGTCACTTGGCCCTTGCGGACCTACATGTTGAAAAGCAGGAAGCGTGCCAATTCGACAGCGCTCTGAATTATCGAATGAAACCAATGTGAACCGCAGCCGCGCGACTTTTGACCAAGCTCGGCAGCGGATCAAAGATTAGTCAGAATGCCTTGCACAGCAGCATAATATTTGTGCAATGCGGTAGATTGCCCATTGCCGATGCAGATTGCCAATGATGATGACGAGTTTTCCGGTTATTGCCTTACTCCGCGGCTTCGACGAAGCGGTGGCGTTCGTAGAGGAATTTCAGCACCGCCTCGCGGCAGCGCAGGAAGGTGCGGTCGGAGGAAAGCTCGATGCGCCGACGCGGCCGGGCCAGCGGCACGGGAAGAACCTCGCCGATGGTGGCCGCCGGGCCGTTGGTCATCATGACGATGCGATCGGACAACAGCACCGCCTCGTCGACATCGTGGGTGATCATGACGGTCGTCGAGCCGAGCCTCGAATGGATATCCATCACCGCGTCCTGAAGATGGGC
The DNA here is from genome assembly GCF_040319055.1 of Mesorhizobium sp. M0960. NCBI lineage: Bacteria > Pseudomonadati > Pseudomonadota > Alphaproteobacteria > Hyphomicrobiales > Phyllobacteriaceae > Mesorhizobium > Mesorhizobium sp. M0960. Next base: position 154,490 of record NZ_JAMYNN010000014.1, on the reverse strand, counting down.
GCGCGTCAGCGCGTCGAGCGCGCCGAAGGGCTCGTCGAGCAGCAGGATCTTCGGCTCCATGGCCAGCGCCCGGGCGATGCCGACGCGCTGCTTCATGCCACCCGAAATCTCGGCCGGACGTTTGTCCTTGGCATGCGCCATCTGCACGAGATCGAGATTGCGCATGATCCATTCATGCCGCTGGGCCCGGCTCTTGCTCCGGCCAAAGACCTTCGTGACTGCCAAATTGATGTTCTCGTAGACGGTGAGCCAGGGCAGCAGCGAGTGATTCTGGAACACCACGGCGCGTTCCGGGCCAGGGCTGTCGACTTCCGTGTCCTCGAGCAGCACGGCGCCGGCCGAGACCTTGGTCAGGCCAGCGATCAGGTTGAGCAAGGTCGACTTGCCGCAGCCTGAATGGCCGATGATCGAGACGAATTCACCTTTGTCGATGGTCAGCCGGATGTCCTTCAGCACGTCGCTGACCTGGCTGCCGCGGGCGAAGGATTTGTCGATGTGGTCGAGTTTCAGATAGGCCGTCATCGTCCCTCTCCTCACTTTGCCGTTGTGCCGCGGGTGACGAAGACGCCGACCGCCGCGACCAGGCGGTCGAGGCAGAAGCCGGTGACGCCGATATAGGCGAGCGCGACGATGATGTCGGGCAGCCGCGATGAGTTCCACGCGTCCCAGATGAAGAAGCCGATGCCGACGCCGCCGGTCAGCATTTCGGCGGCGACGATGGCGAGCCAGGACAGACCGATGCCGATGCGCAGGCCGGTGAAAATGTAAGGTGCAGCTGCCGGCACCATGATCTTCACGAAGAATTCGAACTGGTTGAGCCTGAGGATGCGGGAGACGTTGCGGTAGTCCTCAGGGATGTTGCGGACGCCGACCGCGGTGTTGATGATGATGGGCCAGATCGAGGTGATGAAGATGACGAAGATCGCCGACGGGCTGGAATCGCGGAACGCCGCCAGCGACAGCGGCAGCCAGGCGAGCGGCGGCACCGTGCGCAGGATCTGGAACACCGGATCGAGGCCGCGCATCGCCCAGATCGACTGACCGACAAGCGCGCCGAGCGCAACGCCGACGATCGCCGCAAGGCCGAAGCCGACGGCGACGCGCTGCAGCGAGATCAGCACCCGCCAGGCGAGCCCGATATCCTGCGGGCCGTTGTCGAAGAACGGATGGGCGATCAGGTCATAGGCCTCGTTCCACACCTGGCTTGGCGGTGGCAGGCTGGCTGTGGGCGACGAACAGGCGACCTGCCAGACGACGAGCATGATGGTGATGACAATGACCGGCGGCACCAGCGTGCTGGCCAGCTTGCCGGCGATCGCGGCCGGGTCGAAGCGGCGCCGCGCCCTGGCGGTGAAAGCGATGACCTCGGCGGGCTTGGCCGGCGCGGGGAACGGCTTCACCTTGCTGTCCTCGATGGCTTGGATAGACATTTCTCGAAAACTCCTTGGCAGCACATGCACAACGGGCGGCGTTGCCAACGCACTGTCGCGCATCTATGTCGGGCTCAGGCCGACGCCTTGATCTTCAGGCTGTCGAGATAGGCCGACGGTTTCTCCGGATCGAAGATCTTGCCGTCGAAGAAGGTTTCGGTGCCGCGCGACGAAGACGCCGGAATATCGGCCGCGGCGACACCAAGATCCTTGGCCGCCTCGCGCCACAGATCCTCACGGTTGACCTGGCCGACCAGTGCTTTGATGTCGGTGGTCGGCGCGAACTTGCCCCAGCGGATGTTCTCGGCGAGGAACCAGCTGTCGTGGCTCTTGAAGGGATAGGACACGCCGCCCTGCCAGAACTTCATGTAGAGATCGGTGCCGTTGGCGACGCGGCCATTGCCGTAGTTGATGTCGCCCTTGAGGCGGCCGATGATGTCGGCGGTCGGCACGTTCATCCACTGCCGCTTGCCGATGATGGCGGCCATCTCGTCCTTGTTTTCTTTTGCCTCGCACCATTGCTGGGCCTCCATCACGGCCATCAGGATCGCCTTGGTGGCGTTCGGATATTTGTCGATGAAGGCGGCGCGCAGGCCGAGCGCCTTTTCCGGATGGCCCTTCCACAGTTCGCCGGTGGTGGCGGCGGTGAAGCCGACGCCCTGATGGACGAGCTGCTCGTTCCATGGCTCGCCGACGCAGAACACATCCATGTTGCCGACCTTCATGTTGGCGACCATCTGCGGCGGCGGCACGACGATGGTCGAGACATCCTTGTCGGGATCGATGCCGCCGGCAGCCAGCCAGTAGCGCAGCCAGAGGTCGTGCGTTCCGCCCGGGAAGGTCATGGCGGCCTTGACCTCCTTGCCCGCGGCCTTCTTGGCGGCGAAGGCTTCCTTCAGCTTTGAGGCATCGAGGCCGACGCCGGTGGCGGCATATTCCTGGGCGACGGAAATGCCCTGGCAGTCGTAGTTGAGCCGGGCCACGATCGCCATCGGCAGCGGCTGTTTGTTCTGCGTCACCTTGCCGGTGTGCATCAAATAGGGCATCGGCGTCAGGATATGGGCACCGTCAATGCCGTTGGCTTCGCCGCCGAGCACCAGATTGTCGCGCGTTGCGCCCCACGAGGCCTGCTTGAGCACCTCGACATCGGGCATGCCGAATTTCTCGAACAGGCCTTTTTCCTTGGCAATCATCAGCGGTGCCGCATCGGTCAGCGCAATGAAGCCGAGCTTGGCGCCGGTGACTTCCGGCGCGGCGGGTGCCGCATAGGCCCCGGAGGGCAGCAGCGCACGCGCCGCCGCCAGCGTTGCCGCGGTGGCCGCGCTGATCCTCAGGAAATCGCGGCGGCTGATCGCCGGTTGGGCGGAATGGCTATTGGTGCGTTTCGTCATCGTCATCTCCGGTTGGGCGCGGCTTGGGATCGGCGCCGTCGATTGCGTGTTCGACCAAAACAAAAAGCCGCCAGCCAGGCCGCGCGCGTCCGTCATCCGGGATCGCGTGTTGACCTGAGCGGCAGCTTTGCCTGTAGCGCCCGCCATTGGACGCGTATTCCGTGACCCCGAGAAGAGTCTGCCTATTGCATTGCAGGAACCGTGCCAGTTTTCGGAATGGATGGCAAACATCAATGAGATCAATGACATACCACAATCGTCGGCGCGCCGGCCCGCTGGGCGCGGAAGCTAAGGATTGTTCATTAGCGCAGTTGCACGCACATTTTTTGTGCAGTGCACAAGAATGGCGCGGAAATGATCAGGCTTCGGCGCGCGCCAATTTCTGGCCGGCAATGTAGGCGTCGATCTCGTCGGGATCGAAGATCTGGCCATCGAAGAACCCGTCGGGACCGAGCACCAGGCTTGCCCCCGCCGAACCAACTGGAGTCGCGGCCTTCAGCGCGCCCTCGACCTTGGCATTAGCACCGGGAAGCGCCACGCCAAGCGGCTTCAACGCCGAGCGGTAGAGATCGGGGCGGTAGCAGTCGCGGGCAACAGCGAGGTTTTCCGGCGTGTGCGCGACATGCCCCCAGCGCACCATCTGCGTGTAGAACCACAGCGCATGGCTCTTCCACGGGAAGTTTGCCGCCTTGTCGAAGGGCAGAAAGAAGTCGCCGACGCTCAGTTCGGCGCCGCCGCCGAGCGCAAGATGACCGCTGAGGATTGGCATCTGCAGCGCTGGCGCGAGGCCGAGGAGGGCCGGCTGCGCCATCAGGGCCGTGAGTTCGCCGCGGTTTGCCGGATCCTGGCACCAGCGCGCCGCATGATGCAGCGCGCGCAGCAGGGCCGAAAGCGCGTCCGGCTGTTTTTCCGCCCATGCCTTGCGCACGCCGATGACTTTCTCCGGGCTGGTCTTCCAGATGGCCGCCTTGACCGTGGCGATATGGCCGGTGCCGGCGACGACAGAGGCGCTGTTCCAGGGTTCGCCGACGCAGTAGCCGTCGATCCTGCCGGCGGCGAGCGCGTCCGCCATGAAGGGGGGCGGCACGATGACGATTTCGATCTCATGCGACGGGTCGATGCCGCAGGCGGCGAGCCAGTAGCGCAGTTCGTAATTGTGCCCGGAGTGCGGATGGACGACGGCGAAGCGAAGCGGATCGCCGCCGGCATTCGCCCGTTTGCGGATCAGCGCCCCCAACGCCCTGCCGGCCCGCGCCGGATCGAGGTCGGGTCGGGCGCCGTGCGCGGCCATGCCCGCCCAGACCGCGTTCGAAACCGTGACGCAATTCCCGCCAAGGCCGAGCGAGAACGGCACGACCGTGTCGGAGGCGAGCGGCGTCAGCCCCAGATTGCAGGCGATCGGCATCGGCCCCAGCATATGCGCGAGATCGAAATGGCCGATGGCGATGCGGTCACGGATGTTGGCCCAGGATGTTTCCCGGTTGAGCGTCAGATCGATGCCTTCGCGCAGCGCGAAGCCGATTTCCTTTGCCGCAACGAGGACAGCGCTGTCGAAGAGCGGCATGAAGCCAGCATTGATCCGGTGCTCGGCCGCCATCGTCAACTCTCCTCGGGATCCAGAAGGCCTGCCGCCGTCACCAGGCTCTGGGCGATTTCGCCGATCTTGCGGTTCTGGTTCATGGCGGTCTTGCGCAGCAGCGTATAGGCCGCGTCCTCCGACAAGCCGCGCGACTTCATCAATATGCCCTTGGCGCGATCGATCACCTTGCGGCTTTCCAATTCGCTGCGGGCCTCCTCCAGTTCGCGCGCCATGCGCGAAAACGCGTTAAAGCGGCTGATCGCCATGTCGAGGATCGGCTTGACCCGCTCCTGGCGCAGGCCGTCGACGACATAGGCTGAGACCCCCGCCTCCACCGCTGCCTCGATCGAAGCCTGATCCGAGCGATCGACGAACATGGCGATCGGCCGCTTCACCACGCGCGACAGCTGGAACATGTTTTCGAGCATGTCGCGGTTGGGATTTTCGAGGTCGATGACGATCACGTCGGGTTCGATCTCGGCGATCCGCCGCGCTATGCCGGCGACGTCATGGATGACCGTGACCTGCTGATGCCCGGCCTCCCGCAGTCCTGCCTCGATTATCGAAGCGCGGATGTGGTTTTCATCGATCACCAGGACAGTGAGGGATTTGCGGATCATGCCGCATTTTGCGCAGGCGAGGCGATTGTGCAATGCGGCATGGCGAGATTCACGCAAACAAAGCCAGCGTTCAGGCGCCGCCTGAGGCATTGGACGCGACGGCCGTGGCGACGAACTTGACGTCGCGGGCTCGGCACCGGCCTTCACCTTGAGCCGCACCGGCTTTGACCGCCTTCTCTATGCCGTCGGCGACAACGAGGCGGATCGCCAGGGAAGCGAGGCAAGCGAGGGAAGGCAGCGTCACGTCGAGCCAGAGATTAAGAAGAACGGAGCCATCGCGGCATAGGCGTCTGCCTCCGTGGGTATGGACGGATTCACTCATGCGCAATATGGATGGGGAGGCCTGCCGTGGCGTTCACATTTTCGCCGCGTCGCTAAGGCAGGTGACGATCGTTCAATGACGCTACGCAGGGCGGGTTGCCGCCCGCAGAAGTGTCGATATCAGGGGATCTGGTCGATGACCGACAACAAGCCAGACGTTACCAAGGATTGGCAAGCGACGCAGGGCCAGAAGTCCTCCGCCACGCGTCTTCGCCTTTTCGCCGCACTCTCGTGGATCGTCGCCATTGGCGGCGAGATCTACGGGGTTATTCTGCTTCGCCAGAACAAGTTCGACCAGGGACACCTGCCGCTGATCATCGGCCTTCTGGTCGGCATCGCGATTTTCGCAATCGCCGGCAACTTGCTGTGGAAGGCGGCCAACAGGCACGATCCGGCCCGTGCATCCGACGCGGCCAGGTTCTTCTTCCAAAACCAGCTCGGCGCAATCATCACGCTGATTGCCTTCCTTCCGCTGGTTTTCCTGATCCTCACCGACAAAAACATGGATCCGCAAACCAAGAAGGTTGCCGGCGGCCTCGGCGCTGCGCTGGCCGTGCTCGCGACGGTCATGGGGATCAGTTTCAAACCCCCATCGGTCGAACAGTACACCCAGGATATGAACGCATGCGCAGCTCAGATCAAGTCGGGGCAGCCCACCACCGCCTGTTCGCCCGATGTCGCCGCTCAGGCGCAGGCGATCGCGACGGACACCGCCGCGGTGGCGGCGGCGACGCGGGACGCGAGCCACCCCGCCGGTCAGGATGTCGTCTACTGGATCGCGCCCGAAAACGGAGCCGCGAAGTCCACCGAGCCGCATGTTTTCCACCTCTGCGCAGGCGTGAGTCCGCTGAAGGACAAGACCGTGAATAGTGGCTCCGTGACGGAGGCCTACGCACAGAACGCCGTCCGCATCACGAAGCAGATCGATATGGAACAGAAGCAGTGCGGGTTCACCCCCACAACCAGCACCAACTGAACCCGCCTGCGCTCGATCGCGTCCAGCCGTTGGTCTTGTCGAGAGGGATGACGCGTAAGCGCAGGCTCAGTATTGACTCGCCGAAGCAACGCTAAATACCGGGATCGCCCCGGCTGGCCATTATTGTCCAGCTGCAAACTTATCCGCTGCGGGCAATGACTGGGCGTCCTTCCGCACGGCAGCTTCCGGCCTGAGCGCTTCGAATGGAGAATGACGTTAATGCGGCGCAAAGCAGACTTCACCCCGGCCTGATCCAGCGGCGCTTTCTCAGCGCGCCTGCCCCGCCGCTTCACCCCACGGCACGCCCCTGCTCCGCCTCCGCCGCATTCGGATCGCCCGGTGCCGTCGCCCAGGCGAGCTCCACCAGCGTCACCGTCCGCCGCCCGACCCCGTCGAGCTGGCACACGATCAGCCCCTGCTCCTCGATGTAGGTCAGCAGGCGCCGGGCGCGGCGTAGCGAGTGCGAGCCGTAGGCACGGGCGATCGCGGCATCGCTTGGGCAGGGCCAGCCCTCCTTGGCGGCGCGGGCGATCATCATGAACACGCCTTGCATGTCCTCGGGCAGCAGCGAGGCGCGCGCCGAGACGTCCTGCCAGGCGTCGTTGCCTGCCATGTCGGAGCCGAGCCCGGCGCGGGCGCGGGTCAGCATGCGGCGAAACTCCGGCAGGTCCGGCACGACCGCGGCGAGGCCCTCGATGCGGCAGCGGACCACGAACTCCTGATAGAGCACGCCGATGACGCGGAAGCCGGCATCGGGTTGCGCCAAGAGGCGGCTGATGGTGTCGGGACTGCGAGCAGCGCGGCATTCGCGGTCGGCTACGAAAGCGGGATGCCGAAGAGGCGAGAGGCAGAACCTTGGCCGCAGCATGAGCAGGCTGTGAGCAGCGATGAAGCCGGCAAAGGTCATCCTCAGGAGGCTAAGCGGTCGGCCGGAAATAGCCGATGTCGCGCTTGCCTTGCCGGAAATATACCGTCCGTCAGGTCCCTCCATAGCGCCAATCATCGCGCACGTCCTCCCGATCAGCGCGAAAATCAGCGTGGAGCGATCTCTGCGACGAGATCGTTCGTCGTCTTGACCCCAGCCATGAAGCCGGCGGCATTGAATTCGTTCATGACGAAGAAAGCGCCGACGCCGCGTGTCGGTGCAATCGCAACATAGAGAAACATCCCTTGCAGGCCGCCGCTCTTCTGGAGGATGAGCGGGCGATGCTCGTTAGGGAGCATGATGACCCATCCGAGACCCATGGCGTCCATCGGCCCGCCGTCATCCAGCCCCATCACCGACGCGAGCCCGTCCCGGTACAAAAAAGCCGCGTGGTTCAAAAGGCGCAACTCGGCGTCGGCCGCGGAAGGCTTGTTGTCGACATGCCAGTTCATCCAGCGCAGCAGGTCGTCCGCGGTCGAGTACAATCCACCGGCGCACTCCATGGCTGTGCTCGTCGGCACGATTGGCATGGGGCTGCCGTCGAAGTTATGGCCCTGCATCAGGGCTCGTCCTCCGGTCTTGGGTTGAAAACCGTGTCTTTCATGCCGAGGGGATCGAGGACACGCTCTCGAAGGACCTCGGCATAAGGCTTTCCAGAGACATTCGCGAGCGCCGCTCCGAGGAGGTCGTATCCGAAGTTCGAATAGAGAACGGCGGCGCCCGGCGCGAACAGCAGCGGATTGTCCTTGAGGGCGGCAATCTGCGCCTCTTTGGTGTTCGTAGAGAAAGGGTCTGAGGGGGGCGCCTCGGCCACTGGCACCTCCCGCGGAAGGCCGGAAGCTTGCGCGACGAGATCGATCAGGCGGAGGGCGCGGCCGTCCTTCTCCGGGAGCGTGACGTCCCAGCCAAGGCGATCCTGCAGCCGGTCGGTGAGTTGTACCTTGCCGTCGATCGCCAGCGAGGAAAGCACACCGCCGCAGAACACTTTGCTCACGGACGCGATGCGGAACATTGTGTCGCCGTCGGGCACTTTTTCACTCCCGTCGGCAATCTTGCCGAAACCGGCCAAGGCCGTCTCGCCGTTGCGCACGGCGCCGAAGATCAGGCCAGGCACCTTGGTGGAGAGATACAGGATCGTACCGTTGAACTGCACCGCTTCCGTCAGCAGCTTGTCCTCGGCATGTCCATAAGAGGGAAGCGTGACGGCTGCGATTGCCGTCAAAGCGATGGCCATAAGTCGGCGCGATCGAGACAAACGCATTGCCAAAATCCTTTGATAAAGCTGCAGAATAAAATCTTCGGAAAAAGGGCCGCCGCGTAGTATCTTACCATCTCTCCAGAAGCAGGAGATGTCAACAGAATGAACCGAAGGGGTAATCGGCGGAGGTAGCGTAGGTTCGGCGGATATTTGCGCTACAGTCCTGCCGTATTTCTTGTCTTCGTCAGTTGATCGGGGCTGATCTCTTCATTGGCAAACCGACCCGCTGGTAGTTTAGAAGATATGTAAAGCGCCGTCGGCAGGAGGGAGTGCTGTAGCGTCGAACAACTTACAATAGCGGATCTGCGTCGCGCCAATCGTCGTCGTATGATGAAGACCGCGCTCGGCCGCCGCCTCACCCCACCGCACTCCGCTGCTCCGCCTCCACCGCATTCGGATCGCCCGGCGCCGTCGCCCAGGCCAGCTCCACGAGCGTCACCGTCCGCCTTCCAACCCCGTCAAGCTGGCAGACGATCAGCCCCTGCTCCTCGATATAGGTCAGCAGGCGCCGGGCGCGGCGCAGCGAGTGCGAGCCGTAGGCGCGGGCGATCGCCGCGTCGCTCGGGCAGGGCCAGCCCTCCTTGGCGGCGCGGGCGATCATCATGAACACGCCTTGCATATCCTCGGGCAGCAGCAAGGCGCGCGCCGAGACATCCTGCCAGGCGTCGTCGCCTGCCATATCGGAGCCGAGCCCGGCGCGGGCGCGCGTCAGCATGCGGCGGAACTCCGGCAGGTCCGGCACGACCGAGGCGAGGCCCTCGATGCGGCAGCGGACGACGAACTCCTGATAGAGCACGCCGATGACACGGAAGCCGGCGTCGGGCTGCGCCAGCACGGCGCGCAGCACCCGGTCGACGCGCTCGCGCCGCTCCGCCAAGTCCTCGGCGCTGATCGGCGGCTCCACCGGTTCGGGGCGGATTTCCAGTGCCGCCGATTTCGCCGCCATCAGCTGGTCGAGCAGGTCCGGCGACGAGCGGCGCTGCGGCCGAATGGTTTCGGGCGGCGGGGCCGCCAGGATGATGGCGCGGGCATCCTCCAACCCAGCTTCCGGCAGCGGCATCAGGCGCGGGGTCGCGTTGCGCGGACTTGTATCGGTCGGGCCGATGCGCAAGCCGAGCGGACGGCGCGACAGCGCCGGGCCGAGCGCCATGAATTGCCCGCGCTCGAGGTCGCGAAAAGCCTCCGCCTGGCGCCGCTCCATGCCGAGAAGATCGGCGGCGCGCGCCATGTCGATGTCCAGAAAAGTCCGGCCCATGAGGAAATTGGAAGCCTCGGCGGCGACGTTCTTGGCGAGCTTGGCCAGCCGCTGGGTGGCGATGATGCCGGCCAGCCCGCGCTTGCGGCCACGGCACATCAAATTGGTCATGGCGCCGAGCGAGAGTTTGCGCGCCTCGTCGGAAACCTCGCCGGCAACCGCCGGCGCGAACAGCTGCGCCTCGTCTACCACCACCAGCATCGGATACCAGTGGTCGCGGGCGACCTCGAACAGCCCGCCGAGAAAGGCGGCGGCGCGCCGCATCTGGTTCTCGGCGTCGAGCCCTTCGAGATTGAGCACCGTGGAGACGCGGTGGATGCGCGCCCGCTCGCCGGCGCTCTGCAGGCCGCGCTCGGTATGCTCCTCGGCATCGATCACCAGATGGCCGAAACGGTCGCCAAGCGTGACGAAGTCGCCTTCGGGATCGATGATGGTCTGCTGTACCCAGGGCGCACTCTGCTCCAAGAGCCGGCGCAGCAGATGGGATTTGCCGGAACCCGAATTGCCCTGCACCAGAAGCCGCGTCGCCAGCAGTTCCTCAAGATCCAGCGCCGCCGGGGCGCCTGCGCTCGTCTGGCCCATCTCGATCGCAACGGTCATATCTTCGACTCTCCTTGGGGAGAGGGCTTATCAACCGCATCACAGCCCGTCGAGCGCGCCATGGCCGGCGCTCCGTGTTGCGCACAGGCTGGATGCTGCTAGGGTCAAAGATACGAAACGTACCGTTTCGATTCGAGACTGCCGCTAAGGAGTGGATTCTTGTCCATCGCATCGGCTACCGGATCGAACCGATCGCCCAAAGCGCTCATTGGCGCGATGGAGATCGAGCGGCCGAAGCCGGTTTTTTGCGGACATTTGCCCGCTCCCCCAGGTCTCGCCAGAAGCCAAGCACTGTCGCCACGATCGCTTCCGGCGCGTCCTCCTGCATAAGATGCTTCGCGTTCGGCACGACATGGAAGGAAGCACTCGAAATGCGGCGCGCGAGCTCGCGACCGTCATCGATGGGAATTCACTGGTCGTCCTCGCCCCACAGGATGGCAACGGGGCAACGAATCTCGCCGTAGCGCCACTCGACCTCTTGCGAGTATTTGTCATCCATCTGAGCGACCTGGCGCCAGAAGGCTTTTTGGCCTTCAGCTCCCAGCCGGTGCGAGGTAGAGCGCCATCTCTTCCTCGCGCAGCGCATTCGCTACGGCGCCGCCGATGTAGGCGCGCAGGATTGTTTCATGAATGTAGTGCGGAAGGCCGGAAAAGACCGCCTCGTGTTTCTTGGCGGCCTGAACAAGTGGTGAGCCTTGCGGGCTGATTGCGACCGGATCGATCAGCACCAGCGACCGATAGTCGAGCCCATTGAGCAAATGACCGCGTAACGCTGTTGAGCCGCCGAAATCATGCGCGACGACATCGGGGGCACGCAGGCCCCAATGATCGTAAAGGGCCGCGAAAAGCTCGTTCTGAATGCCACGAGACACGTCGCTATCGGGTTTATCAGATCGACCATAGCCGAGCATGTCAAAGCAATAGATTCGCCTCTGTTGGCCGAGCAAAGGCGCAATTCTACGCCATGCCGACGATGAGAAAGGCGTGCCATGCAGCAATACCGCGGGTGAGCCCTCGCCCGTCGCGCCCCAGGCGATCGAGTTCCCTTGAAAGGTGAAGCGTTCAGGAAGAGGCCAGTCCGCTGTCGCCATCAGTCTCTCCTCCGATCCTAGCGCAGCCAGAGACCTACCCAACGGCAACCCATGGATCAGGTTCCAATGGTCCGCCTTTCACCGGCTGGCCTGCTTGGCCCTCGGCGATCCGGCGCGCGCAGCCGCTGCAAGAATGCTCTCCATCAGGTCCTTTTCGCGCAGCGGTTTGCCGAGCAGCGGCACGTCGGGGGGCCGGTCGGCGATCGCGTCGGCGTCGGCATATCCGGTTATCATCACCGCCGGCCAATCGGACCGCAGATTGCGGGCGAACCGGATGACCTCGAGCCCCGAGACGAGCGGCATGGCAAAATCGGTGACGATGACATCGAAATCGTACGGCGCCCGCTCGATCATCGCCAGCGCTTCCGCACCGCCCCCGGCGCAGGTAACCGCAAAGCCATGTTGGCGAAGCGATTGCGCCGTCAGTTCCCGCAGTACATTGCTGTCGTCAATCAGCAGGACCGACGGATAGTCCTCGCCGGCATTCACGACGGTGTTGTCGGCATCGGACTTGTCGGCGATTTCCACCGGGCGCTCGATTGAACGCGGCAGCCAGAGCTGGACGGATGTTCCACTGCCGACGGTGCTCTCAATGCGGAGCGTGCCGCCCGATTGCTTGACGAAGCCATGCACCGTGCTCAGACCGAGGCCAGTGCCCTTGCCGACCGGTTTTGTGGTGAAGAACGGTTCGACGACCTTGGCGAGAATGTCGGCCGGTATGCCCGACCCCGTATCCTTGACGGTGACCACGACATAGTCGCCCGCCGAAATATCCTCGGCTGCACTGCCTAGCGTTCGATTTTGCGCCTCCACGATTATCGTGCCGCCGGACGGCATGGCATCGCGCGCGTTGAAGACCAGGTTCATCAGCGCGAGCTCCAGCTGGCTGGCGTCGACATGCGCCAGCCACACAGTGTCGTCGACAAGCCAATCGAAACGGATCAGGCCTCCCAGGACCGGGGCCACCAACCCGTTCATGGTGTCGCCGAGCGCGGCGAGGCGCACGGCTTGCGGCCTTAGTGTCTGGCGGCGCGAGAAGGCAAGCATGCGGTTGACGAGCTCGGCGCCTTGTTTTGCCGACCGGCGCGTCAGTTCCAGAACTTGCCTGGCCTGTCCGTCGAACTCGGCGTGGCGCTCGAGCAATCCCAATCCGCTGAGAATGGCGGCAAGCAGATTGTTGAAATCATGCGCCAGGCCGCCGGTAAGCTTGCCGATCGCGTCGAGGCGCTGCGATTGCAGCAGCTGGTTCTCAAGCTCGCGCCGCTCGGTAATGTCCAGCAATGTGCCGAGGATCTCGGGCTTTGGGCCGTCGGAGCCGTTCGACAGGACGCCCTGGTCGAGAAAAATCCGGTAATTGCCGTCGGCGCATTGCCAGCGGAATTCGCAGGTGTAGGAGCCGGTGGCCTTGGCCGCGAGCAGGGCTTGCCTCACTCTCGGCAGATCGTCGGGATGAACGCGGCTCAGGCCGAAGCCCGGATCGGAGGTCAGCCGTTCGGCAGGAAAGCCGGTCAGGCGTTCGACCCCTTCGGTGACAAAGCTGGCGCCGAACGGCGGCTCCGCCGCCCGCGCATGAAAGCAGACCGGAAGAGAGCTCAAAATTGCATGCTGCCGCTCCTGGGCGCTGCGCAGCGCCCGCTCGGCCTCGAGCTTCCCCTTCTGCGCCTGCAGTGCCTGGGCCAGCAGCCCTTGCTCGGCAGCCGCCTTTTGCTGGATTTCGAGCGTCTTCTCATGAAGTTCGACGAACACGGCGACCTTGGAACGCAGCATGGCCGGGTCGAAGGGCTTGAACACGTAATCCACCGCGCCTGCGTCATAGCCACGCAGCATGTGGGCGTCTTCCTTGTTGATAGCGGTGAGAAAGATTATCGGCGTTCGCCTGGATTGCTCGCGCTGGCGGATCAATCCCGCCGTCTCGTAGCCATCCAGCCGGGGCATCAGCACATCCAGCAGGATGACGGCGAAATCCTCCTTCAGCAGAGCGCGCAGCGCCTCTTCGCCCGACTGCACGCAGACGACATCGCCGATAGGGGCCAGAACCTCGCCGATCGCCAGCAGATTGCGCTCGTCGTCATCCACGGCCAGGATGCGCGCCTTTGCCGGCCCCACGGCCGGGGCCACAACCTCCGGCTTCCTTGCTCCGTGCCTCGACAGTTTCTGCATCGAGCGGCCGTCAGTTCACTGCCATGAGCGTCTTTTCCGGACCATGGACACGGGATCGCGAGCGGCCGATCCAGACACGCAGCAACGCCAGCAGCAGATCGAGGTCGACAGGCTTGGCGATATAGTCGGAGGCGCCGGCGTCGAGGCACTTCTGCCGGTCGCCCTTCATTGCCTTGGCGGTAACCGAGATCAGCGGGATATGGGCGATCGCCGACATGCCGCGGATCTGCCGCATCGTCTCGTAGCCATCCATCTCCGGCATCATGATGTCGATCAATGCGGCGTCGATATCCGGGCTCTGCTCCAGAAGCGCAATACCTTCCCTACCGCGCTCCGCGTGCAGCACCTGGATGTCATAGGTCTCGAGAACGCTGGTGAGCGAATAGATGTTGCGGATGTCGTCGTCGACGATGAGGACCTTTGCGCCGGCGAGGTCGAATTTGTCCGGCTGTTCGGCTGCCGAACTTTCGTGGCCTCGCCCCGGGAGCGTTGCGGATATCAGGAGAGCCAGCTGCGCGAAATTCTCCGCCCGCGGAACATCCGCCAATGCCGGATGCAAGGCGAGCGACTGTTGCAGCGCTTCCGGATGCGGCGCGAAGAACAACAGTCGCGACACGGACTGCCCGAACAGGACGGCAATCTCATCCAGCATCTGGGCGTTGTCTTTGGCCGAGCGGCCAAAGCCGAGCACAACGGCATCATAGCCGGCGATGCCGATGTCGTCGGCATTCGCCGCGACGCGGCCGATCGCGGTGACCGAGGTGACGCCGTCGCGGATCGCCTCGATCAACGAGAGACGGCGCTCGGGATCGGTATCGGCAATGAGGACGCGGCGCTGGACGCGGAGCTTTCTGGAGTGAATGTCCTGGAAGACCTTCATCAGTTCGTCCGACGACACGGGCTTGGTTGAAATGCTGGATGCACCCTTGCGGGCAAGCACCTCGATATCTTCGGCGCCCGAAATGACGTGGACGGGAATGTCCTTGGTTTTCGGGTCATGGCGAAGCAGATCGAACAACACCCAGCCGTCGATATCCGACAGTCCGAGATCCAGCGTGATCGCGTCGGGAACCAGCTTGCGCGCCAAAGCCAGCGTGCCGGAGCCAGCGGTCGACAGGACGCCCTTCAGCCCGGCCGAACGCGCGAGGCCGAGCAGCAAACCGCCGAAGGTCGGGTCGTCCTCGACGATCAGCACGACCCGATCTTCCGGTGAGATCGTATCGCGATCATCGAGCAATTCGGAAGATGGCGGGCTCGGCTGCGCCGTCGATGCGGCCACTTCGGTCGCCGGCAGCAACGCCGATTGCGTTGCCAAGGCCATCCGAGGTCCGTCGAACGGGATGACCAGCGTGAACGTCGAACCCGTGCCCGGCGTGCTCTCGACCCGCAATTCGCCGCCGATCAGCCGGGCGATCTCCCGGCTGATCGAGAGCCCAAGCCCGGTGCCGCCATATTTGCGACTGGTGGTGCCGTCGGCCTGCTGGAAGGCCTCGAAAATCAGCTTCTGCTTGTCTTGCGGAATACCGATGCCCGTATCGGTAACCGCGATCGCGAGCGCTTCCATCGGTTGCACCGAGCCGTTGTGACGGCCAGTCTTTTCGGCCCAGAAATTCAAGCTGACTTCGCCTTCGGAGGTGAATTTGAACGCGTTCGACAAAAGGTTGAGCACGATCTGCTGCAAGCGCTTCTCGTCGGTGCGGACCGTCTCCGGAAGCTCGGGGTCGACATTGATGGTGAAGCCAAGTCCCTTGTCGGTCGCCAGTTGCCGGAAGGTTCGCTCCATATGCTGGCGAAGATGCACCACCGGCATGTCGTTGATGTCGATCGAGACGGTGCCCGATTCGATCTTCGACAGATCGAGGATATCGTTGATGAGGCTCAGAAGGTCGGTGCCGGCCGAGTTGATGGTGCGCGCGAACTCGACCTGCTTGTCGTTGAGATTGCCTTGCTGGTTGGTTGCGAGCAGGTTTGAAAGGATGAGCAGCGAGTTCAGCGGCGTACGCAGTTCGTGGCTCATATTGGCGAGGAATTCCGACTTGTATTTCGAGGTAAGCGCCAGCTGCTCGGCCTTCTCCTCCAGCGCACGGCGCGCCATCTCGATTTCGAGGTTCTTGTTCTCCACCTGCTTCTTTTCGTTCTCGAGCAGCTGCGCCTTTTCCTGCAGCTCCTCGTTGGTGGCGTGCAGCTCTTCCTGCTTTTTGGTCAGCTCGGTCTGACGCGCCTGCAGCTCCGAGGTCAGCAGCTGCGACTGCTTGAGCAGGCCTTCGGTGCGCATGGTGGCGGCGATGGTGTTGAGAACGATGCCGACGGATTCCATCAGCTGGTTGAGGAATGACTGGTGCGTGTCGCGGAATTCGCTGAACGAGGCGAGTTCGATGACGGCCTTCACCTCGTCCTCGAACAGAGCCGGAAGAATGATCACGTTGGCCGGCGCGGCATTGCCAAGGCCCGACGTGACGCGCAGGAAATTCGGCGGCACATTGTCCAGCATGATGGCGCGCTTGTCGGCGGCACTTTGCCCGACAAGGCCTTCGCGCAGATCGAGGCGTTGCTTGATCTCCGCCTTGCTTTCGGCGCCATAGGAGGCGGCGAGTTCCAGATAGAATTCATCCTCGTCGCGGTTGGTCACGTAGAACACGCCATATTGCGCATTCACCAGCGGCGCGAGTTCGGACATGATGAGACGCGAGACCGTGGCCAGGTCGCGCTCGCCCTGCAGCATGCGCGAGAACCGGGCGAGATTGGTCTTCAGCCAGTCCTGCTCGGCATTCTTCAGCGTCTGGTCCTTCAGATTGCGGATCATCTCGTTGATGTTGTCCTTCAGCGCCGCGACCTCGCCGGAGGCCTGGACGCTGATCGAGCGGGTCAAATCGCCCTTGGTCACCGCCGTCGACACCTCGGCAATCGCGCGCACCTGCGTGGTCAGATTGGCGGCGAGCTGATTGACGTTGTCGGTCAGGTCGCGCCAAAGGCCGGCAGCGCCGGGCACACGGGC
Source organism: Mesorhizobium sp. M0960 (assembly GCF_040319055.1). Lineage (NCBI taxonomy): Bacteria > Pseudomonadati > Pseudomonadota > Alphaproteobacteria > Hyphomicrobiales > Phyllobacteriaceae > Mesorhizobium > Mesorhizobium sp. M0960. Next base: position 137,889 of record NZ_JAMYNN010000014.1, on the reverse strand, counting down.
TTGGCCGCCGAGCTTGCCTTCGATGCCCACTTCGCGGGCGACGTTGGTGACCTGGTCGGCGAAGGTCGCAAGCGTCTCGATCATGCCGTTGATGGTGTCGGCGAGCGAGGCGATCTCGCCCTTGGCATCGACCGTCAGCTTGCGCTTGAGATTGCCTTGCGCGACCGCGGTCACGACATCGGCGATGCCGCGCACCTGGTTGGTCAGGTTCGTCGCCATCAGATTGACGTTGTCGGTCAGGTCCTTCCAGGTGCCGGCGACGCCCTCCACCCGTGCCTGGCCGCCAAGTTTGCCCTCGGTGCCGACCTCGCGGGCGACACGCGTCACTTCGCCGGCAAAGGAGTTCAACTGGTCGACCATGGTGTTGATGGTCGATTTCAGCTCCAGGATCTCGCCCTTGACGTCGACGGTGATCTTCTTCGATAGGTCGCCGCGCGCCACTGCGGTGGTGACCTCGGCGATGTTGCGAACCTGGCCGGTCAGGTTCTCGGCCATCGAATTCACATTGTCGGTCAGATCTTTCCAGGTGCCGGCAACGCCGCGCACCTGCGCCTGGCCGCCGAGCTTGCCCTCGGTGCCGACCTCGCGCGCCACGCGCGTCACTTCCGAGGCAAAGGAATTCAGCTGGTCGACCATCGTATTGATGGTGTCCTTCAGCTCGAGGATCTCGCCGCGCACGTCGACCGTGATCTTCTTCGACAGATCGCCAAGCGCCACCGCAGTCGTCACCTCGGCGATGTTGCGCACCTGCCCGGTCAGGTTGGCGGCCATCGCATTGACGTTGTCGGTCAGGTCCTTCCAGGTGCCGGCAACGCCGCGCACCTGCGCCTGGCCGCCGAGCTTGCCGTCGGAACCGACTTCGCGCGCCACGCGCGTCACCTCGGAGGCGAAGGAATTCAGCTGGTCGACCATCGTGTTGATGACGTCCTTGATCTGCAGGATCTCGCCCAATGCATCGACCGTGATCTTCTGGGTGAGGTCGCCGGTCGCAATTGCCGTCGCCACCTTGGACACGTCGCGCAACTGCACGGTCAGATTGCCGGCCATGGCATTGACGTTGTCGGTCAAATCTTTCCAGGTGCCGCCGACACCCTCGACATGCGCCTGGCCGCCGAGCTTGCCTTCCGATCCCACTTCGCGCGCCACACGCGTCACTTCCGAGGCGAAGGAATTGAGCTGGTCGACCATCGTGTTGACGGTGTCCTTGAGCTCCAGGATTTCGCCCTTGACGTCGACGGTGATCTTCTTCGACAGGTCGCCGCGGGCCACGGCGGTCGTCACCTCGGCAATGTTGCGCACCTGGCCGGTCAGGTTGGCGGCCATCAGGTTGACGTTGTCGGTCAGATCCTTCCAGGTGCCGCCGACGCCCTTCACCTCGGCCTGGCCGCCGAGCTTGCCTTCGGTGCCGACCTCGCGCGCCACACGCGTCACTTCCGAGGCGAAGGAGTTCAATTGGTCGACCATCGTGTTGATGGTGTCCTTGAGCTCGAGGATTTCGCCTTGCACGGCGACGGTAATCTTCTTCGACAAGTCGCCCGAAGCAACCGCGGTCGTCACCTCGGCGATGTTGCGGACCTGGCCGGTCAGGTTCTCGGCCATCGAATTGACGTTGTCGGTCAAGTCCTTCCAGGTGCCGGCAACGCCGCGCACCTGCGCCTGGCCGCCGAGCTTGCCCTCGGTGCCGACTTCGCGGGCGACGCGCGTCACTTCGCCGGCAAATGAGTTCAGCTGGTCGACCATGGTGTTGATGGTTGATTTCAGCTCGAGGATCTCGCCCTTGACGTCGACCGTGATCTTCTTCGACAGGTCGCCAAGCGCCACAGCAGTGGTCACCTCGGCGATATTGCGCACCTGGCCGGTCAGGTTCTCTGCCATCAGGTTGACGTTGTCGGTCAGGTCCTTCCAGGTGCCGCCGACACCTTCGACGCGCGCCTGGCCGCCGAGCTTGCCTTCTGTACCGACCTCGCGCGCAACGCGCGTCACTTCCGAGGCGAAGGAATTGAGCTGGTCGACCATCGTGTTGATGGTGTTCTTGAGCTCGAGGATTTCGCCCTTCACATCGACGGTGATCTTCTTCGACAGGTCGCCGGAAGCGACGGCGGTCGTCACCTCGGCGATGTTGCGCACCTGCCCGGTCAGGTTCGTCGCCATGGCGTTGACGTTGTCGGTCAGGTCCTTCCAGGTCCCGGCCACACCTTTCACGCGGGCCTGGCCGCCGAGCTTGCCTTCGGTGCCGACCTCGCGCGCCACGCGCGTCACCTCCGAGGCGAAGGAGGCCAGTTGCCCGACCATGGTGTTGACGATCTTGCCGATGCGCAGGAATTCGCCGCGCAACTGCCGGCCGTCGATTTCGACCATCATCGTCTGCGACAGGTCGCCTTTGGCGACCGCGCCGATGACGCGCGCCACTTCGGCCGTCGGCTGAACCATGTCCTCGATCAGATCGTTGACGGAACGGACGCTCGATTCCCAACTGCCGGTAGCGTTGCGGACACGGCCGCGTTCGCCGATCCGGCCATCCTTGCCGACGACCTTGCTGAGGCGTTCGAACTCGCGCGTGACCTGATCGTTGAGTTCTACGATTTCGTTGAAGGTGTCGGCGATCTCGGAATCGAGGCCGGTGTAGACATTATCGATGCGAACGGAGAAATCACCGCTCCGAAAAGCCTTCAGCGCGTTCAGTATTTGACGGTGGTCCAATTGCCTTGTGGATGCAAGCACGCTCACAGCGCCCCTCCCAGCTCACGGATTTCTTGAATGTCCTGGTGAAACTGTCCCCTGCGGCCGACACAACTCCCCGCAAGCGCCATAACGCGGCATGCTCGATTTGGTTCCAGACGAAATTGCCGCTATGCGGCAGGAATTTCGCAGCCGCATTCACGAAACGACGAGCAACAAAGATCCATAATGGTTGTATCGATCACTATTTATGCCAAACGGAACATCTCGAAAAAACTCTCGTTGGGTATAGATCGCGATAGAGCGATGCAACTCGATGGAGACACTAAGATGATGAAAATTCTCTCTGCATTCCTACTTGCTATCGGCCTGGCCACATCTGCCATGGCACAATCGATGGGCTCCGGGACCGGTAGCGCCGATGGCAATACCGGCGTCAACACAGGCACTTCCGGCGGCAACATCGGGACCGGCAGCGCAACTACCCCGAACACGATCGATCCGAACGCAACGAACGCCACCACGCCGCAGACAAACGGTATGGAGGACCGCTGCAAGGATACGGCGGGCAGCGATACCGACAACAATACCCCCAGCGGCGCCATGACGTCGGATATGCAGAACTGCAACAAGTAACGGAGTTTTGCTCAGCGGTCATTTCAGCCCGCTGCCTAGTTCAGACCCGGCGCTCGCGGTTCAAACCACAGCCAGAAAAATGCACTGACCGGGCACGGGCTCACTACTTTTGGACCGGCGAGCCCAAGCCGGGCGGCCGACTACACTAGTCTCAGCTAGGTTCCGCGATAGGCGGCGGGCAGCCCGGGAGCGCAAAGAGTGGGGGAGTCATTTCCAAGCCAGTTATATGCGACGATGGCTTAGTCCAATTTAATGGACGATTTCGGTTAAGCGCTGCAACTGATAAAACAGTTAGGAAACAGTTGGCACTCTCGCTGAAAACAGCGGCGGAACAGTGTCCGATGCGCACTGAAAACAGTGAAGGAACAGCGACCCGGGCAAGGGAATTTCATGCCTGAAAACAGACCGGAAACAGACGGGACGCGACCCTGGATTCTGGCGCACTATATCCAGACTCCAATAGCGCGCGACGAATGGGATTCGCGACCAGTACGCGCGCCAGGGGGAGTTAGCTCAAAGAACCTGTATTAGGTGGCAGTTAGATAGTGTCTCAGTTTGAAATTTTGCCGCTCGCCGCTCGCCTGTCGCACCGCGCACGGCGCACGACCGGCCGAACCAAAGAAGAGGCGCGCTCCCTTGTTTCGCGCCGTATCCCCATCTAGCCTGCACTACTTTCAGTTGTGGGGATCGGGTATGAAACAGAATCAGGTTGGCACTCGGCGATCATTCGCAGGCAACGCATTGGCCATCGGGCTTTTGATGTCGAGCATATCTCTGGCAGGGTGCACTACAGTTTCGACTAGCGGCGCGGATGGATGGCTTACGAAGCGAACTGCTTACGGGGTTTCCGACGCAATGGCTAAGAAGGGCATGATGCCCGTAGCCGTCGACTGCCGGTTCGATAGAACAGATCCGGACAATGCGGCCTTTGGATCCAAGGTTACGTGGAAACCTGCCCCACCAAACTTCCTCTGGCAGTGGCATGTCGGCTATCCCGATTACGTTGCGACGAAGGAAGCTAGATCACGCGCAATGGGCCTCCATCGCGTGTTTTCGAAAAGGGTTCGTGATCAGGCAACGGGTCAAGTGGTTCAGTGTTCGATCTGGACGAATTGAAGCCGCTCGGCCTCGGCCCAAAAGGGAATCGATTCCGGCTTGGGGGTGACTACCGATAAACGCGATTATCGCTGGCGTCCGTCACAGCTGAAGAGGGAACCGATGGCAGAAGCTCAGCACATCACGAAGATCGTCGACGGCGTGGCAGCCTACGGCTCGGAGAAAGCGAAATGAGCCACCAAGCTGCAATAATGCGAGCACTTCTCGTTGGCATCCCTTTCCTGATTCTTATGGCGTTTCTGCTTTGGATGGCAAACCGCTCAAGGATCGTCATGGCAAACGCCGCGAAAGAGATCGCCAAAGAAATTCGGGAAAATACGGCAGCGGTGAAGGCTCTTAGCGAGCGTATCGACAAAATGAAGCGTTAGTCCAAAAGACCGATTTTCATGTGGCGATACCGGGCGCCGTCGAGCCACCGCATCCAATTGGCCGGTATAATTAGCGGTATCCCGGTCGACCGCTGCAGCTGAAAACAGTTGGGGAACAGTAGCTTCGGACCTCAGTCTTGGCTCGGCTTACCAGACATGCGGTTGTCGATATCAGTCAACTTGGTCAAGATGCCTTCTTGCGCCTGCACCATCGCTTGCTGAACGTGGATGAGTTTGAACGTGAGCCAGATAGAAACCCAAAGGCTTGCTGCGAGATAAATCAGCATCGGCATCCAGGAGATGAAGATCCCGAGCAGCGAGTTTTCCGATTCCATATTGCCCCCACATACGATGTTGCCGCGATATCCTTGCCGCCGGGCGTGCATGAACGCAAGCTACTGGCGCCAAGATCGATATCTCGTCCACCGCTGTCAGGCATTGCTGCTTCGGACCTGAAAAATGTTTTGTGCGGTGCGCTGGCGGTGCCCCGGACCTTTCCAAGGCAAGGCCCCTGAGGGGGTGGAAACTAATTTTCTGAAAACGTGAAAGAACTTTTGGTGGAGCCAATCGGAATCGAACCGACGACCTCTTGAATGCCATTCAAGCGCTCTCCCAACTGAGCTATGGCCCCACTCCGGCAGTTCGCCGGCGCCGTTTCCGGCGAAGAGATCCGGCGCGGGTTGAGACCGCGTCGTTAGTGCAGGCGGCTTCTAACCCCGCCTTCAGTCAATATCAAGCCTTCAAGAACCGCTTTTTCTAGGCAGCGCCGCGAAAGCCGGCGAATGCGGTTCGCTCAGACTTCGTCGTCGTCTTCGCCGACGCCGATCATGTCGGCAACGTCGTCGTCTTCTTCCTCCTCGTCGGCAAGGAACGTGTCATCCTCGTCATCGCCAAGGTCAACGTCGTCCTCGTCATCGCCGAGATCGGGAAGCTCGTCGGCCTTCGCGTCCTCGTCCGCCTCTTCGAGAGAGACGACCTCGACGCCCTCTTCCTCTTCGGCGTCCACTTCCTTCTCGGCAACTTCCTCTTCCTCCTCGAGGGCGGCTATCTTGCCTTCCTCGAAATAGGAGCGCGGATAGCTCTTGCCCGTGTAAGGCGAGACGATCGGGTCCTTGTTCAAGTCATAGAATTTTCGACCCGTCTCCGGGTCGATGCGTTTGGTGCCAAGTTCGGGTTTTGCCACAGCAAGCCTCGTCGATGAAAGTTTGGTCCCCTTAACCAGAGTTTACGGCGCTGTCAAAGCGAAAAGCCGGCGTCCCAAAAAGCTTGAATTCGAAGGCCTTCGTACCAAGGGGATGACCATCTCGATCCGCCATGATAGGAGACCGCGCAAACCACAAGAAAATGGCCGGCCGCCGGCGTTTCCAGGAAAGAACCATGTCGCACACTGCCGCCCCGAAGCAGGCCACCGCCCGAAAATCATCTGGTCTTTCCGGCGCGGCACGGGTGCCGGGCGACAAGTCGATCTCGCACCGTTCCTTCATGTTTGGCGGGTTGGCCTCCGGCGAAACCCGCATCACCGGACTACTGGAAGGCGAGGACGTGATGCGTACGGGCGCTGCCATGAAGGCGATGGGCGCTCATATCGAGAAGCATGGCACTGAGTGGGTGATCCGCGGAACCGGCAATGGCGCGCTGCTGCAACCGGAGTGCCCGCTCGATTTCGGCAATGCCGGCACGGGCTCCCGCCTCACCATGGGCCTGGTCGGCACCTATGACATGGAAACCACCTTCATCGGCGACGCCTCGCTGTCCGGCCGGCCGATGGGCCGCGTGCTCGAACCGCTTCGCCAGATGGGCGTGCAGGTGCTGAAGGCGACACCCGGCGACCGCATGCCGATCACGCTGCGCGGGCCCAAGCACGCCGCGCCGATCACCTACCGCGTGCCGATGGCCTCGGCGCAGGTCAAGTCGGCGGTGCTGCTGGCCGGGCTGAACACGCCGGGCATCACCACGGTCATCGAGCCGGTGATGACGCGCGACCACACCGAAAAGATGCTCAAGGGATTCGGCGCCAATCTGTCGGTCGAGACCGACGAGCGCGGCGTGCGCCACATTTTCATCGAAGGCCAGGGCAAGCTCACCGGCCAGACCATCGCGGTGCCTGGCGACCCCTCCTCGGCCGGCTTTCCTCTGGTGGCCGCGCTGATCGTGCCGGGCTCGGACATCACCATCGAAAACGTGCTGATGAACCCGACGCGCACGGGCCTTCTTTTGACGCTGCAGGAAATGGGCGCCTGGATCGACATAATCGATCCGCGCAACGAAGGCGGCGAGGACGTCGCCGACCTGCGCGTACGCTATTCCGAACTGAAAGGCGTCACCGTGCCGCCCGAACGGGCGCCGACTATGATCGACGAGTATCCGGTGCTTGCCGTGGCGGCGAGCTTTGCCGAGGGCGAAACGCTCATGCTCGGGCTTGAAGAGCTGCGGGTGAAGGAATCCGACCGGCTGTCGGCGGTCGCCAACGGGCTGAAGCTCAACGGCGTCGATTGCAGCGAGGGCGAGGCCACGCTGGCCGTGCGCGGAAAACCTGGCGGCAAGGGCCTCGGCCAACACCCCAACGGACAGGGCACCATCGTCCAGACCCATCTCGACCACCGCATAGCCATGAGTTTTCTGGTTATGGGGCTGGCGACGGAAAAACCCGTGACCATCGATGATCAAGCGATGATCGCGACAAGTTTTCCGGAATTCATGGGCCTGATGAAGGGGCTCGGTGCGGCGATCGAGTGAGATACTTTTACGTTCATTGGAAACATAGCATACCGGAGGAGCCGTCCCATCTCTGGTATGAAGTTGCCGACGACAATTTCCAGAACCGGACTATAGAGTTCTATGCCGATGGCTCCGTGGGTTTTGCAATTCGCGGCGCTGCCCTCGACGGGTCGGAGGATATTGAGATCGGGGGCACCAGAAATTCCGTATGAGGCTTTCCCGATCTCACAGAAATCAACTCCGACAATCAGTTCGAGGCCTCGGAGGTCAACGCGGTTGACTTCGAGCGCCGATGGAGTGAGGCACTTGCATCGAGGTTTCGAATGACGACAGGCTTCACCATCGCCATCGACGGACCTGCAGGCGCTGGAAAGGGCACCCTTGCCCGACGGCTCGCCGATCACTACCGGCTGAACCTGCTCGACACCGGCCTTACCTATCGCGCGGTAGCGCATTCGCTGCTTCGGCTGGGCCTGCCGCTCGACAATGTCTCGGCCGCTGAAACCGCGGCTCGCCAGGTCGATCTGGCAAAACTCGACCGCGCCGTGCTTTCGGCACATGCCGTTGGCGAGGCGGCGTCGAAAGTGGCTGTCATCCCGTCAGTGCGGCGCATACTGGTCGACAAGCAGCGCGACTTTGCAAAAGCCCCGCCGGGCGCGGTGCTCGACGGTCGCGACATCGGCACCGTCGTCTGTCCCGATGCCGACGTAAAACTCTATGTCACGGCCAGTGCCGAGGTGCGGGCAAAGCGGCGGCTGGATGAAATCGAGAGCATTGGCGGCACTGCCAATTTCGAGGAAATCCTTGCCGATATCGTGCGCCGCGACGAGCGCGACATGGGCCGCATGGACTCGCCCTTGAAACCGGCAGCCGATGCGCACTTGCTCGACACGTCGGAAATGGCTATAGAAGCCGCGTTTCTGGCAGCTCGGGCGATCATCGATGACGTCCTGGCCAAGAGAAACGAAGCCTGAGCCGGGTTTTCCTGCCGCCGCCGATTGCCGGCGACAAAAAGAATTCCCATATCGGGCATGAACCAGCCTGCCAGCATTCTTCATGCGCCGGAATTGCCGCCCAAAGGCGGCCAGGGCTTTTTGCCCGGAACGCCGGCAGGCCAACGCAACGCTAACCCACGGCGCCCGCCCCGCGACAGATTGCGGGGCATTCCAGGAGAAACTATGTCAGTTGCAAATCCCACTCGCGATGATTTCGCGAGCCTGCTCGAAGAATCATTTTCCGCCGGCCATTCCGGCGAAGGCCAGGTCGTCAAGGGCATCATCACTGCCATTGAGAAGGACATGGCCATCATCGACGTCGGCCTCAAGGTCGAAGGCCGCGTGCCGCTGAAGGAATTTGGCGTCAAGGGTAAGGACACGACGCTCAAGGTCGGCGACACGGTCGAGGTCTATGTCGAGCGTATCGAGAACGCGCTTGGCGAAGCCATGCTGTCGCGTGAAAAGGCCCGCCGCGAAGAGAGCTGGGTCCGTCTCGAAGAGAAGTTCACCAAGGGCGAACGCGTCGAAGGCGTCATCTTCAACCAGGTCAAGGGCGGCTTCACCGTCGACCTCGACGGTGCCGTGGCTTTCCTGCCGCGCAGCCAGGTCGATATCCGCCCGATCCGCGACGTCTCGCCGCTGATGCACAACCCGCAGCCCTTCGAGATCCTCAAGATGGATCGCCGCCGCGGCAACATCGTGGTGTCGCGCCGCACCGTACTCGAGGAAAGCCGCGCCGAACAGCGTTCGGAAATCGTGCAGAACCTCGAAGAAGGCCAGGTGGTCGAAGGCGTCGTCAAGAACATCACCGACTATGGTGCGTTCGTCGACCTCGGCGGCATCGACGGCCTGCTGCACGTCACCGACATGGCATGGCGCCGCGTCAACCATCCGACCGAAATCCTCAATATCGGCCAGACGGTCAAGGTGCAGATCATCCGCATCAACCAGGAAACCCACCGCATCTCGCTCGGCATGAAGCAGCTCGAGAGCGATCCGTGGTCCGAGATCGGCACCAAGTTCCCGATCGGCAAGAAGATCAAGGGTACCGTTACCAACATCACCGACTACGGCGCATTCGTCGAGCTGGAGCCGGGCATCGAAGGCCTCATCCACGTTTCGGAAATGTCGTGGACCAAGAAGAACGTGCATCCCGGCAAGATCCTGTCGACGACGCAGGAAGTCGACGTGGTGGTGCTCGAAGTCGATCCGGCCAAGCGCCGCATCTCGCTCGGCCTCAAGCAGACGCTGGAGAACCCGTGGGAGGCCTTCGCGCGCAGCCATCCGGTCGGCAGCCAGGTTGAGGGCGAGGTCAAGAACAAGACCGAGTTCGGCCTGTTCATCGGCCTCGAAGGCGATGTCGACGGCATGGTCCACCTTTCCGACCTCGACTGGACCCGTCCGGGCGAGCAGGTGATCGAGGAGTACAATCGCGGCGACATGGTCAAGGCGCAGGTGCTCGACGTCGACATCGACAAGGAGCGCATCTCGCTCGGCATCAAGCAGCTGGCCAAGGACACGGTCGGCGAAGCGGCGACGTCAGGCGAACTGCGCAAGAACGCAGTCGTCACCTGCGAGGTTATCGGCGTGAAGGATGGCGGTCTGGAAGTGCGGCTGGTCGACAGCGGCATCGAGACCTTCATCAAGCGCTCCGACCTCAGCCGTGACCGCGACGAGCAGCGCCCCGAGCGCTTCACTGTCGGCCAGAAGGTCGACGCCCGCGTCATCGCCTTCGACAAGAAGACCCGCAAGCTGCAGGTCTCGATCAAGGCGCTGGAAATCGCCGAAGAGAAGGAAGCGGTCGCCCAGTACGGTTCGACTGACTCCGGCGCTTCGCTGGGCGACATCCTGGGTGCCGCGCTGAAGAAGCAGGGCAGCTAAGCCAACACTGCGCCTCGCGCAGGTTGTAAACGAAACAAAAAGCCCCGCCGGAGCGATCCGGCGGGGCTTTTTTTGCACCCGACCTGAATTTCAGGCCCTGCCGTAAAGCGGCACCAGCGTGCCGCTCATCGCCAGATTGGCCGGCGAAGCGAGGTAGGCAATGGCCTCCGCGGCTGCTTCCAAGCTGACCCATTTGCTGAAATCGGCGCCCGGCATGTCAGCCCGGGTGGCCGGCGTGTCTAGGGTCGAGGGCGCCACGGCGTTGACCAGTATGCCCTTGCCCTTCAGCTCTTCGGCCATCGCCACGGTCATCGCGGCGACCGCCGCCTTGGCGGCAGCGTAAGCCACCTTGCCGGAGCCGCGCCGCGGATCGAGCCCGGCTCGCGCGGTGACATTGACGATGCGGCCCGATACGGAAGATTCCAGCATCGAGCGTATCGCCGCGCGGCAGCACAGGAAGGTGGTGCGGGCGTTGGTGTCCATCATCTCGGCAAAGGAGGCGGGCTCGATCTTCTCGACCGGTGCGGCGGTGAAGCCGCCGGCCAGATGCACCGATGCCCACAAATCCGGAACGCTAGCATAGAAGGCATCGACCTTGGCAGCGTCGGCGAGGTCGACATTGTGCGCCAGCCTGACGCGGTCATGTGCCGGGAAGGGAAAATGGGCAGGCGCGGCAGCGTGGGCATTGGGCACATGGCAAATCGCGCCCTGCTCCAGCAGTTTCCCTACGACCGCGCCGCCAAGCGCCCCGGTGCCGCCGGTCACCACGATATGTCTGCCGTCCAGTGTTTCCGTCATATTCGACCGCTCCGTCGTTGCGCGCCGCCGATGCGGAAGGTCGCGCCTTTCGCGCGATCACTCAACCGAAATCTCGATGACGTAGGGTCGTCCAGCCGCCCGCGCGCGCCGTAGCGCGTCCGCCAAGCCGCCGGCGCCGGAAATCCGCTCGGCGGCAATGCCATAGGCTTCGGCCAATTTGCAGAAATCCGGCGGTGCCGGGGAGACGCCGACCGGCTCGACGCCGACATCGAGCATCGAGGTTTCGATCTCGCGGTAGCCGCGATTGTTCCAGACGGCGAAGATCACCGGCGCCGCCGCGTCGAGCGCGGCGCCCAGTTCCGGCAGGGTGAACTGGAAGCCGCCGTCGCCGGTGAGACAAACGACCGGCGCCTCAGGCCTGGCAAGGGCAGCACCGATCGCCGCCGGCGGGCCATAGCCGAGCGCGCCGAAGCCGGTAGCGGCGTTGAACCAGCCGCCCGGCCGGTCGTGATCGTAATAGAGGTTGGCGGCGTAGACCGGCTGGGTCGAATCGCCGACGATGATCGAGCCAGGCAGCGCATCACGGATCGTCTCGACGGCGCGCAATTGCGCCTGCATAGCTGGGCCAATCTCGGCAAAGGCCGCTTGCCGCGTCGCGGCCGCGCGAGCGGCGCCGTCGCCTGATTGCGCCTGGCCCATGCCGAGTTCGGCATGCAGCGCCTCGAGCGCTGCGCCACAATCGGCCTGGATCGAAATCCGGGCCGGCCGCCTGGTAAGTTGGTCGGCGCCGATGTCGATGCGGATCAGATTGGCGGGTAGGACAAAACCGCCGTCGCCATAGCCGTCATAATCGGTCGGACCGAATTCGGTACCGGCGGCGATGACCAGGTCGGCATCGGCCATCAGCGCACGCACCGCCTTCAGGCTGGGGCTGGCCGGCACGCCAAGCGGATGGCGATAGAGCAGGCCGCGCGCATTGGCGGTCTGGACGACCGGCGCTCCCAACCTCTCGGCCAGGCGCTGCAACGGCGCTTCGGCAGCTTTGGCGCCGCCGCCGGCCAGGATAAGCGGCCGGCGGGCGGCAGCGCAAAGCCTGGCTGCCTCAGCGATCACCGCGGCGCCCGGCTCGGGCGGGGCCGAATTCCGCAGCAGCGCCACGATGCCGGTGGCGGGCATGGTCATGACATCGGTCGGGATCTCGATATGCACTGGCCCCGGACGCGAGGATGAAAAAAGTGCAAAAGCGCGGGCGAGCACGCCGGGCAATTCGCCGGCCTCGGTGACACGGTGCGAAAACAGCGCCACCTTCTCCATCATGCCGCGCTGGTCCGGCAGTTCATGCAGATGGCCAAGGCCCTTGCCCAGCGTCGGCGTGGCGTTGACGCCCGAGATTACCAGCATCGGCACCGAATCGGCGCGCGCCTGGCCCATGGCGGTGATGGTGTTGGTCAGCCCCGGCCCGGTGATGACGAAGGCGACACCCGGCTTGCCGCTGGCGCGCGCATAGCCGTCAGCCATGAAGCCGGCGCCCTGCTCGTGGCGCGGCGTGACGTGACGGATCTTCGACCGCGCAAGCCCGCGGTAGAGCTCGACCGTGTGCACGCCGGGAATGCCGAAGACGGTGTCGACGCCGTGCGCTTCCAGCAAGGTGATGAGCGCTTCGCCGATCGTCGTCATTGTCTTAGGACCGGGCGCGTGAGGCAGGTTGGGCCGCCCTCGCAGGCAATGCACAGCGCATCGGCCTCGAATGTCGAGACCGTACAGCCGGCGGCCTGCATGGCAGCCGCCGTCTTCGGAAAACCGGCAACGGCGATAACCTGGCGCGGCGCGGTCGGCAGGACGTTCAGGCTGAGCCCGCTCGAGGCGAAGAATTCGTCGGCGTCGCCCTCGACCAGGCGAATGCCATGCGCACGCAGCATCTGGTGGAAGGCGACCGGCAGGAGCGGCCCATAGACCAGCGCCAGATCGTCGGCGAGCGGGCTGATCACCGACATCAGATGCAGGCAGGCGTCCTCGCCTTGCCAGAGCGGCAGGTCGAAGCCATAGACCTGGATGCCTTTGGGTGAAAGCAGGTTGGAGAGCTGCTGGATGCCGTGCTGATTGGTGCGTACGCCGCGGCCGACCGCCAGTGTGTTTGCATCCATCCACACGCAGTCGCCGCCCTCGACCTGGCCGGGAGTCTCGATACGGCCGAGGACAGGTATGCCCATGCGCCCATAAGCTGCCTCGTGCAGGCCGGGCTCGGGCCGGCGCAGCGCCTTGCCCATGGCAAGGATGACCGCGCCATGGTCGGTCATCAGCGAGGGATCGTGGGTAAAGACAGAATCGGCAAGCCCGTCATCGGCGTCGCTCAGCCATTCGATCTCGGCGCCTGAGCCGGAAATCAGCCCGGCCAGCGCTTCATGCTGGGCCGCCGCTTTTTGCGGATCGAAGCCGGGACCGTAGTGCCATTCCAGTGCTTCGGCCCGATGCATGGCGCTGGCGGCGGAGCGCATCAGCACGCGCTGCAGCGGCCCGGCCATCGACTGCGACCCGTATGCTTTGCCCACTAAATTCTCCTGAAACGCGCTCCCTCCTGCCAATAGCCACTCGGCAGGCCGTGATCAATGGTCCAAAAACTGCGGTTGACGGAGGCAAGCGGAACGGTCCATCTTGAGAATCGGAACGCTGTCCAGTGACGGGTAATGGGTAATAAATTCCAGCAAGGACTGCCTCGGCTGCTCCGCGGGGCACCGCGACGATGACAGCGCCGGCCACCGCCCTGAAGCATACGGTGCAGAACGGCGCCGCCGAAGCCATCCACGTCGAGAACCTGCACAAGAATTTCGGCAAGCTGCACGTATTGAAGGGCGTTTCGCTGTCGGCGCGCGATGGCGAGGTGATCGCCATCATCGGCGGCAGCGGCTCGGGCAAGTCGACGCTGCTGCGCTGCATCAATTGCCTGGAGAACCCGACCAGCGGCATCATCCGCGTCAATGGCGAAGAGATAAAGCTGAAGGCCGACAGCCACGGCCACACCGTGCCCGCCGACCGCAAGCAGATCGAACGCATCCGCTCCAAGCTCGGCATGGTCTTCCAGAACTTCAATCTTTGGAGCCACATGACGTTGATCGAGAACGTCATCGAGGTTCCCGTGCATGTGCTCGGCGTCAAGCGCGATGTAGCGATCGGCGAGGCGGAAAAGCTGCTCGCCCGCGTCGGCCTGGCCGAAAAACGCGACGTCTACCCCGCCTATCTGTCGGGTGGCCAACAGCAGCGCGCAGCGATAGCCAGGGCGCTGGCCATCAATCCGCGCGTCATGCTGTTCGATGAGCCGACCTCGGCGCTCGACCCGGAGTTGGTCGGCGAAGTGCTGAAGGTGATCGGCGACCTGGCGCGCGAAGGCCGCACCATGGTGCTGGTCACGCATGAGATGAAGTTTGCCCGCGAGGTGGCGACGCATGTCGTCTATCTCCATAACGGGCTGGTCGAGGAAGAAGGGCCGCCGGAACAGATCTTCGGCGCACCAAAATCCGAAAGGCTGAAGCAGTTTCTGCGCAATGTTGGATGACTTGCGAGAAAAGCAGACGGGAACGTCAAAACCAAAAAACGGGAGAACTGAAAAATGAAACCTTTTCTCAAAACGGCGCTCGCGGCCACGCTGATCGCATTGTCGGGCGCATTTTCGGCAAGCGCCGAACAGATCAAGGTGGGTTTTTCGCCGGAAGCCTATCCGCCGTTTTACTCGCAGGATGCTTCCGGCAAGTGGGGTGGCTGGGAAGTCGACATCGTCAACGCCATTTGCGGCGAAGCCAAGCTGGATTGCGCATTGACGCCAGTCCCGTGGGACGGCCTCATCCCGGCGCTTAAAACCAAGAAGATCGATGCGATCATGAATTCGATGTCCATTACCGACGAGCGCAAGAAGGAAATCGACTTCTCCGACAAATACTATAACACGCCGACTGCGGTGATCGGCGCCAAGGATCAGAAATTCGATGCGACGCCAGAGGGGCTGAAAGCCAAGATAGTCGGCGTTCAGGCGTCTACGGTGCACGCCGCCTACGCCAAGAAGCACTTCACCGACGCTGCGGAAATCAAGGAATACCAGACGCAGGACGAGGCAAATCAGGATCTCGCCGCCGGCCGGATCGATGCCACTCAGGCCGATTCGATCGCGCTCGACGCGTTTTTGAAGTCGGACCAAGGCAAGGCGTGCTGCGACCTCAAGGGTTATGTCGCGCCGGACCTTGAAGTGCTCGGGCCGGGCGTCGGCGCCGGCATGCGCCAAGGCGACACCGAGCTCAAGGACAAGATCAATGCTGCCATCAAGGCCATTCGGGCCAATGGCAAATATGCCGAAATCACCAAGAAGTACTTCGATTTCGACATCTACGGCGAAGCGTCGCAGTCCAACTGACGGCAACGGCGTCAAGCCGGGCATGCCTAGCCGCCGTCGTCGCGGTGGGCATGTCCGGCTTGACGCATCATTGGCGCCTCAACCCGCAAGTCCAGGGGGACATAAGCTGAGCGACGTTCTCGCCACCATGTTCGGAGCCAGTTCGCTGGAATTGCTGTCCTTCGAACCGCCGAACGGCAGGGGTCTCAGCCTTCTGCATGGGCTGGCAAACTCCGTCGGAATTGCTTTCGGTTCCTTTGGGGTTGGTCTTTTGATCGGCGTCGGCGGCGCCTATGGCAAGCTCTATGGCGGGCCGGTGGTCCGTGACCTGCTGGAAGTTTACACCACAGTGGTCCGCGCCGTGCCCGAGCTGGTGCTGATCCTGCTGCTTTATTTCGCTGGTACCGACCTCATCAACCAGTTGCTTACCGCGCTCGGCTATGCCGCGATCGACATCAACGGGGTTGTCGCCGGCATAGGCGTGCTCGGGGTCGTGCAGGGCGCCTACTCCACCGAAGTCTTGCGCGGCGCAATCCGCGCCGTTCCGCAAGGCCAGATCGAAGCCGCGCGGGCCTATGGAATGCCTCCCGGCCTGCTTCTCAGGCGTATAACGCTGCCGGCGATGCTGCCCTTCGCCATTCCGGGGCTGGCAAATTTGTGGCTGATCGCCACCAAGGACACCGCGCTTCTCGCGATCGTCGGCGTCAATGAACTGACCCAAACCACACGGACGGCAGCCGGCGCGACGAAGGCTTATTTCACCTTCTTCATGGCGGCGGGCGCGCTTTATCTCGTTCTGACCCTCGTCTCCAACGTCGTCATCGGGCGGGTTGAGCGCTGGGCGCGACGCGGCATGCCGTCGATCGCGGGATCGCACTGATGGCGACCGAAACCCCGGTCATTGACGCCGTCGCACGGGCCTCGCTCTGGATGCAGCCACACCGCATAGCTCTGATCCTGATCGCGCTGGTTGTCGTACTGGCATCGATTTTCCTCATGCGCTGGGATTGGCTTCCCACCTATCTGCCGCTGGCTTTGCAAGGCATATGGCGGACCATCTGGCTGCTTGTGGTAACGTCGGCTCTGGGCATCGCGCTCGCCATCCCCCTCGGCCTGGCGCAGGTGATCGGCCCGCCGATCTTGAGCGTGCCGGCCAAGATGTTCTGCACGATTGTTCGCGGCACGCCGCTGCTGCTCCAGCTCTGGCTGCTCTACTACGGACTGGGTTCGCTGTTTCCGCAATTTCCGTGGATACGCGAGTCGTTCCTCTGGCCCATTCTAAGGCAGGCATGGCCCTACGCCGTTCTTTCTCTGACGATCTCGTATGTCGGCTATGAAGGTGAAGTGATGCGTGGCGCCTTCGCCGGTGTACCGCACGGCCAACTCGAGGCGGCCCGCGCTTTCGGCATGAGCCGTTGGAAAATCTTCGGGCGAATATGGCTCCCGCAGGCGATCAGCCGGGCGCTGCCGACGCTGGCGGGTGAAACCGTTCTCCAGCTGAAAGCAACACCGCTGGTGGCAACGATAACCATGGTCGACATCTATGCCGTAGCCTCGCGGGTGCGCCAGGATCTCTTCGTCACCTACGAACCCTTGCTGCTTCTGGCGTTGGTCTATATGTCCATCACCGGTATCCTGGTGTTCGGCTTCCGCCGGCTCGAGGCACGGATCCCGAGCAAGCTAGGCTAAAGCTGTTAAAGTCGCGAATTCAGGGCAGCTACCATGCAACTCAGTCTCGACCAGGCGACAGGGCTGTGCCGGATGGCCGCACTTGGCGCCGGCGCCAACGAAGAGGCGGCGCAGTCGCTGGCTGCCTCGATCGTCGCGGCCGAGGCTGAAGGACTATCGACCGTCGGGCTGTCGCATTTCATTGATTATCTCGAAGCGCTGGAAGCCGGCCGTATCGACGGCAATGCCGATCCTGTCATCACCAGGCCAGCGCTCGCGGTTTATCTCTCCGATGCCCGCGGCGGACTGGCGCATACCGGTTTCGACCGCACGATCGATGACCTCGCCAAGGCGGCGCGGCTGTTCGGCGTTGCCATCTTTTCGCAGAAGAATGCCTATACGTGCGGCGCGCTCGGCTATTTCACCGGACGGCTGGCCTCGCAGGGATTGGTATCGTTCGCCGCGACCAACGGCCCGGCCGTGCTTGCCGGCTCGGGCTCGGTCAAGCCGGTCTACTGCACCAACCCGATGTCCTTTGCCGCACCGGCCGCGGACGGGGCGCCGCTGGTCATCGACCAGTCGTCGAGCGCCACCGCCTTCGTCAACATCCGCAAGGCGGCCGAGGACGGCAAGAAGATCCCCGAAGGCTGGGCACTGGACGCCAGCGGCAATCCAACCACGGACCCGGCAGCCGCCATGAAAGGCGCCATGCTTGCCTTCGGCGGCCAGCGCGGCGCCAACATCGCGCTGATGGTCGAGGTGCTGGCTGCCGGCCTGTCGGGCGCCAACTGGTCGCTCGATGCGCCATGGTTCGACGGCGGGCAGGACAGTCCGGGGACCGGCCTGTTCGTGCTCGCCGTCGAGCCCAAGCTGCTCGATCCGGACTTCGAGAAACGGATGAAGGACCAGCTCGACCGGTTGCGGCGGCGCTATGGCGTGCATGTGCCGGGGCGTGCCCGGGCCGAGGCCGCGGAGAAGTCGGCGGCGCGCGGCATAAGCGCGCCGAAAGCTGTGGTGCAACGCATTTCCGAATTCGCCGCGCGCTATTCGTCCTGAAGAAATTCGTTTGTCCGATGAGCGGCTGAGGAGGCCGGCCGATCCGGCAGCGCGAGCCTACTTCCCGCAATAATGATCGTTGATGACGTTCGCCGCATTCGCGTCCGGTCCTACCCTGTTGTAGGAGCAGGGTTCGGCGGCTGTCGTGAACAGGTGGTTGTCATAGTAGCGCGGGCCACCGAACAGGAACTCGATGATGTCGCCGTTGGCGGGAACATAGCGTTCGGGTTGAGCTTGGTGGTGATGCCGGTTTCCGGCGAATGCCGAGGCGCCAATGCTGCAGCCTGCTGCTAATGCCAGAGCGAAGATCGCAACGCGTTTTGTCATTGGCAATATCCTTCATTCGGAATCAAACCATACATCTAAAATCGCCGACCGAACAAAGGTTCCTGTTTCGAATGGAGTTACCGCAAAGCCGGGCCTCGGCGGAGTTTTCTGCCGTTTCGAGCGGATCCGGAAAATCATGCTTCAACAATGCCGGGCGACCTATGGTCGCCCTTTGCCTTTGGCGCGAAACGGACTATGAAACGGCTTCAACCAAGCCATCTGGATAGCCCGCCGGAGCCAGCCATGACCGAAATCCTGCAGACCCCAAAGCTCGTCGTCGTGTTCGGCGGCTCCGGCTTTGTCGGTCGTCATGTCGTGCGGGCGCTGGCCAGGCGCGGCTACCGCATCCGGGTCGCCTGCCGTCGGCCCGATCTCGCCGGCCACCTGCAGCCGCTCGGCAATGTCGGGCAGATCCAGCCGGTGCAGGCCAATGTCCGGGTGCGCTGGTCGGTCGACCGCGCCGTGCAAGGCGCGGACCATGTCGTCAATCTGGTGGCGATCGCGCATGAGGCCGGCCGGCAGAAATTCACTGCCGTCCACGAGTTCGGCGCGCGCGCTGTCGCTGAAGCGGCGCGCGCCGTCGGCGCCGGCCTCACCCACATCTCGGCTCTGGGCGCGGATCTCCACGCACAATCGGACTATGCGCGCACCAAGGCGCTTGGCGAAAAGGCCGTTCTTGAGACGGTCCAGGACGCTGTGATCCTGCGGCCATCGATCAATTTCGGGCCGGAGGACGGTTTCTTCAACCGCTTTGCCAACATGGCCCGCTTTTCCCCAGTCCTGCCGCTGATCGGCGGCGGTCAGACGAAATTCCAGCCGGTCTATGTCGGCGACGTCGCCGAAGCGGTGGCGCACTCGGTCGACGGCAAGGTCCAGGGCGGCCATATCTATGAGCTCGGCGGGCCGCAGGTGCTCACTTTCAAGGAATGCATGCAAGAATTGCTTGTTATCATCGAACGCAAGCGGTTTTTGCTCCCTATGCCGTGGTGGCTGGCGAACCTCCAGGCATCAATTCTCGGGCTGCTGCCCAATCCGTTGTTGACCAAGGACCAGGTCCTGCTGTTGCGCCAGCACAATGTCGTGTCGGATGCCGCCGTCAAGGACAACAGGACGCTCGCCGGCCTCGGAATCCAGCCACGGTCGATCGGAACCATCCTGCCCAGCTATCTCTGGCGCTACCGCGCCGCGGGCCAGTTCCAACGCAAGTCCGCCGCATAATACCGGCGCGAATGGACGTTCAGCCGCTTACGAGGCGCGCCGGGTGACTTGCATCGGCAGCCCGCCTTGCGGTTGCGTCGTCAGCTTCTGCACCGGCCAGGGGCGGGTCTCCGCGGTGGTGTCGAAACGGTAGCGCGACAGCATGATCGCCAACGCAATGATCGCCTCCTGCATGGCGAAGCTGGCACCGATGCAGACGCGGGGGCCGGCGCCGAACGGCAAATACTGGAAACGGTCGATCTTTTCGCGATTCCCCGGATGAAAGCGCTCCGGCATGAAAGCGTCCGGCCGGTCCCATAATTTCCTGTGGCGATGGACGACCCATGGCATCACCAGCACCGCGGCGCGTCGCGGTATATAGAGGCCGTTCCAGGTTTCGGGTTCGATCGGTTCGCGGTTGATCGAGGGCGCCGGCGGATAGAGCCTGAGCGCCTCGTCGAAGGCGGCACGGGTCAGCGGCATGGCGTCGAGCCATTTCGTCGGGTCGGGCTCACGCGCCAGCACAGCATCGATCTCGTGCTCGATCTTTTCGCGCTCCCATGGCGCTTCGGCGAGACAGTAGAGCGTCCAGCCGAGCGCCCTGGCTGTAGTCTCGTGGCCGGCGCCGATGAAGGTGATGATGTTGTCCTCGACCTCGGCCCGGGTCAGCCCGCCCGGTCCTTCCGCCTTCAACAGCAGCGTGAGAAAATCCTGCGGCACCGTGTCCGGAGCGCGCCTCAGCCGCGCCTCGCGCATCTGCACCGTGTCGGTGACGATCTTGCGGAAGTAGGCCATGGTCTTGCGGCCGCGGATGCGGGTCAGGCGCGGCAGCCAATCGGGCGCACGCAAAAGGTCGAGCGGATCGACCCGGCCCATCGTCTCGAACAGGCGGTCGATCTCCTTGGCGAAGCTGCCCGGCTCGCCCGATATCTCGCCCGAAAACAGCGTCTCAGCCAGGATGTCGAAGGTGAGCAGCGTCATGTCGTGGGCGATATCCGACGTGCCACCTTGCTCGTAACGGGTGACGAATTCGAGCGTGCGTTTCAGCATCGGCTCGGCGAAGCCGAAAATGTGACGCGGCGTGAATACCGGCGCCATCGCCTTGCGCGAACGCCGCCACACCTCGCCTTCGGCGGTCAGCAGCCCGTCGCGCAGGATCGGCCGCAGGATCTTCTGGCGCACCGTCGCCATCTTGTAGTTCTTGGCGTTGTCGACCAGCACATGGCGGATGAGGCCGGGATCGTTGGCGATGACCAGCGGCCCACCGACGCCGTTCACCGAAATCCAGGGCTCGTTGTAGGTCGCCTCGCCCCACAGTTCGAGCGGATTGCGATAGACGATGCGGATCATCTCCAGCGTCGAAGGCGGCGCGGTGCGCGGCTTCGGCGCCGGCGGGACGAAGGGGACGGGCTGACTGTCCATGGCTTGCTCCGCTGACCCCTCAATGTAGTGGCTGGCAAGGCAAGCGTCCATGTGGCCGGACGACAAGGCGAAGCATCCGCTCTCTGGAATGTGGCCGGGGCACCGGAAAGTGCCTGCTTGCTGTGTCCGGCTGTGTGTCTTAGGTGGCAGCACCACAGATGCCACTAACCGGCGGGAGCCTGCCTTGAAGCACCAGTTGAACGTCATCATCGGCAGCACGCGGCCAGGCCGCGCCGGACCCGTTTTCGCAAGGTGGTTGGAAAGTTTTGCGCGCGAACACGGCAAATTCGAGCCATTGCTCACCGATATCGCCGCCTTCAACCTGCCGGTGCTGGACGAGCCGCATCATCCTAGACTCGGCAGATACGAAAACAGCCACACGAAAGCCTGGTCGAAAGCAATCGACGCCGCCGACGCGTTCGTCTTCGTAGCGCCGGAATACAATTATTTCGCAGCCCCCGCGATCGTCAACGCGGTCGACTACCTGCTCAGGGAATGGCGATACAAGCCGGCCGCCATCCTCAGCTACGGTGGTGTCTCCGGTGGCTTACGAGCGGCGCAGGCGGTCAAACCGTTGCTGACCGCGGTCGGCGTCATGCCGATTCCGGAAGGCGTGGCGCTCCCGATGTACCAGAAGCTGCTCGACGAGACCGGCGCCTTCCTGCCCAGCGAGCAGGTGCTCGGCGGAGCCAAGACCATGCTGGACGAGCTGTCCCGCTGGAGCGAAGCGCTGAGGCCGATGCGCGCCAGCTAACAACGCGAACGGCCGGGCTTGCCGATGCCATAACTTGCTCATGCCATAAAGAGATGGAATGCTCCGGGAAATGACCGGGCCGGGGCGGTTCGATTTGCGTCTTCTGTTTGCTGTGCTGCTGATCCTCTCGACGGCCTCCGGTGCCATGGCGGAGCGGCGCGTTGCGCTGGTCATCGCCGAGAACGACTACCGGCTGATCCGGCCGCTCGCCAATCCCGTCAATGACGGCGAGGTCATGGAAACGGTGCTGAGGAAGCTCGGTTTCGAGGTCTTCCTCGAAACCAACCGCGACCTGCGGCGCATGCGCCGGGCGCTCGACGATTTCCGCGAGGATGCTAAAGGCGCCGACGTGGCACTGGTGTTCTTCTCCGGCCACGGCGTCGAGATCGCCGGCGAGAATCGGCTCCTGCCGGTGGATGCAGACGCGTCGTCGCTCGCTACGCTGGAAGGGACCAGCCTGCCGCTGGAGGAGATCCGCGCGGCCGTCGCCGCCACCAGCAAGGTCGGACTGATCGTGCTCGATGCCTGCCGCAGCGATCCGTTTGCTGCCACGGGCGGCGAAGGCCGCGGCGCAACGGCGCTGGTAAAAGAGGTCAGCGACAAGGTCCGGCCGGGTCTTGGCCGCATCGGGCGGGCAGAAAACATCCTGTTTGCCTTCTCGGCGGCGCCCGGCGAGACCGCCTCGGATGGGACCGGCCAGAATTCGCCGTTCACCGCGGCGCTGACGAAATACCTCGGCACCGAGGGTCTTGAGATCCGCTCCGTGCTGACGCTCGTGCAGCAGGAGGTCTACGATCTCTCGCGCGGCAGGCAATTGCCCTATGTCGAGAGCGGCCTGCCGCAGTTGTTCTTTGCCACGACAGCCAAGGAGAAACTGCCGGAGCGCGAACGCTTGTTGCTGGCCATGGCCGAGGTGACGCCCGCGACGCGTGGCGAGGTGGAAAAGATCGCCAGCGACGCCGACATGCCGCTGGCACCGCTCTATGGCGCGTTGATCAGTTCCGATGCCGGCCGCCTCTCCGCGGACAGTCTGAACGCCAGGCTGCGTGAGGCAGCCGACGCCTTCGTCAAGGTGCGGAGCGAAATGCAGACGCTTTCCTCCGACGATCTCAGAGTGGCAGCGTTGCGCCGGCAGGCGGAAGAGCAGCTTTCGCTGGGAGCGTTCGATGCCGCGCGGAAAAAGCTTGCCGAAGCAGCCGAGATCGACAATATCTCGCGCAACGCGCTGAAGGCCAATTTCGTCAGTCGCACGCTTTCCGAAGCCGCGACGCGCTATTTGTCCGGCGGGGCAGCGCGCGCCGACCTCGACTACGCCACAGCCATCAAGGATTATGAATCCGTGCTCACGCTTTATGGCGAAGCCGGACAGGTGGTGCTGTCGCTCGACGACGCCGACCGCTTGAT
Organism: Mesorhizobium sp. M0960; assembly: GCF_040319055.1. Classification (NCBI taxonomy): domain Bacteria; kingdom Pseudomonadati; phylum Pseudomonadota; class Alphaproteobacteria; order Hyphomicrobiales; family Phyllobacteriaceae; genus Mesorhizobium; species Mesorhizobium sp. M0960. The sequence continues at coordinate 114,531 of NZ_JAMYNN010000014.1, read as the reverse complement.
CCGCACGCTGGACGAGCTCGGCAAGCTCTATACCACGGTCGGCAACATCGATGCTGCTGGCCGCGCCTTCGAGGCGCTGCAAGCCGATCTCGAGCGGCGGTCGCGCCACGAAACCGATCCCAACGTGAAGCGCGACTTCGCCGTCAGCCACGTCAAGCTCGGCAACGTGCGGATGGCGCAAGGCAATCTGCCGGCAGCGCTGCAAAACTATGAAACGGCCAAGACCATTCTGCAGGACCTGACCGAGGAAGAGCCGGACAATCTGGAGTGGTTCGGCGACCTCGCCATGACCGACGACAAGATCGGTAACGTGCTGGCGACGCAAGGTGATCTGGCCGGCGCCGCACAGGTCTATCAGGAAAGCCTGTCGATCAAGAAACAGCTCGCTGCCGGAGAGCCCGACCGTGCCGAACTGCAGCGCGACCTGACCATCACCTATGATGAGATCGGCCACCTTGCCCATGTCGCAGGTCAACTGGACAACGCACAGGCGGCCTATCAAGAGAGCCTGAAGGTGCGGCTGGCGCTGGCGGCGGACAGACCGGGAGACGCCGATCGGCAGCGTGACGTCTCGGTCAGCCACGATACGATAGGCGACCTGCTGCGCGAACGCGGCGACGCCGCTGGGGCGCTGACGGCCTACAAGGAAGGCCTGGCGATCGTCAAGCAACTGGCGAAACGCGATCCGGACGACACCGAGCTGAAACGCGACCTGTCCGTCGGCAACGCCAAGGTCGGCAACGCGCTGAGCGACCAGCAGAATTGGCCGGCGGCACTTTCGGCTTATCGTCAGGCACTCTCGCAAGCCAGCGCGCTCGCCGCCGGCGACCCGAACAACACCGATTGGCAGCGCGACCTGTCCGTGTGCCTCGAGAAGGTCGCCGGCGTCCTGGCGATACAGGGCGACCACAAAGGCGCACTGAAAGCCTATCTGGACAGCTACGCGATTGCGGAGAGGCTGGCGAAGCTCGATTCCGCCAATTCCGACTGGCAGCGGGACTTGTCGATAACGCTGTCCGAAGTCGCCACGCTCCGCCTCAGGCAGCGCGACGTCAGGGGAGCCCGGCAAGCCCTTCAGGACAGCCTTGCCATTCGCGAGAAACTTGCCCAGTCAGATCCGGACAACGCCACCTGGCAGCGCGACCTGGTGGTTGCCTATATCGACTACGCCCAAGTCGCAAAGGACCCGAAAGCCGTCCTTTCCAAGGCACTCGACATGACGCTGGAGCTCGACCGGACCGGTCGGCTGGCGCCGCGATACAAGTTCATGATCAAGTTTTTGCGTGAGCGGCTGGCCAGGATCGAAGCCAGGCGCCGGTAGCGGGTTCACGCGACGGTCATTCCGTTCGGAAATGCCTGCAAACCTTGGAAAAACCGCCTTTTGCGCCTATATCTACGACACTAGGAATGCGCGATTCGACGCCGATTTTTCGCGCTCTGCACACGGCACCAATCAGACAGGTTTTCATGAGCGACCAGACCGACATCGCCAACGGCGTTGAAGCCGAATACGGCGCCGATTCCATCAAGGTTTTGAAGGGCTTGGACGCCGTTCGCAAGCGGCCGGGCATGTATATCGGCGACACCGACGACGGCTCGGGCCTGCACCACATGGTTTATGAGGTGGTCGACAACGCCATCGACGAAGCACTGGCGGGCCATGCCGACCTGGTGACGGTGACGCTCAATCCGGACGGCTCGGTGACGGTCATCGACAATGGCCGCGGCATTCCGACCGATATCCACACCGGCGAAGGCATTTCGGCGGCCGAAGTGATCATGACGCAGCTGCATGCCGGCGGCAAGTTCGACCAGAACTCCTACAAGGTGTCGGGCGGCCTGCACGGCGTCGGCGTGTCGGTCGTCAACGCACTGTCGGCCTGGCTGAAACTGAAGATCCGCCGCAACGGCCAGATCTACGAGATGAGCTTCACGCATGGCGATGCCGACGCGCCGCTGCGCATCACCGGCAGTTATGAACAAGACAAGGTCCCCGGCACCTATGAAGGGCGCAGCGGCAGCGAAATCACGTTCTTGCCGTCGTCCGAGACCTTCACCATGGTCGAGTTCGACTATGGTACGCTGGAGCACCGGCTGCGCGAGCTCGCCTTCCTGAACTCCGGCGTGCGCATCGTTTTGACCGATGCCCGCCATGCCGACATCGTGCGCCATGAACTGCACTATGATGGCGGGCTGGAAGAGTTCGTCCGATATCTCGACCGAACGAAGAAGCCGTTGCTCGACAAGCCGATTTCGATCCGCGCCGAGCGCGACGGCATCACCGTCGAAGTCGCCATGTGGTGGAACGACAGCTACCACGAGAACGTGCTGGCCTTCACCAACAACATCCCGCAACGTGACGGCGGCACGCATCTCGCCGGTTTCCGGGGTGCGCTGACACGTCAGATAACCGGCTATGGCGACTCCTCGGGCCTGACCAAGAAGGAAAAAGTGTCGCTGATTGGCGACGATTGCCGCGAAGGGCTGACCGCGGTGCTGTCGGTCAAGGTTCCCGACCCGAAATTCTCCTCGCAGACCAAGGACAAGCTGGTGTCGTCCGAGGTTCGCCCGGTGGTGGAAGGCCTCGTCAACGAGGCGCTCGGCACCTGGCTCGAGGAGCACCCGACCGAGGGCAAGGCGGTCATCGAGAAGGTCATCCAGGCCGCTGCCGCGCGCGAGGCCGCGCGCAAGGCACGCGACATCACCCGCAAGAGCTCGCTCGGCGTCACCTCGTTGCCCGGCAAGCTGGCCGATTGCCAGGAGCGCGATCCGGCGAAATCCGAAATCTTCATCGTCGAGGGCGACAGCGCGGGCGGCTCGGCCAAGGGCGGCCGTTCGCGCCAGAACCAGGCCATTCTTCCGCTGCGCGGCAAGATCCTCAATGTCGAGCGCGCCCGCTTCGACCGCATGCTCGGCTCCGACATGATCGGCACGCTGATCACCGCGCTCGGCACCTCGATCGGCAAGGACGAGTTCAATGCCGACAAGCTGCGCTACCACAAGATTATCCTGATGACCGACGCCGATGTCGATGGCGCCCATATCCGCACCTTGCTGCTGACCTTCTTCTTCCGCCAGATGCCGGAACTGATCGAACGCGGTCATCTCTATATCGCGCAGCCGCCGCTCTATAAGGTGACGCGAGGGAAGAGCTCGCAATATATCAAGGATGAAGCCGCCTTCGAGGAATTCCTGATCGGCTCGGGGCTGGAAGAAGCGTCGCTTGCGCTCAGCACGGGCGAGGTGCGGGCCGGACAGGATCTGCGCGGCGCCATCGACGATGCCCTGGCTGTCCGCCAACTCATCAACGGATTGCATACGCGCTATAACAGAGGCGTGGTGGAGCAGGCAGCGATTGCCGGCGCGCTCAACCCCGAAATCTTCACCGACCTCGGTCGCGCCAACGAGATGGCCGAGCGCGTTGCCCGCCGTCTCGACATTATCGCCGAGGACACCGAGCGCGGCTGGACAGGCCGCATGTCGACCTCCAACGAGGGCGTCGGCGGCTATGTATTCGAGCGCACGGTGCGCAGCGTCAAGGAGTTCGCGCATCTCGACCTGGCGCTGATCAATTCCGCCGACGCACGCCAGCTCGACCGCTATGCGCCGCGCCTGGCAGAAATCTATGGCGAGCCGCCGGTGCTGCGCCGCAAGGATGTCTCCGAAACAATTTCGGGGCCGCTGGCACTGCTCAATGCCGTGTTTGCCACCGGCCGCAAGGGTCTGACCATGCAGCGCTACAAGGGCCTTGGCGAAATGAACGCCGAGCAGCTCTGGGAAACGACCCTCGACCCGAATGTGCGCTCGCTCTTACAGGTCAAGGTCAATGACGCGACTGACGCGGACTCACTGTTTTCGCGACTGATGGGCGACGAGGTTGAGCCAAGGCGCGAATTCATCCAGGAAAACGCGCTGTCGGTCGCCAATCTGGACATCTGAGCCGCCATCCAGACTACCCAGCCTGCAGGCATGAAGTGCATTGGTGCATCTTGGCGCACCGACGCCGACTGCTGCACCGCAACAAAGATCACCGAGGATCTCCCGGAACGGAAAGTCTTTCAAGGCATTGTAGTTGATCACAATCGCCGCAGGAGGCATTCATGGGACGTGGCATTTTGCTCTGGCTTCTCGGAGTCCCGATTCCGATCATTATTCTGATTCTGCTTTTTGCAAGGTAGGAGGCTTCCATGCCGTCCACCCTAACGACTACCGAGGTTTCCGCACCGACGGAATCCTCATCCCCCGCCGTCAGCTGGGGACCAATCGTCGCCGGCGCCTTTGCTGCGTCGACGCTTACCTTCATCTTGATGCTGCTCGGCTCCGGGCTTGGACTTAGCATGGTGTCGCCATGGTCCGGCTCGGGTGCGTCAGTCACAACTTTCGCCGTTTCCACCGCCGTCTGGCTGATCGTCGTGCAGTGGCTGTCGTCGGCCCTCGGCGGCTACCTCGCCGGACGCCTGCGCACCAAATGGGTCGGCATCCACACCGATGAAGTCTTCTTCCGCGATACCGCTCACGGCTTCCTGGCCTGGGCGCTGGCGACGCTGCTCGTCGCCGGCGTGCTCGGCACGGCGCTTTCGGCCGCGATAGGTACCGGTGTCCAGGCCGCTTCGACTGTGGCATCCGGCGCGGCAATGGGCGCTTCGGCAGGTGCTGCTGCAAACGCTGGTGGCGCCTCGACTGACAACGCCACATCGTATTTCGTCGATACGCTGTTCCGCCCGGCCGATCCGGCAAGGCTCGCTGCCGCCAATCCGGAGAGCGACGCCGCGGCAACGGCGCAGGCATCGCGCATTCTGATCGCGAGTGCCGCAGCAGGCGAAATATCGGCCGACGACAAGACCTATCTGTCGCGGCTGGTGGCCGCCCGCACAGGCCTGTCCGAAGCCGATGCCACCGCTCGCGTCGATGCGGTAATCGCCAAAGCGCAGGAGGCCAAGGTCAAGGCCCAGCAGGCGGCCGACACCGCCAGAAAGGCAGGCGCCACCTTCTCACTGATTGGCGCGCTGTCGCTGGTCGTCGGGGCTTTCATTGCCAGTGCGGCTGCAGCACTTGGCGGCAGGCAGCGCGACGACGAGGAAGCGATTTTCCTGACCAATCGTTGATCGGCGCCTAAGCGAACTCGGTCCGCTTCGAAGATTACCCCGAAGCGGACCTTGCTTTGAGCTGTCGGCGCAGCATTGTCGTGCGTTGCTCGCCACCGACAGCTCAGTCACCCAGCTTGCGGCCGAGATCGACCGCATCGCGCAGCACGGCAAGGTGCGAGCGCGGCACGCCGGACGGTGCGTTGGCCTCGACGCCGCTCGCCGTCAACGACCAGTAGAGAGTGTGCGTGAAGACGCGGCCGAGCGAGCCGCGCAGCTCGACCTGGATGTTTTCCACGCCCGGACCAAAGTTCTCCGTCATCGGCCCGGAGATCGGGTCGCCGGTCAACCAGCCATTGCCTCTGTCGAAAATGTTGGTCCAGCGCATCGCGGCAAACATCGCGCCATGATGCACCGCCCGCTGTGGCTTGCCCGAATGGCTGCGGCCTTCCTGATAGAGCATAGTCCCGCCCGCCGCCCTGTCGGCGATCGGCGGGCATGCCGAGAACAGCCGCTCGGCGATGCCGCGCCTGAACTCGGCAAGATTGTAGGTCACCAGAAACTCGCTGTGGGTCAGCGGACTGCCCAGCGTGACGAAATCGCTGATCTTCCACGGCAGCGGATGATCGGCGTCACTGTCGCGAAGCTGCCGGTAGAGTTCCCATTGGCCGCGCCGGAATGCGGGGAGGTCATCGAGGCGGTCGGGCCAGGCGGAAGCATCGGCGGCCAGCGTCGCCTTATCGACGGCGTGGATCGCCTTCAGCCTCGCTCTGTCGCGAATGGCTTCCAGCTTTCGAGGCCTGAAATCGGCCCACAATATCTGCAACAGATCATAGGCTATGATCGACCCCAGGCTGTGCGAGACCAGCACGATGCGGTCGTAGGCGTCGTCCACCATAAGGCGCTTCAGCAGCTTGAGGCCACGCTCGCGGACCAGCGCGCGCTTCTCGACCGTCGCCGCTTCGGCCCGCACATAGGCGGCGACATCGCCGAAATAGGGCAGGCCAAACTGGTCCACCGACCAGATAACGAACGACGCCAGGACGGTGACAAGCACGCCGGTCGTCCAGGAGATATAGCCTTGCCAGGCCGACGTTGCGAGCGCCAGCGCCGCGCCAAGGACGACGATGGTGGCCAAAAGCGTGACGACATAGAGTTTGCGCACATCGCGCGGAATATCGGCGGGCTTGCGCCAGAGCAGGGTCGTCACCCAGGCAGCAAGGCGGCTCCGGGTCGTGCCCTGGGTGATGTCGGCCCAGTAAAGCTCGTAGAAATCGGTGCGGCGGCCATCGACATCATACGGTGTGGTGATCCGGCGAAGCTCGTGCGAATTGGTCCGGCTGTCGGGCGTGATCCAGCTCTGGTTGATCTTCGCACCCATTGGGTCGGCCGGATCAGCGACATGGGCATAGAACGGAGCACGGGCCGGATCGTGGCTCCAAACGGCCTGGACAAATCCCCTCAACGTGTCCATGGGCCGCTGTTCGCCCATACCGTGCACGACCACCACCGCCTGGCTGCGCTTGCGCGGCACCTTCTCTGCTGCGGTCAGATCGGCGGCCGGCGACGCGGCAGAACCAGGGTCGGGCACCAGCACCTCCACCGATGACGCCGTTAGACAAGACGACGGGTCGCTATCGTAGCTTCAGAACCGGTAACAGCCAAGAAAAAGCCCGGCGCGGAGCCAGGGCTGTATTTCGACGACCGGCAGTGAGTTGGCAACGACGCCGTTTCAGTGATCAATCGCCTTGACGATCTCCTCGGTCATCTTCTTGGCGTCGCCGAGCAGCATCATGGTGCCGTCCTTGTAGAACAGCGTGTTGTCGATGCCGGCATAGCCGGACCCGAGCGAGCGCTTGACGAACAGGCAGGTGCGCGCCTTGTCGACGTCGAGGATCGGCATGCCATAGATCGGCGACGATTTGTCGTCGCGGGCGGACGGATTGGTGACGTCGTTGGCGCCGATGACATAGGCGACATCGGCCTGCGCGAACTCAGAGTTGATGTCCTCCAGCTCGAACACTTCGTCGTAAGGCACGTTGGCTTCCGCCAAGAGCACATTCATGTGGCCGGGCATGCGGCCGGCCACCGGATGGATGGCGTATTTGACGTCGACGCCGTTGGCCTTGAGCTTGTCGGCCATTTCGCGCAGCGCGTGCTGCGCCTGGGCGACGGCCATGCCGTAACCCGGCACGATGATGACCTTTTGCGCATTCATCATCAGATAGGCGGCATCCTCGGCAGAGCCCTGCTTGACGGTGCGCTCGATGCCGTCGTCGGCAGCGGCTGATGTCTCGCCGCCGAATCCGCCGAGGATGACCGAGATGAAGCTTCGGTTCATGCCTTTGCACATGATGTAGGACAGGATGGCGCCCGATGAGCCGACCAGCGCGCCGGTGATGATCAGCGCCAGATTGCCGAGCGTGAAACCGAGTGCCGCCGCTGCCCAGCCCGAATAGGAATTGAGCATCGATACGACCACCGGCATGTCGGCGCCGCCGATCGGGATGATGAGAAGGACGCCGAGCACGAGCGAGGCGGCAACGATCAGCCAGAACACCAGCTTGGACTCGGTGGTGACGAGCAGCATGATCAGCACAATGAGCGCTATGCCCAGGGCTGCGTTGATGAAGTGACGGCCGCCGATCATGATCGGCTTGCCCGACATGCGGCCGTCGAGCTTCAAGAAGGCGATGACCGAGCCGGTGAAGGTGATGGCGCCGATGGCAACGCCGAGGCTCATCTCGATCAGCGCCTGGGCATGGATATCGGCGACGGTGCCGATGCCGAAACTTTCCGGCGCATAGATGGCGGCGGCCGCCACCATGACCGCGGCAAGACCGACCAGCGAGTGGAAGGCGGCGACCAGCTGCGGCATCGAGGTCATGGCAATGCGCCGTGCCGTGACCGCACCGACCGAGCCGCCGATGGCGAGGCCGAGCACGATCAGCGCAAAGCGGCCGGCGGAAGGGGTGGCCAGCGCCAGCGTCGTGACAATGGCGATGCCCATGCCGATCATGCCGTACATGTTGCCCTGGCGGCTGGTGGTCGGATGCGACAGGCCGCGCAATGCCAGGATGAACAGGATGCCGGAGACCAGATAGAGGAAGGAGGCGAAGTTGGCGTTCATAGCGGCCTACTTTTCCTTCTTCTTGTACATGGCCAGCATGCGCTGGGTGACGAGGAAGCCGCCGAAGATGTTGACCGATACCAGCATCAGCGCAACAAAGCCGAAGCCGGTGGCGATGCCCGAGGCCGAGATGCCGACGGCAAGCAACGCGCCGACGACGATGACGGAGGAAATGGCGTTGGTGACCGCCATTAATGGCGTGTGCAGCGCCGGCGTGACCGACCAGACGACGTAGTAGCCGACGAAGATCGCCAGCACGAAGATGGCGAAGCGGAAGACGAAGGGATCGATCGCGCCGCCGGACAGCGCGTGCGCGGCGTCACCAGCGGCCTCGGTGCCGGGCGCGGTGGCCAGGTTCTGTACCGCAAGGCGGACGGCAGCTGTGGCCTGGTCGAGCTGGTCGAGGGCTTTCTGCAGGGTCTGATCCATCACGCGATCCCTCCGGTGGTCTTGGGCTTCCTCGAAGCGGCCGGCCTCTTCGCAGCCGGCTTCGCCGAAGCCTCGGCAACCATCGTCTTGGCCGGAATGGCCGGCGGTTCGACATGTTGGCCCTTTGGCGGCTCCTGCTCAGCCCTGACGAAGGCGGGATGCACGACCTTGCCGGCATCGGTCAGCATGGTTGCCTTGACCAGCTCGTCGTCGCGGTTGATGGCAAGCGTCTTCGTCGCCTTGTCAACCAGCGTCTCGAGGAAGGCATAGAGGTTTCTCGCATAGAGCAGCGAGGCGGAGGCGGCGACGCGACCGGGAACGTTGAGATGGCCGACGATCTTTACCCCGTTGGCGGTGGTCACCACCTGCCCCGGAACGGCGCCCTCGACGTTGCCGCCACGCTCGACCGCAAGGTCGACGATCACCGAGCCGGGTTTCATCGAGGCGACCATCGCCGCCGAAACCAGCTTCGGCGCTGGCCGGCCGGGGATGAGCGCCGTGGTGATGACGATGTCCTGCTTGGCGATGTGCTCGGCGGTCAGCGCCGCCTGCTTGGCCTGATACTCCTTCGACATTTCCTTGGCGTAGCCGCCGGCCGTCTCGGCCGCCTTGAATTCCTCGTCCTCGACCGCCAGGAACTTTGCGCCGAGCGAAGCAACCTGCTCCTTGGCAGCCGGGCGCACATCGGTGGCGGTGACCACGGCGCCGAGGCGGCGCGCGGTGGCGATGGCCTGCAGACCGGCGACGCCGACGCCCATGATGAAGGCCTTCGCCGCCGGTACCGTGCCAGCCGCCGTCATCATCATCGGCAACGCCCGGTCATATTCGGCAGCCGCGTCGATCACCGCCTGATAGCCGGCGAGGTTCGCCTGGCTGGATAGAACGTCCATCGACTGGGCGCGGGTGATGCGCGGCATGAACTCCATGGAAAAAGCAGTAGCACCGGCCCTGGCCAACGCGGCGACGCCGGCATCGTTGCCATAGGGATCCATGATGGCGATCACGGCAGTGCCCGGCCGATAGACTTTCAGCTCGGCATCGCTCGGCCGGCGCACCTTCAGCACGACATCAGCCCTGGAAACATCGCCGGCCTTGCCGATCGCGGCGCCGGCCTTGGCAAACTCCTCGTCGGGAATGCGCGACGCCGCGCCGGCGCCAGCTTCGACGACCACGTCGAAACCCAGCGCCGCCAGCCGCTTCACCGTGTCGGGCGAGGCCGCGACGCGCGGCTCGTTCGCGTCGAGCTCACGAGGGATGAAAACCGTCTGTCCCACCGCATGATCCTTTCGGCCGCAACCCGTTACCGCAAGACGCCGGCCGGCCCCCGGCGGCGTCCTCGACAAAAATTGGAGGAGTTATCGGAGAATAAAGGCGCCGACGGCCAGGATCAGAACGAACAGGATGGTCCCCGAGAAGAAGCCGCCCACAAAGAAGCCGAACGCCATGGCCAGAAGCACTGCGGCGCAAAACAGCGACCCGTATTTGGCCAGCATCAGGAAGCCGGCATAGGTGCGGTCGTGCTCGGCATAGTCCATCTTCGCGCCCAGTTCGACAGGACCGGTCGGCGTGTGTTCAGCCATAGGAATACCCCTTCGAAGACATCTTTCAGGCACATAGCGAAAAGCCGCGTTAAGGGCAATGGCGCTATTGCCGCATCGCCGCAGCGCCGCAGCCAACAGTCTCAAGCGAAACTTGAAATCGCTGCGTCAATGATGTGCCGCAACGTGCGCAGCGGCTATGACTGACCCAACCCCTGAAACGAGGCGGGTCGGAGCGCGGCGATACCAATCACAATGGATGGCAGGTCCGCTATTGCCGATGTCGTTAGCTGGCGAGATGCGGGAACAGCCCGAGCAGGCCGACAACGATCAGATAAAGGGCGACGATATAATTGAGCAGCCGCGGCATCACCAGGATCAGCACGCCTGCAATCAGCGAGATAAGCGGGGTAAGGGCGAGTGTCGAAATGGTCATATCGGTTCCTTGGATCGGATCGCTATCGAAGCGATGCTTGGCGGATGCCAGCCTACCACCAGCACCTTGCCCAGAACGCCGAAGCTACCGGAAGGCTCCATGGGCTCGTTCAGGCGGCTTCGCGAAAATACTTGGCGGTAGGCAGGATGGTCAGCGGAGCGAGTTCGCCGGCACCGGGCGCATTGAATAACATACGCTGCTCCATTGGCGTCGAACGGAAGAATGGAAAGCGCGACAGCGACCGTTCGCGAATAGCGCCAACATCAGCACGGTAGAGCACGACCTTGTTATAGACGCCAGGATAGGCACGAGGCTCACTGATCTTCTCGGCGTAGTAGATCCGCTTGTAGAAGCCGGCGTGATCCTCGCGGATGGTCGAAAGGCAATAGGGCGCGTTGAAGTGAAAACATGCCATGCCGGCGAGCCGCAGCGTGAGATAGGGTATTTGCGGATAGACGCGCGACCATTCCGGGTCGGAGGCGAACCGACTGGGGCAGACGAAGCTCATGCCCTCCTCGAGCATCGGCATGACGATGTCACCGAAAGCTTTGGTGGAAGGCGATCTTGGCGTCGACAGCGTTACGTGATGAATACGCAGTGTGCTGACGAGTTCCTGGTCGATGTAGACACCGAACCGGAAGACGTTAGGCACCTCGTCGAGTTCGTCGTGAATGGTGTGGTTCTCGTTATCGGGAACCATATCGTTGGAACGGTACGACTTGTAGCGCAGGCGATAGATGTCCTCGAGATCCTCGCCCTTGTCGCAACGGCGGTATTCCGTCCGCTCCAGCATCGCCGAAACATTCCTGGCGAAACTAGACATAGTTTCGGACGAATTTTCACCGCCCGCGCTCGCCGCATGGCCGAGCGAACTCAACTGGGCACACATGAACTCTATTCCCCGCGATTACCGCCACCAGCCGACACTACGGACGGGTCATGAGATGTAAAGATGAAAATAAGTACGAGCTCGTTTACCGCTCGTTAAGGTTAACAATTAATAAAATTATACTAAAATACGCGGTTTTCAGCGCAAATCAGCGCCGCGGCGCCTTCCTTGCGGTCTGGATGTCTTTGGCGAATGGCCAGACGGTGCTTGACATCGTCTCGATGCCGGACGCGCTGAGTGCCGACCCGAACAGAAAGCCCTGGACCAGGTCCGGCTTGACCTGCAATGCTAGGATCTTGAGCTGTTCGAAGGTCTCGACACCTTCGACGGTAACCGAAAGTCCCAGCGGCCGTGACAGGTTGACGATGCCCTTGAGCAATTCGAGCGACCGGCTGTTCTGGGTAACGTCGATCAGGAACGAGCGATCGATCTTGATCTTGTCGAGCGGCAGTTTGTGGAGATAGCTCAGGCTCGAATAACCGGTACCGAAATCGTCGAGCGCGATGCGAACGCCGAGCCGCTTCAATTCCTCGATATATTGGCGTGTCAGCGACTTGTCATCGAGCAGCGCCGTCTCGGTGACCTCGATCTCGAGGCGGTCGGCCGGCAGACCGGAACCGGCCAGCGCATCGCGAACCTTCTGGATGACATCACGATTGCGGAAATCCTTGGCCGAGAGATTGACCGACACGCTGGTCTGGGCCGGCCATTTGGCGCATTCCGTGCAGGCCGCATGCAGGACGAAAGTGCTGATGTCGGAAATGATGCCCATTTCCTCCGCAAGAGGAATGAAGATACCGGGGGAGATCGGCCCGAGGTCGGGATGATCCCAGCGGCACAGCGCCTCGCAACTGGCGATCCGCATCGTGTTCATCGCGACGATCGGCTGGTAGACGACTCGCAGCTCCTTGTTTTCCACCGCACTGCGCAGATCCGCCTTCATCAGCTGGCGGCTGCGGAAGGCAGCGTCCATGGAGGCCTCGAACAGCCGCCAGCCGTTCTTGCCAAGCTCCTTTGCCTTGTAGAGTGCAAGGTCGGCCTTGACGATCATGGCATCGACGTCGGTATCCCTGACCCGCGAGAGCGCCGCACCTCCGCTGGCCTGGATGCGCAATCCGTGGCCGGCGACATCGACCTCGCCCTGTAGATTGACAAAGATCTCATCAACCTGGCCGGTCAGATGGCTTTCATCTTCGATGCGTTCGAAGAAGATCATGAACTCGTCGCCGCCGAAGCGGCTGACGGTGATACCTGGCCCGGCGATCGCGGCCAGCCGCTCAGCGACGGCGTAGATCAAACCGTCACCGACCGGATGGCCGAGCGTATCATTTACGCTCTTGAAATCGTCGAGGTCGAGCACGACCAGCCCGCAGAGACGGTCCGGATCGCCCGAGGCCATGGCCTCCACGACCAGCTCATGGAAATAGGCGCGATTGGGCAGACCGGTGAGACTGTCGTAGCGCGCCATGAAGCGGATCTTGTCCTCCGCCTCGACGCGGGCGGTCACATCCTCGAAAGTGATGACGCCCAGTTCCTGGCTGCCTTCCCGGGCAGAAAATTCATAGTGCTGGCCGTTGGCGAGCGAGACCAGAACCTTGCGGTCGCGGCCCTCGCGCAGGGCGCGCGTCAGTTGGGCTTCGATGTAGCGGCAATCCTTCGGCGCCAGCATGCCGCCGGCAACGCCGCGCATCAGCAGACCGTGGATCGACCGTCCGAGCAAGGCATCCGGCGATTTGAGCGACATCAGGTGCGCGGCTTCGGCATTGGCCACCGCTACCCGGCCGTCCGGACCGAGCATGACAAGACCATGCGACATGGTGTTGAGGGCGCGGTTGAAACGCTGTGCGATGCGGTTCGCCTTTTTTTCCTCCGAGACGGCGGCAAAAAGCACGTCGCGGACCGTGTCGGCGAATTTGCGAATAGCAAACAGGAATGGGGCGGACAGGAGCCCGAGAAGGATGTGGTAGATATCGCCACGCAAAAGGAACCCCAACGAGATCGGCCACGTCAAGGCAAGCGTCAGGATGGTGACCATGCGCGGGGAGCCATAGTTGCGCCCGGCAATGGAGGTGGCCGTGGCCAGCGTCAGGCAGACGGAGGCGATCTCAGCGAAATTGTCGCGCGCAAAATAGATGCCAAGCAGGCAGAAGGCGCCAAGCGTGAGCCCGTGCAAGGAGCCATAGAGGATGTAGTCGTTCTCGCGCTTGTGCGCCTCTTCCCAGGTCGCCGGCGGGGGCAAGCTGTTGTATTTGCGGAAGTTTCTCATACGGAAGATGCCGACGAGAACCATCGCGATCGCGACAAGCAGATAAAGCGGGTCGCCGCTTTTCCACCAGACAAGGCCGATCAGGAAGGTCTGCGCGACAATGCCGATCGAAAGCGTAACGCCGTCGCGAAACAGGGTTTCCACGAACGGAATGTAAACGTCGACCGGAATCTCGTTTTTTCGTCTCAGATTCACGCCTGGATCCCAACCCTGGGGAACCCAGCAGTGTCACATTCGCCTTAAGAAAGGTTTAGAGAGGCGGTTCGAGCCCTGCCGGCGTCCATCGTTGACGCTGCGGAAACAGGGAAACTACAGTTCAGGTAAACAACGGGTATCGCAGCGCTGAATCATTCGGCGGCTTGAAGCTGCGGCCGGAGCGGCGCCGTCGAAAGGCGGTCGAGCAGACGCTGGCGTTCGCCGGCGGCTTTTTCGGCACTGGCCCGCTTGACGTGGCCATAGCCGCGGATGAGCGCCGGCACCGCGACAAGCGCGGCAGCGGCCTCGATCTTGCCCGGTGCCAGCGCGCCGGCGACAAGCTCCAGGTCGGCCTCATAGATGGCAAGAAGCTGCCGCTCCATACGCCTCTCGGCGCTGTAGCCGAACAGGTCGAAAGCGGTGCCGCGCAGGCCCTTCATCGCCGCCAGCAGGCGGAACCCGTTCATCATCCACGGACCAAAGCTCGATTTCTTCGGCTTGCCGTCACTGCCGCGCCTGCCCATGATCGGCGGTGCGAGATGGAATTCGAGCCTGTCGTAACTCTGGAACTGCTTTGCGAGATCTGCGGCAAAGGAGCCGTCGGTATAGAGCCGCGCCACCTCGTATTCGTCCTTGATCGCCATCAGCTTGAACAGGTTCTTTGCGGCAGCTTCGGTCACCACGGTCGAACCGGGCACGAGCTTGGTTTCGGCCTTACGCAGCGCTGCCAGTCTGTCGGCATAGCGCTTACCATAGGCGGCGTTCTGATAGGCGGTCAGGAAGGCGACGCGGCGGGCAATGATGTCGTCCAGCGTCTCGGCAATCGCGGCAGGCTGCGTGGCCTTGCCCGGCTGGGTGAGAAGGCCGCGCACGAAATCCGGCTGGTGGGCGGCGCGGCGACCCCAGCGAAATGCCGCGATATTCATCGCCACCGCCTCGCCGTTGAGCTCGATTGCCTTCTCGACCGCCTCGTCCGACAGCGGCAAGCCGCCGTGCTGGAAGGCGAAGCCGAGCATAAACATGTTGGCGCCGAGCGAACTGCCGAACAGCGCGGTGGCGGTGTGGGTCGCGTCGAAGAAATGCGCCTTGTCGTCGCCCGCGGCAGTTCTTATCGCTTTCTTCAGCCGCTCGATAGGCAGCGAGAAATCGGCCGAACGGGCGAACTCGCCCGGCATGATCTCGGCGGTGTTGGCGAGGAAGATGGTATGGCCTTCGCGCACCGCGGCCAGCACCTTCTTTGCACCCGAAACGACGAGATCGCAGCCAAGCACGAGATCGGCCTTGCCGGCCGATACGCGAATGGCGTGGATGTCGTCCGGCGTGCGGGCAATACGGACATGGGTGAACACCGAGCCGCCCTTCTGGGCGAGGCCGGCCATGTCGATCATGCCGCAGCCCTTGCCTTCGAGGTGGGCTGCCATGCCGAGCACCGCGCCTATGGTGACGACGCCGGTGCCGCCGACACCGTCTATGATCGCCGCCCAGCCTTGTTCACCGAGTGTAAATTGCGCCGGCGCCGGCACCCCAGCGAGCGGGTCGGCCGTGCCGGCTATGCCTTCGGCTTTCCTGATTTTGGCGCCGTGGACGGTGACGAAGGACGGGCAGAAACCATTGACGCAAGAGAAGTCCTTGTTGCAGCTCGACTGGTCGATCTTGCGCTTGCGGCCGAATTCGGTCTCGACCGGCTGGATCGAGACGCAATTCGACTGCACGCCGCAATCGCCGCAACCTTCGCAGACCAGCTCGTTGATGAAGATGCGCTTGTCGGGATCGGGGAAGGTGCCGCGTTTGCGGCGGCGGCGCTTCTCGGCGGCGCAGGTCTGGTCGTAGAGCAGCACCGAGACGCCCTTGACCGAACGCAACTCGCGCTGGACGAGATCGAGGTCGTCGCGGTGGTGGATGGTGGCGCCGGCGGGAAATTCCACCTTGCCGGTATATTTGTCCGGCTCGTCGGTGACGATGGCGATGCGCTCGACGCCCTCGGCGCGCACCTGCCTGGCGATCATGTCCACCGTCAGGCCGCCCTCGTGCGGCTGCCCGCCGGTCATCGCGACGGCGTCATTGTAGAGGATTTTGTAGGTGATGTTGGCGTCGGTCGACAGCGCGAAGCGGATCGCCAGCACACCCGAGTGGTTGTAGGTCCCATCGCCCAGATTCTGGAAGATGTGCTCGCGCTTCGAGAACGGCGCCTGGCCGACCCACTGCGCGCCCTCGCCGCCCATGGCAGTGAAGCCGACGGTGTTGCGGTCCATCCACAGCGCCATGAAATGACACCCGATTCCGGCGGCGGCGAGCGAGCCGTCCGGCACCTTGGTCGAGGAATTGTGTGGGCAGCCGGAGCAGAAGAAGGGCGTGCGCGAGGCGATGTCTGACGTGTCGGCCAGCATCGCCTGGAACTGGCGCAATTTCGCCACCCGCGCGGCAATTTCTTCCGACGGGCCGATCGTTAGCAAGATCCTCTCGCCGAGTGCGATGGCAATGTCGTTGGGGTCGAGCGCGCCCTTGGCCGGGAACAGCCAGTCGCCGCGTTCGTTTTTCTTGCCGACGATGACCGGCTGCGTGGCGGTGCCGTAAAGGTTCTCGCGCAGTTGCACCTCGATCAGCGAGCGTTTCTCCTCGACGACAACGATGGTGTCTAGGCCGCGAGCAAAGTCGGCGATGTGCTGCAGGTCGAGCGGCCACGGGCAGCCGACCTTGAACAGCCTGATACCGATACGATTGGCGGCCACTTCGTCGATGCCTATGTCTTCGAGCGCCTGCCGAACGTCGAGATAACTCTTGCCGATGGTGACGATGCCAAGCTTCGGGCTGCTGCCGCCTGAATAGACGATCCGGTTCAGCCCGTTGGCGTGGATGAAGGCCGAAGCAGCGGCGCGCTTGTATTCATGCAACCGCTCCTCCTGGCCGAGCATGTCGATCTCGTTACGGATGTTGAGGCCGCCGGGCGGCATGTCGAAGTCCGGGATGACGATATCTAGCCGGTCGAGCGCGGCATCGACCGAGGCCGTCGATTCGATGTTGTCCTTGACGCATTTGATCGCCGCCCAGGTGCCGGCAAAACGCGACATGGCAAAGCCGTAGAGGCCGTAGTCGATGATCTCCTGGACACCGGCCGGATTGAGGATCGGCACCATGGTGTCGACAAACAGGAACTCGGTGGCATGCGCGTTGGTCGAGGATTCGGCCATGTGGTCGTCACCCATCAGGGCCAGCACGCCGCCATGTTTCGACGAGCCGGCGAGATTGGCGTGACGGAACACGTCGCCGGAGCGGTCGACGCCCGGACCCTTGCCGTACCAGACCGAAAAAACGCCGTCACGAGTGCCCTCGCCCAGCAATTCGGCCTGCTGCGAGCCCCAGCAGGCGGTGGCGGCGAGCTCCTCGTTGAGACCGGGCTGGAAGACGATGTCCGACTGCGCGAGCTGGTCCCGGGCCTTCCACAGCTGCATGTCGAGGCCGCCGAGCGGCGAGCCGCGATAGCCGGAGACGAAACCGGCGGTGTTCAGGCCAGCCCGGCGGTCGCGCTCGCGTTGCATCAGAAGCATGCGGATGACTGCTTGGGCACCCGACAGGAAGATGCGCTCCTTTGCCAGGTCGAACTTGTCGTCGAGCGCGACATTGTGCAGCGTCATCAGGCATTTCCTGTGCGGAAGCCGCACCTGGAGGGTGCGCGGCCAACGTCGGAGTCAAGTACCTATAGTCTTTCTTCCCTTGCCGGGGAGGTCAAACAAAATCGAAGCCGCCAGGCGGTCCGCAACAAATCATCAACGCCGCGCCCGCCGGCGTAAGAAACCGCGCGTCGGCTGTTTTCGACAGCAATAAAATTCCGCGCCATCCGATGCCGTCGAAAAATGCGTCAGAGACCTTTCGAACAGTCGGGCTTAGGTTCGTTCGGCAACTTGCCGTCCGGGTGGCCGGCAAGGTCCGGATTGGGCGTATAAAGCTGATCGATGACCAGCGGCCGGTCGGGCAGGACGGACTGGTCCTCCGTCGACATCAGAGTGGTGTCGATCTTCTGGAGGATCGTGCCGTCAGCGTCCTTGATGCTGATCGCGATCGCGTAAGGCTTGTCCTTGACGACGCATTGAAGCGCCGGACTCTCCAGCGTCACCTTGTCGAGCTTCGGCCAGATTTTCTGCTCGACGGCCAGCGGCTCGCCGCCGGCCGGGTTTTGGAAGCTGGCGACCGCGACCTGCCCCTCCCCCATCGGCCGCAACGGCCGCAGCGTAACGAGGTAGGTCGCCCTGGCGAGGCGATAGTTGAACACGAATATCTTGCCTGAAATCTCGAACAATTTGCCATCGCCGTTGTCGTCCGTGCCCGTCTCGCGACAGGCGCCGAGCGCTGCAGCCACAATCAGCGCAACCCCGACAACGATCGAGCGCGAAAACAGCCTAGCCATTCTGGGCCTCGCCATTGTGGACCTCGTTCGCCGCCGTCCGGCGGCGATAGTGACGGTTTGCCTTCTGGCGGTTGCCGCATACCGCCATGTCGCACCAAAGGCGGCTGGAATTGCGGCTTCGGTCGACAAACAGCCAGCTGCAGTTGGGACAAATCCTCAGCCTGGCGATGGTGTCGCCGCGCAGCAGCGACAGCGCCGAGACCGCCAATGCCGCCTCAAAGGCGATCGGCGTCGCCGGGTCGCCGAACGGTTTTCCAAGCGTCCCGATTTCGGTGCGGCCATGGGCGAGGCCGTCGGCGCAGGCTTCCAGGAATTCAGGCATGTCGGCGGTGGCGATCGCACCTTTCGACACCGCGCGGCGAAACAGCCGATCGGTGGTTTCGCGGATCGACAGTACCACCGGCGCGATCTTGTCCGGCGACGGGGCCTCCAGCCGCCTGCCGCCGAGCTCGGCGGCGCGAAAGCCGCTGGCGGCTTCGGCAAAGCGGGCAATCTCGGCGGGATCGTCGAAACGGTCGAAGGTCTTCTCCGGATGGTGCCGCAGCACAACGGTGTTCGCCGTGTCGAGCGCAAGCATGCCGCCGGTGAAGCGGTGCGGAGTCCAGGATACCGTCATGCGATGAAATCTAACCGATAAATCGCATTTGACAAGTTAGATTCCGAGTGCAACGCTCTTCACGGCTGCGAGCGCCGCGGCTTGTAGCACTTTGATTTTGTGCATGATCCCAGCGAAAGTCGATTTCCGATTATTCGGAGCCATGCACCGAGGATTTTGCATGCTCTATTTCTTCCAGCAGGTTCTGAACGGGCTGCATTCGGGCGCGCTCTACGCACTGCTTGCCTTCGGCTATGTGCTGACTAACGGCATCCTGCACCGCACCAATCTTGCCTATGGCGCGCTGTTCGCCTTTTGCGGGCAAACGATGATCCTCACCGCGGCATTCGGCTATCAGGCACTGTGGCTGACGCTGCTTGCATCGGTCGCGCTCGGCATAGTTGCGGCGTTTCTCTACGCGGCGCTGATCAGCCACGTTCTGTCACGAAGCATCTTCGAACCCTTGGCCGACCGCTCGCCCAATGCGATCGTGGTGACAACGCTCGGTATATTGCTGGTCTTGTCGGAAGCCAGCCGCATCGCCGCCAACACCCACGATCTGTGGTTGCCACCGATGCTGGCCCAGACCATCGTCTTCGCGCAGAGTGCCAGCTTCAAGGCGACGTTGACGCTGATCCAGTTGCTAGATTGCGCTGCCGTGCTGGCGGCCATTGCGCTGGCTGCGTGGGGCTTCACACATTCGAGCTTCGGCCGCAGTTGGCGCGCCGTTTCCGACGATCCCAAGGCTGCTGCGATGTGCGGTGTCGATGTCCGCGCGGTGTTTCGGCGTGCGGTGCTTTTCGGCGGCCTTTGCGCTGCGCTGACCGGCGTGCTCGCCGGCTTCTACTACGGCAACATCAGCTTCGGCACCGGCCTGGTCTACGGGTTGAAGATCCTGTTCGTGACGGCAGTAGGCGGCTATCTTTCGCCGCTGCGGGCGGCACTGGGCGCCGCCGCTTTCGGCATGGCCGAATCGCTATGGGCCGGCTATTTCCCGCTCGAATGGCGCGATGCCTGGATATACCTGTTCCTCGTCGCCATGCTTGTGCTGATCGGCGCCGGCCGCGACCAACAGAAGATCGCCTGAGCCGCACCCGACTTTGGTTGGTGAAAGAGCCGCATGTCCTTGGACATGCAAAGGACGCGGCAGCTTTTTTGCCGGTCGTCACCTCACAACTGTGTTTATGCGGGCAGGCCCGTGTTGACCCGCCGAACCACGCACTGCATACCGTTGGTCCACAGCGGCGCAACGGACAGGGAACCGCCGCGCTCTGACACAAGGGAGGAATGCATGGCAGGGCTTCTCGCTCTTTCCAGAACCATTGACCGTTTGAACGAATTCATCGGCAAATGGGTATCGTGGCTGATCCTGCTCGCAATTCTGGTAAGCGCCGCTAACGCCGTCATCCGCAAGCTGTTCGACATGTCCTCGAACGCCTGGCTGGAATTGCAGTGGTATCTGTTCGGCGCCGCCTTCATGCTGGCCGCCGCCTACACGCTGAAGCAGAACGACCATATCCGCATCGACATCGTCTACGGCATGTTCTCGCGCCGCGTGCAGCACTGGATCGACCTTTTCGGTCACGTCTTCTTCCTGATGCCGTTCGTGACATTGATGGTGGTCTATTTCGTTCCCTATGTGTCGCTGTCGTATCGCAGCGGCGAGATGTCGAACAATTCCGGCGGGCTGATCATCTGGCCGGCGAAGGCGATCCTGCTGGTCGGCTTTTTCCTGCTTGCGCTGCAGGGCATTTCCGAAATCATCAAGAAAATCGCCATCATGCGCGGTCATATGGACGATCCCACTCCATTCATATCGGTGCATGAACAGGCCGAGCTAGAAGCCAAGGCGCTCGTCGAAGAGGTGCGCTCGTGATCGAGTTCATCGCCCAGAACATGGCGCCGATCATGTTCGCCTCGCTGATCTTCTTCCTGCTGATCGGCTACCCCGTCGCCTTCTCGCTTGCCGCCAACGGCCTGATGTTCTTCTTCATCGGCGTGCTGCTGTCGCCCTATTCGGGCGGCTCGATCAACCTCGCCTGGCCGTTGCTGCACGCGTTGCCGGACAATTTCTACGGCAGCCGGGTGATGTCGAACGACACGCTGCTGGCGATCCCGTTCTTCACCTTCATGGGCATCGTGCTCGAACGATCCGGCATGGCCGAAGACCTGCTCGACACGATCGGCCAGTTGTTCGGACCGGTTCGTGGTGGCCTGGCCTATGCCGTGATTTTCGTCGGCGCGCTGCTGGCCGCGACGACCGGCGTGGTGGCGGCTTCCGTCATTGCCATGGGGCTGATTTCGCTGCCGATCATGCTGCGCTACGGCTACGACCGGCGGCTGGCATCCGGCGTCATCGCAGCATCGGGCACGCTCGCCCAGATCATCCCGCCGTCACTGGTGCTGATCGTGCTGGCCGACCAGCTCGGCCGCTCGGTCGGCGATATGTACAAGGGGGCGCTGATCCCCGGGCTCATTTTGACCGGCATCTACATGCTCTACATCCTGCTCATGTCGATCGTCCGGCCGAAGTCGATGCCGGCACTGCCGCTGGAGGCCCGCACGCTCGGTCACGGTGTGCTGTCGCTGCTGGCGGCGCTGCTGGCGGCGGTGGTGGTTTCCTATGCCGCGTATCGCTACCTCGCGCCAAACCATGGCGGCAATGCCGATATCCTCGGCGCCACCATCGGCGTGATCTTCATCTATGTCGTGGCGATCATCGACCAGCGCCTGAAGATCAACCTGATGTCGAGGTTGGCACAGCAGGTGATCATCGTGCTGATCCCGCCGCTGGCGCTGATCTTCCTGGTGCTGGGTACCATTTTCCTCGGCATCGCCACGCCGACGGAGGGCGGCGCCATGGGCGCCGTCGGCGCGCTGGCGATGGCGGCGATGAAGGGGCGGCTGTCGCTCGACGTGGTCAAGCAGGCGCTGGCCTCAACGACGCGGCTGTCGTCCTTCGTGCTGTTCATCCTGATCGGCGCGCGGGTGTTCTCGCTGACCTTCTACGGCGTCAATGGCCACATCTGGGTCGAGCACCTGTTGACGTCGCTGCCGGGCGGTGAAGTCGGTTTCCTGATTGGCGTCAACATCCTCGTCTTCGTGCTCGCCTTCTTCCTCGATTTCTTCGAGCTCGCCTTCATCATCGTGCCGCTTTTGGCGCCGGCGGCCGACAAGCTCGGCATCGACCTGATCTGGTTCGGCGTGCTGCTCGGGGTTAACATGCAGACCAGCTTCATGCATCCACCGTTCGGCTTCGCGCTGTTTTATCTGCGCTCGGTCGCCGCACGCGTGCCCTATCTCGACCGGCTCACCGGCAAACAGATCGCGCCCGTCACCACCGGGCAGATCTATTGGGGCGCAGTGCCGTTCGTCTGTATCCAGGTGATCATGATCGGCCTGACCATCGCCTTCCCGCAGATGGTGATGCACTACAAAGGCGCCGTCGTCGATCCAGCGACGATCGACATCAAGGTGCCGGAGATGCCCAGCCTGTCGCCGCTCGGCACGCCGCCGGCCGGTGGCAGCACGGCACCCGCTGCGCCCGGCGCGCAGGACCTGTCGCAGCCGCCAAGCTTCGACGAAAAGCCGCCCGCGAAACCGGCGGCACCGGCAACCGATCTGTCGCAACCACCGAGTTTCAATTGACGAAGGCCCGGCAGCCATGAAGGCGGTGCGACTGGAGCGAGTGGGCGGCCTCGCCGTGTGCGAGGTCGAGAAACCGACTGCCGGACCGGACGAGCTGCTGGTGCGGATCGAGGCGTGCGGCGTCTGCGGCACCGACCGGCATCTTTTCCATGGCGAATTCCCGTGCACGCCGCCGGTGACTCTCGGCCATGAATTCTCCGGCATCGTCGAGGCGATCGGACCTGCCGTATCCGGCTTTGCCGTCGGCGACCGCGTCACCGGCGATCCCAACATCGCCTGCGGCCGGTGCGCGCATTGCCAGGCCGGCCGGGTCAACCTCTGCGGCAATCTGCGTGCCATCGGCATCCATCGCGATGGCGGCTTTGCCGAATATCTTGCCCTGCCGCAGAAACAGGCTTTCGTCCTGCCAGGCGATCTGACGCCGACGCATGGTGCGTTCTGCGAGCCGCTCGGCTGCTGCCTGCATGGCGTGGACCTTGCCGCGATCAGACCAGGTTCGTCGGTTGCCGTGCTCGGCGGCGGCGTGATCGGCCTGCTCACCGTTCAACTGGCAAAGCTCGCCGGTGCGACGACCATCATCCTGTCGACGCGCCAGGCCTCGCGGCGCGCCCTTGCCGAGGAACTTGGCGCAACGGCGACGGTCGATCCCAGCGCTTCCGACATCACCGACGCGATCGTCGGCCGGTCGGGTTTGATGCCGGGCGGCGTCGACGTGGTGTTCGAATGCGCCGGCGTGAAAGACACCGTCGAGCAGGCGATGCGGCTGGCCAAGGCGGGCGGCACAATTGTCGTCGTCGGCGTCATGCCGCAAGGCATGAAAGCGGCGTTCGAACCGTTCGACCTGCTGTTCCGCGAGTTGAAGGTCCTGGGCTCCTTCCTCAATCCCTTTACCCATCGCCGGGCCGCCGATCTCATCGCCTCGGGTGCGATCGAGGTAGACCGGCTGATATCCCGACAAGTCGACCTCGACGAGGCGGTGGCGATCATTGCCAACCCGTCGGCACCAGGTGAGGTCAAGGTCCTGGTAGTGCCTCAGGGCTGATCGATCGGGCCAGTTGCCACCGGCGGGGCGACCGGTTACAGAAACTACGCCGAAAAAGACATTGCCGGTTCGGTAGTCCGGCTCTTCCCGTCCTGAGCACGATGCTCGGGGAAGCCTGTTCGCCACATTACTTGTGGGAGAACCCGCGGCCGGCAAGCGAGGCGAAACTCGAGAGCCGGTCGGGTCACGTCCGGATTTTCGGATGTAGCGGTCCCGCCGGTTTGCGCTCTTCGGTCGAAGCCTGTCCGCATTCAACCCGTGGCAGGAGACGCATCATGAAACTGAACCACATAAATCTCGTCACCACCGAAGTTGCCGGCCTTGCCCGCTTCTTCACCAGCCATTTCGGCTTTGAATTTGTCGCCGTGCGCGGCAAGGACGCCTTCGCGGTTCTGCGTGGCATCGATGGCTTCATCCTCAATCTGATGAAGCCGGGGAAAGGCGAGCCCGCCAGCTATCCGGACGGCTTTCACGTTGGCTTCTTCGTCGGCAAGCCGGAGTTTGTGCATGCAAAGCGAGCCGGGCTTGCCGATGCCGGCCTGCAACCGGGCGAGGTCCAGCAGCTAATGCGCGGCCGCATCCAGTCGACGACGTTCTATTGCCATGCGCCGGGTGGAGTACTGGTCGAAGTCAGTGCGTCCGAAGGCTGACAGGGAAGGACCGCGGGGCGTGGCTCGCGGTCCTTTGACGAGATCCATCAAACGCCTGGAGCGGAATGCATTCAAACCAAACGGGACATCCGCTTTGTTTTAGCCCTTTTCTGCGACGCCGAGTGGAGCCACTCGGCGTCGCAGAATATTCTAGAGCTTGCCGTTGCGCTGCTGGACCATCATGAAGGTGTCGTAATTGTACTCGGCCACCTGCGCCCAGAGATAATGCTCCTTGCGGAACGCCTTGATCGAGTCCCAGATCTTCTTGAACGGCGCGTTCGAGGCTTCCATCTCGGCATAGACTTCGTTGGCCTTTTCGAAACAGGCGGCCATGATCTCCTGGCTGAACGGGCTCAACTTGGCGCCGCCGGCAACCAGCCGCTTCACCGCCGCCGGGTTGAGGTAGTCGTATTTCTGCAGCATGTTGGCGTCGGCCGCTTGGGCGGCAGTGTGCACCAGCGACTTGTAAGCCGGCGAAAGTTCGTCGTATTTCGCCTTGTTGAACATCAGATGGACGGTCGGTCCACCTTCCCACCAGCCGGGATAGTAGTAATAGGGCGCAACCTTGTAGAAGCCGAGCTTCTCGTCGTCGTAGGGGCCAACCCATTCGGCGGCGTCGATCGTGCCTTTTTCCAGCGCCGGATAAATGTCGCCACCGGCGATCTGCTGCGGAACTACGCCGAGCCTTTGCACCACTTTGCCGGCAAAACCACCGATACGCATCTTGAGGCCGGAAAGGTCGGCGACCGTTTTGATCTCCTTGCGGAACCAGCCGCCCATCTGCACGCCGGTATTGCCGCCCGGCAGCCCGAACAGACCCTGCGTCGCCAGGAACTCGTTGAACAGATCGATGCCGCCGCCATGATAGTGCCAGGCGTTTATGCCGCGCGCGTTGAGCGAAAACGGAACCGCCGCCCCCAGCGCCCAAGTCGGGTCCTTGCCCCAGTAATAGTATGCCACCGTATGGCAGGCCTCGACGGTGCCGGCAGTGGTGGCGTCGGCGGCCTGCAGGCCGGGAACGAGTTCGCCGGCGGCGAAGACCTGGACCTGGAAGTTGCCGTCGGTCGCCTCCGACAGCATCTTGGAAAACACTTCGGCGCCACCATAGATCGTATCGAGCGACTTCGGGAAGGACGACGCCAGCCGCCAGGTCACTTTCGGGTTGGACTGGGCGATGGCCGGCGCAGCAAGTGTCGCGGCAGCGGCCGCGGCGCCGAAACCGGTGGTGCCGGCCTTGCGGATGAACGAACGACGATCCATGAAGTTCCTCCCTTTTGGATCAACTGACCGACATTCGGGACGCTTCGGGGCCCGGATCGGCTTCGAGCCCGACAATACACAGGCAAGGAGTCGAGTCCAGCGTGGCAGCCCGGTTTGAGTGGCGCATTTCGGGGAAATTCACGGCGTTGGGGCAGATCTTGCAACTATAGTCTAAGGTCGATTAACTGGCCTACGCGACACGCCGAAACTTGCCATGGAAATGCGCCTTCGGATCGCCTATTTTGCAGGCAGATAATTCGTTGCACCCGATGGGATCCGGACCAAATGCACCAGCCGCTCGTCGCCATATCGACCGACGTCCGCCAGTTCGACAATTACATCTGGCATGCCGCGCCACAGCAATATCTTGAAGCGGCGCTTTCGGGTGCAGGCGTGTTCCCGCTGCTGGTACCGTCCTTCGGCGACCGGCTCGACTTCGATGAACTGCTTTCCGCCGTCGACGGCGTCATGGTCACCGGTTCGAAGTCCAACGTTCATCCCTCGCTCTATGGCGGTGACGCCAGCGAAGCCAATGGTCCTTACGACTCCGCCCGCGACGCGACGACGTTGCCACTGATCCGCCGGGCGGTGGAGCGCGGGGTACCGCTGCTCGCCATCTGCCGCGGAATCCAGGAGATGAATGTGGCACTGGGCGGCACGCTGGCGACCGAAATCCAGGAACGCGTCGGTTCGCTCGACCATCGTGCGCCGGCAAGCGACAATCAGGACGAACGCTTCGCCATCCGCCAGAGCGTGTCGATAAAACCCGGCAGCTGCCTGGCCGGGGTCTTCGGCGCCGGCGACATCCTGGTCAATTCGGTGCATCGCCAGGCCATCGATCGGCTTGGCCCGAAGCTGCAGGTCGAAGCGGTCGCCGCCGACGGCACTGTCGAGGCGGTTTCGGTCAAGGACGCCCGCGCCTTCGCTGTTGGCGTGCAGTGGCATCCAGAGTACTGGGTCGAATCTGACAACATCTCGGCAAAGATTTTCCGCGCCTTCGGCGACGCTGTACGTCTGCATCAGGCGGCGAAATCGGGCGCGCGCGCAGCGGCAGAATAGCGCTCGTCAGTTGCCGGCCGACGCCAGCGATAGCAGCGGCAGCGCCGGCGCGTAGGATTCGTAACCGTCGCCATCGGCGACTGAGAACATGACGATTGGATCGGTGCCGTTGGCGCTGAATGTGACCGTGCCGTCATTCTGCTCTCGCCAGAACTTCGCCTGCTCGACACCGGGCAACACCCGGCGGCAATTCGCGGCGACCGTCAACAGCGACAAGCCTTGCGAAATCTCGGCGCCACGGCTGACCGCACAAGACGCCTCGTCACCATGGGCTACCAGCCGGTAGTTGCCGGATGAAGGTGGTGACTCACTGGCTGCACGGCTTTCACCGCTACCGGCATAAAACAGCTGGACGCTGCCGAACAGCACAGCAACCGCCATCAATGCAGGAAGCGTTTTCATCCTGTTTCTCCGCGCATTTCAAGCGCGCCGCGTTCGAAGAGATCAGGAGGCGCGCTTCATCTTGCTGTCATGTGCTGTCAGGCGGACAGACACTAGGAAGGGACCAGAATGATTCCGAAGGGTTAAGCTGAAGTTAATAGATATGGCAGCCCGCTTACGGCCTTGCCTTGACATTTGCCGTCTCCGGCACCGGCGTCAGTGCCTTGCGCTGCGAAAACCACGAGACCAGATTGTCGACGCATAGGTCCGCCATGGCGCGGCGGGTGTGCTGCGAGGCGGAGCCGACATGTGGCAAAAGCGAGGTGTTGGGCGCGGCAAGCAACGCCGCTGGCACATTCGGCTCGTCGGCAAAGACGTCTAGCCCGGCAGCGGCGATGCTGCCGCTGGCAAGTGCGGCGGCAAGGGCTGGCTCGTCGACCGTGCTGCCCCGGCCGATATTGACGAAGACGCCGTTCGGCCCAAGAGCCGAGAGGATTTCGGCATTGACTGCCCTTTCCGTCGCGGCCCCGCCGGGCGCCACCGAGATCAGTGTGTCGACCGCCTCGGCGAGACCTTTCAGCGTCGGGTGATAGTCATAGGACAGGCCTTCGACGCGGCGCCGGTTGTGGTAGGCGATGGGCAGCCCGAAAGCGTCGAGCCGGCGGGCAATGGCGAGGCCGATGCGGCCCATGCCAAAGATACCGACATGGCGCCCGCGCAGGGTCAGCCGGCTCAGCGGATAGTTGCCTTTGCGCAGCCAACTTCCGTCGCGCAGCCAGGCCTCGGCGCGCGGCAGTTCGCGGATGGTGTTGATCAGCAAGCCGAGCGCCGTATCGGCGACCTCTTCGGTCAGCACATCCGGGGTGTTGGTGACCATGATGCCGCGCTGTACGGCGTGGCGGACATCGACAGAATCATAGCCGACGCCGAAATTGGCGATGATCTCGAGCTTTGGCAGCGCGTCCATCAACGCGGCGCTTATGCCGCCGAAGGCGGCTATGCCGCGCACCGTACGGCGCATGTCGTCGGTGACCAGCGACGGATCGGCGCCTTCGATCCGGACGCGGCTGAACGCCCCGTCGATGCGGCCGACCGCATGGTCGTTGAACTGGCCCGGCACCAGAATGGCGACAGCTTGCTGTTCGGTTTTTGTCATGCACGTTCCACCGGTTTGCCGGTCGACTGGCGCACATGCAGTTCCGGCTTGATCAGTTCCTGCGACGGCCGCACCGTCTGTCCGTTGAGTTTGTCGAGCAGCGCGCTGGCGGCGCGGCGGCCAACCTCGCGCTGGCCGTTCCAGACCGTGGTCAGTGCCGGCGTCGCGATCGCCGCTTCCTCGAGGTCGTCATAGCCGGTAACGGAGATGTCGATGCCCGGCACCAGCCCCGCGCGCGCAATGCCGTTCATCAGGCCGATGGCGACGAGGTCGTTCCAGCAGCAGGCCGCGGTAGGCCTGTCTTTCAGCGCCAAGAACTGCCCGGCAGCCTCGAAGCCGGCCTGCTTGGTGCGCGGGCCGGCGATACGCCATGACGGCCTGACCTCGAGCCCTGCCGCCTCCATGGCGTTGACATATCCCTGATAACGGTCGCGGCCGGTCGACGTCTGGTCGGTACCGCCGATCATGGCGATGCGCTTGTGGCCAAGCGAGATCAGATGATTGGTAGCAAGCCCGGTGCCATAGGCATCGTCGCCGCGAAACACCGGCACGTCGGCACCTTCGACGGTGCGTGCAATCAGCACTGCCGGGAGACCGTTCTCCTCGGCCATGATTATGTCTTCGGGCGGCGTGCCGATGGCTGGCGACATGATGACGCCGTCAGCGCCGAGCTGCAGAAGCGTGTCGATGAAGGTGCGCTGTTTCTCGAGTTGGTCGTAGTGGTTCGACAGGATGAAGGTCTGCCGGCTGCGGTCGAGTTCGCTCTCGATCGAACGCAGTATCTCGGCAAAGAACGGGTTCATGATGTCGTGGACGACGACGCCGACAATGCCCGAGCGTGAGGTGCGAAGGCTGGCGGCGCGGCGGTTGTAGATATAGCCGATGGCGCGTGCATGTTCCTTGATACGGTCGCGGGTGCCGCCGGCGACCAGCGGGCTGTCGCGCAAGGCCAGCGAGACCGTGGCCGTGGACACGCCGAGCGCATCCGCGATGGTCGAAAGCTTGATCTTCTGTGCCAGCGCCCTGCGCTCCCGAAGCAATTTAAACTGTTTAAAGGCCGGCTCTTATGCCATCGATCCCGAGCAAATCAAAGTTTTTTTGCCAGCGCTTCCGCCTCCGCGTCCAGCGTCGCGCGGTTGTGCAAGCGAAGCCGGTGCTCGCGGTGGACGATGTAGAGGCCGCTGGCGACGATGACGGTGGCACCGACCAGCGTCCAGCGGTCGGGAAACTGGTTGAAGACGATCAGGCCGGAGATGATCATCCAGATCATCTGCGAATAGGGATAGGGAGCCAGGGCCGTGGTGGTGGCAAGGCGATAGGCCTGCACAAGAAGCCAATGGCCGATGGCGCCGAAGACGCCAAGCATCAGCAATATGAACCAGTGCCAGCCATCCTGCGGCAGCGAAAGCGAAAACGGCAGTGTCGGCAGCAGCAGCACGGCCGGCGCCAGCGCCGAAAACAGGATGAGACTTTCCGAGGTTTCCGTCGCCGACATACGGCGCGTCATGATGACGTAGAAACTGTTCGATAGCATCGAGCCGAGCGCAAAGAGATGGCCGATGCCAAAAACCCCGATGCCCGGCCGCGTGATGATGAGGACGCCGACAAAGCCGCTCATGATCGCCAGCCAGCGCCGCCAGCCGGCCCATTCGCCGAGCAACGGACCGGCAAGCGCGGTGATCACCATCGGGCCGAAGAAGTAGATCGAGGTGGTTTCCGCCAGCTGCAGCGTCCGCAGCGCCAGAATGTTGAACATGGTCGATCCGAACAGGAGCAGACCGCGCGTGAGATGCGCCGGCAGGTTGGCGGGACGAAAACGCAACGGCTCACGCCATCCGCGCAGAAAGACGCCGACAAGCAGGACATGGACCGCGAAGCGGGTCCAGGCGACGATCAGCGCCGAGACGCCAGCCAGCACAAGGTACTTGCTGCTGGTGTCGAGGAAGGTGAAAAACACATAAACGGAAAGCATGCACAGGATCGCCGCCGGCGACGTCGCGCTTTCGTCTTGTCTTGGGGGAGCATTCAATTTCAGGCCGGACGGGAAGCAAGGCAGTCCCTCACCAATGCGGGAATTGTCGCCAGCGGGCAAGCCAAAAGAGGCTAGCACACCGACAGGCGACGACAGGCTCAGTTTTGTTCCTGGTGGCCGGAGAGTCAGGTGTGCATGCGGGCACCCTTGGTGATCTTGTCGACGAGCTTCTTTTCGGCGCGAAGCGCGATGCCGACCACCTTGGCATCCTCCGGCGCAAATTCGGCAAAGACGGCACGGTTGGCCAGATCGTACCCAGTCGAAAACATTTCCTCGACATAGAGCGAAACCGTCACACCACGCTCCAGCGCCCGCCGCTGGATCGTTCCGAGCGCCTGGCCGTCTGCCGAAAGCACGATGACCGGCTGGATCGATAGCGGGTTGTAGATATTGCCGGCGCGGTCACGGTAGGGCTCGCCGATGAGGTCGGGAAACTGCGCGACGATGCCGCTGGTCAGAAAGGCGGTGACGTTGAGCTTCTGCCAGACGGGAAGATCGTCCCTGAGCACGATTGCAAATTTCCTATCGAACATGCGACAGTTTCCAATCCGAAAGGGGGCCAATCCGAGGCTGCGAGTGAAGCGATGCCGCACGGTCTAGACGGGGAAGCCTTTCAGGGTCTTGGACGTTTGTGCGTGGATGCAGCCGAGAACTGCATCGTATCGGCACCCGGTACTGCCGGCATGGAACGCATCGAGGCCCGGTTCCACGGCAACGCCTTCGATCTCCATCGCCACGACACCTATGCAATCGGGGTGACGCTTTATGGCATACAGAGCTTCCGCTATCGCGGCGCGACGCATCAGAGCCTGCCTGGCCAGATCATTATCCTTCATCCCGACGAAATGCACGATGGCGGCGCCGGCACAGAAGACGGATTGCGTTACAGAATGCTGTATTTGGAGCCGTCCCTGATGCTCGATTGCCTCGGCGGCGGGTCACTGCCGTTTGTCGGGGATGCCGTGATGACAGACCGCGATTTCCGCGCGACGCTGCTTTCGGCGCTCGGGCCGCTGGATCAGGAACTGGACGAGCTGTTTGTGGTCGATTTCATGACGCAGCTGATGCAAAGCCTGGCCCGGCACGCCGGTCAGCCGGCGAAACCGATAGCGAAAACTGCGTGGCGTGCCGCCAGTCTGGCGCGCGACTATCTGGAGGAAAATGTCGCGCGGATTGTACGTTCGGATGAATTGGAGGCGATCACCGGATTGGACCGTTATGCCCTGTCGCGGCATTTCCGCGCCACCTTCTCCACCAGCCCGCACCGGTTCTTGTTGATGCGCCGGCTTCAGCGAGCCCGTCGGATGATCGAAGCCGACGAGCCGCTGGCGCAAATCGCCATCGCAGCCGGCTTCAGTGACCAAAGCCATTTCAATCGGCATTTCAAGAAGGCGTTCGGCGTCACACCCGGACGCTGGTCGGCACTGACGCGGCGGCCGTCAGCGGCGAACGCGTGACCTATTCAAGGATCTTGTCCTCGATATCCAGTTCGTCATCGGGGAGCACCATTTCGCCGTTCGAAAGATTCGCTTCGACACGTGCAAGCAGCTTGAACAGCGATTTCTGATCCTTCTTGTCGAGACCCTTCAATGCCTGCTTTTCGGTCTTCTTCACCGATTTCTCGATTGCGTGGATGATTTCGCGGCCGGTGTCGGTGAGGAAAATATGAGCCTGGCGGGCATCGGCGGAGGAGGCGCGCTTTTCCAGAAAACCCTGTGCCTGCAGCCGGTTGATGGTCTTGGTGATGGTCGGCGGACGCACGCCGAGGCGGCCGGCAAGATTGCCGGGCGTCTGCCCGTCCTCGCGATCGAGCGCCAGCATGATCTGGTCCTGGCCGGCATAGAAGCCATGCGCCAGAAGCCGGGCGGCGAGCGCCGTGCGCGCCAGCCGCGCCGCCGAATGCAGCCGGCTCATTGTTGCAGTCTTGTCCGCCTTGGCCATGCTCATTCCCTCCTCGGCCGAACCGGTGCGGACAGCATAGAAGCAGGCCGCCGATTGGCAATGACGATCGAAAACATTCCGGCTCGGAAAATAGCTTTGCCGGCAAGCATCGCGGTGTTCGCCGTGGCTAATGCCAGATGTTTATTTCAGTTAGATGACAAACGACTTTCCGCGACGGCTGGATGGCGACGTGACGAGGTGTCCTCAACCGGCCCTCACCGCGACCACCATCAAGGCCTGATAGGCGTCCGCCATTTCCCGCAGCGCTGCCTGCGACGGCGGCCCGGCCTGCCGCGCAATGCTGTCCCGCATGTTCGATGTATCGCGTTTGCCGGGGCGATCGTTATAGGGCGCGACGGTGGCGAATATCTGCTCGCTCAAGCTGTCGGGGAAGAACATCTGGCCGGTCATTGCCGAGCGGTCGTCGGGGAAGATCTTGAAATGGATGTGGGTGGTGCGGCCGCGATACCAGCCGGGATAGATGGTGGCGAAAGAAGCGATGCCGCTTCCATCGCTTCTCTGCCAGCCGCGCAGAAAGCTCTGGCCGGACGTGTCGATATCCTGCCCGTCGCCCTGTCCGGGATAGCCGGAATAGGCGCCCTGGGCGTCGCAATGCCAGATATCGACGCGTGCGCCGGGAAGCGGCCGGCAGGCGGCGTCGACGATTTGCAGCCGCACATTGAGGGCGACGCCCTTCTTGCCCTCGGTGATATCGGCGCGTTCGAGCTTCGGGTCGAAATAGAACGGTCCTTCGGTGACCTCGGGCGTCATGGTGCAGACGCCGGCACCGGCTTCGAACAAAGCAAGCCCGGCATAGGGCGAGACCTGCCCGGCCCTTGCGCCGGCGGGCAGGAATATGCCGCCCGTGGTGACCGCTACAAGACCGAGAGCCTGCCGCCGGCTTAATGGCAAGGACTTGTCGGACATCTGGCGCCTCCTCAGTGCGAACAACCCCTCGCCCTATCTAGGCCCCACCGCCAGCCCGCGCCAATGAACGTTCGGCAATGTGAGGAAAGTTCGGCAATACCGGCCTCTTTGGCCCATCGGTTTGCCTCGTGCAAAAGCCGAGCACACATCCTATATGGAGCCGACAATCCCTATTCGAGGCACAATATGAGCGACGCACAGACGCAGATCCCCGTTACCGTCCTTACCGGCTATCTCGGCGCCGGCAAGACGACACTGCTCAACCGCATCCTTTCGGAAAACCATGGCAAGCGCTACGCCGTCATCGTCAATGAGTTCGGCGAGATCGGCATCGACAACGAGTTGATCGTGGAATCCGACGAGGAAATCTACGAGATGAACAATGGCTGCATCTGCTGCACCGTGCGCGGCGACCTGATCCGCGTCGTCGAAGGTCTGATGCGCAGGCCCGGCCGCTTCGACGCCATCGTCGTCGAGACCACAGGCCTCGCCGATCCCGTGCCGGTAGCGCAAACCTTCTTCATGGACAACGATGTGCGTTCCAAGACCAGGCTCGATGCGGTGGTGGCGCTGGTCGACGCCAAGCACCTGCCGCTGCGCCTCAAGGATTCCCGCGAGGCCGAGGACCAGATCGCCTTTGCCGATGTCGTCGTGCTCAACAAGACCGACCTGGTCACCCCCGAAGAGCTGAGCAAGGTGGAGGCGACGATCCGCGCCATCAACCCGGCGGCACGCATCCATCGCACCACACGCGCCGGCGTGGCGCTGTCCGAGGTGCTCGATCGCGGTGCGTTCGACCTGTCCCGGGCGCTGGAGAACGATCCGCACTTCCTCGAGGCGCATGACGATCACGACCATCATGATCATGATCACCATGATCACGAGGGCCATGATCATCACGATCATGACGGGCATGACCATCATCACGCGCACCCTTCCGACATCCATGATGTGACGGTGCAGTCGGTGTCGCTGCGCGGCGGCGAGATGGACCCGAAAAAGTTCTTCCCGTGGATCGAGAAGGTCACCCAAATGGAAGGCCCGAACATCCTGCGGCTGAAAGGTATCATCGCGCTGAAAGGCGATGACGAGCGCTATGTCATCCAGGGCGTGCACATGATCATCGAAGGCGACCACCAACGCGCCTGGAAGGACGGCGAGAAGCACGAGAGCCGGCTGGTGTTCATCGGCCGCGAACTCGACGCCGAGCGGCTGAAGACAAGCTTCCAGGCCTGCCACGCCGCTTGATTTAGCTGCCCTTTCCCCCTTCTCCCCTTGTGGGAGAAGGGGCGCCCGCAACGCTGGCGCTCTCTCCTCACGACGATCCGAAGCACGGGTTGAGACCCGCAGCTCAACCCCTTAAGGGTGGGGCAGCAGAAATCTCGAACGGAATGGTCTCTCATGCCGACAGTCGCCCCGCTCGATCTCGAAGGCCACTGCCTCGCCGCCGTGTTCCTTGGCGACGTGCCGCATTTCGCGCTGGCCGACGGCACAATCCATCGGCTCGACCATGGCCACAAGACGGTGCAGGCCAATGACGGGCTGCTCGCCGCCCTTCACGATGGCGCAAACGACCGGCTGATCACCGGCGGTGAGGACGGCAAGATCTTTGCCGTGACCGCAGGCGGCAATACTGCGGAATTGGCGACCGCAGGCAAAAAATGGATCACCAGCGTCGCCGCCGGGCCGCAAGGCGCTGTTGCGTATGCTTCGGGCAAAATTGCCTATGTGCGTTTTGCTGACGGCAAGACCAGGGAATTCTCGCATCCGCGCTCGGTCGAGGGGCTGGCCTTCTCGCCCAAGGGCATGCGCTTCGGCGTTGCCCGCTACAATGGCGCGACGCTGCATTTCCCGGCCGCCGACGGCAAGCCGGTCGAGCTCGAATGGGCCGGCGCCCACACCGGCATCACGTTTTCGCCGGACGGCGGCTTCGTCGTCACCACAATGCAGGAAAACGCGCTGCATGGCTGGAAACTCGCCGACGGCAAGCACATGCGGATGTCCGGCTATCCCGGCAAGGTCAAAAGCCTGTCGTGGAGCGCCAAGGGCAAATGGCTGGCGAGTTCCGGCGCGCCGGCGGCGATCGTCTGGCCGTTTTCGGGCAAGGATGGGCCGATGGGCAAGGCGCCGCTGGAACTCGGCACGCGCGGCAGTGCGATGGTCACCTCCGTCGCCTGCCATCCGAGCCAAGATGTAGTGGCGGTAGGGTATGATGACGGCATGGTGATGGCGGTGCGCTTCGCCGACGCCAGGGAAGTGCTGCTGCGCCGGCCAGGCAAGGGCGCCATCACATCGATGATGTGGGACAAGGAAGAGCGCCGCGTCGCGTTCGGCAGCGCCGCCGGCGATTGCGGCGTCATCGACATTTCCGCCTAGCCCGTTAGTCGGCTCCGCAAGATACTTTGCCGGTCAATTCAGCCGGCTTGCCATCCTTTTCGGCATCGTCCGTTACATCATAGATTGAGAGCAAATAGCGGCCGTCATAGACGCCTTCGTCGCTGGCCTTGGTCAGGATCGCCAGTTCGACATAGCCGTAGGCGTTTTCGACCTGCCGTTCGCGATAGACGAGCAGCCGCAATTCCTTGTTGTCGAGCCAATATTGCGTGAGGTTCTGATCCTCGAACACAGTCTTGCGCAGACTGTCGCCGGCTGGCCTGCCCAGAATTTCGAGCTCGCCGCGAAAATTGAAGGTCGGCCCACCCATGCCTCTGGTGACCCCGGCATCGACCTCAAATTTGACGGCTGCATCCTCGGCGGAACACCAGATGCCGCCGGATGCCAAAGCCGCACCAACCGACGACAGCAGCGTTGCCGCGCAGATGATCGCCCGCACCATCGTGTCCCCTCCAGCCGAAGTGCCATTGGCGCCCGAAGGCGGCTCGCGGTCAAGCGCCTGTTCCATTCAAATGACCGCTGACCCAACACAGGGCAGCCGCCCGGCCAATTGCGGTGGCGGATGCCGATTGTCTAAAGTGCGGCGGAGAGGGCCCGCCATGAACGTCATCAACCATTCAAAGACCTCCATCGGCGGCATCGGCCCGGCCCGGATTGCCGAGTTGCGCCAGACCGAGGCAGAAGCCTTCCGCCAGGCGCGGCCGAAATCGATGGCGAAAATCGGCAATGGCCTGCCCGGCTTCTTCGGCGGCGTGCCGATGCACTGGATGAACGACTGGCCGGCGCCGTTCCCGATCCTCGTTGATAAGGCCAAAGGCGCCACCATCAGAGATATCGACGGCAACCGGCTCGACGATTTCTGCCTCGGCGACACCGGCTCGATGTTCGGTCATTCGCCGCCGCCGGTCGCCCGCGCCATCCGCCGGCAGGCCGGACGCGGTCTGACCTACATGCTGCCTGCCGAGGACGCGCTCGCCATCGGCCCGCTGCTGCAACAGCGCTTCGGTCTGCCGTTGTGGCAGATCGCGACGACGGCAACCGACGCCAACCGCTTCGCGCTGCGGGTTGCCCGTGCCGTTACCGGCCGGGAGAAGATCCTGGTCTTCAACGGCTGCTATCATGGCTCGGTCGACGAGACGATGGTCCGGCTGGTCGACGGCAAAGCGGTGAACCGACCGGGACTGGCCGGCGAATTCCGCGACCTGACGCGGGCAACTGATATCGTCGAGTTCAACGATCTGCCGGCGCTTGAGGCCGCACTTCAGGGCAACGATGTCGCCTGCGTCATCGCCGAGCCGGTGCTGACCAATTCCTGCATGGTGCTGCCCGAAGCCGGCTTTCATGACGGCCTGCGGCGTCTCACCCGTGCGACCGGCACGCTGCTTCTAATCGACGAGACGCATACGATCTCGACCGGTCCCGGCGGCTATACAAGCAAATACGGGCTGGAGCCGGACCTGTTCGTGCTCGGCAAGCCGATTGCCGGCGGCATACCGGCGAGTGTGTGGGGCATGAGCGAAGGCGTTGCGGCGCGCTATGCCGCTTATATCAGCCGGAAAGAGCCCGGCTATTCCGGCATGGGGACAACGCTGTCGGCCAATCCGCTGCAATTCGCGGCGATGCGTGCCACGCTCGAAGACGTCATGACCGACGAGAACTACAGCCATATGGACCATCTGGCGCGGCGGCTCGACGCCGGGCTGACTGCCGTTATCGATCGCTATCGCCTGCCCTGGCATGTTGCTCGGGTCGGCGCCCGCGTCGAGTTCATCTGCGCGCCAGGCCCGCTGAGGAATGGCGGCGAAGCCGAGAGGGCGCATGCGCCGGAGCTCGAAGCGGCGATGCATGTCGCGCTGGTCAATCGCGGCGTGCTGATCGCACCGTTCCACAATATGATGCTGATCTCGCCGGCAACTCGCGCCGCCCAGGTGAACCGGCTGATCACCGCCTTCGGCGCGGTTGCGGCAAAGCTTACGGCATGAGACAAGCTGGCAGCATGAAACAAGCGCCCAAGCAAAGTTTGAACCTGGTCACGGCATCCCCTTCGGGCTCGACGCCCGCCGAGGCGCAGGCCTTTCTCGACGCCCATCCGGAGATCGAAGCGTTCGACATCGTGCTGACCGACGCCAATGGCGTGGGGCGCGGCAAGATCGTGCGCCGACATGAGTTGATGAGCATCTTCGAGGGCGGCCGGCACATGCCGATCTCGATCCTCGGCCTCGACATCACCGGCGAGGATGTTCACGAGACCGGGCTGATCTGGACGACCGGCGACGGCGACCTGCGGGCGTGGCCGATCCCCGGCACGCTGGTGCCGCTGTTCGGCACCCAGCCGCCGCGCGGCCAGGTGTTGATGGCGATGTACCATCTCGATGGCCAGCCGATGTCGTCCGACCCGCGGCTGGCGCTCGCCCGCCAGGTAGATATCCTCGCGGCCAAGGGCCTGCATCCGGCCGGCGCCTTCGAGCTCGAGTTCTTCCTGCTCGCCAATGAGCGCGATGCCGAAGGCAAGGTGCAGCCGGCGCATGCGGTGCTCGACGGCCGCCGCTCGGCCAAGACAGAGGTCTATTCCGTCGACCATCTGCACGGCATGGAGCCGCTGTTTTCCGACATCTATGCCGCGGCCAAGGTGCAAGGCATCCCGGCCGAGACGGTCATCTCGGAATATGCGCCCGGCCAGTACGAACTGACGCTCAATTACCGCAAGGACGTGATGCGGGCGGCCGACGATCTCGTCATGCTCAAGCGGCTGGTGCGGGCGCAGGCACGCCGTCATGGTGTCACCGCTTGCTTCATGGCCAAGCCGATCGAGAAGTATGCCGGCTCTGGCATGCATTTTCATGTCTCGCTGCTGGATGATGCCGGCAAGAACGTCTTTGCCGAAGCCGGCGGCGAAAGCTGGTCGCTTCCGCTGCTGCGCGGTCTCGGCGGACTGATCCAGACGATGGCGGAATCGATGCTGGTGTTCGCGCCGCACGCCAATTCATGGCGGCGCTTCGTATCGCAATCCTATGCGCCGGTGGCGCCGACCTGGGGCGTCAACAACCGTTCGGTGGCGCTGCGTGTGCCAGCCGGCGATGCCAAGAACCGCCGCATCGAGCACCGGCCATCGGGCGTCGACGCCAACCCTTATCTAGTCGCGGCAACGGTGCTGGCCGGCATCACTAGGGGTCTCGACGAAGGTCTTGACCCCGGCCCTGAAACCACCGGCAATGGCTACGAATCCGCCGTCACGCGCACGACGATGCCGGTCGACTGGCGTGCCGCGATCGAGGCGGCAAGGGCGTCGACCTTCCTCAAGGGCGCATTGGGCGAAGACCTGCACCGGACATTCGTGGCGATCAAGCAGTCGGAATATCTGCGCGTGGCGCGCACGGTCAGCGAACTGGATTATCACCTCTATCTGCACGAGGTTTAGGGCTTCACATCGTCGGCCATCTGCCGGTGAAGGCCCATGCGGAATAATTTCAGCGGAACCTTCGGCGGGCTTTGCTCATTGCGTGTCTGATTGCAGGAGCGAACAAGGCCGCCTTAGTCATGATCGCCAGGATGCAGACAACCCCGACGCCGCACCATGCCAAGGTGCAGTCGAGAGGCTTGCCTGCAAGCAAGTCCCCGGACACGACAGAAATCGACGCCAGGACGATTCCTGAACTGCGCGAAACGGCCAAGATCTGCCGCCGCTGTCCGCTATGGCGCGATGCCACGCAGACCGTGTTCGGTGAGGGTCCTGATAAAGCCAAGGTGATCTTCGTCGGCGAACAGCCGGGCGACCAGGAGGACCTGGCGGGCAAGCCTTTCGTCGGTCCGGCCGGGAAGGTGTTCGACGCGATCCTGGATGATGCCGGCGTCGATCGGCTGAAAGTCTACGTCACCAACGCGGTTAAGCATTTCAAGTTCGAGCCGCGCGGCAAGCGGCGCATCCACTCCAAGCCGAATGCCGGCGAGGTGCAGGCTTGCCGCTGGTGGCTGGACAAAGAGATCGATCTGATCAAGCCCAACCTGGCGGTGGCACTCGGCGCCACTGCAGCGCAGGCGCTGCTCGGCAAGGTGGTGCCGATCATGAAGATGCGCGGGGCGGTAGTGGAGCGCGACGATGGCTTGCGTGTCTTCGTCACCATCCACCCGTCCTTCATTCTGCGCATTCGCGAGCCGGCGGACAAGCGGGCCGAACGCGAGCGGTTCCTGCAGGATATGAGAGCGGTGAAAAGGCTGATGGCGGCCTGAGCTATTTGATCAATATCGCCCGGAGATCGTTGATGTTTGTGCCGGTCGGACCGGGTACGAAAAGGTCATCTACGGCATTGAATGCCGTCCAGGCGTTGTTGCCGGCAAGCATGGCCTTGGCATCGACGCCCGCCGCGCGCATCCGCGAAACTGTCGAGCCGTCGGCGAAGGCGCCGGCATTGTCTTCCGAACCGTCAATGCCGTCGGTGTCGGCGGCCAGTGCGTGCACGCCCGCCATGCCGGTGATGCCGATGGCGAAGGCGAGCAGGAATTCCGAGTTACGGCCGCCTTTGCCTTTCGCGCGCAGGGTCACCGTCGTCTCGCCGCCCGACAGGATCAGCACCGGCTTTGCAAATGGCCGGCTGCGCGTCGCCACCTCGCGCGCGATTGCGGCGTGGATGCCACCGACCTCGCGTGCCTCGCCCTCGATGGAATCGGAGAGAATGACGGCCTGAATACCTCGGCGCTTCGCTTCGGCCGCTGCTGCTTCCAGCGAGACGCCGGCCGAAGCGATCAGATGCACCTCGTTGCGGATAAAACGCGGATCGTCCGGACGTGGCGCATCGGCCGCCGGCGACTTGATATGCGCCATGACCGAAGCCGGCAGCTTCATGCCATAGGCAGCGATCGACGCCAGTGCGTCCTCACGGCTGCCTATGTCCGGCACGGTCGGACCAGAAGCGACCAGAGCCGGATTGTCGCCCGGAATGTCTGATACCACCAGCGAGACCACCTTGGCCGGATATGCGGCGGCCGCCAGCCTGCCGCCCTTGATGGTGGAAAGGTGCTTACGGATCGTGTTCATCGCGGTGATCGGCGCACCGGAGGCGAGCAGCGCCTCGTTGACGGCGATCTCATCGGCCAGCGTCAGACCTTCGGCGGGTGACGGCAGCAGCGCCGAGCCGCCGCCGGAAATGAGCGCCACGACAAGGTCGTCCGCAGTCAGTCCCTGGACTTTTTCGAGCAGCCGCCGCGAAGCTTCCAGCCCGGCGGCATCCGGCACCGGATGCGCCGCCTCGATGATCTCGATGCGCCGGCAGACCGCGCCATAGCCGTAGCGGGTGACGACCAGCCCTTCGATCGGCCCGTCCCACGCTTCCTCGAAAGCAGCCGCCATCTGCGCCGAGCCTTTTCCTGCACCGATGACGATCGTGCGGCCCTTCGGCCTTGCCGGCAAATGATTCTTGATCGTCCTCTGGGGATCGGCGGCGGCAACGGCGGCGTTGAAGATGGATATAAGGAAGGATTTCGGGTCGAGAATGGTCATACTGAGCTGCCACCGACGTTCTGCGAACTTCTGCGGCGTCTGCGCTGCCCCTCACCCTTACCCTCTCCCCGTCTAGAGACGGGGAGAGGGGGTCGCCACCCATCTATCAACTGGACACGCCAGCGTTGGAGCGCTTCCCTTCTCCCCGTCGCTACACGGGGAGAAGGTGCCGGCAGGCGGATGAGGGGCGGCGCCAACGTCACGATGTTGCTTCCGGCGGCAGGACCAACTCCTGGCTATCGACGCCCAAGTAGCTACACAGCGCATCGACGACCACGCCATGGTCCTCACGCTCCGGCAGGCCCGAGACGGCGATCACGCCGATGACACCGGCGCCCTTGACAGTGATGGGAAAGCCGCCGCCGGCCAGCACGTAGTCGACAATGTCCAGCCCCTCGCCAGGCTTGAAGCTGCGGTCGGGGCGCTGCTGCTCTAGCACCATGCGGTAGGTGCTTTTCAGGAATCGCCGCACGACGTTGATCTTGCGCCGCGCCCAGTCCGGATTGGAAGCGTTCGAGCCGGGCATTGCCGCATAGAACAGCGGCCGATCGAAGGTTCTGATATCGATGATGATCGGCAGGTTCTCGGTCAAAGCCCGGTCGCGGATCGCCGAGCCGATCTCGAAAGCGACAGCCTCGTCGAAGGCGGAGAAAACAAGCGCGGCTTCCTGTTTCTTGATCAGAGCGATATCGTCCGCAACGGCCATGTCGTTCCCCTGTCAATCTCGCCGCACGCTTTGGCCGATGGCTGCCGTTCGGTCAAGCCGGGACGCCGGGACCAGCTAGGTCGCCATGTCCGCCTTAGCTGCCCGACCGGCGACATAGACCTCGTGCACGGCGCGGTCGTCGCCGAGCGTCTGCAGCAGAAACAATTCCTCGGCGAGCGTGTCCGCCGTCTCCACCCGCAGCCGCATCGCCGGCGTGGCGCGGGCGTCGAGCACGACGATATCGGCGTCGCTGCCTTCCTCCAGAGTGCCGATCTTTTCCACAAGCGACAGCGCCTCAGCATTGCCGCGGGTCAGTTGCCAGAATGACTGAAACGGATTGAGCTTCTCGCCATTCAGCGCGATCACCTTGTAGCCCTCGTCCATGGTGCGCAGCATCGAATAGTTGGTGCCACCGCCGACATCGGTGGCGGCGGCGATGCGGAGCGGCTTCTCGCGGCGGCGATAGCGCTGATAATCGAACAGGCCCGAGCCGAGAAACAGGTTGGAGGTCGGGCAGAACACCGCCACCGAGCCGCTATCGGAAAGCGCATCCGCCTCGCGTTCCGACAGATGGATGCAATGGCCGAACAGGCTTCTGCGCCCGAGCAGCCCGTAATGCTCATAAACATCGGTATAGTCGCGCGCCTGCGGATGAAGCTGCTGCGTGAAGGCGATCTCGGCGTGGTTTTCCGACAGATGCGTCTGCATATGCAATTGCGGATATTCGCGGCAGAGCGCGCCCGCCGTTTCCAATTGCTCGGGTGACGAGGTGATGGCGAAGCGCGGGGTGATGGCATAGTGCTGGCGCCCCTTGCCGTGCCACTCCTCGATCAGCGCCTTGCTGTCGTCATAACCCGATTGCGGCGTGTCGAGCACGCCGTCCGGCGCGTTGCGGTCCATCATCACCTTGCCGGCGATGTTGAGCATGTTGCGGTCATGCGACTCGGCAAAGAACGCCTCGGCCGATTCCTTGTGTACCGAGCAATAGGCGGCGACAGTCGTCGTGCCATGACGCAATACTTCATCCAGGAACAGCCTGGCGATACGGCGGCCATGCTGAGCGTTCCCGAATTTTGTCTCTTCCGGAAAAGTGTAGGTGTTCAGCCAGTCGAGCAGCTCGGCGCCGAAGGAAGCGATGACCTGCATCTGCGGAAAATGCGCGTGCGCATCGATGAACCCGGGCAGCAGCAGATGCGGCCGATGGTCGACCTTTCTTGTTCCCTCGCCCGCCTTTTTCTCGACCTCGGCATAGGCGCCGGCGGCAATGATCCTACCATCGCGGAGCAGCAGGCCGCCATCTTGCTCGTAGCGCCAGGCGGAATGGTCGTCGACGGTTTCGGGCCAGCGCAAAAACGACAGCGTGCGGCCGCGCAGGAGCGTGCTGGTCATTTCCTTGCGCCTTCGAACCATGCCACCAGCAGCGCCCGTTCCTTGTCGGTGATCTGGGTGACGTTGGCGGGCGGCATGGCGTGGCTGCGGCCGGCCTGCAGGTAGATCTCGCCGGCGTGCTCGGCGATGCCGGCATCGGTGTCGAGCATCACGCCCTTCGGCGCGTGGTAGATGCCCTCGTAGGACGGCTCCGCGGCGTGGCACATCGAACAGCGGCCAAGCACCGTATCGCGCACGGCAGGGAAATGCGCCGAGGCAACGTAGACCTGGGCCGCCGCCGACGCCTTCGCCTCGCCGGTCAGCAACTTCGGCACCGTCGACAGCCAGATGATGACCAAGAACAGCACGGCCGCCGCCAGCCAGGTCCAGGTCGGATTGCCTTTGCGCGCATGCCTGGTGTTGAAATAGTGCCGGATCAGCACGCCGATGATGAACACCAGCGAGGCGATGACCCAGTTGAACTCTGTCCCGAACGCCAGCGGATAATGGTTCGACAGCATCAGGAACAAAACGGGCAGCGTCAGGTAGTTGTTGTGCAGCGAGCGCTGCTTGGCGATCTTGCCGTATTTCGGATCGGGCTTACGGCCGGCGATCAGGTCGGCGACGACGATCTTCTGGTTGGGGATGATGACCATGAAGACGTTGGCCGACATGATCGTCGCGGTGATGGCGCCAAGATGCAGGAAGGCGGCGCGGCCGGTGAACAGGTGGGTCAGTCCCCAGGCCATGAATACCAGCACCCCATACAGCACCAGCATCAGGCCGGTGTCGCTGTTGCCGAGCGGCGAACGGCACAGGAGATCGTAGACCACCCAGCCGACGCCGATCGTCGCCAGCGACAGCAAGATGCCTGTAGGCACCGACATGGCAAGCACATTCGGATCGATCAGGAACAGGTCCGCCCCGGCATAATAGACCACGCACAGCATCGCGAAGCCTGACAGCCAGGTGGCGTAGGATTCCCACTTGAACCAGGTCAGGTGCTCGGGCATTTCGGCCGGTGCCACCAGATATTTCTGCACGTGGTAGAAGCCGCCGCCATGCACCTGCCATTCCTCGCCGAAAGCGCCTGCAGGCATGCCCGGGCGTTGGCGCAGGCCGAGGTCGAGCGCGACGAAATAAAAGGACGAGCCGATCCAGGCGATGCCGGTGACGACGTGCAGCCAGCGCACGGCGAAACTCAGCCAATCCCAGAATATCGCGAAATCCATCATGAAAAATCGTCCCTGCCGATCGACTGACTTTACGGACTGGAGCGCAAACGGAAAGGGCTGAGGTGCACGATGACTTTCAAAAAAAATTGGAAAATACTAGGCTGATCATACGCAGCCACATGAGAGCCCCGAAAGCCGCATGGCCTATCTCGATAACATCGCCGTTTTTGTTCGCGTCGTCGAACTCGGCAATTTGTCGGCGGCTGGGCGCGACATGCGCATTTCGCCGGCGGTCGCTTCCAACCGGATCAAGGAGCTCGAGAAGCATCTCGGTGTCAGGCTGTTCAACCGCACGACGCGGCAGTTGATGCCGACCGAGCACGGCACGGTGTTCTATTCCGGCGCCAAGCAGGTGCTCGAGGCGGTCACCGAGGCCGAAGCTGCGGTCAGCGCGTTATCCGGCCAGCCGCGCGGCACCATAAAGGTGACAGCGCCGCTCGGCCTCGGGCGGAGACTGGTGGCATCCGGCATCCCGGATTTCCACGACAGATACCCAGATATCGAGGTGCGGCTCCGGCTTTCCGACCACAATGTCGATATCATGAAGGAAGGCATCGACGTTGCGTTCCGGCTGGGCATCATCGAGGATTCCAGCCTCAGGATGCGCGGCATCATGGACTGCGAGCGAGTGCTGGTGGCGGCTCCGCAATATCTGGAGGCGCGCGGCGAGCCGAGCGAGCCGAGCGAGTTGATCGGCAA
The DNA here is from genome assembly GCF_040319055.1 of Mesorhizobium sp. M0960. Taxonomy (NCBI): domain Bacteria; kingdom Pseudomonadati; phylum Pseudomonadota; class Alphaproteobacteria; order Hyphomicrobiales; family Phyllobacteriaceae; genus Mesorhizobium; species Mesorhizobium sp. M0960. Next base: position 69,575 of record NZ_JAMYNN010000014.1, on the reverse strand, counting down.
GAAGCACGATTGCCTGATGCTGCGCTATTCCGGCGCGCGCGAATATGTCTGGACCCTGCAGACGCGGAACGGGCCGCAAAAGTTCGAAGTGCACGGCCCCTACGATACCGATGACGGCGACGTGCTGACCGGCTGGGCGCTGTCCGGCCGCGGCATCATCAACAAGCCGCGCTTCGAGGTCGAGCCGTTTATCCGCGACCAGCGGCTGAAGGTGATCCTGAGCAAAACGCCGCCGACGCCGGTGCAATTCGCCGCCGTCTACCCGCATAAGAAGCTGCAGGATCCGAAGGTGCGGCTGCTGCTCGACTTCATGGCCGAGCGCTGCCAGCGGCTGATCAGGGATATTCTGGCCGGCAAATGATCGCCGGCTGGCCGGTTGCTTTCCGTCCAGCCGGCGAAGATATTTCTTATGGAATCTCACTCACCAGGGAAGACCGATGGCCAGCGGCGCCACAATGCATCTAGCCGTTTCACTAGCTCCGGAAACTGCTCCCTCCTCTCCGTCCGACGTCGTTCCGGATTTCAGTCTGCTGACGCGGTCCGTGCAAAAAGCCGAAGCGGCCGGCCTGGATATGGTGTTGCTCGCCGATTCCGCGCCGGTTGCAGGCGGACCGAACCGGCAAATGCGCTTCGAAGCAACGACCTTGCTGGCAGCGCTGGCGACGGTGACAAGCAGGATCGGTCTCATCGCCGCGGCGTCAATGGTCGCCCACCAGCCCTATAATCTCGCGCGCCGTTTCGCTTCGCTCGACATTATCAGCCATGGCCGCGCCGGCTGGAACGCCAGCATGATGCCCGACCCGCGCGAGGCGGCCAATTTCAGCCGACCGGAAGGGTTTTCCGGCGACGCATTCCGCCTGCGCGCCGAGGAATTCGTCGGCATCGTGCAAGGCTTGTGGAAAGGCTGGGACGCAGACGCGCTTCTGTTCGACAAAAGTGGCGGCCGCTTCTTCGATCCCGAGAAGATGCACCTTCTCGACCACAGGGGCGAATATTTTTCTGTGCGCGGGCCGCTCAACGTGGCGCGGTCGCCGCAGGACACGCCGGTGCTGGTCATGTCCGGCCTGTCCGAGCCCGACATGGATATCGCCGCCCGCACCGCCGATGTTGTCCTGCTAGACCAGCGATCGATCGACTGGGCTGACGATCTGAAGCGCCGTGCGCTTGCCTTCGGGCGCAGGCCGGAGGGGCTGAAGGTGCTGATGAATGTTGTCACGGATGGCGAGATGGCCGCCATGCCGGATATGTTTGCGGATAGGCTCGAAGAGTGCTTTCGCTCGAAAGCCTGCGACGGTTTCAACATCGCCGTGCCGCTCACGTCGGCGCTCGACGATTTCATCGGTCTCGTGCTGCCGGAGCTTCGCCGCCGCGGCCTTGTCCGGTCCGGCTACAGCGCGGCGACACTGCGGGCCCATCTCGGGCTTGCAGGGGAGGATCGGCAATGAGCGCCGGTCGAGGCCAGATGAAGCTCGGCGCCTTCCTATGGGCGACAGGCCACCACATCGCCGCCTGGCGCCATCCGCAGGCGCATGTCACGGCTGGCATCGACATCGATCATTACATCCAGCTGGCGCGGACGGCGGAAGCGGCGAAGTTCGACATGATCTTCTGCGAGGACGCCGCCGGTGTGCGCGAGGCCAATGTCGACATCGCCAGCCAAACGTCGCGCTCGATTGGCTTCGAGCCGATCAGCCTGCTTGCGGCGCTCGCGGTGCAGACGGAGCGCATCGGCCTCGTCTCCACGGCATCGACGAGTTACAACGAGCCTTACGGGCTGGCGCGGACCTTCCTGTCGCTCGACCATCTGAGCGGCGGGCGTGCCGGCTGGAACCTTGTCACTTCGGCCAGCCAGATCGAGGCCGCCAATTTCGGCTCGACCGGTCTGCGCCCGCATGCGGACCGTTACGGGCGGGCGCGCGAATTCGCTGCCGTGGTTGCCGGCCTTTGGCGAGGCCAGGGTGGACACGAAGGCAGAAGTTTTTCGGTGCGTGACCCGCTCGATCTGCCGCGCTCGCCACAAGGTGCACCGGTCATGGTGCAAGCGGGAGCGTCGGACGAGGGTCGTGACCTCGCCGCCCGGACCGCCGACGTGGTCTTTACGGCGGCGCAGACATTCGAGGAAGCGAAGGCCTTCTACGACGACCTCAAGGGACGGCTGGCTGCCTATGGGCGCAAGCCGGACGACCTCAAGATCATGCCTGGGGTGGCGCCGGTCGTCGCGGCAAGCGAAGCGGAAGCCCGGGCAAAACATGATGAACTGCAGGAGCTGATACCGGACGATGTCGGCGTTGCGCTGCTTTCCAGCTATCTCAGCATATCCGATCTCTCGCGCTATCCCATCGACGGACCGCTGCCGCAGCTGCCGGCCAGCGAAGGCATGCAGAGCCGGCAGGCGCTCGTCATCGAGCAATCGCGCCGCGACAACCTGTCCATTCGCCAGCTTGCCCGTCATTTCGCCGGCGCGCGCGGCCATTGGCGCGTCGTCGGAACTCCGGCCCAGATCGCCGACCAGCTCGCAGCACGCTTCGAGGGCGGCGCGGCAGACGGTTTCAACGTGATGCCATCCTATTTTCCCGGCGAACTCGATGCCTTTGCCACGCTTGTCGTGCCGGAGCTGCAGCGGTGCGGTCTGTTCCGTACGGATTATGACGGCAGCACGCTGCGCGACCATCTGGGCTTGAAAAGGCCGGCGTAAACGACGAGCGGAACGAAAGTCGGAGATCGCCGTTTTGGGATGCTGTGCCGCGGCGATGAGGGCGTCTGCGCGCATGTTCGATTGACCTTCCACAAACTTCGCCCTCTTCAAACCACGCGGACGCAACCGCCACAGGAGCCGATCATGGATGCCATCGCCACCCGCAACGACCTGCAATCCAATGCCAAGAAAGAGTGTATCGATCTTCTCAACGCCCGCCTCGCCGACGCCATAGATCTGGCCTTGATCACCAAGCAGGCGCACTGGAACGTCAAGGGGCCGCAATTCATCGCCATCCATGAGATGCTCGACACGTTCCGCGAGGAGATCGACGGACATGTCGACACCATTGCCGAGCGCGCCGTACAGCTCGGCGGCACGGCGCTCGGCACATCGCAGGAGGTGTCGAAGGCGACTATGCTCGAGGCCTATCCGACCGACATCCACAAGACCCGAGATCATCTGGCGGCGCTGATCGACCGCTATGCCGCGACCGCCAAGCGGGCCCGCGCGGCGATCGACGAAGCGGCGGGAGCGGGCGACGCCGACACCGCCGACATCTTCACCGCCTATTCACGCTCGCTCGACAAATTGCTGTGGTTCCTCGAGGCACACACGCAGGAACAGGAATAGAAGGAAACGTCAGCCCGCCATCGCCTTGCCACGACGTGCTTTGGACGGAGCTGCCGGTTCTATCGCGTGGGCGGCCAACGCCGTCATGATCTCGGCTGCGGCGAGTGCGGCGATCACTTGCGGGCGCTTGTCCTTGACGGCATCGCCGCCGATCGGCGAGACGAGGCGGTCAAATTCCGCCTCGCTTCCGTCCGCCGACTTAAGGAACCAGTTCCGAAACGTCGCCTTCTTGGTTCTGGAGCCTATCATGCCGACATAGGCGGCATCCCGGCGTTTCAGCGCCTCCGCGACGATCAGGAAATCCAGCGCGTGGTCATGGGTAAGGACGACGAAGGCGGATCCAGCCGGGGCTTCGCGCACCATCGCCTCAGGCATCGGCGTCAAACAGGTTTCGACCGTGTCTGGCATGCCCTCCAGCGCTTCGGCTCGCGTCTCGGCAATGACGACATGCACCGGCAGCAAAGCCACCGCCGAGGCCAGCGCATGGCCGACATGGCCGCCGCCGAAGATGTAGACATGCGGCAGCTGCGCCTCCTCGGCTTCCGCCGCCGCGACCAACTTGGCCTCAAGCGCGGCGTCAACCAGCCGGATCAGCACCTCGACCCTGCCGCCGCAGCACTGCCCGATCTCCGGGCCGAGCGCGACGTCGAGCGTCGCGACAGCGTTGCGGCCAGCCCCCTTCTCCCCGTAACTATACGGGGAGAAGGGGCCGGCAGGCGGATGAGGGGCGGCGCCAGCCTCGACAGATTCGCCAGAACCTGAGGCCGATCGACCAAGCATCTGCCGCGCTTTGTCGATCGCCATATATTCGAGCTGGCCGCCGCCGATCGTGCCGAAAGTGGCCGATCCTGAGACGAGCATGAAGGCACCCCTCTCGCGCGGCGTCGAGCCTTTTGTCCCGGCCACCTCAACCAAGGCGACCCGGCAGGCACCGGCAAGAAAGGCTTTCAGGCTCTGCATTTTCGCGTTCATCATTCGCGTTCCCTGTTGGGAAATATAGAGTTTTTCGGCCTGAATTGCACGTTTTCCGGGATTCAAGTGCCGGTCCTGGCTTCTCGCTTCAGCCGTTCGATCGCCATCAGCACCCGTTCCGGCGTGGCAGGCGGGTCAAGGCGCGGGCAGATCTTGTGGCCAGCAACGCTCGCCACCGCATCCGACAGCGCATGCAGCACCGACATTGCGAGCGGAAAGGGCGGCTCGCCGACCGCCTTGGAGCGGTGCACCGTCGGCTCGCCTGCTTCCGCCCAGTCGGCCAACGTGATGTTGAAAATCTTCGGCCGGTCCGAAGCGAGCGGGATCTTGTAGGTCGACGGCGCATGGGTGCGCAGCCGCCCCTTGTCGTCCCACCACAGTTCCTCCGTGGTCAGCCAGCCCATGCCCTGGATGAAGCCGCCCTCGATCTGGCCGAGGTCGATGGCGCGGTTCAGCGAACGCCCGGTTTCGTGCAGAATATCGGTGCGCTCGACGACATATTCGCCGGTCAGCGTGTCGACCGAAACTTCCGAGCAAGCCGCGCCATAGGCGAAATAATAGAAGGGGCGACCCTCGCCCTTGTCGCGGTCCCAATGGATTTTCGGCGTCTTGTAAAAGCCAGCCGCCGAAAGCTGGATGCGCGCCATATAGGCCTGCCTGACGAGATCGGCGAAGGCGATCTCCTGGTTACCGATGCGCACCCGGTTTGGCAGGAATAGCACCTGGTCGCGCGGCACCTGGAATTTCTCGGCGGCGAAATTGGTCAGCCGGTCCTTGATCTGGCGGGCGGCGTTCTGCGCCGCCATGCCGTTGAGGTCGGAGCCGGAAGACGCGGCAGTGGCCGAGGTGTTCGGCACCTTGCCGGTCGTCGTCGCGGTGATCTTGACCTGATCGAGGTCGATCTGGAACTCTTCCGCCACGACCTGCGCCACCTTGACATAGAGGCCCTGCCCCATCTCGGTGCCGCCGTGGTTCAGATGCACCGAACCGTCGGTATAGACATGCACCAGCGCGCCGGCCTGGTTGTAGTGGGTGGCGGTGAACGAGATGCCGAACTTGACTGGCGTCAGCGCCAGTCCGCGCTTGATGAAGCGGCTGTTGGCATTGAAAGCATCGATGGTGCGGCGGCGCCTCGCATAGTCGGAACTCGCCTCCAGCTCGGCGACGATGCGGTGGATGATGTTGTCCTCGACCGTCTGGTGATAGGGCGTGATGTTGCGGTCGCTGGTGCCGTAGAAATTCTTCTTGCGGATTTCGAGCGGGTCCTTGCCGACGGCAAACGCGACTTCGTCGATGACGCGCTCGGCGCCGACCATGCCTTGCGGGCCGCCGAAGCCGCGAAAGGCAGTGTTCGATACCGTGTTGGTGTAGAGCGGCGCCGATTGCGCGTGCACCGCCGGCCAGAAATAGGTGTTGTCACAATGGAACAGCGCGCGGTCAGTGACCGGGCCGGAGAGGTCGGCCGAGAAGCCGCAGCGCGCCGCGAACATGAAATCTACGCCCAGAATATTGCCCTGGTCGTCGAAGCCGACCTCGTAGTCGACGAGGAAATCGTGGCGTTTGCCGGTGGCGATCATGTCGTCGTCGCGGTCGGGCCGGATTTTCACGGCCCGATGATGTTTCTTCGCGGCGATAGCGGCCAATGCCGCAAACTGATTGCCTTGCGTTTCCTTACCGCCGAAAGCGCCGCCCATCCGGCGGATTTCCACCGTCACCGCATGGCTCGGCACACCCAGCGCATGGCTGACCATGTGCTGGATTTCGCTCGGGTGCTGGGTCGAGGAATAGATGGTGACGTCGTGGTCCTCGCCAGGGATGGCCAAGGCGATATGACCCTCGAGATAGAAATGCTCCTGGCCGCCGATGCGCATCTGCCCTTTCAGCCGGCGTGGCGCTGCCTTGATCGCAGCCGCTGCATCACCGCGCTTCAGGGTCAGCGGCGGCGTGACCAGCTTGTCTTTCCGGGGATCGAGCTCGCCAATATCGGCGACGAACGGCAATTCCTTGTATTCGACCTTGGCCAGCCTCGTCGCCCGGCGCGCCTGCTCGCGGGTTTCGGCGATGACGCAGAAGATCGGCTGGCCGAAGAATTGCACCTTGCCGTCGGCCAGCACCGGCTCGTCGTGGCGGCCGGTCGGCGAAATATCGTTTTCGCCGGGCACGTCGCTCGCCGTCAGCACGTCGATGACGCCGGGTGCGGCGCGGACCCCCGACAGGTCCATGCTGGTGACGGTGGCATGCGTCGCCGCCGAAAGCCCAAGACAGCCGTGCAGCGTGCCGGCCGGTTCCGGCATGTCGTCGATATAGACGGCCGTGCCACTGACATGCTTGTGCGCGGAATCATGGCGCTGATCGGTGGCGACGCCGCCGGCGATTTTTTGCGCCTTCAAGTTCGGAGTGGCGTGCTTGTTCATCATGCCGCCTCGTGCCGTGATACCTGGATCGGCGCCCGGGTGCCCATGGTTTCGGCAAAGAAGCGCAGCAGCAGGTTGCGCGCCGCCAGCGCCCGGTATTCGGCGCTTGCCCGCATGTCGGTCAGCGGGGTGAAATCGCCGGCGTACGCGGCCATCGCCGCCTCGACCGTCGCTTCCGTCCAGGGCTTGCCAAGCAATGCCTTTTCTACGCCAAAGGCGCGCTTCGGCGTTGCCGCCATGCCGCCATAGGCGATGCGTATCTCCGCCACCGTGCCGTCCGCGGCCAGCGTCAGGAAAAACGCGCCTAGCGCTGCGGTGATGTCTTCGTCGCGGCGCTTGGTGATCTTGTAGACGGCAAATTTCGTCTCGCTGCCCGGCAGCGGAACATGCACGGCCTCGACGAATTCGCCGGGCTGCCGGTCCTGTCGGCCATAGGCGATGAAAAAATCTTCGAGTGGGATCGTCCGCCGCTTGTGGCCGCGACGCAGCGTCATGCGGGCACCGAGTGCGATCAGCGGCGGCGGCGTGTCGCCAATCGGCGAACCGTTAGCGATATTGCCGCCGATGGTGCCCATGTTGCGCACCTGATCGCCGCCGATGCGATCGAACAGCGGGCCTAGCGCCGGGATGCATTTTGCCAGCGTCGAGAAGGCTTCGCTATAGGTGACACCGGCGCCGATCGAGATGACGCCCTTGTCCTCGGACATCCCGCACAGACCATCGAGATTGCCGATGAAAACCGCCGGCGAAATATCGCGCATGTGCTTGGTCACCCAAAGGCCGACATCGGTCGAACCGGCGACGATAGTGGCGCCCGGCTCCTCGACCAGCACGCTGGCGAGATCGTCGGCATTGGCCGGCACGATCAGCCGCTTGTTGCCGGAGCCGATCTCAATGCGCGAACCGTCCTTCATCGCGTCGAGCTTGGCCGTGACTGCCTTGCGCTCGGCCGCCAACGGATCCTTTGCCGCCTTGCCGTAGCTGGAGATGGCACGTGCGGCGCGCATGATCGCCTCGTAGCCGGTGCAGCGGCAGAGATTGCCTTGCAGTGCCTTTTCGATGGCGGCGTCCGACGGCTCCGGCGACCGCATCCACAGCGCATAAAGCGACATGACGAAACCCGGCGTGCAGAAGCCGCATTGCGAGCCGTGGAAATCGATCATCGCCTGCTGCACGGGGTGCAGTTTTCCTGCGTCGCCGCGCAGATGCTCGATGGTCACGACATGCGTGCCGTCTAGCGAGCCAAGGAAGCGGATACAGGCATTGACGCTTTCATAGACCAGTGTTCCACCGGAGAGCCTGCCGACCAGCACCGTGCAGGCGCCGCAGTCGCCCTCGGCGCAACCTTCCTTGGTGCCGCGCAGCGAGCGGTCGAGCCGCAGCCAGTCGAGCAGTGTCTGGTCGGGTGCAACCGTGCCGAGCGCGACGTCCTCGCCATTGAGGATGAACCGGATTTCGTTGCGTGTCTTGATCCCGGCCATCTCAGCTTCCCCGGTAGGTCGAATAGCCGTACGGCGACAGAAGCAGCGGCACATGATAGTGCATCGGCTCGGCCATACCGAAGCGGATGGGCACATGGTCGAGGAAGGCCGGTTCCGGCAGTTTTGTCCCCTGCCGGCGCAGATAATCGCCGGCCGCAAAGACCAATTCGTATTCGCCGGTACGGAACTCCGCGCCGGCAAGCAACGGAGCATCGCAACGGCCGTCATCATTGGTGACGACCGTTTTCAGATGCGTCCGGGCCTGGCCGTCAAGATGATAGAGCTCAATCGACAGACCGGCCGCCGGTTTGCCGGCCGCGGTGTCGAGGACATGGGTCGTCAGGCGCCCGCCTTCGGCTTTCGACGTTTCCGCCACTGGCTGCTCCATTCCCTGCACAGTCGAACACTATTCATGAATTGTGCGCCAATTAAAGGCGATGCATAAGTCCCGGTCGAGCGGAGCGCGACAAAAACACTTTCAAAAATTTCGGGGGAATGCGCAGGCACTCCTTTCGACTATCCTGATCACAATTTCCGGCAGGAGCGAGAATGCGTTACGAACGAGACATGCGCGGCTACGGAGCCAATCCGCCGGATCCGAAATGGCCCGGCGGGGCGCATGTCGCGGTCCAGTTCGTCGTCAATTACGAAGAGGGCGGCGAGAATTGCGTCCTGCACGGCGACAAGGCCTCGGAGGCTTTCCTGTCGGAGATCGTCGGCGCCGCGCCCTGGCCCGGCCAGCGCCACTGGAACATGGAATCGATCTACGAATACGGCGCCCGCGCCGGCTTCTGGCGATTGCTGCGCCTGTTCAGCGCGGCACAGGTGCCGGTCACCTGCTACGGCGTCGCCACGGCCCTGGCGCGCTCGCCCGACCAGGTCGCAGCGATGCAGGAGGCCGGCTGGGAGATCGCCTCGCACGGGCTGAAATGGATCGACTACCGCGACCACGCGCCAGAAGACGAGCGCCGCGACATGGAAGCGGCGATACGGCTGCATTATGAGGTGACAGGCGCGCGGCCGACCGGCTGGTACACCGGCCGCACGTCGATCAACACGGTGCGTCTGGCGGCGGAAGAAGGCGGCTTCGACTATGTGTCGGACACCTATGACGACGAACTGCCCTACTGGTTCGAGCATGTGACACCGAACGGGTCGGCGAAGCCGCAGCTAGTCATCCCCTATACGCTCGACGCCAACGACATGCGCTTTGCCACGCCGCAGGGCTTCAACTCCGGCGACCAGTTCTTTGCCTATCTCAGGGATAGTTTCGACACGCTCTATGCCGAGGGCAAGGCAGGGCGGCCGCGCATGATGAATATCGGCCTGCACTGCCGCCTGGTTGGGCGGCCGGGCCGGGTCGCGGCACTGAAGCGCTTCATCGACTACGTCAAATCACACGACAAGGTCTGGCTGGCACGGCGCATCGACATTGCAAAACATTGGCAGGAGACGCATCCGTTCCGGTTGCCGGCATTGCGCCCGTCGAAAATGGAATTCGAGGCCTTCGTCCACGCATTCGGCGGCGTCTTCGAACATTCGCCGTGGATTGCCGAGCGCGCCTACGAGTTGGAACTCGGCCCGGCGCATGACAGTGCCGGCGGCCTGCACAACGCGCTCTGCCGCGTCTTTCGCGCGGCCAGCGAGGCCGAGCGGCTTTCCGTGCTCAATGCCCACCCCGACCTTGCCGGAAAACTGGCGCAGGCCAAGCGGCTAACCGCGGAATCCTCCAGGGAACAGGCTTCGGCCGGGCTAGACGCGCTGACCGACAACGAGCGCGAGCTGTTCGCAAAGCTCAATGCCGCCTACGTCACCGGTTTCGGTTTCCCGTTCATCATTGCGGTGAAGGGCAAGACCAAGGAGGACATCCTGGCCGAGTTCGAAACGCGTATCGGCAACAGCCGCGATGTCGAATTCGAAACCGCCTGCAGACAGGTCGAGCGCATCGCGCTGCTTCGTCTCAAGGACATGCTTCCACAATAGGCTTTGGCTGCCGCGATGGGCCCTGGCTTCCGCAACAGGCTTGAATTTATGGATATGATGAAAATGGCCGAGCGAACCTATTATGCGCCGCAGGGCGGACATCCCGGCCAGAGTGAATTGCTGACCGGACGCGCCGTGTTCACACAGGCCTATGCCGTAATCCCCAAAGGCGTGATGCAGGACATCGTCACCAGCGCCTTGCCGTTCTGGGATGGGACACGGGTCTGGGTGCTGTCGCGGCCGCTGTCGGGTTTTGCCGAGACGTTTTCGCAATACATCGTCGAGCTCGCGCCCGGCGGCGGCAGCGACCGGCCAGAACCGGATGATGATGCCGAGGGCGCGATATTCGTGGTTGAAGGCGAGCTGAGCGTGTCGCTAGCCGGAAAGAAGCATGTGCTCAGGCCGGGCGGGTTCGCGTTTCTGCCGCCAGCGAGCGGGTGGACGGTGCGCAACGAAAGCGGCGCTGCCGTCCGCTTCCACTGGATCCGAAAGGCTTACGATGCGGTCGACGGCATCGAGCTGCCGCAAGCGTTCTTCGCCAACGAACAGGATATCGTACCGACGCCGATGCCAGGTACCGAAGGCAGCTGGGCAACAACGCGCTTCGTCGATCCTGAAGACATCCGCCACGACATGCATGTCACCATCGTGACGCTCGAGCCGGGCGCGGTCATTCCCTTCGCCGAGACGCATGTCATGGAGCACGGGCTTTATGTGCTGGAGGGCAAGGCGGTCTACCGTCTCAACCAGGACTGGGTCGAAGTCGAGGCCGGCGACTATATGTGGCTGCGCGCCTTCTGCCCGCAGGCTTGTTATGCCGGCGGGCCAGGCAAATTCCGCTACCTCCTCTACAAGGACGTGAACCGCCACGCCAAGCTCGGCGGTGTGGGCATCGAGGGTCGCGCGCGGTGATCCGCATCGTCGCGCGGCCGCTGACCCGCGAGAATTTCGCCGAATTCGGCGACGTCATCGATATGGGCGGCGACAACCATTATCCGATCAATGGCGGCAAGGCCGAGCGCTATCACGATCTCGCCACCGCTGAAGCACGAGGGCCGAATGCGCACGTGCTGATCTCGATGGTGCGTGGCACGCCCTATGAGCTGCCGTTGAAGCTTACCATGGTCGAGCGCCATCCGTTTGGCAGCCAGGCCTTCATTCCGCTGTCACCACGGCCGTTCCTGGTCATCGTCTGCCATGACGGCGAGGAAGGCCCGGGCGAGCCGCATGCGTTCATCACCGCGCCCGGGCAAGGCGTCAACTATCCGCGCAATTTGTGGCACGGCGTGCTGACGCCGATCGGCGAGCCCCAGGACTTCCTGGTCGTCGACCGGGGCGGCGACGGCTCCAACCTCGAAGAGTGCCACTTCTCGCACGCCTATGAGATTCATCTTCCCGATGGAGCCGGTGATGGCTGACATTTCGCTGATCGACCGCCTGCTCGACGTCATAGAGCACGACATCGTGCCGAAGACGGCGAAGGGTGTCGCGCATGGCAACAAGTTGTTCGGCGCGGCGATCCTGCGCAAGGACGACAGCTCGCTGGTGCTTGCCGAAACCAACAATGAGACGGAAAACCCGCTGTGGCACGGCGAGGTGCATTGCCTGAAGCGCTTCTACGAAATGCCGAAGGCCGAGCGCGTCGACACCGCGGATGCCATCTTTCTCGCCACGCACGAACCTTGCTCGCTCTGCCTGTCGGCGATCACCTGGACCGGCTTCGACAATTTCTACTATCTGTTCAGCCACGAGGATTCGCGCGACAGTTTCGCTATCCCGCACGATTTGAAGATCCTGAAAGAGGTCTTCACCCTCGATCCCGGCGGCTACAATGCCGAGAATGCCTATTGGAAGAGCTTTTCGATCCGCAGACTGGTACGATCGCTGTCGGGGCCTGAGCGCGAGCGGCTGGAAGCGCGGATCAGCGCCATCTCGGCAATCTACGACGAACTGTCCGGCGCTTACCAGGCGAGCAAGGCCGAAAACGACATCCCGTTGAATTGACGCGGATTGACCAGCCGAATTCGTTGGCTGGCCCACGACGACATCCTGCGGACTCCATCATCTGGCGCTCCTGGAGTCTGCTCGCATGAAAATCGTCACTGAATTCCCACGAAAGATCGTCGAATTTCCGGATATGGGGATCGTCATGCCGGACGGCTGCCGGCTGTCGGCGCGGGTGTGGATGCCGGCCGATGCCGCCGACGATCCGGTGCCGGCAATCCTCGAACATCTGCCCTATCGCAAGCGCGACGGCACGATCTATCGTGATCAGCTGACGCATCCCTATTTCGCAGGCCACGGCTACGCCTCGATCCGCGTCGACATGCGCGGCAACGGCGATTCCGAAGGGCTGATGGACGATGAATATTCCGAGCAGGAATTGCAGGACGCTTGCGACGTCATAGCCTGGGCGGCGGCGCAGCCCTGGTGCAACGGCAATGTCGGCATGATGGGCATTTCGTGGGGCGGCTTCAACTGCCTGCAGGTAGCAGCCAAGCAGCCGGCGGCGCTGAAGGCGGTTATCAGTCTCTGTTCGACAGTCGACCGCTACGCCGACGACATCCACTACAAGGGCGGCTGCCTGCTGATCGAGAATTTCGGCTGGGCTTCGACCATGCTGTCCTATTCGTCGCGGCCGCCGGATCCGTTGCTGGCCGGCGACAACAGATGGCGCGAGCTGTGGCTGACCCGGCTGGAGAACCAGCCCTTCCTGGCGCCGCTGTGGTTGAAGCACCAGCATCGCGACGCCTATTGGAAGCGCGGCTCGATCTGCGAGGACTATTCCGCCATTCATGCCGCGGTGCTGTCGATCGGCGGCTGGCATGACGGTTATCGCAATACGATTTCCCATCTCGCCGCCAATATCGAGGCGCCGGTCAAGGGCATCGTCGGCCCGTGGATCCACAAATACCCGCATTACGCCGCGCCCGAACCGCGCATCGGCTTCCTGCAGGAGGCGTTGCGCTGGTGGGACCGCTGGCTGAAGGACCTCGACACCGGCGTAGAGGCCGACCCGGCCTACCGCGCCTATGTGATGGACAGCGTGCGTCCGGCGCGCTGGCATCCCGAGCGGCCGGGCCGCTGGGTCGCTGAAACGGAATGGCCGTCACCCAACATCAAGACGCAAGAGGTTGAGCTTATCGCTGAAGGCAACCACGCTATCGTCACTTCGCCGCAAAGCTGCGGCCTTGCCGGTGGCGAATATTTCCCCTTCACCTTTGGACCGGAACTGCCGGGTGACCAGCGCACCGACGATGCGCTGTCGGTGTGCTTCGACCAGCCGGTGCTGACCGAAGCGGTCGACATCGTCGGTGCTCCCGAAGTTGTGGTCAGGGTCTCGTCGGACCGGCGCCAGGCGAACATCGCGGTTCGGCTGTGCGACGTCCATCCGGACGGAGCGTCGGAGTTGATCTCCTACGGCGTGCTCAACCTGACGCATCGCAACTCGCACGAATTTCCCGAAGCGCTGGTGCCCGGCGAAACCGTCAGCGCCCGGGTGGTCCTCGACCAATGCGCCTATCGCGTGCCGGCCGGCCACCGCTTGCGTGTTGCCATCTCCAACAGCTATTGGCCGATGATCTGGCCGTCGCCGGAGCCGGTCCGGCTGGAATTGTCGGCCGCGACATTGATGCTGCCGCTGCGCCCGCTGGCGCCAGGTGACGAAGTGGTCTTCCCCGCTCCCGAGGGCGCCACGCCCTGGGCAACCGAAACGGTCCGCGCCGCCAATTCCGAGCGTCATGTCGATCGCGACGAAAAGACCGGAATGATCACGCTTTCTATCGTCGACGATTTCGGTGAGGTGCGCGACCTGGAGCATGGCCTCGCCCACGGGAGCATCGCCAGAGAGACATGGGCGATCCGTCCTGACAATCCGCTGTCAGCCTTGGGCAAGACGCATTGGACCCAGACGCTGTCGCGAAATGAATGGTCGGTGCGCACCGAAACCTTCGCCGAAATGCGCTCCGACGCGCAAAGCTTCATGGTTAGCGCCAGAATTGAAGCCTATGAAGGCGAGAAACTGGTCTTCGAGCGCGACTTCGAGGAGAATATCCCGCGGGTACTGCTTTGAGCGCTTATAGCGATTGGTCCAATTGCGACGCACGATTTACGCCACGGCATGTCGCATTCGGTCTTGCTTACCCCTTTCCCTTACGGTCATTATTCTCCCGATTGAAATGAGAAAAAACGACCATAAGGTCGACCAACAGAGTGAGGAACTCAACATGTCGAACGAACTGGAATATCTGAGCCGGCGCGTTGCGTCCGGCAAGCTGAGCCGTCGCGATTTTCTCGGCCGGGCGGCAGCGCTCGGCGTCACCGCAACCTTCGCCAATTCGCTGCTTTCCAGCGCTTCCCGCGCGGCGGGTCCGGTCAAGGGCGGCACGCTCAAGGCCGGCCTCGTCGGTGGCGAATCCACCAACAGCCTCGATCCGGCGCTGTTCATGACGCAGGTGCCGTTCGCCTTCGGCAAGATGTGGGGCGAACTGATCGTCGAGCTGTCTCCCGAAGGCAAGCTCGAGAACCGCATTGCCGAGGAGATCGGCTCGTCGGACGACGCCAAGACCTGGACGCTGAAGATCCGCGACGGCGTCGAGTTCCACAACGGCAAGAAAGTGACTGCAGAGGACGTGGCCGCCACCCTCGAACGCCATTCGGACGAGAAGTCGAAATCCGGCGCGCTCGGCTATATGAAAGGCATCGAGAGCATCAAGGCCAGCGGCAAGGAAGTGGTGCTGACGCTGAAGGAGCCGAATGCCGATCTTCCCTATCTGCTTAGCGACTATCACCTGATCATCCAGCCGAACGGCGGCAAAGACAAGGCCGATGCCGGCATCTCGGCGGGTCCTTACAAGGTCACCACCAACGAGCCCGGCGTGCGCCATGGCGGCGAGCGCTTCGCCAACTACTGGCAGGGCGACAAGATGGGCCATGCCGACCAGATCGAGATCATCGTCATCAACGACGCCACGGCGCGTACGGCGGCCCTGCAGGGCGGCCAGGTCCACATGATCAACCGCGTCGAGCCGAAGATCGTCGACCTGATCAAGCGTGTGCCCGGCGTCACCATCCGCAACCATTCGGGACCCGGCCACTACGTCTTCATCATGCACTGCAACACCGCGCCGTTCGACAACAACGATTTGCGCATGGCGCTGAAGCTGGCGATCGACCGCGAGGAGATGCTGAACAAGGTGCTGCGTGGCTATGGCTCGCTCGGCAACGACTTCCCGATCAATGCATCGTACCCGCTATTCACCGAGATCGAGCAGCGCAAATACGATCCCGACAAGGCCAAGTTCCACTACAAGAAGTCGGGCCATGACGGTGCCGTCCTGCTCCGGACGTCGGACGTCGCCTTCCCCGGTGCCGTCGATGCCGCACAGCTGTTCCAGCAAAGCGCGGCCAAGGCCGGCATCAAGCTGGAGATCAAGCGCGAACCGGGCGACGGCTACTGGTCGGAAGTCTGGAACAAGCAGCCCTTCTGCGCCTCCTACTGGGGCGGCCGGTCGACGCAGGACCAGATGTACTCGACTGCCTATCTGTCGACGGCTGACTGGAACGACACACGGTTCAAGCGTCCGGATTTCGACAAGATGGTGCTGGCGGCTCGCGCCGAGCTCGACGAGGCCAAGCGCAAGGCAATGTACCACGACATGGCTGTGATGGTGCGCGACGAGGGCGGCCTGATCCTGCCGATGTTCAATCAGTTCATCGACGCGACGGGCGCCAAGGTTGCCGGCTGGGTGGATGATCCGCATCAGGAGTTGATGAACGGATATGCTCTCGCGAAGTGCTGGCTCGAAGCCTGAGCCCGGCCTTGCGGATATGTCCTCACCCATCGTGAAACTGGTGGCCCAGCGCATTGCGCTGGGCATCATCCTTCTATTGGCCGTTTCGGTCCTGATCTTCGCCGGCACCCAGATCCTGCCCGGCGATGTTGCGCAAGCCATTCTCGGGCAGTCGGCGACACCGGAGTCGCTCGCCAATCTGCGCGAACAGCTCGGGCTCAACGATCCGGCTTACATCCGTTATTTTCGCTGGCTCGGCGGCATTCTGACCGGTGATCTCGGCACGGCTATGTCGAGCGGTCAGGATATCGCAACCTCTATCAAGGGAAGGCTGTGGAACACGCTGTTCCTCGCCTTCTGGGCGGCGGTCGTCGCGGTGCCGCTAGCGATCATCCTCGGGCTGATCGCGGTGCGCTACCGCAATGGCTGGGTCGACAAGCTGATCTCGGGACTGGCGCTGGCCTCGACGTCCTTCCCGGAATTCTTCGTCGGCTATGTGCTCGTCTTTTTCTTCGCGGTGCAACATCAATGGTTTCCCGCCATTTCCACCGTCTATGACGGAATGCCGTTCGGCGAGCGCATCCAGGCCATAGCACTGCCGGCGGCGGCGCTGACCTTGGTGGTGCTCGCCCATATGATGCGCATGACGCGCGCCGCGATCCTCAATGTCATGCAGTCGGCCTATGTCGAAACCGCCGAACTCAAGGGGCTTTCGGCCTTCGCCGTCATCCGCAGGCATGCCTTCCCCAATGCGATTGCGCCGATCATCAACGTCGTCATGCTCAATCTCGCCTACCTCATCGTCGGCGTCGTCGTTGTCGAAGTGATCTTCGTCTATCCAGGCATGGGACAATACCTCGTCGACCACGTCACCAAGCGCGACGTGCCGGTGGTTCAGGCGGTTGGGCTGATCTTCGCCGCCGTCTACATCAGCCTGAACATCATCGCGGACATAGCGGCGATAGTCGCCAATCCGCGCCTTAGACATCCGAAATGAAGGGGTCGGGTATGCTCGTCATCAAACGCATCCCCATCCCGGCATTGATCGGCATTGTGCTGACGGCGCTGTTCGTTCTGGCGGCGATTTTTGCACCGTGGATCGCGCCGCATGGCAATGCCGAGATCGTCAGCGACGTCCCTTGGGAACCGATGTCGGCGGCGCATTGGCTGGGCACCGACAATCTGGGCCGCGATCTGTTGTCGCGCATGATCTATGGCGCCCGCATCACCCTGTTCATCGCGGTGCTGGCGACCGCGCTATCGTTCTCGCTCGGCGCCATACTCGGCTTCTCGGCGGCGGTTTTCGGCGGCTGGTTCGACACGCTTCTGTCGCGTCTCGTCGATCTCCTGATGTCGATCCCGACGCTGATCATGGCCCTTGTCGTGCTTTCGGTGCTGCCATCCAATCTGGTGACGCTGATCCTGGTCATGGGCGTTCTGGATTCGACCCGCGTCTACCGCCTGTCGAGGGCGGTCGCCGTCGACATCAACGTCATGGATTACGTCGAGGCGGCCAAATTGCGCGGCGAAGGCAGCGGCTGGATCATCTTCCGCGAAATCCTGCCCAATGCGCTGTCGCCGCTGGTTTCGGAACTCGGCCTGCGCTTCATCTATGCCGTGCTGTTCCTGTCGACGCTGTCCTTCCTTGGGCTTGGCGTACAGCCGCCGGACGCCGATTGGGGCGGTATGGTCAAGGAAAACAAGGATGGTATCGTCTTCGGCATAGGCGCCGCCCTCATTCCGGCGGCGGCGATCGCAGCGCTAGCGATTTCCGTCAACCTCGTCGCCGACTGGGTGCTCAACCGCACGACAAGCCTGAAGGGAGGACGCGGGTAATGGCTGACAAGCAACCTAAGCCCGGGCAACCGAGGTCCGGCGTGCTGCTCGACATCCGCAATCTGCGCATCGAGGCCACGGTATATCCGCCGGGCGAGGCGCCGAAGAACATCGTGCTGGTGCACGATGTCTCGCTGACGCTCGAAAAGGGCAAGGTGCTCGGATTGATCGGCGAGTCCGGCGCCGGCAAATCGACCATCGGCCTGTCGTCGATGGGCTACGGCCGCGGCGGCGTGCGCATCACCGGCGGCAAGGTCATCCTCAATGGCCGCGACATCCTGAAGGGCGGCAACGAAGGGTTCCGCAAATTGCGCGGCCGCGAGGTCTGCTATGTCGCGCAATCGGCGGCAGCTGCCTTCAACCCGGCGCACAGGCTGATGGACCAGGTGGTCGAGGCAGCACTGCTGCACGGCACGGCGACGCGGGCCGAAGCCGAAAAGCGCGCCGTGGCGCTGTTCAAGAAGCTCAGCCTGCCGAACCCCGAAAGCATCGGCGAGCGCTTCCCCCACCAGGTGTCGGGCGGTCAGCTGCAGCGCGTGATGACGGCAATGGCGCTGTGCTCGGAGCCCGACCTGATCGTCTTCGACGAGCCGACCACGGCGCTCGACGTGACGACGCAGATCGACGTCTTGGCGGCGATCAAGGATGCCATCCGCGACACGCATGTCGCGGCGCTCTACATCACCCACGATCTTGCCGTCGTCGCCCAGGTATCGGACGAGATCATGGTGCTGCGCCACGGCCGGCTGGTCGAATGGGGCGGCACGCGCCAGATCATCAAGGAGCCGCGCCAAGAATACACCAACGCGCTGGTTTCAGTGCATGAGATCGAACATCAGGAGCAGAAGCCCGGCACGAGCCCGTTCCTGTCGGTCAAGAACATCACCGCCGCCTATGGCCGCAGCCACATCAAGGTGTTGAAGAACGTCTCGGTCGATATTTTCCCGGGCCAGACGCTGGCGGTGGTCGGCGAGTCCGGCTCCGGCAAATCGACGCTGGCGCGCGCCATCACCGGCCTCTTGCCGCCCGAACAAGGCACCGTCACCTTCGACGGGCGGCCGCTCGCCAACCGGCTTGCCGACCGGCCGAAAGAGGATCTGCGCCAATTGCAGATGATCTACCAGATGGCCGATGTGGCGATGAACCCGCGCCAGACGGTCGGCACCATCATCGGCCGGCCGCTGGAATTCTATTTTGGGATGCGCGGGCGCGAGCGCGACAAACGCGTCGCCGAACTGCTCGACAAGATTGAAATGGGCAAAGGCTATATCGACCGCTATCCGGCCGAGCTTTCGGGCGGCCAGAAGCAGCGCGTCTGCATCGCCCGCTCGCTCGCCGCCAAGCCGAAGCTGATCATCTGCGACGAGGTGACCTCGGCGCTCGACCCGCTGGTCGCCCATGGCATACTGGAGCTGCTGCTCGGGCTGCAGAAAGAGGAAAACGTCGCCTATCTGTTCATCACCCACGACCTGGCCACGGTCAAGTCGATCGCCGATTCAATCGCGGTGATGTATCGCGGCGAGGTGGTGCGCTACGGCGCCAAGAGCACCGTGCTGACGCCACCCTTCGATGCCTACACCGATCTTTTGCTGTCGTCGGTGCCCGAAATGGAGATCGGCTGGCTGGAAAAGGCGATCAAGGGACGGCGCATGGCCAGCGCGGGAAATTAGACACTCCCGTGGCGCTCAAGACAAAACTTTTGGTCATCATCCTCGACGGCGTGCCTTACCGGAACTGGCGGCGGCTGATGGGCAATCTCGAAGGCTGGGTGCAATCAGGCGAAGCCCGCGTATGGAAAATGCGCTCCGTCCTGCCGTCGACCTCGGCATCCTGCTACGCCTCGATCCACACCGGCGTGCCGCCCCAAGTGCACGGTATCCTGTCGAACGAGAACCGGTTTCGCGTCGAACAGCCTGATATTTTTTCCGAAGTCAGCAGGGCCGGCGGCAAGACGGGTGCGGTCACCCATTCCTACTGGTCCGAATTCTTCCGGGCCTATCCGTTCGACCTGGTCGAGGACATGGCGTTCGACGAGCCGGGCGGGCCGATCGGCCACGGCCGGTTCCACACCATGACCGGCTATAATGCCAGGAACCAGATGACGCCGAGCGACGTCGACCTGTTCGCTACCTTGACCATGCTGACCAGGCGCTACGGCATCGACTACGGCATCCTGCACAGCTGCACGCTGGACTCGATGGGCCACCGCTTCGGCCATGACTGCCATGAGATGGATCATGCCGTCTATGCAATGGACGCCATGCTCGCCGGCTTCCTGCCGCGCTGGCGCGAGGCCGGCTACGAGGTGATCGTCACCGCCGATCATGGCCAGACCGATCGCGGCCATCATGGCGGCCACGACGAGGAGATGCAGGATTTCGCACTTTACTACTTCGGATCCGGCGAGGGTCCGGAAGCCAAGACGCTGCTCGATCAGCTGCAGCTCGCGCCAACGGTGCTTGCGCGCCTCGGCGTGCCGGTGCCGGCGACGATGAAGGCAAAGCCATTTCTCGACTGATTGGTGCCTGGCCTGCTTTGCTTGCGGAGAACATAAAGCCGGTCGAAATGCGCGACGCCAAATGGAGGCCAGATACAGGAGTCAAAGTTCGAGACAGACCTTGCCAAAATGCTTTTGGGACTCGTAGTGCTTGAAGGCATTGGCGATCTCCTGCAGGGGAAAACCGCGGTCGATCGCAGGGTTCAAACGGTTGGCCTCTATGGCACGGATCATGTCGTTCTGGTCTGCCCTGCTGCCAATCGAGATTCCGCTGATCCTGATCTGATTGGAAAACAGGGCCGGGATCGAAACTTGCCCGGCAAAACCAGTCAAGACACCGATCAGTGCGATGTGGCCGCCCATCCTGCAAGCTGTTATCGACTGCGCCAATGTGCCGGGCCCGCCAACCTCGATCACATGATCGACGCCGCGTCCGTCCGTCAATACCCTTGCCTTCTGGCCCCAATCCGGCACCGCCTTGTAATTGACGACAATGTCGGCTCCAAATCGCTTTAACTTTTCCAGCTTCTCCTCCGATGAGGAGGTGGCAATAACCCGAGCGCCTGCAATTTTTGCGAATTGCAGCGCGAACAGCGATACACTTCCCGTGCCAAGGACCAGCACCGTATCACCAGGCTTCACCTGGCCGCACACCATCAGGGCTTTCCAGGCGGTGACGCCGGCACAAGTAAGCGTTGCCGCCTCCACATGCGTGAAGTCTGCCGGTGCCCTTGTGAAGGCATGCCAGGGCATGCACACATCCTCGCGGGCATAGCCGTCAACATCATCTCCCAATTCGCCCTTCTTATTGGCTGGCGTCGGTTCGCCTGCCAGCCAATGGGGCCAATAGGTGCTGACGACGGCATCTCCGACCTTGAATTCTTGGACATCGTCTGAGACCGCAACCACCTCTCCGGCGCCATCGGACAGCGGGATACGGCCATCGGCGCACGGTTTCTTTCCCAGCGCCACCATACTGTCGTGGAAATTCAACGAACACGCTCGTATCCTGACAAGCAACTCACCCGGCCCTGGTTCTGGGCAATCTTCCTCGACCAGCTTGAGATTTTCCAAGCCTCCCGGCGCTTTCAGCCTAATCAATCTCATGGAAAGCTCCTTCCGACCGCGCAAGGCTTCATGCGCCCCACCACTCGCGTGGACGCTTGACCGCGGCGAACACCGCCATGGGCGACTGATCCACGAGAATCGCGGCCGCAAAGCTGTTGTTGGTCATAACATTTCGTTTCTTCAGGCTGGATTGCCATTTGCGATCGGGACCTTAGTCGCCCGGCAGCGGACTGTTGAGTTACAAAACTGTCGGGAATCCCTGCACGGCGATGGCGTCCAATTACGCCTCGCCCGAGGCTGAACGACTGCACCTTACCCGATGGTTATGAGCCGCCTTGTGGCCGCCGTCATTGCGAGCCTGACGGCCGAGACAGTATCGCTAAAAAGGGGGAGAACGGTACACTCTGGCAACCTCTCCGCTCTTCGGTTAGCCTCCGCAAATATCCGGCGGAGGCGGTGAACCCTTTTTGGGCCGATCAGCGACAGATGCCCGAAGTGGAGATCGGCGGGCTGGAGAAGGCGATCAAGGGACGGCGGATGGCAAGCGCGGGAAATTGAGCACCTAGGGATTCCCTCGCGTCACGGGAAATGCCGAGGATCGGTGCGCGGATCACGTGCGAGAACGGGTACTTTCGGGAGGTCACGTCGCGGCGAGCTTTGCGAGCCGGCGATAATCGCAATCCACCAGATTGGGGAGGCGCTGAAGTTCCTCGACATCAAACCACCGGATCTCGGTGTGTTCCTCGCAAATGTTGCTTGGATCCCCGCCTTCCCAGCCGATGACCTTGAAAACGTGGTGCAACGCCTTCCCATAGAGCTCGGGATGGCGCTCTCCAATGCACCGCATCCAACCGAAATCTGTTGGCGTCACTCCAATTTCTTCCTGAATCTCGCGAACGAGTGCCTCTTCCAGCGTCTCTCCGGCTTCAACGCGGCCGCCGATCGTGTCCCAATGCCCAGGCCACGCGCTCTTCCAGGTAGCGCGAAGACCCATCAAGACCTTCCGGTCGTGGTACACCAGCAATGCACCGACCGTAACTGTGGGATTCCTGATCATTTGCGGAGCGTATTCACTGCAGCGATGTTTGCAAAGGCGGCGTCTTCCCTCCCCCGCAGGGAGAAGGAGAAAGCGCACCTCTGGCAACCTCTCCGCTCTTCGGCTAGCCTCCGCAAATATCCGGCGGAGGCGGTGAACCTTTTTGGGCCGATCAGCGACAGAGCAGGCAGGAGCCAGGCGGCTCGACCGGCGATGACGGCCGCGGAGACCGATCGCGCGCTCGTCGAGCGGGTCGCGAAGGGCGACCGTGCCGCCGTGCGGCTCCTGTTCATGCGCCACCACGCGCGAGTCTACCGCTTCGTGGCACGCCAGACGGGATCGGAACTGATGGCCGACGATATCGCGAACGAGGTGTTCCTCGAACTCTGGCGGCAGGCGCCGGCCTTCGAGGGGCGCTCGGAGGTCTCGACATGGCTGCTCGGCATTGCCCGCTTCAAGGCGCTGTCCCTGCTGCGCAAGAAGAAGGAAGACTGGATCGACGACGATGACGCGGCCCAGGTCGCCGACGGTGCCGACACGCCGGAAGTCGTGACGATGAAGGAAGACAAGGCCGCTGCCTTGCGACGCTTCATCGATGCCATGCCGGAAGAGCATCGCACGGTGATCGACCTTGCCTATTATCACGGGCAATCGGTGAGCGAGATCGGCGAGGTGCTCGGTATTCCGGTCGCCACGGTCAAGACCAGGATGTTCTACGCCCGCAAGAAACTCGGCGAAGCTCTCAGGGCCGCCGGTTACGACAGGGGGTGGCCATGAGCGCCGCTGAAAAAATGTCACGCCGCGACGAAATGGAAATGCTGCTGCCGTTTTATCTGAACGGCTCGCTGGAAGGCGCCGAGCTGGAAGCCATCGAGGAATGGCTGGAGAGCGATCCGGCGGCGATGGCCGCGCTTGGCGAGGCCGAGGCCGAATTCTCAGGCACTGCTGCCGCAAACGAGGCAATCCGCCCGCCGGCCGATGCGCTCAGCCGCTTTGCCAAGGCGCTCGACGCCGAGGCCGGCCCGGCCCGCGCGCCGGCGGCGTCGCCCTGGCTGGCGCAGGCCTGGAGCCGCTTCATGGCGGTGCCGGCCGGCGTCGCCTGGGCCGCGGCCGCGGTGCTGCTGGCCCTGGTCGTCGCGCAATCCTTTGTCCAGACCGGCAGCAGAGGTGGCGACTTCGAGATTGCCGGATCGGCAGACGATCTGGCCAAAATGCCGTTTGCACTGGTGAAGTTCAAACCGGATGCGAAGCTGTCCGATATCGTCGCTTTTCTCGACCAGAACCAGTTGAAGATCGCTGGCGGGCCGACCGCCGACGGTGTCTTCCGCCTCGGCGTTCCGGCCAAGACCGCCGCCGACTATCAGAAGCTGCTTGGCCTTATTGCCGCCCAGCCTTTCACCGAAGCTGCCCTGGAGGGAAGGAAACCGGCTGATGGCGGCTAAGGCGGTCATTCGATTGACGGCGGCGATGACAATCTTCGCCACGTCCGCGATGGCGCAGACCAACGACCCGAACCTCACCCAGGCGGAGATCGACTGCCTGAACCGGGCAAGTGCCGCCGGCACCGACTGCGCCAAGGACGGCGACGACGGGAAGGATAGCGGCGGCAAAACGCCGGCTAAGGCTTCAACGGTGAGTGCCGTGTTTCTTCCCGCGCTGATCGTCGACTTGTTCCCCAATCCTGCCCTAGTCACCGAGGCGCCGATACCTCCCGGCAATACTGCGGCCCCGCCGACCGCTCCGCCTTCGGGCCTGCCGGCAATACCGGCGGCCGCGCCGGGCGGTCCGGTCGTAGCGCCCACCGATCTTGTCGCAACCGAGCCGCCGCGCGCCGTGATCGGCGATTTCGTGCCCGACGAGGTGCTGGTCACGGTCAATGGCGATGCCGGCGCGGTCCAGCAGATCGCCGCCTCGTTCGGCCTCGAAATACGCTCGCAGCGGCAGTCGCGGCTGCTCGGCAACACGCTGGTGCGCTTCGGCATTCCCGATGGCCGCCCAGTCGGCGTCGTGCTGGCGCAGCTTGCCGCCGACGGCCGCACTTTGCGGCGTGAGGCCAACCACGTCTATTCGCTGCAGCAGGCGGCCAGCATCGTCAATTATGCGTTCGAGCGCATCGCGCTCGACGCCAAGGAAGCCAGCGGCGAGAATGTCCGCGTCGGCGTCATCGACACCGGCATCGACGACAGCAATCCCGCGCTCTCCGGTGTCATCGCCGAGCAGTTCGATGCCATGCCCGACGTGCCGATCAAGGCGCGCGACCACGGTACTTCGGTCGATGGACTGATCGCCGGCACCGGCGCGTTCAAAGGCATGGCGCCGGGCGCCAGGATCTATCACGCCCGCGCCTTCGAGGGCGGCAAGTCGACCATGGACGTCATCCTTTCGGCGCTCGACTGGGCGGCGGAGCAGGATGTCCGTATCATCAATATGAGCTTCGTCGGCCCGAAGAACGACCTGCTCGGCATCGCCTGCCGCAATGCGCGCGCGCTCGGCATCGTGCTGGTCGCGGCCGCCGGCAATAACGGGCCGAAGGCGCCCTATGGTTATCCGGCCGCCTTCGACGGCGTGATCGCGGTGACGGCCACCGATGCCAAGGACGGGCTGATGCCGCAGGCCAATCGCGGCGCCTACGTCTTCATCTCCGCTCCCGGCGTCGAGATGGTGGCGCCAAGCGGCGCCGGCTCGGATGTGGTGACCGGGACGTCCTTTGCAGCGGCGATCGTGACCGGCGCGGTCGCCAACCTGTTGCATGCCGCGCCCGACCGTTCGGCCGACTGGGTCGAGAAAGCACTGGCCGCCACGGCAAAGGATCTCGGCCCCAAGGGGCGGGACAATGATTTCGGCTTTGGGCTGCTGGACACCAAGGCGGCCGAGGCGGCCAAGGACTAAGTCTCGTGTTTGAACCGAGCCGTCTCATAACGCTGTCGCGAAACTTGTCTCACGCCGTGCTATAATGACCAAGCCAACCTGCACTACGCCGCCGTAGGGAAAATGCTTCACCGCTGCGGGCGCACAGAATGTAGACCTGTGGTCGCCAGTCCGGATCAGAAATAAAAACGACAGGGAGGATGACGTGTCCCTCGACGCCAGTGGCTTCGATCAAGCAGTTGAAGAATACCACCTGGCTCTGGATGAGTTCATGAAAGGAAACCCCGCGCCAGCGAAGAAGCTCTTTTCCCAACGAGACGATGTAACACTGGGCAATCCCTTTGGCCCTTTCGCTTATGGATGGAAGCAGGTCGTTGAGACGATGGAGCAAGCGGCATCGAACTACAGGGACGGCGACGCTAGCGGCTTCGAGAACATAGCGAAGTGTGTGACGTCTGAGCTGGCATACATCGTCGAAGTGGAGCGGCTCAGGTCCAAGGTTGGCGGTCGGAGCGATGTCACGCCTCTTGCGTTACGCGCGACGAGCGTCTTTCGCCCAGAAGATGGTCTGTGGAAGATTGTGCATCGTCATGCCGATCCGATAACGACGGCTCAGCCGGCCGATTCGGTACTCCGCCGATAGCGGTTGTGGTATTGGGGAAGCGATCGATCTCCTTTGCTGCTGCAGCGCGGCTATTCTTCAGTCCGTTTTCTGCTAAGGGTTGGCCAGCGTCATCGGGCTCGCAGGGTCGGACGGCCGCTCTGGGTCGAACTCGGTCGCCGGGAGTGATCGAGTTTTGACCTTTACATCGGCGCGCCGGCCCTGGATGCCCTGACCACTGGTCGAACGGCCAGACCTCGCCGCGCGCGGCCTGCTCCGGCCAGAGATTCGCGACGCCAGCCGTTCGGCAATGCGCGCCGGCCAGGCGGATCGACTACGATGGCTTAAGTCGCGTTTTGCCGAGGACGCGCCAGAAAATAGAATGCGGCGATGTGCGTTATCATCAGCAGCGGTACGTAGATGATCGGGATCGCGTAGGTTGCGCCCAGTTCCCCCGCGCGTGCAGGAAGGCCGATCTGAATGGCGTGGTAATAGTCGACGATGAGGTCGACCGTCCCGACGACGTTGAAGGCGACGACCAACGGCCAGAAGAGCGGGCGTATCCTCACTGTGAGCAGCGCCAGCATGGCCAGCACGCCAGTCGCGAAATCGCCGTAGGCGGCAAACACGGCGAAATCGGCGGGCAGATTGGGGCTTACGACGCCTGGAACCATGAAGACGAGCCCGAAGAAGCGGAAGCTGTGCAGCGTAGCGATAGCACGTTGCGCTGCGACCCGGTCCATCGACATGAGCCACGGCAAACCGTATGCGCCGAAGCAAAGCAGCCACGCGACGTAGCCGAGAACAAGATGGGTTTGGAACACTATTTCCGTGGACATTTGGCCTTCTCTCAACAGTTGGTTCACGCGCCTTTAAGCCCGCTACCGCAATTCGACTATCCGGTGTAATCACAACAACCTATGAAGCAGAACTACACAGTCCGACATGGTGCGCTGGAGGGCGTCGAGGCGTTCCTGGCCGTCGCCAGGCGCCGCAACTTCCGCCGTGCCGCCGCCGATCTGGGCGTGACGCCGTCCGCCGTGAGCCAAGCGGTGCGCGCGCTGGAGGCCCGTCTGGGCACGGCGCTGTTCGTCCGCACGACGCGGAGCGTTGGTTTGACCGAGCCTGGCCAGCGGTTCCTAGACCGTGCCGGCCCGGCATTCGAAGAGCTTGTTGCGGCCGGCGAGGCCGCCCGCGATATCGGCCAACGGCCGACCGGTCTGCTACGGCTCTCTGTGCCCCGCGCCATCGTGCCGCTGATGTTGGAGCCGGTGCTCGCGTCGTTCTGCCAAGCCTATCCTGAGATCGAACTGGAGATCGCCGTGAGCGACCAGATGGTCGATCTGGCGACCGGCGGGTTCGATGCCGGCATCCGCCTCGGCCAGCTCATCGCCGCCGACATGGTCGCGGTGCGGCTGACAGCGCCGTTCTCGTTCGTGGTCGTCGGCAGCCCTGATTATCTCGAGCACCACGGCCGTCCCGAGCGTGTCGACGACTTGCGCCACCATGCCTGCTTACGCTTGCGCCGCTCGAATGGCGCTATCGCGCCCTGGTCCTTCGTCGACGGCAATGGCGCGATCGAAGCGATCGTCTCAGGCCCGCTGATCGCGCACGACTATTCGACATTGGTCGGGGCTGCGACGCGGGGCGTTGGGCTGGCGCAGACACCGCGACCACTCGCCGAAGGTCTGATAGAAGAAGGAAAACTCAAGTCGGTGCTGGACAGCATCGCCACGACGACGCCGGGTGTCTTCCTCTATCATCCAGGCAAGCGCCAAGTCCTGCCGAAGCTGCGCGCCTTCATCGATCACCTCAAATCTGCGGCCTGAGATCAGGACGCACTCGCTGGTGCTGGCCAACAGCCGCCAAGAGTCGACCTCGGCCGTTCAGAGTGATTGCCTCTAGGCCGGTGCGCCGGCGACCGATCCCCTGACCACCAGGTCGACCGGCCAGACCTCGCCGCGAGCCCCCTCCTCCAGGCCGGAAATCCGCGCCGCCAGCCGTTCGGCGATGCGCGCGCCGGCCAGGCGGATCGACGAACGCGTCGTCGACAGCGGCACCGAAAAATTCTCCGGCTTCAGCCAGGGAAAGACGTCGTCATGGGCGATCAGCGACAGGTCGCCCGGAATGGTCAGGCCGAGATCGCGCACCGCGCGCACCACGCCGAGCGCCATGATCAGGCTGGAGCAGGCGATCGCCGTCGGCGCGTCGCTTTGTTCCAGCAAGCGCCGGGCAGCGCGGTAGCCATTCTCCTCGGTCATGGTGAGGGAACAGACATGCTGATCACCAAGCACCAGGCCGCTTGCCGCTAGCGCGCGCCGAACGCCGCGCTCGCGGTGGATGGCGAAGGTCTCGCGATCGTCGCCATTGATCAGCGCCAGACGCCTGTGACCGAGCTGGACGAGAAGCCGCGCCGCCTCGTGGAAGGCGCCCTCATTGTCGATGTCGGTGAAGGGATAGTCGAAATCGAAGCCTTCGCTGCGGCCATGGACGATGAAAGGAATGCCGAGCGTATTGACCAGCGCCACCCGGCGGTCGGCCGGCCTCGGCGACGAGATATAGACCGCGTCGACCTGCCGGTTGGCGACAATACGGCGGTAGGTCGTCTCCTGGTCGTCGGCATCGGCCGGTGACAGCACCAGGTCGAGCTCGTGCGAACGCGCATAGTCGCCGAGGCCGGACAGGAACTCGACGAAATGCGGGTCGATGTCGACGGTCGTCCCCGTCGGCAGCACATAGCCGATCATGCCGGTCTTGCCGGTCGCCAGCCGGCGCGCGCTCGGATTGGGGCGATAGCCGTGACGCTTGGCGGCATCGACCACCCGCCGGCGCGTTTCCTCGTTGACTTCCGGGTAGCCGTTCAATGCGCGGCTGACCGTGGTCTGCGAAAGCGCCAGCATGTGGGAGAGCTGCTTGAGGTTCACCGGAGGCCTCCAAAACCTCAAAGCGCTTTTAATCTGAATCGAGCTGGCCGCTACGAACCGCCTTGCCGAGCGCAATGACCATACGCATGGTTCGGACCGGTTTGAAGCCGAATTTGCTGCTGCACCGCCAGAAAACTGTGCTGCAGCGCACTTTCGCTGGCACTCGGCCGCAGAAATTAAATCGATTAGCGTGGCTTTCTCTTGACTCCGGATCAATTCAGTGGCGTGATCAAAATCACCAAAGCGCTTTGGAAGACTCTACGAAAGGTTGCAGTTCCTTTCCGACTGAGTCACAGTCCTGCAGCGCCGGCGGACGGAATGGAGGTTTCGTTCGGTGTTTGTCACCACTGGGAGGGAATACCGATGAAGAAAATGCTTCTGCTGGGCGCTGCGTTTGCCACGCTCGCCCTGGCCATGCCGGCGCAAGCCGAACTGAAGTTCAAGCCGGGCGAAGATCCCCGTTTCAACTGGGCCAACTACGAGGAGCTCAAGAAGGTCGACCTCAAGGGCGAGACGCTGACGATCTTCGGACCGTGGCGCGGCGAGGACGAAGGGCTTGTCCGCACCGTTCTCGATTATTTCTCCGAAGCCACCGGCGCCGAGATCAAGTACTCCTCGTCGGAGAATTACGAGCAGCAGATCGTCATCGACACGCAGGCCGGCAGCCCGCCCAACATCGCCGTGCTGCCGCAGCCGGGTCTGATCCAGGATCTGGCATCGAAGGGGCTTTTGACGCCGCTCGGCGACGACACCGCCAACTGGGTCAAGGACAATTACGGCGCCGGCCAATCCTGGGTCGACCTCGGCACCTTCAAGGACAAGGACGGCAAGCCCGGTTTCTTCGCGTTCCCCTACAAGGCCGACGTGAAATCGCTAGTCTGGTACTCGCCGGATAATTTCGAGGAAGCCGGCTACAAGGTGCCGAAGACGCAGGAAGAGCTTGCCGAGCTCGAAAAGAAGATCATCGCCGACGGCGGCACGCCATGGTGCATCGGGCTTGGTTCGGGCGGCGCCACCGGCTGGCCGGCGACCGACTGGGTCGAAGACATCATGTTGCGCACCCAGACGCCCGAGACCTACGACAAATGGGTGAAGAACGAAATTCCGTTCAATGATCCGGCCGTGGTCAACGCCATCGACATTTTCGGCAAGATCGCGACCGACGACAAAATGGTCGAGGGCGGCGCCAAGGCGGTTGCGGCGACCGATTTCCGCGACAGCCCGAAGGGCCTCTTCTCGGTGCCGCCAAAATGCTATCTGCACCACCAGGCATCATTCATCCCGACCTTCTTCCCGCAAGGCACCAAGATCGGCGAGGATGCCGACTTCTTCTATTACCCGCCCTACGCCTCCAAGCCCGATCTCGGCACTCCGGTGCTGGGCGCCGGCACGCTCGCCATGATCACCAAGGATAGCAAGAGTGCCCGCGCGTTCATCGAATTCCTGAAGCTGCCGCTCGCTCATGAGATCTGGATGGCGCAGGGTGGCTTCGTGACGCCGTTCAAGTCGGTCAACAAGGACGCCTATGCCAGCGACGCGCTGAAGAAGCAGGGCGAAATCCTGGCCAACGCCTCGACCTTCCGCTTCGATGGGTCCGACCTGATGCCGGGCAAGATCGGCGCCGGCGCCTTCTGGACCGGCATGATCGACCTGGTCGGCGGCAAGTCCGCCCAGGACGTCGCCACCGATATCCAGAAAAGCTGGGACGCGATCAAGTAAGCGGCCGGCTTGCGTTCCCAATGTGATGCGGTCCGGGCCTCAAACGGCCCGGACCTTATCCGGTGCTTGGCGTCGCGTCGATTGTCGTGAGCACAACGCATTCCGGCATGATGCGCGCCCAGTGACCTGCTTTTCGGCTGGTCGCGCTCCAGACAACTGAATCGGCGCATGATCCCGTCGCCAAAGCCATTCTCGACTGGCGGATCCGTGCGCAGGGGGAGGGACCCATGGCGGCTCAGATTTTTTCGGCGATATTCGTCATCATCATCGGCGTGGGCGGCTGCGTCGCCTATTTCTGGGGCGCCAACAAGGCACTCGATACGATCTTTCCGGCACGCGGCGTTTCCGGCAAGGCGGCGATTAACAATCTGCGGCGGCAGGGGGTGATCCGGCCGTGGCTGTTCGTCGGGCCGGCGATGATCATCCTCACCATCTACCTGATCTACCCGGTGGTGGAGACGCTGAGGCTGTCGTTCCTCGATCGCGGCGGTGGCCATTTCGTCGGCTTGGCCAACTATCAATGGGCGTTCGGCGACCGCGAGTTCCGCAACTCGATCCTCAACAACATCATCTGGCTGGCAGTGGTGCCGGCCGCCTGCACCTTCCTCGGGCTGATCATCGCCGTGCTCACCGACAAGATCTGGTGGGGCACCATCGCCAAGAGCCTGATCTTCCTGCCGCTGGCCATCTCCTTCGTCGGCGCCAGCGTCATCTGGAAATTCATCTACGAGTACCGCGGCGACGGCCAGACGCAGATCGGCCTGCTCAACGCCATCATCCAGTATTTCGGCGGCCAGCCGCAGGTCTGGATATCGCTGCCGTTCTGGAACAACTTCTTCCTGATGATCATCCTGATCTGGATCCAGACCGGCTTTGCCATGGTCATCCTGTCGTCGGCCTTGCGCGGCATTCCGGAAGAGACGCTGGAAGCCGCCGTCATCGACGGCGCCAATCCTTTCCAGATCTTCTGGAAGATCATGGTGCCGCAGATCTGGGGCACCATCGCCGTCGTCTGGACCACCATCACCATCCTGGTGCTGAAGGTTTTCGACATCGTGCTGACCATGACCAACGGCC
The DNA here is from genome assembly GCF_040319055.1 of Mesorhizobium sp. M0960. Classification (NCBI taxonomy): domain Bacteria; kingdom Pseudomonadati; phylum Pseudomonadota; class Alphaproteobacteria; order Hyphomicrobiales; family Phyllobacteriaceae; genus Mesorhizobium; species Mesorhizobium sp. M0960. Next base: position 37,979 of record NZ_JAMYNN010000014.1, on the reverse strand, counting down.
AGTGGAACAGCCAGGTGCTGGCCAATCTGATGTTCGACTGGATGTTCCGCGGCGGCGGCGATTTCGGCCGCGGCGCCACCATCGCCATCATCATCATGATCGCGGTCATTCCGATCATGGTCTGGAACATCCGCCAGGCGAACAAAGAGACGGAGGGACATTGAGATGGCCGTGGCGACCGGAAAGTCCTTTGTCAGCCGTTTCGGCGTCCATATCGCCGTCTTCATCTTCGTTGCGATCTGGACGATCCCGACGCTCGGCATCCTGGTCTCGTCGCTGCGCGACAAGGACCAGATCATCGCTTCGGGCTGGTGGAACTCGTTCACCAGTTCCAGCCAGACGGAAGCCGGACGGCTGCCGCCCGCTTCGGCGCAGGTCGAGAAGGACGGCAAGTTCGTCCTGCAAGGCAATATCTTCGGCGACGGTCCTGCCCGCAACATCAGCGCCTTCGGCGTCAAGTCGGCCGCACCGACGCAATATCCCGCCGGCACGACAGCCGATCTCGGCGACGGCGTGACCCTGCAGCTCAATGCCGACGGCAGTTTCGTCATGACCTCGCCGAAGGCTTTCGAAAGCGAACGCGGCCAGCGCGTCTATTACGCCTCGTCGGCGCCGCCGAAATTCACCACCGACAACTACGACACGGTGCTGTTTTCGGAAGGCATCGGCCGCTCCTTCATGAATTCGCTGACCGTCACCATTCCGGCGACCGTGATCCCGATCCTGATCGCCGCGTTCGCCGCCTACGCTTTGGCGTGGATGCGCTTTCCCGGCCGGGCGCTGCTCATCGCCGTCATCATCGGCCTCCTGGTCGTGCCGCTGCAGATGTCGCTGATCCCGCTGTTGAAGCTCTACAACGGCGTCGGCAGTTTCTTCGGCGTGCCGTCGAAAACCTATCTCGGCATCTGGCTGGCACATACCGGCTTCGGCCTGCCCTTCGCCATCTATCTGTTGAGGAGCTATATCGCCGGCCTGCCACGCGAGATCATGGAATCGGCGCGCATCGATGGCGCCAGCGATTTCGAGATCTTCGTCAAGATCGTGCTGCCATTGTCGTTCCCGGTGCTGGCCTCGTTCGCCATCTTCCAGTTTCTCTGGGTGTGGAACGATCTGCTGGTGGCGATGGTTTTCCTCGGTACCGAGGGCGACCAGATCGTGCTGACCGCCAAGCTCAATGCGTTGCTCGGTTCGCGCGGCGGCGACTGGGAGATCCTGACGACATCGGCCTTCGTCACCATCATCGTGCCGCTGATCGTGTTCTTCTCGCTGCAGCGTTATTTCGTCCGCGGGCTGCTTGCCGGCTCGGTGAAAGGAGGTTGAGATCATGCAATCCGCTTTGAAGGCGACCCCGAAGCCCGATCTCGCGATCGATCGCGACTGGTGGCGAGGTGCCGTGATCTACCAGATCTACCCGCGCAGCTACCAGGATTCGAACGGCGACGGCATCGGCGACCTCAGGGGCATCATCGGCCGGCTGCCCTATATCGCCTCGCTCGGTGTCGACGCCATCTGGATCTCGCCATTCTTCAAATCGCCGATGAAGGATTTTGGCTACGACGTGTCGGATTATTGCGACGTCGATCCGATGTTCGGGACGCTCGCCGACTTCGACGCGCTGACCGCCGAGGCGCATCGGCTTGGCCTCAAGGTGATGATCGACGAGGTGCTGTCGCACACCGCCGACATCCATCCATGGTTCAAGGAAAGCCGTTCGAGCCGCAGCAATCCAAAAGCCGACTGGTATGTCTGGGCGGATGCCAAACCGGACGGCACGCCGCCCAACAACTGGCTGTCGATCTTCGGCGGCTCGGCCTGGCAGTGGGACACCAGCCGCCAGCAATATTACCTGCATAATTTCCTGGCCGAGCAGCCCGACCTCAATTTCCACAACCGCGCGGTCCAGGACGCGCTGCTCGATGTCACCCGCTTCTGGCTGGAGCGCGGCGTCGATGGCTTTCGCCTCGATACCATCAATTTCTACTTCCACAGCCAAGGGCTGGAAGACAATCCGCCGCTGCCGCCCGAGCAGCGCAACGACCAGACGGCGCCGGCCGTCAACCCCTACAACTACCAGGACCATCTCTACGACAAGAGCCGGCCTGAAAACCTCGGCTTCCTCGAACGCTTCCGCGCCCTGCTCGACGAATATCCGGCGACGGCCGCGGTTGGCGAAGTCGGCGATTCGCAGCGTGGGCTGGAAGTAGTGGCGGCCTATACTGCCGGCGGCAAGCGCGTGCACATGTGCTACTCCTTCGACTTCCTGGCGCCGGAGAAGATCAGCGCGGCAAAGGTACGCTCGGTGCTGGAAACCTTCGGCAAGGTGGCCAGCGGCGGCTGGTCGTGCTGGGCCTTCTCCAACCATGACGTGATGCGCCCTGCCTCGCGCTGGGCTGCCGGCGAGCCCGACCCGACCGCCTACCTCAAGGTCATCTCGGCGCTGCTGATGTCGTTGCGTGGCTCGGTCTGCATCTATCAGGGCGAGGAGCTCGGGCTTAGCGAGGCCGAGCTCAGCTTTGAATATCTGCAGGACCCATACGGCATCCGCTTCTGGCCGGAATTCAAGGGCCGCGATGGCTGCCGCACGCCGATGGTTTGGGACGGCGCTGCCCGCAATGGCGGCTTCTCGACGGCAAAGCCCTGGCTGCCGGTGCCCAGCAAGCATCTTGCGCAAGCGGTCAATGTGCAGCAGGGCGACGACGGCTCGCTGCTCGAGCACTACCGGCGCTTCCTGGCTTTCCGCCGCGCTCATCCGGCACTGGCCAAGGGTGATATCGAGTTCATCGAAAGCGACGACGACACCGTCGCCTTCACGCGCCGCGAAGGCAACGAGCAGATCGTCTGCGCCTTCAATCTCGGCGCAAAGCCGGCCGAGGTCGATCTTGGCGGCCGCTCACTGCAGCCCTTGCCGGGGCACGGGTTTTCGGGACAGACTGACGCCGGCACTATCCGCCTGGGCGGCTACGGCGCCTGGTTCGGGCGTATCGACTGAATTCAAGGAAGAACTGGAGGGTACCATGGCCGATGTCACGCTAAGGCAAGTGAAGAAATCATACGGCAATCTCAACATTCTGCACGGCGTCGACCTCGACATAAAGTCGGGCGAATTCATCGTCTTCGTCGGTCCGTCTGGTTGCGGCAAGTCGACCTTGCTGCGCTGCATCGCCGGGCTGGAGGAGATCACCTCGGGCGAGCTCAAGATAGACGGCGAAATCGTCAACGACGTGCCGCCGTCGAAGCGCGGCATCGCCATGGTGTTCCAGTCCTATGCGCTCTATCCGCACATGACCGTCTACGACAACATGGCGTTCTCGATGAAGATCGGCAAGGAAAGCAAGGCCGAGATCGACAAGCGGGTGCGCCAGGCGGCCGAGATCCTGCAGCTGACCAAATATCTCGACCGTCTGCCCAAGGCGATGTCGGGCGGCCAGCGCCAGCGCGTCGCTATCGGCCGCGCCATCGTGCGCAATCCCAAGGTCTTCCTGTTCGACGAGCCGCTGTCCAACCTCGACGCGGCGCTGCGCGTCGCTACCCGCATCGAGATCGCCAAGCTCAAGGAATCGATGCCGGCCACAACGATGATCTACGTCACCCACGACCAGGTCGAGGCGATGACGCTGGCCGACCGCATCGTGGTTCTGAAGGAAGGCCATATCGAACAGGTCGGCACGCCGATGGAGCTCTACAAGCGGCCCGGCAATCTGTTCGTCGCCCAGTTCATCGGCTCGCCGGCGATGAACATCTTGCCGGCAACGATCGACAAGACCGGCAACCCGACGCTCGTCAGCCATGTCGGCGGCCGCAAGGCAACGGTGCCGATCGCAACGCCTGCCTCGGCGAAAGGCGCTGCGGTGAGCTTCGGGGTGCGGCCGGAGGATCTGATGATTGCCACCGGCGCCGACTATTTGTTCGAAGGGACGGTCGATTATGTCGAGCAGCTCGGCGAGGTCCAACTCGTCTATGTCGACATCGGCCGCGCCGACCTGCCGCTGGTGACCAAGCTGCCGGGCAATGTCGAGGTCAAGCGCGGAGCGACGCTGCGGCTGACGGCGGACGCAGGCGACCTGCATATTTTCGACGCCGACGGGCGCTCTTTCGCGCTCCATGAAGCAGAAGCAAAGGCGGCTTGAAGCAGGCGTTTTTCCGCCATACAAAGACAAGAGCGGCGGGCATGGCCCGCCGCTCTTGTTTGGAATTCCAGTTCGGCTGTTAGTTGTTACCGAAGAGGTTGCGGTCGGCGCCCTGAGGCGCGGACTTGGGCACATCGCCAGACGAATTCAGCAGTTTGTAGATCGGCGAATTGGTGTCACGTACCGAAAACGTCTGCGTCTTGTCGACGTTGACGGTCGACTGCTTGTTGATGTCGGTCCCGCCAACATTGTCGTTGCGGGCATAGGCGCTGCCGGCGGCAATCAAGAGAGCGGCGGCAGTAAGAACAATCTTTTTCATTTGGGTACTCCTGGATTTTCGAATCAAGCGGCGGGCTCACCCGCCGCTTTGATGCTGGGATCGGCTATTAGTTGTTGCCGAAGAGGTTGCGGTCGGCGCCCTGGACGACCGGCTGCTTTTCAGCATGGTCCGACGTCTTGACGGAAGCCGTGTACGAGCTATCGACGAAAGGCGCAGGCTGGTTGGCACCGTTGGAACCATAATTGTCGCTAGCGGCGAAAGCGCTGCCGGTGATGGCCAGAACGACGGCGGCAGCAAGAACGATCTTTTTCATTTTAATACTCCTGAATTTCTCGGGTCCCAGGCGGCGGATAATGCCCGCCGCCCTGATGCTGGGATCGGCTGTTAGTTGTTGCCGAAGAGGTTACGGTCGGCGCCCTGGACAGGCTGCTCGTCAGCATGAGCCGGCTTCTGAATGGAAGCCGTGTACGAGCTGTCGACCGAAGCGGCAGGCTGGTTCGCACCCTTGGAACCAAAGTTGTCGCTGCCAGCGAAGGCGCTGCCGGTGATGGCCAAAACGGCGACGGCGGCAAGAGCGATCTTTTTCATTTTAGTACTCCAGTATCTCAGTTTTTCCGTCCGGCGAGCGGCGTGTCTTGGGAGGAATTCGCGTCGTCCGGACAGCCCCGATGTGGGAAAGCCAATGGCCAGTTTCCAATCACGAAGTTGTTTGGTGTGGACCAAGAATCTACACCTTGAAATTGTGCCAGAGATTCCCTCCGCCACAATTTTATTGCTAAATATCAAGTAGATAGCCCATAGCATCGGTCTGGCTGCAAGGTGGCTTGGAGAGGCAGCGTTCACAGCGTCCTGCACGCATTGTCAACAGAAACGAACCGTTCGGTTCGATTTGTTAAACCGATAAAAGTAGCAGCAGGGGTTGTTTGTCGAATCGTTAACCATTTCAGCCAAACGCGACCTTGCCGTTCTACCTGTTTTCGGCCTGTTTATGCCGGGCAGCGAAGACTGCAACGGGCAAGCAGAACCGGGTCAGACCCCGTAGCGTTCGGTGCGGATGAGTGCCGCCGGGACGCCGGCATCGATCAGTGCCTCGGCGGCGGCCGTCACGAATGCGTTCGAGCCGCAGACGAAGGCCAGCTTCGGCGGCGCGGGCAGCCTCGTCATGGCTTGCACCATCATCGCGGCGTCGATCCGCCGCGCATAATCCGCCGGACGGCGGGCCGGCTCGCGCGTCAGCGTCAGCACCAGGTCGAAGCCATCCCGGCGCTCGGCGAGGTCGATCAACTCGTCGCGAAAGATCACCTCGTCCCAGACCCGCGCGGAAAACACCAGCGCGGCGGCGACCAGCGACTCCCGCATCGCCCGGTGACGGACCATTGACATCAGCGGCACCACGCCCGACCCGCCGCCGACGAGCAAGAGCGGTCCGCCATCGCTGTCGGACCAGACGAAATGGCCGCCGAGCGGCCCGCGCAATTCGACGTCGTCGCCCACCGCCGCGATCTCGTGAAAGAACGGCGAGACCTCGCCGTCCTCGAGTTTTTCAATCGCCAGCTCGATGGTCTCGCCGGTCTCCGGTGCCGAGGCGATGGAATAGGAGCGGCGCGCCTGATAGCCGTCAGGCGCTGTCAGCCTGACGTCGACATGCTGTCCGGCACGGTAAGCGAAGGGCCGCGATGGCTGTAGGAAAAAGCTGGTGACGCGCGGCGTGCGCTTTTGGATGCGGGTGATGGTGACTGTCTGCCAGGGCGACTGCGCCGCCGGTGCGTCGCTCATAGATCGTTCGTGTAGCGCTGTTCGCGCCACGGGTCGCCATAGATATGATAGCCTCGCAGCTCCCAGAAACCCGGCTCGTCACGCTCGGTGAACTGCAGCCCGTTCAGCCATTTGGCCGATTTCCAGAAATAGAGATGTGGAACGAGCAGCCGCGCCGGCCCGCCATGATCGGGGGTGATCGGCTTGCCCTCGTAAAGCAGTGCCACCATCGCCTTGCCGCCGGTGAGATCCTTCGTCGGCACGTTGGTGGAATAGCCGTCGAAACCCAGCGCCAGCGTGAAGGCGGTGGGCGGCTCGATGCCGGCGTCGGCAAGGATGTCATCGACCAGCACGCCCTGCCACGCGGTGTCGAACTTGGTCCATGCGGTCACGCAATGGATGTCGCGCGTCATCTTGGTCAAGGACAGCGCATTGAACTCGGCCCAGTTCCACTTCTTGATCGGCCGCGGCCCGTGCTTAAGCGTGAACGACCAATCCTCGGTGCGCACATGCGGCGTCGGGCCGGCCGACAGGACCGGGAAACCTTGCTCGAGATACTGCCCCGGCGGGATACGTGCATTCGTATCCGTCGGGGGCTTTCGTCCGGAAGAGAAGCCTCGGGTAACCATCGAGAATATCCATTTGCGCAAGGTCCAATCGACCCTTGTCAGTTTTCTCGAAGACGCGCCCGCGGGCAACCGAAATCTTGGCTCGTCCTGGCGGCAGTGCTCTACGTCGATCTTGGCAGCGCGGCGCGTGCCTCAGCCACTGGCAAAGGGCACGGCGACAAACATCTGGGCGTCGCCGCGCTCGACAAGCAGCAGCACCGATTTCTTGCCGGATTTGGCAGCCTGAGAAATCGCCTGGTTAGCCTGCCTGGCGCTCCTCACCGGATGCTGGTCGACGGCGACGATGATGTCGCCGGGCTGAATGCCGGAAGCCGATGCCGCCTTGTTCGGGTCGACGCGCTCGACCAGTGCGCCGTGCTGGTTGCCTGCCAGGTTCATTGCCTGGCGCACATCCGGGGTGACGTCCATCAGGCCGAGACCGAGCGTCGGTGCGCGAAGGCCCTGCCCCGTCGACGGCTGACCCTGATCGCCGGCCACCGATCCCGTCGCCATATCGTCTTCGTTGCGCCCGATCTCGACGGAGATCTGCAGGCCCTTCCCCTTGCGCCAGACATTGAGCGCTTCCCTCGTGCCGGGCGCAATGTCGGCGACGGCGCGTGACAGGTCCCTTGGATCCTTTATGTCCTGGCCGGCGAAGCTGGTAATGACATCGCCGGTCTCGATGCCGGCCTTGGCGGCCGGCGATCCGTCGCTGACCTGCGCGACCAGCACGCCGGCGGGGTGATCGAGGCCGATGGCGCTCGCCATATCAGGCGTCACCGGCTGGATCTGGACGCCGAGATAGCCGTACTGGATGGAGCCGCCCTTCATCAGCTTGGCGACGACCTTTTGCGCCTGGTCCGAGGGGATGGCGAAGCCGACGCCGACGCTGCCGCCATTCGGCGAAAAGATCGCCGTGTTGATGCCGACGACATTGCCGTTCACATCCGTCAGCGGGCCGCCGGAATTGCCCCGGTTGATCGGTGCGTCGATCTGGATGAAATCGTCAAACGGCCCGCTGTGCAGGTCGCGGCCGCGCGCCGAGACGATGCCGGCCGTGACGGTGGTGCCAAGGCCGAAAGGATTGCCGAAGGCGAGCACCTGATCGCCCGGCATGAGCTTGTCGGAATCGCCCCATTTGACGGTCGGCAAGGGCTTGCCGGCTTTGACCTCGAGCACGGCAAGATCGTTCTTGGCGTCATGGCCGATCAATTTGGCGGGAAGCTCGGTGCCGTCGTCGAGCGTCACCTTGATCGACTGGGCGCCGTCGACGACGTGATTGTTGGTGACGATGGTGCCGTTGGCGCCGACGATGAAGCCTGAGCCGAGGGCCTCGGTGCGCGGCGCCTGTTCCGGCGGCGTCTTGGGGGCGGGCTGTCCCTGGTCATCGAAGAAATGGCGGAAATAATCGTCGAAAGGCGAGGTTCCGCCAAAGGGAGAGCCATCGCTCGTGGTGTCCGGCTGTTGGGCTTTCATGACCGTCGTGATGGTCACCACTGCCGGTTTGTCGGCCGCCACGACCGGAGCGAACGAACCGCTGGGAGCGGTCATGCCGGTGACAGGTGGCGTCACTGTTGCCGCCAGGACATCATTCAGCCTGGGAGCGAGAGGCAGGGCGAAGGGGCTGACGATCAGCGCGGCGCCCAGCAAAGCGGCGACGCGATGTCTGCGAAGGGTCTGGATTGGTGACATGGCCGTTGTCCGGGCGAGAGATTGATCGGGCGCCGCAGCGTTCCGTCACCGGAACGCTCCATCGGCGTGTCGGCCTTGCCTGTCTCGCCTGGCACGGCGGCCGACCGAATCGACAGCCCCGCATCTAGGGCGCCGATCGTGGTTTCCAGATAATATTACGAAGATTTAATTTCCGGCTGGCAGCCGCCTTGCCGGGCTGGCGCCGAAAGCCGAAAACAAAAACCCGCCTTGCGGCGGGTCGTTGGGGCAAATCAGCACCATACCCAAATTACTAGCATAGCTGCCGGCACAAAGCAAGAACAAAATAGCTACCCAAGAAAAATCGCCTCAGGTTGTGCCGCCCCTCACCGCCCCTGCCGAGGCTTCCTATGCCGCTGTCCCGTCCGTTCGCCTGAGATACGCCGAGGCGATCTCGCGCATCCGCCTGCCGTCGAAGCTCGGTCCATGACCGCCATGGCCGATGCGGATCGGCAGATCGAGCAGCCGCTGCATCGTGTGGCGGTAGGCGGCACGATCCGAATCCGGCAGGTCGTCGATCAGCGTGGCGTCGTAGATGGCGTCGCCGGCGAAGAACAGGCCGTCGGCCTCGTCGAACAGCGCGATCGAATCAGGAGAGTGGCCGGGCAGATGCAGGACGCGGAATTGGCGGTCGCCGAGGTCGACCCTATCGCCCTCGTCCAGGGTCCTAGTCAGCGGCGCCGGCGGAATCCTGTAATCGGCGGCTTTCCAGCCCTCCGCCGGCAGCCTGGAGACAGCCCCTTCCAGGTCATGGAACATGTAGGCGTAGGTAATCGCTTCATCCATGCTGCCGAACTGCGCGGCGCTGTGGCGCGGCCCTGCCCGCAACGGAAACTCGTGCAGCGAGCCGACATGATCGAGATGGATATGCGTGGCGACGACGAGCAGCGGCTTGCCGGCCGGCGTGTCGATCTGCGGCGCCAGTGGGCAGATCCCCATGCCGGTGTCGACCAGCAGGTCGACGTCGCGGCCGCGCAAATGCCAGATGTTGGCGCGCACGAATTCATGCACGAAGGGCTCGGTCAGCATGGTCGTCTCTGCGTCGACGATGGTTTTGCTGAACCAGTTGTCCATCAGATCAAGGCCGGCATCAGACGAACGGCTTGCCGACCTTGTATTTTTGCGGGACCAGCCGCTTCAGATAGGCCATCCCCGCATCGGACAGCCGGTTGACATCGGGCAGCATGAAATCATCCGGCATATGGCGCGTCTTGCCGGCGACGTTCTTCAGCGGCACCTTCTTCAGCACGGTTTTCTTGCCGTCATATTGCAGCGCCACCGAACCGCCGCCCTCGTCGGCGACCGTGACCGCGAAGGCGCCGGCGTCGAAGGCCTCCTGCGCGTCCACCGCGCTGATGGCGCCGACATAGCCGCGCGGCATGTAGCCGAGCGCATCGACGCGCGCCCGCTTGCCCGGCAATCCCTCGGCCAGCGCGCGCTCCAAGGCTGCCGGCAGGTCGCTGCCCGACAGCTTGACGTTGCCGTGCTGGTCGCGCTCCAGCCTTTCCGGCGGCACCAGGCTTTCGACCAGTGCCTTGCCGTCGGCGGTGCTGACGCCTTCGGAGACGGCAACGATGCAGCGCTTGTGGCGGTCGAGCGTGGCGCGCACGTCGTCGATGAAACCGGCCGCCGAGAACGGCCGCTCCGGCACGTAGACGAGATGCGGGCCGCTGTCCTGATCGAGCTGCCATGCCGCGGACGCGGCCGTCAGGAAACCGGCGTGCCGCCCCATGACGATGCCGACATAAATGCCCGGCAAAGCGCGGAAATCGAGATCGACCGAAAGAAACGCGCCGGCGACGAACTCGGCCGCCGACATGAAGCCGGGCGTATGGTCGTTCTCCTCGAGATCGTTGTCGATGGTTTTTGGCGCATGCACGAAGGCCATCTTGCCGCCGGCGGCGTCGGTCAGGATCTGCTGCGTGCCCGAGGTGTCGTTGCCGCCGATATAGATGAAGGCGTCGGCACCGGCTTTCTTCAAGCCGTTGAGGACGAGGTCGCAATAGGCGGCATCCGGCTTGTCGCGCGTCGAACCAAGCGCGGCGCTCGGCGTCGCCGCGATCAGCCGCAAACGGTCCTCGGGGATGGCGGAAAGATCGACGTAATTGCCGTCACGAATGCCGCGCACGCCGTGGATGGAACCAAGGACCTTGGCGCCGGGATGCCGCTTGCGGATTTCGAGCGCAGCGCCCACCACCGTTTGGTTGATGACGGCGGTCGGGCCGCCGCCTTGCGCGATCACAAAAGTTCCGGCCATTGTTCACGTCTCCCGGGCGATGAAAATCGCAGGCACATTCGCCTGTCTTGTGGCATCGCGCAACGGCAGAGGCAGTGGGTCAGTTTGAAATCGCGCCACTCTTCGCTTGCAGCGCGATAGGATCCGTTTCGATGAGCCGAAGTGACCTGACCATACTCGCCGTCTGCGCCTTGTATTTGAGAAAGTGCGGCGTGGTCAGGTGGGCCTCATAGGCCGCCCGATCGGCGTAGCATTCGATCACGCGCACCTTTTCAGGCGTGCCTTTTACTGCCACCGCATGAAGGAAAAGCACGCCCGGCTCGACGCGTACAGAAGCCTCAATCTCTTCAGCAAGCAGGGCCCTGTAGCTGCCGATCTGCTTAGGATCGATTTCCAGTTCAGCTATCCTGACAAGCGGCATCAATTGCTTTCTTGCTTCTTGCAAGGGACCACGCATGGTCGGCTTCTCCGCTTCGCTCGCCTCGATCAGCGCAACGATGTCGCGATCTCCCAAAACTTGTCAGTCACACGAGCGGACATGGCTGGGCAAGGCGAAGCGTCGCATGAATTCGCACAAAATTGTAGTACATGGGTGTGCAGTGCTAGCCGGCAGAGTAATCGCTCGAGCCTTGGCCGCCGGTCAGACGACGACCACCGGATTCTTCTTGGAGACGCGGCTGTAGAGATCGATGATGTCCTGGTTGATCAGGCGCACGCAGCCCGACGACATCGCCTGGCCGATGCTCCACCATTCGGGCGAGCCGTGGATGCGATAGCCGGTGTCGCTGCCGTTCTGATAGATGTAGAGGGCACGCGCGCCGAGCGGATTGTCGAGGCCGCCCGGCTGTCCGCTCTGCCATTTCACCAGCTCCGGCTTGCGGGCGATCATCTCGGGCGGTGGGGTCCAGACCGGCCATTCCTTGCCGTACTGGATATTGGCGCGGCCCGACCAGCGGAATCCGTCCTTGCCGATGCCGACGCCGTAACGGATCGCTTCGCCGCCGGGCTGCACCAGATAGAGCAGCCGCTCCTGCGAGTGAACGACGATCGTGCCGGGTTGCTCGCCGGTCGGATCGACGACAATCTGGCGGCGGAACTCCGGCTTGACCTTGAGGTAGGGCACCTCCGGTACATTGAAGCCACCGTCGGTGAGCGAAGCGTACATCACGTCGGGGCTGGTGATGTTCTTGTCGACGCTGATGCTCGGACGCACGGGCCGGATCGAGCCGGTGGTGACGTCGTCGAGCTGGAGCGACGGCAGATCCAGCGTCTGGCTGCAGCCGGCGACGCCGAGCAGCGCCAGCGCACCGGCGCCGGACAGCACCGTGCGGCGGGAAAGCTGTATTTCGGTTTCGATTGCGTCGCCATTATGCGGCAGCGACAGACCGTGCGGCAACTCACGCATTTACCCAAACCCTACGCTATCGGCGGGAAACACGGTCCGGCCGGATAGCAGGCATTTTCACCAATCATGGTTGAAAAAGCGTGAAGGCCAGCCATCTGCCGTTAACGAGGGGCTTTTTCGGTTTTTGCCTCTTTACATCTTCGCGAGGCCAAGGATTTATCCTCTTCTTTGAGCTCAAGGAGAAGAAAATGTCCTTCGAAAACTGGGCCGCATTTGCCGCCGCCTCGGCAGTCCTTCTGGTCATTCCGGGCCCGACCATCCTGCTGGTGGTGTCCTATGCGCTCGGCCAGGGCTGGCGCACCGCGCTGCCGATGGCAGTCGGCGTGGCGCTCGGCGACTTCACCGCAATGACACTGTCGATGCTGGGCATCGGCGCGCTGCTGGCGGCGTCGGCCACCGTATTCACCGTGCTGAAGGTGATCGGCGCCGGCTATCTGATCTATCTCGGCATAAAGCTGTTTCGCGCCGGCGGCGCGCTGCGGGCCGAACCGCGCACCGATGCGGTGTCATCGGCCAAGATGACGGCACATGCCTGGCTGGTTACCGCGCTCAATCCGAAAAGCATCACCTTTTTCGTCGCCTTCCTGCCGCAGTTCCTCGACCGGCATGCGGATTTCTGGACACAGATGCTGATCTTCGAGACGACCTTCCTGGCGCTCGCCTTCGCCAATGCCTTCGGTTATGCGCTGATCGCCGCAAGGGCGCGCAACGTCGTGCGCAATCCAAAGGCGATCCGCATCTTCAACCGCACCGGCGGCACGCTGCTGGTCGGCGCCGGCATCGCCACGGTGGCGATGCGCTCGGGCAACTGAGGACAAGCCATGGCGGTCAGGGATGCATTTGGCCTAGCGCTGTCTGGCGCGACGGAGGCCGGGTTTTCGTCCTACAGCCAGGCTGTGCGCGAATTGCAGTGCTTCATCGGCGATCCTGTCGGTTCCGTTGACCGGGCAATCGCCGAAGATCCCGGCTTCGTCATGGCGCATGTGTTCAAGGGTTATCTCTTTGGCCTCGCCACCGAGCGTGAAGCGACGGCGGTGGCCAAGGCATGTCACGAGGCAGCGCTGCCGCTTGCCGCGACGACGCGCGAGCAGGCGCATGTCGCCGCGCTTGGCCACCTTGCGGAGGGCCGCTGGCACGAGGCCGCCCGCGTGCTGGAGGATATCGCCATCGAGTTCCCGCTCGATGCGCTGGCGCTGCAGACCGGCCACCAGATCGACTTCTTCACCGGCAACGCCCGCATGCTGCGCGACCGCATCGGCCGCGCGCTGCCGTCCTGGCAGAGCGGCATGCCGGGCTACCACGCCATACTCGGCATGCAGGCCTTTGGGCTGGAGGAAATGGGCGACTACGCGCGCGCCGAAAAACTTGGCCGCACGGCGGTCGATATCGAGCCGCGCGACGGCTGGGCCCAGCATGCCGTCGCCCACGTCATGGAGATGCAGAGCCGGCAGAAGGACGGCATTCTGTGGATGCGCGCCAACCCCGAAGCGTGGACGCGGGAAAGCTTTCTGCAGGTGCACAATTGGTGGCACCTGGCGCTGTTCCACTACGACCTCGGCGAGACCGACGAGGTGCTGGCGCTCTACGACGGGCCGATCTATGCCGAGCGCTCGACGCTGGCGCTCAACATGGTCGATGCCTCGGCGATCCTGTGGCGGCTGCATCTCGGCGGCGTCGATGTCGGCGACCGCTGGACGGCGCTGGCCGCCAACTGGTTGCCCAAGGCCAGCGCCGGCAACTATGCCTTCAACGACGCCCACGCGATGATGGCGTTTGTCGGCGCCGCCCTCGAAGCGCCGGCCCGCGGCTTGCTCGAGGCGCAGCGCGAGGCGATGCAGGGCAAAGACGACAACGCTGGTTTCACCAGGGATGTCGGCCATCCCCTGACGCTCGCCATCAAGGCATTCGGCGACGGTAATTATGCCGAGACGATCCGCCTGATCCGGCCGATCCGGGCGATCGCCCATCGCTTCGGCGGCAGCCACGCCCAACGCGACGTCATCGACCTGACGCTGATCGAGGCGGCATTGCGTTCCGGTGATGGTGCGCTGGCGCGGGCGCTTGCCGCGGAACGCGCGCTGGCACGGCCGGACAGCCCGCTATCGGCACTGTTTTCACGGCGCGCAACCGCTCTCGCGGCGAATTGACCAAGACTAAATCTTGCCTTAAAAACTGCCCCGGCAAGATTTTTTCGAGTGTCGAAAAAATCTTCACGTGTTGACCGGAGCGCTTGTCCGGCGGCACGATTGCCGGGATATCTTCGCCGCCTCTGTCGCAGGCAGAGGCGGGGGAGCAAGAAAGACCGTCGCCGCCAGGCCTGACGGACATGGGAGGAAACATGTATCTCGGCCTCGATCTCGGCACGTCGGGCGTCAAGGCGCTGCTGATCGATGCAAAGCAGAGCATCGTCGGTTCCGGCCACGCGTCGCTCGACGTGTCGCGCCCGCATCCCAGCTGGTCCGAGCAGAACCCGGCCGAGTGGATCCGCGCCTGCGAAGCGGCGATCGCCGAGCTGCGATCCGCGCATGCGAAGGAGCTCGCGGCGGTCAAAGGCATCGGCCTTTCCGGCCATATGCATGGCGCCACCCTGCTCGACGCCGCCGACCAGGTGCTGCGCCCCTGCATCCTGTGGAACGACACACGCAGCCACGCCGAGGCGGCCGCACTCGACGCCGACCCGCGCTTTCGCAAGCTGACCGGCAACATCGTCTTTCCCGGCTTCACCGCGCCAAAGCTCGCCTGGGTGAAAAACAACGAACCGGCTGTTTTCGCCAAGGTGGCAAAGGTCCTGCTGCCGAAGGACTTTTTGCGGCTCTGGCTCGCCGGCGAGCATATTTCGGAAATGTCGGATTCGGCTGGCACGTCGTGGCTCGACGTCGGCAAACGAGCCTGGTCCGCCGAACTGCTCGCCGCCACGTCGCTCGACGAAAGGCAGATGCCGTCATTGGTCGAAGGCACGGCAAAGGCCGGTACCTTGCGCAGCGAACTGGCTACGAAATGGGGTATGCAGGCGGGCATCCCGATCGCCGGCGGCGCCGGCGACAACGCAGCCTCGGCCTGCGGCATGGGCACGGTCGGCGCCGGCCAGGCTTTCGTCTCACTCGGCACGTCCGGCGTGCTTTTTGCCGCCAACGCGGCCTATCTGCCCAACCCGGAAAGCGCCGTGCATACATTCTGCCATGCCCTGCCCGGCACCTGGCATCAGATGGGCGTCATCCTGTCGGCAACCGATTCGCTCAACTGGCTATCGGCAATCGCGGGCAAAGGTGCTGGCGAGTTGACCGCCGAACTCGGCGATGCGCTGCAGGCGCCGACCGGTGTCTCCTTCCTGCCCTATCTCTCAGGCGAACGGACGCCGCACAATGATTCCGCCATTCGCGGCGCGTTTACGGGGCTTGCACACGAATCCGGCCGCGCGGCGCTGACCCAGGCCGTGCTCGAAGGCGTCGCTTTCGCTTTCCGCGACAGCCTGGAAGCTCTGGCCAAGGCCGGCACGACGCTGACCCGGGTGACGGCGATCGGCGGCGGCTCGCGTTCGCGCTACTGGTTGAAGGCCATCGCCACCGCGCTTGGCCTGCCCATCGATATTCCCGCCGACGGCGATTTCGGCGCCGCGTTCGGTGCGGCCCGGCTTGGCCTGATCGCGGCGACCGCTGCCGATCCGCGCGCCGTGTGCACGGCGCCGGCGACGGACGCCACGGTCGAGCCGGTCGCCGCCCTCGGCGACGCCTATGCGCAGGCCTATCAGCGCTACCGCCAGCTTTACCCGGCGATCAGGACTGTAACCGCGTGAGCTGGCGCTTACCCCCCTCTGGCCTGCCCTCTTTGCCACCATTTGGCATCTCCCCCTCAAGGGGGGAGATCGGCAGCGTCGACGGCTATGCAAGTCTTGCAAGATCGGTGATTGGCGAAGGCGGAAAGGCCAGCCAATCTCCCCCCTTGAGGGGGAGATGCACGGTAGGGCAGAGGGGGGTGCTTGGCCCCCACTTTGCCGAAATTTCCTCACTGTGCCGGCACCTTGTCGAGAAAGCCGGTGACGCTTTTCAGCCGGCCATTTTCGATGATGCCGATATCGGTGCCTTCGATGACGGGCTCGGTGCCGTCCGGCCCAAGGTTCCACGAAAAGCGGATGGCGTCAGCGAAGCCGTCCGGCTCGCCTTTCAGCGAGAACCTGAAGCCGGCAAAGCGCTGCTGCACGCCTTCGATCAGCGCGGCGATGCCGTCATGGCCGTCGCCCTGCATGATCGGATCGCGGTAGCCGACATCCTCGGTGAAGGTCGTCTTGAGCAAGGCTTTCCTGCGCGCGGCGTCACTCTCGTTCCAGGCGGCGATGTAGTTTTCGGCAATGGTGTTGAGGTCGGTCATGGTCTGTCTCCTTCGTTGGATGCTCTTGACATGAGCCTTTTCGACCAACGCCAGCGCGAAACCAATTACGCTTGAGGTAATCAGGCCGAACCATGCGAGAGGAAAAGAACATGACCAGCGGTTTTTTCGGCGACATCCAACAGATCAAATATGAGGGACCGGATTCGACCAATCCGCTGGCCTACCGGTTCTACAATCCCGACGAGATCGTCGCCGGCAAGCGGCTGGAAGACCATCTGCGCTTTGCCGTCGCCTACTGGCATTCCTTTGCCTGGCCAGGCGGCGATCCGTTCGGCGGCCAGACGTTTGACCGGCCGTGGTTCCCCAAGGCCGGCGGTACCGACACGATGGAGCTGGCCAAGCTCAAGGCCGACGTCGCCTTCGAGATGTTTTCGCTGCTGGGCGCGCCTTATTTCTGCTTCCACGATGCCGATGTGCGGCCGGAGGGCCGGGACTTTTCCGAAAGTGCGGCGCGGCTCGACGAGATCGCCGATTATTTCTCGGGAAAGATGAAGCAGACTGGCGTCAAGCTGTTGTGGGGCACGGCCAACCTGTTCTCCAACCGCCGCTTCATGTCGGGCGCCGCCACCAATCCCGATCCGGACGTCTTTGCCTATTCGGCCGCGACGGTGAAACACTGCATCGACATCACCAAGCGGCTGAACGGCGAGAACTACGTGCTGTGGGGCGGCCGCGAGGGCTATGAGACGCTGCTCAACACCGACCTTGCCCGCGAGCAGGAACAGGCCGGCCGCTTTCTCAATCTGGTCGTCGACTACAAGCACAGGATCGGCTTCGAAGGCACCATCCTGATCGAGCCGAAGCCTCAGGAACCGACCAAGCACCAGTATGATTACGACGTCGCCACCGTCTATGGCTTCCTCAAGCGTTTCGGACTGGAGAACGAGGTCAAGCTCAACATCGAGCAAGGCCACGCCATCCTGGCCGGCCATTCGTTCGAGCATGAACTGGCGCTGGCCAATGCGCTCGGCATTTTCGGCTCGATCGACATGAACCGCAACGACTACCAATCGGGCTGGGACACCGACCAGTTCCCAAACAATGTACCGGAGATGGCGCTCGCCTATTATCACGTACTGCAGGCGGGCGGCTTCAAGACCGGCGGCACCAATTTCGACGCCAAGCTCAGGCGCCAGTCGCTCGATCCGCAGGATCTGCTGATCGGTCATATCGGCGGCATGGATTGCTGCGCTCGAGGCCTCAAGGCAGCGGCACGCATGGTCGAGGACAAGGCGCTGTCGGCGCCGCTCGCCGAGCGCTATGCCGGCTGGGATTCGGCCGAGGCCAAGGCGATGCTTGCCGGCAAGCGCACGCTGGAGGAAATTGCTGATCGCGTCGTCAAGGAGAAGATCGAGCCGCAGCCCCGATCCGGCCGCCAGGAACTGCTCGAGAATATCGTCAACCGGTACGTCTGAGGCGTACCGATTCGCGGCCGCATTGTTCAGCGGCCGCCGGCTGACGACTTTCCGCGGGGCCGAAACCGACAAGGTTTGCCCGGTGCGACACTTTCGGTCTGCTTGCTGACCGGGCCTGGCATATGTCCTAGCCGTGATCGAGGCCTCTTAGGTAGGCGCAGAACATGTCGGCCATGGCGTCGGCGTAGGCTTCGATCTCCGCCGGGGTTCGGGGCGCCTCCGAGAACTGCTTCCCCACCGTGCTCAGCGTCGTCATGACCAGGTCGCCGGCCAATTCGCGCGTCGCTTGCGCGGCGTTGGGCAGCGCCTCCTGCATGAAGAGCTGGATGGTGCGGTCTCCGGACGCCCTTGCCGCCTGCGCCTCAGGCGCGTCGCGGTAAAGCGGTGCGGCGTCGTCAAGCGCCACACGCACCGCAGCCTCGTCACACTCCGAGCGGAGGAAGGCGTGGACCAGGCCGCGCAGCCGTTCAAGCGGCGGTTTCCTGATATCTTCGAGGATGTCGCGCAGCAAGTCGGTCGTCTGCCGCCATTCGTCGCTCTGGAGCCGAAACAGGATCGCCGCCTTGTTCGGAAAATACTGATACAGCGATCCGACGCTGACACCGGCCTTCTCGGCCACCCGCGCCGTGGTGAAGCGCTGCGCGCCTTCCCTCGCCAAAACCTGAACAGCAGCCTCCAAAATCGCAGCAACGAGCTCCGCCGAGCGGGCCTGCTTGGGCTGTTTTCGCGAGGAAATCCGCGGACTTCGGTGATCGCTCATTGAGAGGCGCGCCAATGCGATTAGTGAATGCGAATGATTAGTCGTATTTTGAATGCCGCACAAGAACGCATTCAATTTTGACTGGAGACCAATATGACCACACTGACGACAACGCCGCTGGCGCCCCTGCTGGACCGCCTGTTCGAGGAAGCCGCTGCGGCAACGAGCCATGCCGTGGCGGAGCTCTCCGCCGAGGAGCGGAGCCGCTTCATTCGGAGCAAGACCGAATACCTCGATTTCTACGGGCGGCTAAAGGATCTCTGGCTTCCCGTTTCGCGAGAGACCGGCACGCTGCTCTACATGCTGGCACGGAGCAGCGGCGCCCGGACGATCGTCGAATTTGGAACCTCGTTCGGCATCTCGACCCTGCACCTTGCCGCAGCCTTGCGGGACAATGGCGGCGGGCGCCTGATCACCAGCGAGTTCGAGCCATCCAAGGTGGCGCGCGCCAGGAGCAACCTCACAGCAGGCGGTCTCATCGACATGGTGGAAATCCGAGAGGGAGACGCGCTGCAAACATTAAGCGTCGATCTTCCCGAAACGGTCGACCTGCTGCTGCTCGATGGCGCCAAAGCGCTCTATCCCGAGGTCTTGACCCTAGTTGAAAGTCGCCTCAGGCCGGGCGCCTTGGTCGTTGCCGACAATGCCGATCTTTGCCCCGAATACCTCTCGCGGGTGCGCTCGACCGGAAGCGGCTACATGTCCACGCCGTTCGGCGAGGATGTCGAACTGTCCATGCGGCTCGGCTGACGCACCGCCTGATCTGTCGGAAAGATCGTGCCCAAGATGGGCGGCGGCGGACAAAACTTTGCCCGGCATCGCCCATCAATCGCCTCGCTCTTGCCTTCAAACAGCCGTCACGGAGTTCCTATAGTGTGGTTCGTGGCGGGAATCAGAAAGAAGGAGGCGAAACGATATGCAGCACGAACGCGAAATCGACGCCCTGCTCTCATCTGGCGAGGCCGGATCGATCATCGACCGGCTGATGGCGCTGCCGCACCCCAAGCATGGTGCGCTGAGTGCAAACGAATGGGATCGCGCGGTCGCCAGCCGCTTCGAGACCCATCTGGCGAGACAGATGCGCTCGCAGATCGACGGCAACAGCGTCCGCCAAGACGCTGCCTGATCCCCACTATCTCAGGCGCAGCCTGACCGGCGCTTCGCCGAACGCTCTTGAAAACGCTCTGGAAAATGCCGCGGCGGACGAAAACCCCGTTCGCCCGGCAATGTCCGCCATGGCGATGCGCGTATCGACCACCAGCCGGCGCGCGGCGCCGAGGCGCAGCCTGAGATAATAGGCGCCCGGCGTTTCGCCGATCGACTTGCGAAAGATACTTTCCAGCGTCCGCGCCGTCACCCCGGCGCGCTTGGCCACGGCGGCGACAGTCAGGGGCTGGTCGACATGCGCTTCCATCAGCCGGATGGCTTGCGCCAGCCTGGGATCGTAGCCGTCAAGACGGCCGAGCGAGACCAGCGGCTGCGCGTCGGTCGCGGCGCGCGCCTGGTCGTAGATGAAGACGCTCGCGACATCGAGCGCGACGGCCATGCCGAGCCGCGTGCGGATCAGATGCAGCATCAGGTCGAAGGTCGGCGAGGCGCCGCCAGAGGTGAATACGGGACCGTCGATGACGTAGCGGTCGGGGCGCACGTCGACGCCGGGAAAGGCCGAAGAAAAATCCTCCATATCCTCCCAGTGGGTGGTGGCGCTGCGCCCCTCCAGCAAGCCCGCGCGCGCCACCAGCCAGGTGCCGGCCTCGACGCCGCCGCAGGCGCGTGCCGCGCGCGCCGCCCGGCGCAGTCCGGACAGCAAGGCCGAAGTGGCATAATTCTGCGTGCCGAAGCCGGCGACGACGACCAGCATGTCGGTTGTGTCAGCCGCATCGAAGCGGCCGCTGACCGCCACCGGCAGGCCGCATGTGGTGACCGGCGCCTCGCCTGTGACCGAGACCAGCCTGAAATCGAAAAGGGTCTCACCGGCAATGCGGTTGGCGGCGCGCAACGGATCGACAGCCGACGCAACACACATGATCGACGAGCCGGAGAATACCAGCAGCGTCACCTTGAGCGGCAAACGTTCGGCACGAAAGATCGTCGGTTTTTCGGTTTTGGTCACATGATCTTCGTAAAACGCAAAACAGTTTCCGGCAAGTCAGGCATTCTTGCCCTACGTTCTATTGGGAGAGAGTCCGATGCCGTTAGCGATGAACCGTGAGGTTTTCATTACCTGTGCCGTGACCGGGTCCGGCAGTTCGCAGGACCGCAGCCCGCACGTGCCGCGCTCGCCCAAGCAGATCGCCGATTCGGCCATCGAGGCGGCAAAGGCAGGGGCTGCGATCGTGCACTGCCATGTGCGCGATCCCGAGACCGGCAAGCCTAGGCGCGACGTGCATCTCTACCGCGAGGTAACCGAGCGCATCCGCGCGGCAAACGTTGATGTCGTTTTGAACCTGACCGCCGGCATGGGCGGCGACATGGTATTCGGCCCACCGGAAACCCCCCTGCCGCTGAACGAAAAAGGCACGGATATGGGCGGTGCGACCAACCGCGTGGAACATGTTCGCCAGTGCTTGCCGGAGATCTGCACGCTCGACTGCGGCACCATGAATTTCGCCGAAGCCGACTATGTCATGACCAACACGCCCGGCATGCTGCGCGCCATGGGCGGCATGATGACGACGCTCGGCGTCAAGCCGGAGATCGAGGCCTTCGACACCGGGCATCTGTGGTTTGCCAAGCAATTGGTCGAGGAACAAGTGCTGAAGCCGGACGCGCTGGTGCAATTGTGCATGGGTGTGCCGTGGGGGGCGCCGGACGACCTCAACACCTTCATGGCCATGGTCAACAATGTACCGTCGACCTGGAACTGGTCGGCGTTCGCTATTGGCCGAAACCAGATGGCCTATGTCGCTGCCGCGGTGCTGGCCGGCGGCAATGTCCGTGTCGGGCTGGAGGATAATCTCTGGCTCGACAAGGGGGTGCTGGCGACCAATGCGCAGCTGGTCGAGCGGGCGGTCAGTATCGTGTCGAATATGGGCGCCAGGGTCATCGGCCCGGATGAGGTGCGAAAGAAGCTGAACCTGACGAAGCGCGCACCGCTTTGAGCAAGGGTGGGAAGAACCCGGTTGGGAGGAGCCGCCGATGAAGACCGTGAAGTTCACCGCCATGAAGGACGGCGACCGCGAGGATTATGCCTTCCTCACCGAGCATGAGATCGACCATGCGGCAAAGACCGGCGAGCGTCTGCTCGACGCGCTTGTCCAGCTCGACGAAGGGCTGTCGGGCTACAAGATCACCCGGCTCGGCCATTCGCTGCAGGCGGCGACGCGGGCCTGGCGCGACGGCGCCGACACCGACTGGATTGCCTGCGCCTTGCTGCACGACATCGGCGACATCTACGCGCCCTATAATCACGACGAGTATGCGGCGTCGATCCTGAAGCCCTTTGTACGCGAGCAATGCACCTGGGTGGTGGAAAAGCACGGCGACTTCCAGCGCCTCTATTACGCACATCACCTCGGCGGCAACCCGCACGCCCGCGACCGTTTCGCCGGGCACATCTACTTCGACGATTGCGATGAGTTTTGCGAGCGCTGGGACCAGTCGAGCTTCGACCCGGATTACGAGACATTGCCGATCGATTTCTTCCGGCCCTTCGTGCTCGAAGTGTTCGCGCGCAAGGCCTATGACGCGTCCGTGATCCGTGCCGGCGAGCGTGTCGCCCTCACCGACCCCGCAACAGCCAGCACAAGAACCGGAGCCTCCGCATGAGCATCATCAACAAGGCGGCAGCCATCGGCGGCGGCGTCATCGGCGCCGGCTGGGTCGCGCGGCTGCTGCTCAACGGCATCGACGTGTCGATCTTCGATCCCGACCCCGAGGCGTCACGCAAGGTCGGCGAGGTGATGAAGGGAGCGCGACGCGCCTACAAGCAGATGCTGCCCGGCGGCCTGCCGAAAGAGGGCAAGCTCACTTTCGCCAAGACGATCGCCGAGGCGGTCGCCGATGCCGACTTCATCCAGGAAAGCGTGCCGGAGCGGCTCGACCTCAAGCACCGCGTGCTGGCCGAGATCGACCTTTATGCGCCGGCCAACGCCATTGTCGGCTCCTCCACCTCCGGCATCAAGCCGACCGACATGCAGGTGGCGATGAAGAAGCATCCGGAGCGGTTGGTGGTCGGCCATCCGTTCAACCCCGTCTATCTCTTGCCACTGGTCGAAATCGTCGGCGGCGAACAGACCTTTCCCGAGGCGATCGAAGTCGCCAAGGAGATGTATGCCTCGATCGGCATGAAGCCGGTGGTGATCCGCAAGGAGATCGAAGCCTTTGTCGGCGACCGCCTGCTCGAAGCGGCCTGGCGCGAGGCGCTGTGGCTGGTCAAGGACGGCATCTGCACGGTCGAGGAGCTTGACGACATCATGCGCTATGGCTTCGGCCTGCGCTGGGCGCAGATGGGCATGTTCCAGGTCTATCGTGTCGCCGGCGGCGAGGCCGGCATGCGCCACTTCATGGCGCAGTTCGGCCCGTGCCTGAAATGGCCATGGACCAAGCTGATGGATGTGCCGGAGTTCAACGACGAATTGGTCGAGCTGATCGCGACCCA
The DNA here is from genome assembly GCF_040319055.1 of Mesorhizobium sp. M0960. Classification (NCBI taxonomy): domain Bacteria; kingdom Pseudomonadati; phylum Pseudomonadota; class Alphaproteobacteria; order Hyphomicrobiales; family Phyllobacteriaceae; genus Mesorhizobium; species Mesorhizobium sp. M0960. Next base: position 14,697 of record NZ_JAMYNN010000014.1, on the reverse strand, counting down.
GTCGGACGACCAGGCGCACGGTCTGTCGATCCGCGAACTCGAAAAGATCCGCGACGACAATCTGGTCGCGATCATGGAGGCACTGTCGAAGCAGAACAAAGGCAAAGGCTGGGGCGCCGGCGCCCTGCATAAGGACTATACCAGGCAGCTGGCCAAGCTTGCGGCGAAGAAGCCCACCGCCTCCAAGGCTGCCGAGAAGGCCAAGGCTGAAAAGCCGAAGAAAAAGAAGAAAGGCTGAGACCATGGATTTTGGTCTTTCGGAGGAACAGAAGCTCATCGTCGAGACGACGCGGGCCTTCGTCGAGAACGAGCTCTACCCGCATGAGCGCGAAGTGGAGCGCACCGGCGTGCTGCGCCGTGAGCTGATCGAGGAGATCAAGGCCAAGGCGATCGAAGCTGGTCTCTATGCCGCCAACATGCCGGCCGATGTCGGCGGCGCCGGGCTCGATACGGTGACCTGGCTGCTCTATGAAAAGGAGCTCGGCCGCGCCAATTACGCGCTGCACTGGACCTGCGTGGCGCGGCCTTCCAACATCCTCCTTGCCGGCACGCCGGAGCAGCGCGAGAAGTATCTGTTCCCGTGCATTCGCGGCGAAAAATGGGATTGCCTGGCAATGACCGAGCCGGGCGCCGGCTCCGATTTGCGCGGCATGAAGGCAACCGCCGTGCAGGACGGCGACGACTGGGTGCTGAACGGCACCAAGCATTTCATAAGCCACGCCGACCTCGCCGATTTCGCCATCGTCTTCATGGCCTCGGGGGAGGAAGAGTCTTCGCGTGGAAAACGCAAGAAGATCACCGCCTTCTTCGTCGACAAGGGCACCAAGGGCTTTACCGTGCGCGACGGCTACCGCAACGTCTCGCATCGCGGCTACACCAATGCCATCCTCGAATTCGACGATTGCCGTCTGCCGGCCACTCAGGTTCTGGGCGAGGTGCACAAGGGCTTCGACGTCGCCAATTCATGGCTTGGCGCGACGCGCCTGCAGGTCGGCGCCACCTGCCTCGGCCGCGCCGAACGGGCGCTTGGCCACGCCATCGAATACGCCGCGCAGCGCCAGCAATTCGGCCAGCCGATCGGCAAGTTCCAGGGCGTGTCGTTCAAGCTCGCCGACATGGCGACCGAGCTGAAGGCCGCCGACCTGATGGTGTTCGAAGCCGGCTGGAAGTACGATCAGGGCACCGTCACCGATCAGGACATGGCCATGGCCAAGCTGAAGGCCACCGAGATGCTCGCCTTCGTCGCCGACGAGGCGATCCAGATCCATGGCGGCATGGGGCTGATGGACGATCTGCCGCTGGAACGCATCTGGCGCGACGCCCGCGTCGAGCGCATCTGGGAAGGCACCTCGGAAATCCAGCGCCACATCATTTCGCGGGCGCTGCTGCGCCCGTTCGGGGGCTAGAGCATGATCCCAAAAAGTGGAATCCGGTTTTTGGAAAAGATCATGCTCAAACGAAAAGATGACGATGCACAAACTTGAGCGGCTTTTGCGCCCACGAACGATCGCAGTCTTCGGTGGCGTGCAGGCTGCTGCCGTCGTCGCGCAGTCGATCAAGATGGGCTTTGCCGGCGAGATCTGGCCCGTGCATCCGAGCAAGGACGAGGTCGCCGGCCGCAAGGCGTATCGCTCGGTGGCCGAATTGCCCGGTGCGCCGGATGCCGCTTTCATCGGCGTCAACCGGCACTTGACCATCGAAGTGGTCAAGGCGCTGGCCGAGCGCGGCGCCGGCGGTGCGGTGTGCTTCGCCGCCGGCTTCCTCGAAACCGAGGCCTATGACGAGGACGGCGAGCGGCTGCAGGCCGAGCTGGTCGCGGCGGCGGGTCCCATGCCGATCATCGGGCCGAACTGCTATGGGCTGATCAATTACGCCGACGGCGCGCTTTTGTGGCCCGACCAGCATGGCGGCATCAGGCTGCCTGAAGGCGGTCGCGGCGTTGCCATCATCACCCAGTCGTCGAACATCGCCATCAACATGACGATGCAGAAGCGCGGCCTGCCGATCGCCTTTCTGATGACCGCCGGCAACCAGGCGCAGACCGGGCTTTCCGAAATGGCGCTCGGCCTGATCGAGGACGACCGCGTCACCGCGCTCGGCCTGCATATCGAGGCCTTCGACTCGGTGGCCGGCTTCGAAAGGCTGGCGGCACGGGCACGAGAGCTGAAGAAGCCTGTTATCGCCATGAAGGTCGGCCGCTCCGAGCAGGCGCGGCAGGCGACCGTCTCGCATACCGCGTCGCTGGCCGGCTCGGACGCAGCGTCCGGCGCGTTCCTGAAGCGGCTCGGCATCGCCCGCATCGATTCGATCCCGGCCTTCATCGAGGCGCTGAAGTTGCTGCACGTCACCGGTCCCCTGCCCGGCTACCGGCTGTCGTCGATGAGCTGTTCGGGCGGCGAGGCGTCCGTCATGGCCGACAGCGCCGAAGGCCGCTGGGTGACCTTTCCGCCTCTCACCGCCGAGCATCGCATTCAGGTCAAATCGACGCTCGGCCCGCTGGTCGCGGTGGCCAACCCGCTCGACTACCATACCTTCATCTGGAACAACGAGCCGGCGATGACCGCCACCTTCACCGCCATGGTGTCTGGCGGCTTCGACCTCAACATGCTGGTGCTCGACTTTCCGCGCCCCGACCGCTGCTCCGACACCGACTGGTGGGCGACGCTGCGCGCCTTCGAAGCGGCGCTGAAGACCAACAGCGCGCAAGGCGCGATCGTCTCCTCGCTGCCGGAGAACCTGCCCGAGGAATACACTGCAGGGCTGATGGCGCGGGGCATGGTGCCGCTGTTCGGCATTTCCGAGGCCATGGACGCCGCCCAGGCGGCAGCCTTCATCGGCTGGGCGTGGCGCGAGCCGCTGGCGCAGCCGATCGACACCTCGGCGTCTGGCGCGCCGGCCGGCGACCATATCACCCCGGACGAGGCGGAGGCGAAAGCGCGGCTCATCGAGGCCGGGCTCCCGGTGCCGAAGGGCGAGCGCGCCGGCAACGCGGTCGAGGCTGTGATCTCCTCGATGGCGCTCGGCTTCCCGGTAGCGCTGAAGGCTCTTGGCGTCATCCACAAATCCGAGCTCGACGCGGTCCGGCTCAATTTGAGGGATGCCGAATCCGTCAGCACCGCCGCCCATGATCTCGGCCCGCTCGGCACCGGCCTTTATGTCGAGCGCATGGTGCGCGATGGCGTCGCCGAGCTGCTGGTCGGCTTCACCCGCGACCCGATGTTCGGCGCGGTGATGACGCTCGGCACCGGCGGCGTGCTGGTCGAGCTGTTGCGCGACAGCGTCACGCTGATGCTGCCGGCGACCCGTGACGACATCGAGGCCGCTTTGCGCGGGCTGAAACTGTTCCCGCTGCTCGACGGCTATCGCGGCCGGCCGAAGGCCGATGTCACGGCGGCAATAGAGGCGATATCGGGCATTGCCGGCTTCGTGCAGCAAAATGCCGGCGAGATCGAGGAACTCGACATCAATCCGCTGATCGTCTGCGCCGAGGGCAAGGGCGCCTGGATCGCCGATGCGCTGCTGGTGCTGGGAGGCAAGAAGAATGGCTGAAATCATCACCACCCGCCGCGAGGGCACGATCCTCGAAGTCACGCTCGACCGGCCCAAGGCCAACGCCATCGACCTGAAGACGTCGCGGCTGATGGGCGAGACGTTCAAGGCGTTCCGCGACGATCCCGAGCTGCGCGTCGCCATCGTCAAGACCGCCGGCGACAAGTTCTTCTGCGCCGGCTGGGACCTGAAGGCCGCGGCCGGCGGCGACGCGGTTGACGGCGACTATGGCGTCGGCGGCTTCGGCGGGCTGCAGGAACTGCGCGACCTCAACAAGCCGGTGATAGCCTGCGTCAACGGCATGGCGGTCGGCGGCGGCTTCGAGCTGGCGCTGTCCTGCGACCTCATCTATGCGTCGGACCACTCCTCCTTCGCGCTGCCCGAAATCCGCGCCGGCACGCTGGCCGATGCGGCGACGATCAAGCTGCCGAAGCGCATCCCCTACCATGTCGCCATGGACCTTTTGCTCACCGGCCGCTGGATGGATGTCGCCGAGGCGCATCGCTGGGGCCTGGTCAACGAGGTGCTGCCCAAGGACAGGCTGGAGGACCGCGTCTGGGAGATCGCGCGGCTGCTCGCCAGCGGCCCGCCGCTGGTCTTCGCCGCGATCAAGGAAACGGCCAGGGTCGCAGAATCGCTGACGTTCCAGGACGCGATGAACCGGGTGACGCGCCGGCAGCTGCCAACGGTTGACGCACTCTACGGCTCGGAGGACAATCTCGAGGGTTTTCGCGCCTTTGCCGAGAAGCGCGACCCGGTGTGGAAGGGGAAGTGACGCTGCGGAGATGATGGCGATCCTTCACACCCCCCTCTGCCCTGCCGGGCATCTCCCCCGCAAGTGGGGAGATCGGATGTCGCCTAGGCTTTCGCCAATTTCCAGCGTTGCAGGACAAGCGGCAAGGCCAAAGCTGCCGATCTCCCCCCTTGCGGGGGAGATGGCCGGCAGGCCAGAGGGGGGTGTCCAAGCTCAACCTTGGCGGCCCATTCGGCGCCCATGACCAACTACAAAACCCTCATCGACGCCGAGACCTGGGCCTTCATCGAGCGGACCAATTCCTATTATCCACCCGATACGATCGACTACACCATCGCCGAGCAGCGCGAGATCTATAACCGGATGTGCCGCGAGTTCTTTGCCGGCTATCCCCAAGGCGTCACGGCGGAAACCACCGCCATTGCCACACCCTGGCACATCCCGATCCGCGTCTACCGCGCCCCGGCGCCGGAAACAGCGGCGATGGTGCTTTATTTCCATGGCGGCGGTTTTGTCCTCGGCGGGCTCGACAGCCATGACGACCTCTGCGCCGGGCTTTGCAGCCGCACCGGCTACGAAGTGGTTTCGGTCGACTACCGGCTGGCGCCGGAACACCTTCATCCGGCCGCCTTCGACGATGCCATCAGCGCCTTCGAATGGGCGTCGACCACCTACGAGCGTCCTATCCTGCTGTGCGGCGATAGCGCCGGCGGCAATCTCGCCGCCGCCGTCAGCCACGCGACGCGCGGCCATGCGCGCAAGCCGATCGGCCAGATTCTGGTCTATCCCGGCCTTGGCGGCGACAGCTCCGCCGGCTCCTACGTCACCCACGCGGAAGCGCCGATGCTTAACGTGCGCGACCTCGTTTTCTACAGGGACATCAGGACCGGGGGCGTGGACCGCACCGGCGATCTCACCTTGTCGCCGCTCGCCGACGCCGACTTTGCCAATCTGCCGCCCACCGTCGTGATCACCGCCGAATGCGACCCGCTGTCGTCGGACGGCGAAGCCTATCGCGACCGCATCATTGCCGCGGGCGGACGTGCCTGGTGGCTCGAGGAGCCGGGGCTGGTGCATGGCTATTTGCGCGCCAGGCACACGGCCGGCCGCGCCCGCTCGAGCTTTACCCGGATTGTCGATGCAGTGACGGTTCTGGGGAAGGGCGAATGGATCTGGTGAGGGATGTCTTCCCGACCAGAACGGGCCTTTGTCGGCCGGTACAGCTCTATTTGCGGCGGCGTCGCCGGCCGGAAACCTGCTTCAGCCAAGGCCCCATATGAAAGGCGCTCATCAGCAGGTACATCGGGACCATGCCGCCCAGCGGTGAGGTCTCTTGCCCGGTCGAGCACATCATATCCGGCGCGCCGCCGAGCAGTGTCAACAACGCCATGGTTGCGAAGGTCGGCGCGGCGGCGAAGGACAGCCAGTCGGCTGCGCCAAGGGCGGCCGGGCTCGCATCGCCGCCGGATCCGCCTGCATGAATCTCGCTCATGTCCGTTGTCCCTGGTAGTGAGCGGGATGCGTTCGAATGAACAGCGCATCCCGCTCCTCCATTTGTCTTAGCCGCATTTCTGCGACGCCAAAGATGTTCTATTCGGTGCGATTCCGGAACGCGGCCTCTCCGGCGTCCGATATCTCGACCCATTTTTTGTCGGGGACGGCTTCGGCGCCGTAATTGTCGTGCCAGTTCCACCACTTGTATGTCGGCGTCTGCGGATAGCCCTCGGGCGAATCCTCCCAAACCTCCTGGCGGCCGAGCGGCGTCAGGTCGAGGTAGCTCCATACGGTCCCCATCGCCTCGTCGCCGCGGTTGTTGATGAAGTAGGTGCGGAACACGCGATCGCCGTCGCGGATGAACACGTTGTGGCCGTGCCACTCGTCAACGCCGAAATCAGCATCGAAGCTGTCGGTGATGGTGTACCAGGGCATCTTCCAGTCCATCCGCGCCTTTAGCCGCGCAATGTCGGCCTGCGGTGCGCGCGAGGCGTAGGCAAGCGTGGTGTCGCGCGCATTCAAATGGGCGAGATTGCCGACCTGATCCGCCCCCAGCGAACAGCCGCGGCAGGCGTGATCGGGCCAGCCAAATACGCCGGGCTCGAAGAAGGCACGGTAGACGACCAGCTGGCGGCGGCCCTCGAACAGGTCGAGCAGGCTCACCTTTCCGTCAGGCCCTTCGAACGTATAGGACTTCTCCACCGCCACCCATGGCATCCGCCGGCGCTCGGCGGCCAGTGCGTCGCGAGCCCGGGTCACGGTCTTCTCCTTCACGAGCAGTTGCTGGCGCGCGGCCTCCCACGCGTCAGGCGAAACCACCGGTGGTGTCTTCATCGCGAGCCGCGTCGCCTGCTCGCCTGTGCCATTCTGATGTGCCGTCATTGTGCATCTCCCTTGCTGGTTTGTCGCCGCACCGGCGCGACGTGTTGGGTCGTGAGATAGGATAGGGGCTGATAGCGGATTGGCGAGAGTGACAAGTGTGACGCGATTCCGACGGGTTCGCTGATCACGGCCAATTTCGCCGCCAGCGACGCCTCTGCGCTCATTCGCGCCCGGACTGCTGAATGGGCCGTGCGCCGGCCAGATAGCGATCATTGTCAAACGGCTCGGCCTGGTTGCTTTCCGGGCTCCACAGCTGACGGTGGGTTCGTGTGAGATCGCCGAGGTAGACATGCAGCGCACCCGATCGCGCGCTGCCGGTATTCGCAACCGCATGCACGGTATTTGACGCCATGTGCACCACGGCAGGCGCTGCGATGTCCTGCCTTTCGGGGACATCGAGTTCGCTGCCGGCAACAGGATAGATGAAGTTCGTCTCGCTGCCCTTGTAGATGCCGATCAAGGCATCCATCAGGTGGTTATGAGGCGGGTACTGCAGGCCGGGCGACAGCGTGATGTGATAGATCGTCAGGTTCGGGCCCGCATGCAGAAGCACCTCGTCGTCGTCTTCTTCGTGAGCGAGTGTTCCCGATGCGTGAAAACGGTTCGTGTAGTCGCCCAGGACCGTCCTTACCGCTTCGAGGGGATCTGGGCCTCTCGCGGCATTGACGATATCATCGGCAACGGCGTAGAGAGGTGAGTTGGCGGCTAAAGGCATATCAGTTATCCTCCCTGAGATGCTCAAATTATCAATCTGAGGTGCTCACGCTAGCGAATGCTGAGGCCAGCGTCAACGGGACAGCCAGACGGACAGAATATGAAAACGACGAAGTTGACCGCCGAACCGGCAAGACCGGCCACGGTCGAGGCGACAGCACTGTCAGCCGCCGACGTCCTTCGCAGGGAACAGGCATATGAGCAGCTGAGGAACGACATCATTGCCTGCGTGCTGCGCCCCGGCGAAGCGCTGACCGAGAAACAGATCGGCGATCGATACCTGATCAAAAAGGCGACCATCCGCGCGGCGTTGGCCCGCCTGATGCAGGAAGGGCTGGTCAGGAGCGAGCCGCGCCGCGGCTACGTCGTTGCGACGCTGAGTCTGCGGGACGTCAACGAGATCTTCGATGTCCGCAGCTTGATCGAGCCGGAAGTGTTCAGGGTGGCGGCATCGAACATGACCGAGCGCGGGCTGGAGGATATCAGGCTGGCAGCGAAAAAAGTGCTGAAGCCGGAGACGCTACGCAGCCACATTGCCTTCCTTGCGGCCGATCGTGCTTTTCGTCTGGCCCTGGCGGAGCTCTCGGGAAATTTACGACTGGCGCATCTACTGGACCAGATACTCGACCAGTCGGCGCGGGTTCTCCACCTGGGCTTCAAGTCGCGCGACTTCACCCAGTTGATCATCGCCCAGCAAAAGGAACTGGTTCTTGCCTGCGAGGCAGGCGACGTTTCGGCCATCGTGAAACTTGCCCGTGCGCAGTGCCTGTTTTTGAAGAAGCAGGTGCTCGAGGCTTTGCTTGCCGGTTCCAAGCTTCAAGACGTCAATTTGCAGCCCTTCGCTTAGAGGGCGGTTTGGCCAATCGGTGCGACCCCGCCACCCTTGGCGCAACGACTGCCGGCGGGCCTTGTTTCACCTCACCGCTCGCGCCGCCGCTCGTCCGGCACTGCGGCCGGAAAAGATGCAGCCGCCGAGAAACGTGCCTTCGAGCGCTGCATAGCCGTGCATGCCGCCGCCGCCGAAACCGGCGGCCTCGCCCACCGCGTACAGCCCTTCGACCGGTTGGCCGCCGGCGCCCAGCACGCGGCTGTCGAGGTCCGTCTCAAGCCCGCCGAGCGTCTTGCGGGTCAGGATGCCGAGCCTGACGGCGATCAGCGGGCCATTGGCGGGATCGAGCAGCTTGTGCGGTCTTGCGGTACGGATCAGCCGGTCTCCGAGATAGGCTCGCGCGCCGCGCAGCGCGGTGATCTGCATGTCCTTGGAGAACGGATTGTCGAGCTGCCGGTCGCGGGCGCGGATTTCGCGCTCGACCTGCGCCAGTTCGAGCAGCGGCTCGCCTCCGGCCAGTGCGTTCATGCGGGCGACCAGCGCCGGCAGTTCGGGCTCGACAATGAAATCCTCACCCTTCTCCATGAACGCCTTGACCGGCGCGGGCACGCCGCTGGTGGCACGGCCAAGCACCTGGCGCCAGCTTTTCCCCGTCAGATCGGGGTTCTGCTCGGAGCCGGACAGCGCGACCTCCTTCTGGATGATCTTTTTGGTCAGGATGAACCAGGAATAGTCGTATCCGGTGCTCATGATGTGGCTGAGCGTGGCCAACGTGTCGAAGCCGGGATAGAGCGGCACCGGCAGGCGTTTGCCGCGCGCATCGAGCCACAGCGATGACGGGCCGGGCAGAATGCGGATCGCATGATCGGTCCAGATCGGTGCCCAGTTCCTGACGCCCTCAACATAGTGCCACATGCGGTCGCGGTTGATGAGCCTGCCGCCGGCAGCCTCGGCGATCGCCAGCATGCGGCCGTCGACATGGTCGGGAACGCCGGTGATCATGCGTTTCGGCGGCGCACCCAGCCGCTGCGGCCAATTCTCCCGGACCAGCTGGTGATTGGCGCCGATGCCGCCGGAGGCGACGATGACGGCCTGCGCCTTCAACTCGAAATCGGCTGTGATCTCGCGCGAGCTCTTGCGGCCGCGCTCGGCATCACTCGCCGCCAATATGTCGCCGCGCACGCCGTCGACGGCAGCACCCGTCCGGCTCAATTCGTTGACCCGGTGACGGAACCTGAAGCTGATCAGCCCGCGCTTCTCGGCCTCGCGCACGCGCTGCACGAACGGTTCGAGCACACCAGGCCCGGTGCCCCAGGTGACATGGAAGCGCGGCACCGAATTGCCGTGGCCGACGGCGTTGCCGCCGCCGCGTTCGGCCCAGCCGACCACCGGAAAGAATTTCAGGCCGCGCTGCATGAGCCAGGAGCGCTTCTCGCCGGCGGCGAAGCCGAGATAGGCCTCGGCCCAGCGGCGCGGCCAGAGATCTTCCGTGCGGTCGAAGGCTGCAGTGCCCAGCCAATCCTCGAGCGCCAGCTCATACGAATCGCGGATGCGCATGCGCCGCTGTTCGGGCGAATCGACAAGGAAGATGCCGCCGAGCGACCAGAACGCCTGGCCGCCAAGCGACTGCTCCGGCTCCTGCTCGACGATGATGGTCTTCTTGCCGGCCTCAGTCAGTTCGGCCGCCGCGACAAGACCGGCAAGGCCGGCGCCGACAATGATCACATCCGCGTCGTTTGGCATCTATTTGGCCATGATCTCGTCCAAAAACCGGTCCCTCATTTTTTGGGATCATGGCCGGCCTAGACTGTCTCCCAGCCTTCCTTCTCGCCGGCGCGGAAGATGGCATCGATGACCTTCTGGTTGAGCACCGATTCTTCCAGGGTGAAAACGCGGTCCTTGCCGCCCTGTGCCGCCCGCGCGAAGGCCTCGACTTCCAGCCGGTATTGCTGCGTGCCGGGAAAGCGGAATACCTGCGCCTCGCTGTGGTTCTGGTTGTGCAGCTCGACGCGGTGATGGTCATAGAGCCCGGCGTTGAACGGTGAGAACACCTCGATGAATCCCTTCTCGCCGTGGAACACCATCACCTGGCGTGCCGCCATCTGCGTCGACAGGTAAAACGACAGCTCGAAATCGCCGAAATCGGCGCGGATCGAGGAATAGATGTCGGTGCCGAACGTCTTGTCGCGCTCGATCGTCGCCTGGACGCGCAGCGGCTCCTTGCCCGTCGAAAAGCGTGTCGACACCGTCGGGTAGACACCGATGTCGGGCAGCGCGCCGCCGCCGAGATCGAGCTTGTTGCGCATGTTGTTGGGGTCGACATTGTAATAGGAGAACGCGCCCTGGACATGGCGCAGCCGGCCGATGGCGCCGTTGGCGATCAGCTCGCGCACCTTGATCCATTGCGGATGGTAGACGACCATGAAAGCTTCGCAGACCAGCACCTTCCTGGCATCGCGCAGCTTGATCAGCGGCGGAATGTCCTTGGCATCGAGCGCCAGCGGTTTTTCAACCAGAACATGCTTGCCGGCTTCGATCGCCTTGGCCGTCCATTCGACATGCTGCGAGGTCGGCAGCGGAATGTAGACGCCGTCGATGTCGCTGGAGGCGAGCAGTTCCTCATAGGAGCCGAAAGCGTGGCGCGCGCCGAAGCGTTCGCCCAGTGCCCGGGCTTTCGACAGATCGCGGCTGGCGATCGCCGACAGCACGCCGTTCTCCGCCTCGACGATTGCCGGCAAAAGCTGCTCGCGGCCGATCTTGGCCGTCGACAAAACACCCCATCGGAACATCAGATTTCTCCTCTCGATTGCAGGCCTGGAGGTTTGCCCTAATTCAGGAGAAAAGCCAATGCGGGACACTGGTTCCTCGCCCCACGAAGTGGGGAGAGGTGGCCCGGCGAAGCCGGGACGGAGAGGGGCCTTCGCAGCGGCCGAATTGGCTGTTCACGCGCGGCTTCGCATCATAATCAGTCCGCGCCCTGCCCCTGCAGGATTCTGGCTTGGCGGCCGTCGTCCCCCTCTCCGTCCCGGCTTCGCTGGGCCACCTCTCCCGCGCTTTGCGGGGGCGAGGAACACAGGTCCTGCAAAGGCTATCCCCGCTTGCCGGTCAGCGTCATGTCGAAGTCGACGACGTTGGAATAAATCGGCGTGCCGACATCCATGCCGTAGCGCGACCGCAGCACCTTGCCGGTGACATGGAATTTTATCGTGCCCGCCCTGAGGCCGCCGAGCTCGGCCGTGAATTTTTCCTGAAAGGTCTTGCCGCGCGCCGTCAGCCGGCCGGTGACAAGGGCTGACGTGTCGGCGGTCCGTTTGACGCTGGTCGAACGGAACTGGATCTCCGGATTGTTGGCCGCGTCGAAAACCGCGTCCGAGCGGAGAAATGCGTCGATGCGGCTTTGGCCGGTACCGACGCTTTCGGGGAAGATGGTGAAATTGACCTGGGACCGGCCGACATCGCTGTTGTCGATGAGGATACTGCCCTTGAAGCGGGAGAAAGCACCGTCGAGCCCTCCGCCGCCGAGCTTGCCGATCGAGAAGTGGATGCTGGAACTCCCCGGGCTGATGGTGTAGCTGCCGGCCGCGTCGCCAAGGGCGACGGCGGCGAAAACAGGCATGGCAAAACAAGCGGCGGCTGCCGCAAATCCGAAGATGCGCGCGTACATGGGACTGGTCCTCTTGGCAGGCAACGCTTTCTTGCGTCCTCGCCCCATGAACGAATGAGCCGCCCCCTCTATTCCGTGTCGCGATGTGACGAAGCCGTGATCATGCGCATCAGCACGGTATCCCTCAGCCAGAAATGATGACGCAGCGCCGCGGCCAGATGCAAAGCGACAAGTCCGATGCCGGCATAGGCGAGATACCAGTGCGTCGCCGCCCAGAAGCTTTCAGCCGTGTCCGATTCACCAAGCGGCAAATTGGGCATGACAAACAGATTGAACGGCACGCTCGGGATCTCCAGCACCGAGACCGAGACCAGTGCCCAGCCGGACAACGGCAGAGCGAGCTGAAACGCATAAAGCGCGAGATGGACCAGCGGCGCCATCCGGCGCTCGAAAGGGCCGACCGAGCGCGGCAGCGATGGGGCCGGTCTGCCTAGGCGCCAGGCGATGCGCAGGATGACCAGCCCAAGCAGCAGGAAGCCGAAGGATTTATGCAGCTGGATCAACTCGAAGGCGGTGCGCTGGCTGGCGAGCCGCACCATGACGAAGCCGAGCAGGAACTGGCCGATAAAGAGCGCCGCGATCAGCCAGTGAAGAATGATCGCCGTCCAGCCGTAGCCGGCCGTCTGGTTTTTGGGCAGTGTTGACATGGTCGGTGAACGAATGCCAGGTCGGGTTTCTTCCACCCTCCCCCTTGTGGGGAGGGTGACTACCCGCTCACCTTGAAGAAATCAACAAAGGCCCTGAGTGCCGGCCGCATCTGGCGTCGGCTGGGGTAATAGACGAAGAAACCGTCAAAGCGCGGGCACCAGTCCTCCAGCACGCGAACAAGCTTGCCGGCGGCGAGCGCGTCGCGGACATAGTCCTCGAACACGAAGGCGAGCCCGGCGCCGTCGACCGCGGCGTTGGCAATCAGATGGTCCTCGTCGAGGATCAGCGGCCCTTTCACCGGGATTTCGATCTCCTCGCCGTTCTTCTCGAATTCCCAGCGATAGAGAATGCCGCTGGAGAAGCGGAAGCGGATGCAGCGGTGACCGGCAAGATCGCGCGGATGCTGCGGCTTGGGCATGGTCTCGAAATAGGATGGCGCGCCGACGACTGCGCCGCGAAGGTCCGGCCCGATGCGCACGGCGATCATGTCGCGCTGCAGGCTCTCGCCCAGCCGCACGCCGGCATCGAAGCCGCCCTCGACCACATCGGTGAAGCGGTCCTCGATGACGATCTCCAGCACGATGTCGGGATAGGCAGCGGCAAAGGCGCCGAGCCTTGGCGTCAGCGTCAGGTGGGCCGCGGTGCGCGGCACGGTCAGCCTGAGATTGCCGGCCGGCCGGTCGCGCGCCTCGATCGCCGATTCCAGCGCCAGGTCGATTTCCGACAGCGCCGGCCTGAGGCGCTCGAGCAGCTGCGCGCCCTCCTCGGTCGGAGCGACGCTGCGCGTGCTGCGCGCCAGAAGGCGGACGCCGAGGCGCGCTTCCAGGCTGGAAACCGCGTGGCTGACCGCCGATGGCGCGATTGCCAGCTCCTTGGCGGCGCCGCGAAAACTGCCGCATTGGGCGACCGTTGCCAGTACAGCGAGCTGTGAAAGATGGGTTCGCTTCATTGATCTATTTTTTGGAACAGCCTGTGCAAATGAGAGCCGATTATCGAACGCAGCGCAAGACGCTATCTCTGCGGCATCACAACCATCACAACAAGGAGATACGTGATGCAAACCCGCAAGCTCGGCAATGAACTTGACGTCTACCCGGTCGGCCTCGGCTGCATGGGGATGAGCTTTGCCTATGGCGGCCAGCCGGAGGCGGACGCGATCGCCACGCTGCGCCACGCTGTCGACATCGGCGTCAATTTCTTCGACACGGCCGAGGTTTACGGCCCCTACGAGAACGAGATCCTGGTTGGCAAGGCGCTGAAGCCGGTGCGTGACAAGGTGACGATTGCGACGAAATTCGGCTTCAAGATCCTGGAAGAAGGCAGCGGCATGGAGCGCATGGCCGGCGTCGACAGCCGCCCGGAACATGTCAAGGCGGTTGCCGAAGCGTCGTTGAAGCGGCTGGATACGGAGGTCATCGACCTCTATTACCAGCACCGCGTCGATCCCAACGTGCCGATCGAGGATACGGTCGGCGCCATGGCCGAGCTGGTGCGCGAGGGCAAGGTGCGGGCGCTCGGCCTGTCGGAGGCGAGTGCGGCGACCATCCGCCGGGCGCATGCGGTGCATCCGATCGCCGCGGTGCAGAGCGAATATTCGCTGTGGAGCCGCGATCCGGAGGAGGAGGTGTTTGCCGTCTGTCGCGAGCTCGGCATCGGCTTTGTCCCCTATAGCCCGCTCGGCCGCGGCCTGCTCACCGGCACGATCGCCAAGCCCGATGTTCTCGGCGCCGACGACTGGCGCCGCGGGTTGCCGCGCTTCCAGGCCGACGCCATGGCGGCCAATGCGGCGGTCGTCGCCGTGCTGGAAAAGATGGCCGCCGAGAAGGGCGTAACGCCGGCACAGCTGGCGCTCGCCTGGGTGCTGCATCAGGGCGACTTCATTGTCCCGATCCCCGGTGCGCGAAAAATCCGCCATCTGGAGCAGAATACGGCGGCAGCCGATATTGTGCTGAGCCAGGCCGAAGTGGCGTCCATCGGCGACGCGCTGTCGCCGGAAAAGGTGGTCGGCAAGCGCTATACCGAGGAGCTGCTGGCCCTGGTCAACGGTTGAACGGCGATCGACGGCGTAATCGAAACGGGGCGTTTCGGCGTCCCGTTTTCGGTCGCACCGCAATGCAAATAATTGCGAGATATTGGCGCGAGGCACCCCCCTCTGTCCTGCCG